>NZ_JBMMMZ010000013.1:236225-307950 GCF_049725035.1 Streptomyces sp. XH2 | reverse complement strand
CACGGTCACCACCGCGGTCATCGCGGCGGTCGTCACGACGGAAACCCTCACGGTCGTCACGACGGAAGCCACCCGACGGACGGTCATCGCGGCGGAAACCACCGGAGCGGTTGTCATCACGACGGTCGTCACGGCGGAAGCCGCCACGGTCACCACCGCGGTCATCGCGGCGGTCGTCACGACGGAAACCCTCACGGTCGTCACGACGGAAGCCACCCGACGGACGGTCATCGCGGCGGAAACCACCGGAGCGGTTGTCATCACGACGGTCATCGCGACGGAAGCCGCCACGGTCACCACCGCGGTCGTCACGGCGGTCACCACCGCGGCGCTCGAAGTTGCCCCGCTCGTCGCGGCGCTCGTGGGCCGGAGCGGCCTGCGCCGGGACGGACGCGGCGACCGCGGCCTCCTCCTCGGCCTTGGCCTCGGTGGCGGCGGCCTCGGCGGCAGCGGCGACGGCGGCCTCCGGGTCCTCACCGCGCTCGCGGGCGGCGCGCGCCAGCAGGCGGTCGGCCTCCTCGCGGAGCTCGGTGGCGCGGCGCTGCGCGCGCTCCAGCTGGCGGGTCAGGTCGGCGAGGTCGCGCTCGGCCTGCTTGGCGGCGTTGGCGGCGGAGTCGGCCTGGACCTCGGTGAGGGAGCGGGCGCCGGTGATCTTGGCGACCTCCTCGTCGAAGGCGCCGGAGCCGCCGACGATGTGGCGCGAGGCGTCGACGCCCGCGTCCTCCATCAGGCGGAAGATCTGCTTGCGCTGGTGCGGCAGGGCCAGGGAGACGACCGTGCCGGACTGGCCGGCGCGGGCGGTGCGGCCCGAGCGGTGCAGGTAGTCCTTGTGGTCGCCGGCCGGGTCGACGTTGAGGACCAGGTCGATGCCGTCGACGTGGATGCCGCGGGCGGCGACGTCGGTGGCGACCAGGCAGTTCACGTAGCCGGCCTTGAAGTCCTCCAGGACGCGGCTGCGGGCGCCCTGGGTCATGCCGCCGTGCAGGGCGTCGGCGCGGACGCCGGCGTCCAGCAGCTGCTCGGCGACGCGGTCGGCGCCCAGCTGGGTGCGGACGAAGATGATGGTGCGGCCCTTGCGGGCGGCGATGGCGGCGGTGACCGGCGCCTTGTCCTTCGGCTTCACGACGAGGACGTGGTGGGTCATGGTGGTGACGGCACCGGCGGAGGGGTCGACCTCGTGCGTGATCGGGTCGACCAGGTAGCGCTTGACGAGGGTGTCGATCTCGTTCTCCAGCGTCGCGGAGAAGAGCAGGCGCTGGCCGCCGGACGGCACCAGGTCGAGGATCTCGGTGACCTCGGGCAGGAAGCCCATGTCGGCCATCTGGTCGGCCTCGTCGAGGACGGCGACCTGGACCTTGTCGAGCGAGGCGGCGCCGCGGTTGATGATGTCGCGCAGACGGCCCGGGGTGGCGACGAGGATGTCGACGCCGCGCTCCAGGGCGTAGATCTGGTTGCCCATGGACGTACCGCCGCAGACGACCTTCATCTTGAGGCCGAGCACGTCGCCGTACGGCTGGAGGGCGTCCGCGACCTGCATCGCGAGCTCACGGGTCGGGGTGAGGATCAGACCGCGGGGGCGCTTCTTCTCGGTGAAGCCGCCGGCCAGGGTGGACAGCAGCGGCAGGCCGAAGGAGAGGGTCTTGCCGGAGCCGGTGCGGCCGCGGCCGAGGATGTCCTTGCCGGCCAGGGCGTCCGGGATGGTCGCGGCCTGGATCGGGAAGGGGGTGGTGACACCGTTCTGCGCGAGCTTGCGGACGATCGCGTCGTCCAGGCCGAGGTCACCGAAGGTGATCGTCGGCTCGGCGGGCTCGGCGGCGGCGGTGTCGTCGGCGGGGGTGAGGTCCGCGGTGGTCTCCGCGGTGGCGTCCGCCTCGGCGACGATCTCGACGATCTCGTCGTTCGCGGGCATGACGGTCTGCTCAGGGGAAATGGACATGCGAAATGCGAAACCTTCCGGAGTTTCGGCACGCGCCCAAGCTCCGTGTCGGCTTCACAAATGACCGCCTCGATGCGGTCAGCCACGGCAAGGTAAGGAACGCGCCACACGGCGCGCTTCTGCAGGGCGCCGGGCAAATGGGATCAAACGATCTACCACCATACGCACTCGCACCCCCCGGACGCAACCCGCCGTACCCGCCCGGCGGCATGGCCTGCGCCACAGGGCCCGGCGCGGCCTACGCCATGGGGCCCGCCGCCTGCGGGCCCGGCTGCGGCGAGGGAGGCGCCGAGGACGAGGGCGGCTGGGTGGGGGGCGGCGGCGCGGGGGTGCTCGGCTGGGGAGCCGGCTGGGTGGACGCGGGCGGGCGGGGCGCGGGGGCCGTGCCACCGCCGGTCGGCGGCTTCGCCTTCTTGCCCGGCTTGCCGGGGCGGGCGTCCGGCGAGGCCTCGGCCGGGGTGCCCGAGGGCGTCGCGGACGAGGACGGGGTGGCCGTGTTCCTGGCCGACGGGCTGCCGCTCGCGCCCCGCGCGGAGCGCGCGTCCGCCTGCCCGGGCCGCCCGCCCGGGATCCGCACCCCGCCGTCCGGCTCCGGTCCCGCGTCGCGCTGCTTGCCCGCACCCGGCGACGGAGCGGGCCGCTCCGGGTCGCTCACGCTCATGCACCCCCCGAGGGCCAGGACCGCGGCGGCGACGGCCGCGATCCGGGTGACGGCTGCGCGGGGTGAGGTGGGAGGCATCGGGGGACCGCCTTCGGGACTTCCGGGACTGACGCATGGGACAGGCCCCCTGCCCAACTGAGACCGCCCCGCCCAGGACACGCGCGGCACACGGTCACCTGACGGGCTCTTTACCCCGGCCCCCGCGCCGCCGGTCCGCCCCGGCCTCCCGCCGGTCAGCCGTAGCCGAGGGCGTGCAGGCGCTCGTCGTCGATGCCGAAGTGGTGCGCCACCTCGTGAACGACCGTCACTTCGGTCTCCTCCACCGCCTCTTCCCGCGAGGCGCACAGGCGCAGCGTGGGACCGCGGTAGATCGTGATCCGGTCGGGCAGGACGCCGGCGTACCACTCGCCGCGCTCGGTCAGCGGCGTCCCCTCGTAGAGGCCGAGCAGCTCCGGGTCCTCCGCCGGGGGCTCGTCCTCGACGAACACCGCGACGTTGTCCATCAGCCGCGTCAGCTCCGGCGGGATCCGGTCCAGGGCCTCGGCGACCAGTTCCTCGAACTCCTCGCGCGTCATCTCCAGCACGCTCGCCATTGTCCGGCACGCACCCCCGCGGGGCCCCCGCACGGCCCCCGGCAGCCCCGTCGCGCCGCCTCCGGGAAACCGTTTTGGCGTTCCCCCTCTCCATCCCATATGCTTCTCACGTCCCCGAGGCGCTGCAAAGCGCCCAGGTGGGCCATCAGCCCTCATCGTCTAGTGGCCCAGGACGCCGCCCTTTCAAGGCGGTAGCACGGGTTCGAATCCCGTTGGGGGCACGCTGTACCGTGTGCGAGACTAGTGCTCGCACATAGCAAGGTCCTGTGGAGCAGTTTGGAGTGCTCGCCACCCTGTCAAGGTGGAGGCCGCGGGTTCAAATCCCGTCAGGACCGCTGCAGACGTCTCTGATGTCTGCGTGGCTGGGTAGCTCAGTTGGTACGAGCGTCCGCCTGAAAAGCGGAAGGTCGCCGGTTCGACCCCGGCCCCAGCCACAGTGAGCCCCTCGTCTTCGGACGGGGGGCTCAGTGTTTTCCCGGAAAATGGGTTCGCCGCTTCGCGGCGGCTGGTGCGATCCTGGACTCCGTATGTCTACGCAGCCTGCCGCCCCCGCCACCTTCGCCGACCTCGCCGCCCGCCTCCCCGAGCTGACGCTGCGCGACGCGCAGCGCCTGGGGCGGCGGCTCGAGGGCGCGCGCCGCATCCGCAAGCCCGAGGCCCGTACGGCCGTCCTGGCCGAGATCACGGCAGAGGTCGACGCGGCCGAGCTGCGCGTCGCGAGCCGCCGGGCGGCCGCGCCGGCCGTCACCTATCCCGAGCAGCTCCCGGTCAGCCAGAAGAAGGACGAGATCCTGGCGGCGATCCGCGACCACCAGGTCGTGATCGTCGCGGGTGAGACCGGTTCCGGGAAGACCACGCAGATCCCCAAGATCTGCATGGAGCTCGGCCGCGGCGTCCGGGGCCTGATCGGGCACACCCAGCCGCGCCGGATCGCCGCCCGTACGGTCGCCGAGCGCGTCGCGGAGGAGCTGCGCACGCCGCTGGGCGAGACGGTCGGCTGGAAGGTCCGCTTCACCGATCAGGTGAGCGAGAGCACGCTGGTCAAGCTGATGACGGACGGCATCCTGCTGGCCGAGATCCAGACGGACCGCGAGCTGCGCCAGTACGACACGATCATCATCGACGAGGCGCACGAGCGCAGCCTCAACATCGACTTCATCCTCGGCTATCTGGCCCAGCTGCTGCCGCGCCGCCCCGACCTCAAGGTCGTCATCACCTCGGCCACGATCGACCCGGAGCGCTTCTCGCGTCATTTCGGGGAGGCGCCGATCATCGAGGTGAGCGGGCGGACGTATCCGGTGGAGGTGCGGTACCGGCCGCTGCTGGAGGAGGACTCCGGCGACGCGGACCGCGATCAGATCACGGCGATCTGTGATGCGGTGGACGAGCTGCAGCGCGAGGGTGACGGCGACATATTGGTCTTCCTCTCCGGCGAGCGGGAGATCCGCGACACCGCGGACGCGCTGGAGAAGAAGAAGCTGCGGTTCACCGAGATCCTGCCGCTGTACGCCCGTCTGTCGCACGCCGAGCAGCACCGGGTCTTCCAGCGCCATACGGGCCGCAGGATCGTCCTCGCGACGAACGTGGCGGAGACGTCCCTGACGGTTCCCGGCATCCGCTACGTGATCGACCCCGGTTTCGCGCGGATCTCGCGGTACAGCCACCGCACCAAGGTCCAGCGGCTGCCGATCGAGGCGATCTCCCAGGCGAGCGCGAACCAGCGCAAGGGCCGCTGCGGCCGTACGTCGGACGGCATCTGCATCCGCCTGTACTCGGAGGACGACTTCCTGTCCCGTCCGGAGTTCACGGACGCGGAGATCCTCCGGACGAACCTGGCCTCGGTCATCCTGCAGATGACGGCGGCCGGCCTGGGCGACATCGAGAAGTTCCCGTTCATCGATCCGCCGGACCGGCGCAACATCAAGGACGGCGTCGACCTGCTGGTCGAGCTGGGCGCGCTCGACCCCGCGCAGAAGGACCCGAAGAAGCGGCTCACGCAGTCGGGGCGCAAGCTCGCGCAGCTTCCGGTGGACCCGCGGCTGGCCCGTATGGTCCTGGAGGCCGACCGCAACGGCTGCGTCCGCGAGGTCATGGTGATCGCGGCCGCGCTGTCGATCCAGGATCCGCGCGAGCGGCCCTCGGAGAAGCAGGCGCAGGCCGATCAGCAGCACGCCCGCTTCAAGGACGAGACGAGTGACTTTCTCGCCTTCCTGAACCTGTGGCGCTACGTGCGCGAGCAGCAGAAGGCGCTGTCGTCGTCGGCGTTCCGGCGCATGTGCAAGTCGGAGTTCCTGAACTATCTGCGGATACGCGAGTGGCAGGACATCTACTCGCAGCTGCGGACGGTCGCCAAGCAGATGGGCGTCCACATGGCGGAGGAGGATGCGGCCCCTGACCGCATCCACCAGTCGCTGCTGGCCGGTCTGCTTTCCCACATCGGTCTGAAGGACACGGAGAAGAACGAGTACCTGGGTGCCCGCAGCGCGAAGTTCGCGGTGTTCCCGGGTTCGGCGCTGTTCCGCAAGCAGCCGCGCTGGGTGATGTCGGCCGAGCTGGTGGAGACGTCGCGGCTGTGGGCGCGGGTCAACGCCAAGGTCGAGCCCGAGTGGATCGAGCCGCTCGCCGAGCATCTGGTGAAGCGCAATTACAGCGAGCCGCACTGGGAGCAGAAGCAGGCGGCCGTCATGGCGTACGAGCGGGTGACGCTGTACGGCGTGCCGATCGTCGCCCAGCGGAAGGTCAACTTCGGCCGGATCGACCCGGAGACCAGCCGCGAGCTGTTCATCCGCCACGCCCTGGTCGAGGGCGACTGGCGGACGCACCACCAGTTCTTCCACGACAACCGCAAGCTGCTGGGCGAGGTCGAGGAGCTGGAGCACCGCGCCCGCCGCCGGGACATCCTGGTGGACGACGAGACGCTCTTCGACTTCTACGACCAGCGGCTGCCCGAACACGTGGTGTCGGGCGCGCACTTCGACTCGTGGTGGAAGCACAAGCGGCGCGACGAGCCGGAGTTGCTGAACTTCGAGCAGTCGATGCTCATCAACGAGAACGCCGAGGCGGTCACCAAGGACGACTACCCGGATTCCTGGCGGCAGGGCCGGCTGAAGTTCAAGGTGACCTACCAGTTCGAGCCGGGGGCGGACGCGGACGGCGTGACCGTCCACATTCCGCTGCAGGTGCTGAACCAGGTCTCGGCCGAGGGCTTCGACTGGCAGATCCCTGGGCTTCGCGAGGACCTGGTGACGGAGCTGATCCGCTCGCTGCCCAAGCCGATCCGCAGGAACTACGTGCCGGCGCCGAACTTCGCCAAGGCGTTCCTGGACCGTGCCGTGCCCCTGCAGGAGTCCCTGACGGTCACGCTGGCGCGCGAGCTGCACCGGATGACGGCCGTCCGGCTGGAGCCGGAGGACTTCGACCCGGGCAAGGTCCCCGACCACCTGAAGATCACCTTCCGGGTCGTCGACGAGCGCCGCCGCAAGATCGCCGAGGACAAGGACCTGGAGGCGCTGCGGCTGCGGCTCAAGCCGAAGACGCAGGCGGCGATCTCCAAGGCCTTCGAGCAGGCCGCGGGGGCCGCCAAGGCCGGCGGCACCGGCGGCGGCGCCCCGGAGCAGCGCTCGGGGCTCACGTCCTGGACGGTGGGCACCCTGCCGCGCACCTTCGAGACGCGCCGGGCCGGCCAGCCGGTCAAGGCGTATCCGGCGCTGGTGGACGAGGGCTCCTCGGTCGCCGTGCGGCTCTTCGACACCGAAGCGGAGCAGCGCGAGGCGATGTGGCGGGGCACCCGCCGGCTGATCCTGCTGAACCTGCCCTCCAACCCGGCGAAATTCGCCCAGGACAAGCTCGGCAACCAGCAGAAGCTCGCCCTGTCGCGCAATCCGCACGGCTCCGTCCAGGCGCTCTTCGAGGACTGCGTCGCGGGTGCGGCCGACAAGCTGATCGCGGCACACGGCGGCCCCGTCTGGGACGAAGAATCCTTCCGCAAGCTGTTCGACGCGGTACGGGCGGACATCGTGGACGCCACGATGGACGCGATCCGGAAGGTACAGGAGGTGCTGGCCGCCTGGCAGGCGTGCGAGCGCCGGCTGAAGGCCACCACGAGCCTGTCGCTGATGTCCTCGCTCTCGGACGTCAAGGAGCAGCTGGCGGGGCTGATCAAGCCGGGCTTCGTCACCGAGCACGGCGTGCGGCGGCTGCCGGACCTGCTGCGCTATCTGGTGGCGGTCGACCGGCGGCTCACCCAGCTGCCCGCCAACGCCGACCGGGACCGGGCCCGGATGGCGAAGGTGAAGGAGATGCAGGACGAGCACGCGTGGCTGCTGGAGCAGTTCCCGAAGGGGCGCCCGGTGCCGCGGGAGGCGCTCGACATCCGCTGGATGATCGAGGAGCTGCGGGTGAGCTACTTCGCCCACGCGCTGGGGACCGCGCACCCGGTCTCGGACAAGCGGATCGTGAAGGCCATCGATCAGCTGGTGCCCTAGGGGCGGGTGGTGCGGCCGGGCCGCGGCACGGTGCGGGAACCCGATCGGGGGCCCTTCCGTGATCGGGTTCGACCGCACCCCCTGACCTGCTGTAGAGTCTCTCTCGCAAGCCCGCGAGAGCGGGAAGCAAGCAAGGTCCTGTGGAGCAGTTTGGAGTGCTCGCCACCCTGTCAAGGTGGAGGCCGCGGGTTCAAATCCCGTCAGGACCGCACGAGTTGAAGGCCCGGATCCCTTTTCAGGGATCCGGGCCTTCTCGCGTTCGACCTTGACTGGGACACGTGCCAGGGGTACCCAGGCAGTGGAGGTGCTGCGCTCCATGACGACGACCACCACCCCGGCAGAGGCGAAGCGGCCCGGGACGCCCGGGTCCGGGAAGCTCAGGGCCGAGAGCATCCGGCACGAGACGCGGGCGCTGCTGCGCGCCCACCTGTCCGCCGCGTCGGGCGCTTTTGGGTACCGCCACCTGACCCGGCACTGCGCCGTGTGCCACCGGTTGCTGCGGCTCGCCCAGGAGGCGGCCGCGGGCCCCGCGGGGCCGGTGTCCGGGCCGGAGGGCGCCGAGGAGGTGCGGAGCGGCTCCGGGTGACCAACGGCGCCTGTACGGGCGGCAGTCGGCCATGCTTCCGCGCACGTGCGGCGCGCACCGGGCCCTTTACCGCAGCGGCACAATGAGTGACAAGCCCGTCGCGCTGTGACGGGAGTCACCGAAAGAGTTTCCCGGATGAGGGAACTTACCCCTGCCCTACAACGGGTCAATTTAATATGTGCAATTGCACTCCACCCGAAAGGGTGGGGCCGGGGCTCCGTACGGGCGATCCGCCGGCCCCCGCTGCCCAGAGCCGGGCAGGGCCGCCGGGCCCGCCCAGGGGTGTCCGGAGACGTCCGGGCATAAAAAAGATCGCGCTGGACCCGGCGGAGTCCAGCGCGATCGACGACTCGCCCAAGTCGGTGGGCTGCGGCGGTCCTGTTGGGGCAGGAGCCGGTCGTATGGAGCCAGATGGTGCTTCAGGGTGCTTCAGCTAAAGCTGGAGCGGGGCGCGAGCCGGGTTGGGGGCCCCGGAAAACGCCCGGTCATACGGTGGTTCAGGCCTCGCTGCGCTGCTGCGGAATGCCCGCCAGCAGGGCGCGGACCTCCGCTTCGCGGTAACGGCGGTGTCCTCCGAGCGTGCGGATGGACGTGAGCTTGCCAGCCTTGGCCCAACGGGTGACCGTCTTCGGGTCCACGCGGAACATCGTGGCAACCTCAGCCGGGGTCAGCAGCGGCTCGGCATCAGGGGTGCGAGCGGTCATGAGCGGCCTCCTCGGGAGAACCTGACGTGGAGTCGGTTCTTTCCTCTAAATTCTGCACCTTGACCCGCGTTGCCCGAAATGGCGGACGCGGGCCGAGTCGGTTATAGGACGAACGGCTTGTCCTCGGCACTACAACTACACCATCTGTCCAGCCACGTCGGCCAAACCGATGGAATTGCCCTCTCAGGTGTTCAACCTCGACGGAAGCCGATGGACCATGCCATAGCGGACAGTCACGCCGCCGTGACGATCAGTCACAGCGGGATCAGGGGTCACCAGACCCGCCAAGGAGTGCAATACCGATCAATCCGCCCTTAGTTGGACGGAAGGAGCCCTTCCCGGACTCCTTGTCCTATTTTGCCACGCAGATGGGCGATGGGCGCAAGACCTGACGAAAGTGCGTTAGGTCACGGTTGCCGCAATGGCCCGGATCAGGACCTAGGTCCCGGGGCTCCTAGAACCAGGACTTCAATTGGCGTACTGACGGTTGCGTACGGCACTCCAGCGTTCCGTCAACCGCTCGTACGCCCTCCCGGCGCGCACCCCGTCCCCCGCGCGGAGCGCCGCGAGCCCCTCCGCCGTGTCCCCGGCGGAATGGTCCTCGGCGAGCTGCGCCTCGGGCACCATATGCACCAGACCGCCGTAGTCCAGCTCCACCAGGGAGCGCGGGTGGAACTCCTCCAGCCACCGCCCCACGTCCACCAGCCCGTCGATCAGCGGGCCCTCGTCGATCGCGTCCTTGAGCGTGCGCAGCCCCCGGGCCACCCGCCGCCTCGCCTGCACCATCGGCGTGCGGTAGCGGAGCACGAGCCCGTCCCGGCCCGGCTCCCCCTCGCCGGCGCACTCGCCCGGCTTGCCGTACTCGCGCTCCTCGTCGGAGAAGAGGACGAACCAGCGCAGGGGCACCTGCCAGGTCGCGGTGCGGATCCACGGCCTGGCGTCGGGGTTGCGCTCCTGCCAGCGCTCGTAGTCGGCCTCCGCCTGCCGGCGCACGACCGGCGGCAGCGCCGCGTCCAGGACCGGTGCGGGCAGGCTCTCGGACAGCTCCTCCAGCGCCAGCCAGCCGCGCAGCCGCGTCCGCCAGGGGCAGACGCACAGGACGCCGTCCTGGAAGGTCACGAAGGCGTCGCCGCTCTCGTGCACCGGGACCGGCACCGGCGGGGTGGGCAGCAGGTCGGCGAGCGAGCGCCGGAGCTCGTCCTGGGCGCAGGGCAGGGCGGTGCGCCGGGCGTAGCGCTCCCAGTGCGTGCGCTCCGGCTCCGGGAACGCGCCCAGCGGCTCGTAGACCCGCAGGTACGACGCGTACGGGACAGTCACCGATGACGCCGAGCCCACACGTGCTCCCCTCAAGACGCCGGACACCCCGGGGAGTTGCCGAACCCTCCCCGTACCGCGCAAATCGTCCCATGGCACCGCTCCTCGGAGGAGTGATCCTCCGCACGGGACCGGCCCGCCGGGCCGGCAGGTCTTACCCTCTTGCCAACCGGCCCTCCACCACCCCCGGAGGGCGACCTCCGCGACATATGGAGTCACCACAGTGACTGACGTACGTCCCACCGATGAAGCTGACGGCGTGCTGCACACATTGTTCCGGTCGGACCAGGGCGGCCACGAACAGGTCGTGCTGTGCCAGGACCGCGAGAGCGGCCTCAAGGCAGTGATCGCCATCCACTCCACCGCCCTGGGCGACGCCCTCGGCGGCACCCGCTTCTACCCGTACGCCTCGGAGGAGGCGGCGGTGCAGGACGCCCTCAACCTCTCCCGCGGCATGTCCTACAAGAACGCACTGGCGGGCCTCGATCACGGCGGCGGAAAGGCCGTGATCATCGGCGATCCCTCTCTGATCAAGACCGAACAGCTTCTGCTGGCATACGGTCGCTTCGTGGCCTCCCTCGGCGGCCGGTACGTCACTGCCTGCGACGTCGGCACCTACGTCCAGGACATGGACGTCGTCGCCCGCGAGTGCCGCTGGACCACCGGCCGCTCCCCCGAGAACGGCGGCGCCGGCGACTCCTCCGTCCTCACCGCCTTCGGCGTCTTCCAGGGCATGCGCGCCGCCGCGCAGACCCAGTGGGGCGAGCCCACGCTGCGCGGCCGCAGAGTCGGTGTCGCGGGCGTCGGCAAGGTCGGCCACCACCTCGTCGAGCATCTGGTCGAGGACGGCGCGGAGGTCGTGATCACCGATGTCCGTGCGGAGGCCGTGGAGCGGATCCTGGCCCGTCACCCGCAGGTCACCGCCGTGACGGACGCCGACGTCCTGGTCCGTACGCCGCTCGACGTCTACGCCCCCTGCGCCCTCGGCGGCGCGCTGGACGACGCCACCGTGGCCGCCCTGACCGCGAGCGTGGTCTGCGGCGCGGCCAACAACCAGCTCGCCCACCCGGGCGTCGAGAAGGACCTCGCGGACCGCGGCATCCTCTACGCCCCGGACTATGTGGTGAACGCCGGCGGAGTGATTCAGGTCGCCGACGAACTGCGCGGTTTTGATTTCGACCGGGCGAAGGCCAAGGCGAACCAGATTTTCGATACGACCTTGGCCATATTTGATCGGGCCAAGGCCGACGGCATTCCGCCCGCCGCTGCCGCCGACCGGCTGGCCGAGCAGCGCATGGCCGAGGCGCGGGCGCGCGCCACGGACGCGGCCGCGGCCGCCGCCAGCATGGCTACCACGCGGTAGAACCGCCCGGTAAGCCCGCAAAGGACGCGTTGTGCTCCGTTCGTGTCCCGGCGGCGGGCGCGGCGCGGCCGGACCGGCGGCCGAAAGGCCGCCCGGAGCCGCCCCCTAGTGGTCCCTACAGGCCCGTCCGATGAGGTGGTGAGCGAGACATCTCTCACCACCCATCGGCGGGTCGGGGCACGAGACACGTTAAAATCGCAGCTGACCAGCGGGGACGGGGCTCCCCTAGGGTTGTGCTGCGTGGCACGTCATGCGGGCGACGTACCGTATGGCCGCGGAAGCAGGTACCGTTGAAGCCCTACAGGCCGGATCCCTCCACGGGGGTCCGCTCTGACTCATGAACGTGAACGCGTGTCAAGACTCTGGGGCCGTCGAGCCCCGTCAATGAGGGGGTCGAGCCATGGGGCGCGGCCGGGCCAAGGCCAAGCAGACAAAGGTCGCCCGCCAGCTGAAGTACAACAGCGGCGGGACCGACCTCTCACGTCTGGCCAATGAGCTGGGCGCATCGCCGACGAAGCAGCCGCCGAACAGCGAGCCGCTCGAAAAGGACGATGAGCTGGATGACGACCCGTACGCTCAGTACGCGAGTCGTTACAACGACGAAGAGGACGAGGACGAGCAGACGCCGTCCGACCCTTCTTACCGTCGCCGCGCTTGACGCTGTAACTCCCACTGACCCGGTTCGAGGCCTGTCCTCGGACCGGGTTCTGTGCTGCCCGGGGTGCTGCGTCCGCGGTGCGGGCCGCCGTGCGCGCCGCACGAGGCTCCGCCCGGGACCTTCCGGTCCGGGCGGCGGGCCCCGTGCAGCGTCGGCTCACGTCGGCTCCCGGCGGGCTCTCAGCCGGCGTAGTCGCCGGTCAGAGCCACGGCCTCGGTGTGGTCACCGCGGTCGGTGATGCCACCGGCGACCCAGGCGTCCACGCCGCGGTCGGCGAGGGCCGTGAGGGCCACGTCCACGGACTCCTGCGGGACGACCGCGACCATGCCGACGCCCATGTTCAGCGTCTTCTCCAGCTCCAGCCGCTCGACGCCGCCGAGCCGGCCCACGGTGTCGAAGACCGCGCCCGGCGTCCACGTCGACCTGTCGACCGTCGCCCGGAGGTGGTCCGGGATCACCCGGGCCAGGTTGTTCGCCAGGCCGCCGCCCGTGATGTGCGAGAAGGCGTGCACCTCGGCCGTACGGGTGAGGGCCAGGCAGTCCAGCGAGTAGATCCGGGTGGGCTCCAGCAGCTCCTCGCCGAGGGTGCGGCCGAACTCCGGCACCTCCCGGTCCAGCTCCCAGCCGGCCCGGTCGAAGAGCACATGGCGGACCAGCGAGTACCCGTTCGAGTGAAGTCCGGACGAGGCCATCGCGATGACGACGTCACCCGTACGGATGCGATCGGCGCCCAGCACGTGGTCGGCCTCGACCACGCCGGTGCCCGCACCGGCCACGTCGAACTCGTCCGCGCCGAGCAGGCCCGGGTGCTCGGCGGTCTCGCCGCCGACCAGCGCGCAGCCCGCGAGCACACAGCCCTCGGCGATGCCCTTGACGATCGCGGCGACCCGCTCGGGGTGGACCTTGCCGACGCAGATGTAGTCGGTCATGAACAGCGGCTCGGCGCCGCAGACGACCAGGTCGTCGACGACCATGCCGACCAGGTCGTGGCCGATGGTGTCGTAGACGCCCATGCGGCGGGCGATGTCGACCTTCGTGCCGACGCCGTCCGTGGCGGAGGCCAGGAGGGGGCGCTCGTACCGCTTGAGCGCACTGGCGTCGAAGAGCCCGGCGAAACCGCCGAGGCCGCCGACGACCTCCGGACGGGTGGCCTTCTTCACCCACTTCTTCATCAGCTCGACGGCGTGGTCGCCCGCCTCGATGTCGACGCCCGCGCTTGCGTAGCTGGCACCAGTGCCCGCGTGCGGAGCATGCTCAGAAGACTCTGCAGACATATGTTTGAGAGCTTTCGTGTCGTTCGGTACTGCGGAGGCGTGTCACGGACGACGGAGCGCGTCGGCGGCGTCCGCGCCACCGGCCAGCTCGGTCTCCAGGAGCTGCTTGCCGAGCAGCTCGGGGTCGGGGAGCGCCATGGGGTACTCGCCGTCGAAGCAGGCGCGGCACAGGTTCGGCTTGGCGATGGTGGTCGCCTCGACCATGCCGTCGAGGGAGATGTACGCGAGCGAGTCCGCGCCCAGCGAGCGGCCGATCTCCTCGACGCTCATGCCGTTGGCGATGAGCTCGGCCCGGGTGGCGAAATCGATGCCGAAGAAGCACGGCCATTTCACCGGCGGGGAGGAAATCCGCACGTGCACCTCGGCGGCGCCGGCCTCGCGGAGCATCCGGACGAGCGCGCGCTGGGTGTTGCCGCGGACGATGGAATCGTCGACGACGACCAGGCGCTTGCCCTTGATGACTTCCTTGAGCGGATTCAGCTTGAGCCGGATGCCGAGCTGGCGGATCGTCTGGCTCGGCTGGATGAACGTCCGGCCGACATACGAATTCTTGACCAGGCCGGTGCCGTACGGAATGCCGCTGGCCTCCGCATAACCGACGGCGGCCGGGGTGCCGGATTCCGGAGTCGGTATCACCAGATCGGCGTCGACCGGGGCCTCGGCGGCGAGGCGGCGGCCCATTTCCACACGGGACAGATAGACGTTCCGGCCCGCGATGTCGGTGTCGGGGCGGGCCAGGTACACGTACTCGAAGACACAGCCCTTGGGGCGGGCCTCGGCGAAGCGGCTGGTGCGCACGCCGTGCTCGTCGATGGCGATGAGCTCGCCCGGCTCGACCTCACGGACGAACGTGGCGCCGCAGATGTCCAGGGCGGCCGTCTCGGAGGCCACCACCCAGCCGCGCTCCAGGCGGCCGAGGACCAGCGGGCGGATGCCCTGCGGGTCGCGGGCGGCGTAGAGCGTGTGCTCGTTCATGAAGACGAGGCAGAAGGCGCCCTTGACGTCGGGAAGGACCTTGGCGGCCGCCTCCTCGATGGTCAGCGGCTTGCCCTCGGCGTCGGTCTGGCCCGCGAGGAGGGCCGTGACCAGGTCGGTGTCGTTGGTCGCGGCGACCTGGGTGGCCCGGCCGTTCTCCTTGGGGAGGGCGGCGACCATCTCGGCCAGCTCGGCCGTGTTGACCAGGTTGCCGTTGTGACCCAGCGCGATCGAGCCGTGCGCGGTCGCCCGGAAGGTCGGCTGGGCGTTCTCCCACACCGAGGCTCCGGTGGTGGAGTAGCGGGCGTGACCGACCGCGATGTGGCCCTGGAGGGAGCCGAGGGAGGTTTCGTCGAAGACCTGGGAAACCAGTCCCATGTCCTTGAAAACGAGGATCTGGGAGCCGTTGCTCACTGCGATGCCCGCGGACTCCTGTCCACGGTGCTGCAGCGCATACAGCCCGAAATAGGTGAGTTTGGCGACCTCTTCACCCGGAGCCCAGACACCGAAGACGCCACAAGCGTCCTGGGGGCCCTTCTCACCGGGGAGCAGGTCGTGGCTGAGTCGTCCGTCACCACGAGGCACACCTTGAGTCTATGGCAGGGAGGAGGTTCATCCGAACCGGGGACGACCGGTGATGCCTCACACCACGCACAGCCACTCGGCGCGCACGGTGAATCACCTTTGAGGGATGGCGAATCGCCTTTCGTAGGTCCTTTGTTCATTCCCACAAAGAGGGCTGTCCGGAGGCGGGCCGGACGGGGCTCCGAAAGGAGCCGCCCGGGCGCGGTCCGGACGCGTTCAAGACGCGATCAGGGCCGGGTCACCGCCGCCCGGACAGCGGGAGGTGCGCGGAGAGGTCGGCGCGCTCACCGCTCGCGCTGACAGCGGCGGCTTCCAGGGCGGTGGCCCAGTCCGTACGGCCGGTGGCCAGGCGGAGCCAGGTGAGCGGGTCGGTCTCGACCACGTTGGGCGGCGTGCCGCGGGTGTGCCGGGGGCCGGCCACGCACTGGACGACCGCGAACGGCGGGATGCGGATCTCCACGGAACCGCCCGGGGCCTCGGCGGCGAGCGCGTCGGCCAGCAGACGGGTGGCATGGGCCAGGAGCTGCCGGTCGTAGCGGACCTCGGTGCCCAGCGCCGCCGCGAGGTCGTCGGTGCGGGCGGCCAGCTCCACGCAGCGCGTGACCAGGAAGTCGTCCAGGCGCATGGCGCCCGCGGGAGTGGCGAGCAGGCGGTCGGGCGGGGTGACGGCGGCGAGCGCGGCGAAACGGTCCGCCGCGGCGTCCAGGAGGGCGGCGGGGGGCGCGGCCGCGTCGCTGGCGGCGATCTCGGCGATCTCGGCGATGTCGCTGATCTCGCTGGATGCGGCCTTGACCGGCCACTCCACGGCGGTGATCTCCCGAGCGGGCGGGGCCGGTTCCCCGATCAGGCGGGCCACGAGGTCCGCGTCCAGGGCGATGCGCGCGAGCAGATCGCGGACGGTCCGGCCCCCGCACCGGGTGGGCAGCGCGAGCTGCGCCTCGTCCAGGCTCGCGGCGGCGTCCCGTACGTGGGCGAGCTGCGCGGTGACGGCGGCGCGCAGCTTGGCGGGGTCGTAGCTGCGGGGACGGGGCTTGCGCTGGGCGGGAGGCATGGCCCCGACCCTATTCGGCGCCGGCCTCTGCGGCGTGGGCCTCTACGGCGTGGGTCGCGCCGGCCCCGGCCGGGAGCGTGCCGAAGTCCCCGAGCCCGTGCTCGACCAGGGCGAAGGCGCGCTCGGCGAGGGCGACGGCGCCGGGAAGGACGTCATCCGCCGACTCGCCCGCGAACAACCGCCGGTGGTTGTACTCGTGCACGGCGTAGCGGACGCTCATCAGCTGCGCCGCGACCACGGGGGCGAGCTCGGCTTCGGGCCCTTCCGTGGAGGCGGCCAGCTCTTCGGCCAGGAGCATCTGGGACTGGCGGACGTATTCGTGGGCGCGGATGAGAAGGGCCGGCGTCTCCTGGATCAGGCGGCGCATCCGGAGCACGTAGGGGTGGTCGCTCATGCCGACGGACGCGTCGTGGGCGTGGAGCGCGGCCATGAAGGCCCTGCGGAAGGCGGCGACGACGGACTCGCCGGGGCGCCGGTCGCGCACGGAGCGGGCGGCGTCGCCGATGTGCTCCTTCATGGGGCCGAGGACCAGGTCCTCCTTGGAGGACATGTAGTTGAAGACCGTCATCTTCGAGACCTGGGCGGCCAGGGCGATCTCGGCGACCGACACCTGGTCGTAGCCGCGCTCCAGGAACAGGTCCGCCGCGGTCTTCCAGAGGGTGCGCCGGGTCTGGATCTTCTTGCGCTCACGCAGGCTCAGCTCTTCGGCCATGGCACGACTGTACCAGGATGAAATTTTGACCGGGGCGACAAACTTACCCGATAGAAGAATTGACTCGGTACATGTTGTCGGGGCATGGTGAGGGCGCGCCGCTTCCGTCGGCGTTCACGAACCGGCTCCGGAGGGGGAAGAAGGGTGCATTCATCCACAGCGGCGAGGCAGTTGGCTCCTGATCGGGGGCCTGCGGGAGCGACTGCCCACGCACCCGCTCCGGAGTCGGCCGGTCAGCCGGCCGGGCCCGGCATGACCGCCGGGCAGCGCAAGATCGCCTTCGTGGTCTGCCTGACGACGATGCTCCTGGCCGTCCTCGACCAGAACATCGTCTCGGCCGTCACCGTCCCGATCGTCCGGGACCTCGACCCGGCACACGGCATCGACCGCGTGCCGTGGCTGATCAGCGCCTTCGCCCTCGCCTCGACCGCGGCCCTGCCGCTCTACGGCAAGCTGTGCGACACGCTCGGCGCCCGCAAGGTGTTCCTGAGCGCCGTCGCCGCCTTCCTCGTGGGATCGGCGCTGTGCGGAGCCGCGCAGTCCATGGAGCAGCTCATCGCGTTCCGTGCGATCCAGGGCCTCGGCGGCGGCGGGCTGATGAGCGTGACCATGGTCGTGATCGCGCAGCTCAAGGCGGCGGCGCCCGCGGACGGGAGCGACGGCGGCGGCAAGGGCGGCGCCGGAATCGGCGGCCTCGTGGCGGGCGCGGGCATGGCGCTCGGGCCCGTGCTGGGCGGCGTCCTCGCCGATCACGCCGACTGGCGCTGGGTGTTCTACGTCAACCTGCCCGTCGGCCTCGCCGTGCTCGCCGCCGCGGCCGCCGTCCTCAAGCTCCCCCGGCACCACGGCACGCGCCACCGGATCGACTTCCTCGGCGCCGGCCTCGCCGCGGCCTTCTCCACGGCCGTGCTGCTCGTCACCGAGTGGGGCGGCAAGGAGTACGCGTGGGGGTCCCCCGTCGTCCTCGGGCTGATCGCCGCGAGCGTGCTGCTGCTCGGTCTGTTCCTGTGGCGGCAGGCGACGGCGGCCGAGCCCGTCCTGCCCCTGTCGCTGTTCAAGATCCCCGTGCTGCGCGTCTCGTTCGCGCTGCAGGCGCTGATCGGGACGGCTCTGATGGGCTCGATGATCTACGTGATCATCTATCTGCAGCTCGTGCGCGGCATCGCCGCCACGAACGCGAGCCTGTTCCTGCTCCCGATGGCCGCGGGCATCTCCGTCATCGGCGTCGTCACCGGCCGGCTGACGGCGCGCGGCTGGCCGCAGAAGACCTTCGTCGTCACCGGCACGGCCGTCAGCGCAGCGGCCATGGGGATCCTCGCGACCCTCAGCGCGGACACGGGCCTGTGGGTCGTCGGCGCGGCGCTGCTGCTGCTCGGCCTGGGGTTCGGCCAGCTGCTGGGCCAGCTGATCCAGCTCACGCAGGAGTCGGCACCGCCCCGCCAACTGGGCGTGGCCACCACGGGGATCCGCTTCTTCCAGTCCCTGGGCGGCGCGCTGGGCGCCTCCGTCTTCGGCACGGTGCTGGCCAGGGCGTACGAGGCGAAGGGCCCCGGCGGATCGGCGAGCCGCATAGCCGCGCTCAGCGGCGAGGCGCACACCCAGGCGATACGGGCGTTCGTCTCCTCGGTCGACACGGTGTTCGCGTGTGCTGCCGGAGCGATGCTGCTGGCGCTGGTGCTGGCGATACGCCTGCGGGTGCCCCGCCCCTGATCGGGATGGTGCGATGAGGCGCTGTCCCGGTGGCGGGGGGGGGGGGGGGGGGGGGCGGCCCCCCCCCCCCCCCCCCCCACCGCGGACGTCAGGCGGAACCTACGCGATGAGCGCCGGAATCGTGGCCTCGTGGGCCTCGCGCAGCTCGGCCAGCGGGATGCTGAACTGGCCCTGCACGTCGATCGCTTCGCCGTCGACGACACCGATCCGGGCCGCGGGCAGGCCCCGCGCTCCGCACATGTCGGTGAACCGCAGCTCCTCGCTCCGCGGGACCGCGACGACCGCACGGCCGGCGGACTCGGAGAAGAGGAAGACGAAGGGGTCGGTGCCGATCGGCACGACGATCCGTGCGCCCTTGCCGCCGCGCAGGCACGACTCCGCGAGGGCCTGGATCAGACCGCCGTCGGAGAGGTCGTGCGCGGCGTCGACCATGCCGTCGCGCGAGGCGGAGATCAGGATCTCGCCCAGCAGCTTCTCGCGGTCCAGGTCCACGGCCGGCGGCAGACCGCCGAGGTGGTCGTGGACGACCTGGGACCAGGCCGAGCCGCCCAGCTCCTCCTTGGTGTCACCCAGCAGGTAGAGCAGGTGGCCCTCGTCGGAGAAGGCGATCGGCGTACGGCGGTCGACGTCGTCGATGACGCCGAGCACCGCGACCACGGGGGTCGGGTGGATGGCGGTCTCGCCGGTCTGGTTGTAGAGCGAGACGTTGCCGCCGGTGACCGGGGTGCCCAGGGCGAGGCAGCCGTCGGCCAGGCCGCGCGTGGCCTCCGCGAACTGCCACATGACCGCGGGGTCCTCGGGGGAGCCGAAGTTCAGGCAGTTCGAGATGGCCAGCGGCCGGGCGCCGGAGGCGGACACGTTGCGGTAGGACTCGGCGAGCGCGAGCTGCGCACCCGTGTACGGGTCCAGCTTGGCGTAGCGCCCGTTGCCGTCCGTGGCGACGGCGACACCGAGGTTGGTGTCCTCGTCGATGCGGACCATGCCGGAGTCCTCCGGCTGCGCGAGGACGGTGTTGCCCTGCACGAACCGGTCGTACTGGTCGGTAATCCAGGACTTGGACGCCTGGTTCGGCGAGGAGATCACCTTCAGGACCTGCTCGCGCAGCTCCTCGGCGGTCGCCGGCCGGGCCAGCTTGTTCGCGTCGTCGGCCTGGAGGGCGTCCTGCCACTCCGGGCGGGCGTACGGGCGCTCGTAGACCGGGCCCTCGTGGGCGACGGTGCGCGGCGGCACGTCCACGATCTGCTCGCCGTGCCAGAAGATCTCCAGCCGCTCGCCGTCGGTCACCTCACCGATGACGGTGGCGATGACGTCCCACTTCTCGCAGATCTCCAGGAAGCGGTCGACCTTGCCGGGCTCGACGATCGCGCACATGCGCTCCTGCGACTCGCTCATGAGGATCTCCTCGGGCGAGAGCGTCGCGTCGCGCAGCGGCACGCGGTCCAGCTCGACGCGCATGCCGCCGGAGCCGGCGCTGGCCAGCTCGCTGGTGGCGCAGGACAGACCGGCGCCGCCGAGGTCCTGGATGCCGTCGACCAGGTCCTCGCGGAAGATCTCCAGGGTGCACTCGATGAGGAGCTTCTCCTGGAAGGGGTCGCCGACCTGGACGGCGGGGCGCTTGGCGGGCTTGCTGTCGTCGAAGGTCTCCGAGGCCAGCACCGAGACGCCGCCGATGCCGTCGCCGCCGGTGCGGGCACCGTAGAGGATGACCTTGTTGCCGGCGCCCGAGGCCTTGGCGAGGTGGATGTCCTCGTGCTTCATCACGCCCACGCAGAGCGCGTTGACCAGCGGGTTGCCCTGGTAGCAGGCGTCGAAGACGACCTCGCCGCCGATGTTGGGCAGGCCCAGGCAGTTGCCGTAGCCGCCGATGCCCGCGACGACGCCCGGCAGGACGCGCTTGGTGTCGGGGTGGTCGGCGGCGCCGAAGCGCAGCGGGTCCATGACGGCGACCGGGCGGGCGCCCATCGCGAGGATGTCGCGGACGATGCCGCCGACGCCGGTGGCCGCGCCCTGGTAGGGCTCGATGTACGAGGGGTGGTTGTGCGACTCGACCTTGAAGGTGACCGCGTAGCCCTGGCCGACGTCGACGACGCCGGCGTTCTCGCCGATGCCGACGAGGAGGGCGTCGTTCTCGGGGGCCTTCTCGCCGAACTGGCGGAGGTGGACCTTGCTGCTCTTGTACGAGCAGTGCTCGGACCACATGACCGAGTACATCGCGAGCTCGGCGCCGGTGGGACGGCGGCCGAGGATGGAGCGGATGCGCTCGTACTCGTCCTGCTTGAGGCCGAGTTCGGCCCAGGGCTGGTCGACCTCGGGGGTCTCGTTGGCGTGCTTGACGGTGTCGAGGGTCATGAGGTGACCAGCTTCCTCAGGATCGAGGTGAAGAATCCGAGCCCGTCCGTGCGACCCGTGCCGACGCCCGGCTCGACGGCGTGCTCGGGGTGCGGCATCAGGCCGACGACGTTGCCGGCGGCGTTGGTGATGCCCGCGATGTCGCGGAGCGAGCCGTTGGGGTTGCCGTCCAGGTAGCGGAAGGCGACGCGGCCCTCGGCCTCGAGCTCGTCGAGGGTGCGCTCGTCGGCCACGTAGCGGCCGTCGATGTTCTTCAGCGGGACGGAGATCTCCTGGCCCGCCTCGTAGTCGGACGTCCAGGCGGTGTCCGCGTTCTCGACGCGGAGCTTCTGGTCGCGGCAGATGAAGTGCAGGTGGTTGTTGCGCAGCATCGCGCCGGGCAGCAGGTGGGTCTCGGTGAGCACCTGGAAGCCGTTGCAGATGCCGAGGACGGGCATGCCGCCCCTGGCCTGCTCGATGACGGTCTCCATGACCGGCGAGAAGCGGGAGATGGCGCCCGCCCGCAGATAGTCGCCGTAGGAGAAACCGCCGGGCAGGACCACGGCGTCCACCTGCTTGAGGTCCTTGTCGCGGTGCCAGAGCGGCACGGGCTCCAGCCCGGCGATCCGGACGGCGCGCTGGGTGTCGCGGTCGTCCAGGGTGCCGGGGAAGGTGATGACTCCTACGCGTGCAGTCACGAGTCGACCCGCACGGTGAAGTTCTCGATCACGGTGTTGGCGAGAAACGTTTCCGCCATCTCGTGGATTCGGGCGAGGGCGGCGTCGTCGACCGGTCCCTCCACCTCGAGTTCAAAGCGCTTGCCCTGACGGACGTCGGCGATCCCCTCGAAACCCAGGCGAGGCAGCGCGCGCTGCACCGCCTGGCCCTGCGGGTCGAGGATCTCCGGCTTGAGCATGACGTCGACTACGACGCGTGCCACTGGCACTCCCGGTGTGTGGTGCGTGAGCTGAAGCGGTACGGCCAGAGTACAGTCCCGAAAAATCTACGCGCATAGATATGCTGGGCCTCCTGTCACGTTTACGCATCGACGCCCAGGACGCCCTGGAAAAATCCCGGGAAAAACGTACGGTCCTGATTGCGAAGAGGCGCCCGGACAGAATTAACTGGGCTTCACTTTGCAATGCGTCTCGTTGTACAAATGAATAACCATTGACCAGGAACGGATCCGGAACATCCGGAACCAGTGCATCTGCGCAGTTCACCGCGGAGATGCCCGCCGAAAGGACCGATATTCGTGGCACAGCGCGTAGTGGTCACACTCTCCGACGACATCGACGGCGGGGAAGCCGCGGAGACGGTTACCTTCGGCCTCGACGGCAAGTCGTACGAGATCGACCTGAACACTGCCAATGCGAAGAAACTGCGAGCGGTCCTCACGCCTTACCTGGAGGCGGGTCGCAAGCAGTCCCGCTCCGGCAAGGCCTACCGCCGCACCTCCGTCGCCCCCGACCCCGCGGCCGTCCGCGCCTGGGCCCGCTCGCACGGCATGGACGTGCCGCCGCGCGGCCGCATCCCCAAGCGCGTGTACGAGGCCTTCAACTCCGCCGACTGAGCCGCGCGCCGAGCCGTCGCCGAGCCGCCCGCCCGGACTCCGCCGGGCCGGGGCCGGGCTCCCTCGGGGCCGCTCCCGGGGTCGCCGGCCGGGCCGATTTGCCAAGCACCCCGGATGATCAGCTAGAGTCTGGATCACGCCGAGGGGCGAGGCCGGGAAACCGGGCAAAACCCCAGGTCACGCGGGTGTAGCTCAGTAGTAGAGCGCCCCCTTTCCAAGGGGGAGGCGCAGTGTGCGATTCCTGTCACCCGCTCTGAACGTCCTCCGGTCACATCCGTGACCGGCCGGGACGGATCATGCGGGTGTAGCTCAGTAGTAGAGCGCCCTCTTTCCAAGAGGGAGGCGCAGTGTGCGATTCCTGTCACCCGCTCTGATCGCTTGCCGGTCCACTTCTGTGGGCCGGACCGGCGATCCATGCGGGTGTAGCTCAGTAGTAGAGCACCCCCTTTCCAAGGGGGAGGCGCAGTGTGCGATTCCTGTCACCCGCTCTCATCACGGTTACCGGCCACGGAAGTGGATCAGGTAGAGTGATGCACGCGCCGCCCGGTGAAGCCGGTCGGATGCATGCGGACGTAGCTCAGTTGGTAGAGCACCACCTTGCCAAGGTGGATGTCGCGAGTTCGAGTCTCGTCGTCCGCTCCAGTTACGAAGGCCCCGGTCATCACGACCGGGGCCTTCGGCGTTCCCGCCCCGGTGTCCCCCGGGCTCCGGCGCTGATGACATTCGTCATCCGAAGTCATGACAGGCCGCACTGACCCCCGCCCGGATCCGGCGGGAGGCTTGGGACATGGACATCGGGGACAGTGTGATCGACGTCTCGGGGCTGCGCCGCCGCTACGGCCCGGCCGGAGACGAAGGCTTCGAAGCGGTGCGGGACATCTCCTTCACCGTGGCGCGAGGCGAGTTGTTCGCCCTGCTCGGCACGAACGGCGCGGGGAAGACCTCCACGGTCGAGCTGCTGGAGGGGCTCGCGAAGCCGACCGCGGGCAAGGTGCGGGTGCTGGGGCACGACCCGTATGCGGAGCGGAGCGCCGTGCGGCCCCGGATCGGGGTGATGCTCCAGGAGGGCGGCTTCCCCACGGACCTGACCGTCGCGGAGACGGTCCGCATGTGGGCCGGCTGCACCACCGGGGCCCGGCCCGTGGCGGAGGCCCTGGAGCTGGTCGACATGCTCCGCCGCAAGGACGTCCGCATCAAGCAGCTCTCCGGCGGCGAGCGCCGCCGCCTCGATCTCGCACTCGCGCTCCTCGGCCGCCCCGAGGTCCTCTTCCTCGACGAGCCGACGACCGGTCTCGACCCCGAGGCCCGGCGCAACACCTGGGAGCTGGTGCGCCGGCTGCGCGCCGAGGGCACCACGGTGCTGCTCACCACGCACTATCTGGAAGAGGCGGAGGCCCTCGCCGACCGTCTGGCGATCATGCGCGAGGGGCGGATCGTCACGTCCGGGAGGCCGGAGGAGGTGATCGGCAGCTATCCCGCGCGGATCCGCTTCGCGATGCCGGTGGGCTGGTTTGTGGGCGATCTCCCGCCGCTCGCCGAGCTGGGCGTCGTGCGGCACGAGGAGGACCGCGGGCGCATAGAGCTGCAGACCCGCGAGCTGCAGCGGACGCTGACCGGGCTGCTGCTCTGGGCCCGGGACAAGGACGTCGAGCTGGAGGGCCTCGACGCCCGGACCGCCTCGCTGGAGGAGGCGTTCCTGGCCATAGCGGGCGCGGGCCCGGCCGCTGAGCCCGCGGGGGCGGGGGCGGGTCCCGGTGCTGGCCTTGGTGTGGATTCTGTCGCGGGAAGGAACGCGTGATGGCGAAGGCCGTGTCGATATCGGTGCCGCGGATGACGGCGCTGGGCCGGGCGGAGTTCATCCTGCTCGGGCGGAACAAGATGGGGCTCTACGTGGCCCTGCTGATGCCGGTGATGATGGTCTGGGCCATGCGGCGCGCCATCGGTGAGGTCG
The DNA here is from genome assembly GCF_049725035.1 of Streptomyces sp. XH2. Lineage (NCBI taxonomy): Bacteria > Bacillati > Actinomycetota > Actinomycetes > Kitasatosporales > Streptomycetaceae > Streptomyces > Streptomyces sp. XH2. The sequence goes on along the minus strand of NZ_JBMMMZ010000013.1, from coordinate 283,492 downwards.
ACCTCGGCGAGGCCGGGATGTCGGTCAACGAGGTCGCCCTGACCGGCGCCTTCGGCTACATCCTGCTCTTCGCCGTCTACCAGCACCTGGTCAGTGCCTATGTGGCGCGCCGTGAGGAGCTGGTCCTCAAGCGGCTGCGGACCGGCGAGACCAACGATGCCGAGATCCTGACCGGCACGGCGCTGCCGGCGGTGGTCGTGGCGCTGGCGCAGTGCGTCCTGCTGGTCGTGGCGGGCGTGCTCTGGCTGGACCTGCGGGCGGTCGCCCGCCCCGATCTGATGGCGATCGGGCTCCTGCTCGGGCTGGCGATGTCCATAGCCCTGGCCGCGGTGACCGCGAGCTGGGCGAAGACGGTGCAGGGCTCCCAGTTGGTGACCTCGCCGCTGATGCTGATATCCGTGGCGGGCTCGGGGCTCATGGTGCCGCTGGAGGCCATGCCGGACACCATGGCGGACATCTGCTCGGTGCTGCCGCTGACACCGGTGATCCAGTTGGTGCGCGGCGGCTGGCTGGGCGGGATGAGCGCTCATGAAGCCGGGGGCGCGGTCCTCACGGGCATTGCCTGGACAATAGTGGCCGCGTACGGCGCCAAGCGGTGGTTCCGGTGGGATCCGCGGCGGTAGCCCTGGGGCGACGGGCGTAGGCCGCGGCCGTGAAGCAGTGACGAGGACGTGCAAGGGGGCGGGACCCATGGGCCTGTGGACACGGGTGCAGGAGTGGCGGGGCCGCAGCAGGGTCGCCAAGGTCGACAGCTATATGCGGTGGACGCTCTATGCGCTGCCCTTCTTCCTCCCCGGAGCCGGCACGGTCAATGTGCTCGCCGACTCCGGCCTCGGCCGGCCGTGGATGCTGGCGCTGGGCGGAATCTTCACCTTCCAGGGCCTCGTGGGCATATCCGTCTTCCGCCGCTCCCTCGATCACTACCTCTGGAAAAAGCCCGCGCCCTGGCTGCTGGTGGCCGTGCAGTGGGTGCTGTTCGCCGCGGCGGTCGTCTGCATGGCGATGTCGTTCCGTGCGTACGGCCAGCAGTACGGCTCCACGATCGGCCTGTTCCTGTGGAACGGCAGCTTGTCGGTCTTCGGCCCGCACACCCTGCTGGTCCGCAGGGTCCGCAGGTTCGTGATCCCGTGCGTCGTCGTGGCACTGGCGCTGGGGCTCGGCGTGCTGGCGGTCGGCGCCGACTGGCAGGCCGCGGTCGCCCTGACGGCAGCGGTGCTCGTCCTCACGCTCTGGGTCGTGTACGTCGTGCGGATGTCGGGCTGGATGCTGCACGTCATGTGGGAGCTGGAGACGGCGCGGGAGGCGCAGGCGCGGCTGGCGGTCGCGGAGGAGCGGCTGCGGTTCGGCCGGGATCTGCACGATGTCCTCGGGCGGAACCTCGCGGTGATCGCGCTCAAGAGCGAGCTGGCCGTCCAGCTGGCCCGCCGGGGCTCGCCCGCCGCGGTGGAGCAGATGACCGAGGTCCAGCGGATGGCCCAGGACTCCCAGCGCGAGGTCCGGGAGGTCGTGCGCGGGTATCGCGAGGCGGACCTGCACACCGAGCTGGTGGGGGCGCGGGGCGTGCTGTCCGCCGCGGACATCGAGTGCCGCATCGACGACACGGTGGGCAAGGCCCTGCCGCCGGCGGTGCAGTCGGTCCTGGCGTGGGTCGTCCGGGAGGGGACCACCAATGTGCTGCGGCACGCGGACGCCGGGCGGTGTGCCGTGCGGCTGCGGGTCGTGGCGGGGACGACGGCCGTTCTGGTCATGGAGAACAACGGCGTGCGGGAGCCGGAGCGGGATCCGGGTTCCGCGAGCGGCTCCGGGCTGGCGGGCCTGCGGGAGCGGCTCACGGTGCTGGGTGGCACGCTGACCTACGAGCACCGGGCGAACGCGACGTTCCGGCTGACGGCGGAGGTGCCGCTGGAGGGGGTGCTGCCGGCGGATGCGGACGGTACGGACGGCGCAGCCCTGCCGGGCAAGGCGGTTCAGGGGGCGGATCTGGTTCCGGTGAACGGGGGGACGGCATGAGCACCGGTGCGCGTACGGACATGGGCGGCGTCAACATCACGCCGATCCGGGTCATGCTCGCGGATGACGAGCATTTGATCCGGGGCGCGCTGGCCGCGCTGCTGGGCCTGGAGGATGATCTTCAGGTGGTCGCCGAGGCGGCGTCGGGCCCGGAGGCGCTCGCGATGGCCCGGACGCACCGGCCGGACGTCGCCGTGCTGGATCTTCAAATGCCAGGGGCCGACGGTGTGATGGTGGCCACAACCCTGCGGGCCGAGTTGCCGGCGTGCCGGACCATGATCGTGACGGGTCACGGCCGCCCCGGGCACCTGAAGCGGGCGCTGGAGGCGGGGGTGCGGGGGTTCGTGCCGAAGACCGTTTCGGCGCAGAAGCTCGCCGAGATCATCCGGACCGTGCACCGCGGAAGCCGTTATGTGGACCCGGAGTTGGCGGCCGACGCGATCAGTGCGGGCGACTCCCCGCTGAGCGCGCGAGAGGCCGAGCTGCTCGAACTGGCGGAGGGCGGGGCGCCCGTCGCGGAGATCGCGGAGCGGGCCTCGCTGACGCCCGGGACGGTCCGCAATTACCTCTCCTCGGCCGCCACGAAGCTGGGCGCGGACAACCGGCACGCCGCCGCGCGCATTGCACGCTCTCAAGGTTGGCTATAGTTGTTCTCGCACCGCAGGGAAACCCGCGGGGCATGCGGACGTAGCTCAGTTGGTAGAGCACCACCTTGCCAAGGTGGATGTCGCGAGTTCGAGTCTCGTCGTCCGCTCCAGTTACGAAGGCCCCGGTCATCACGACCGGGGCCTTCGGCGTTCCCCGGGCCGGGTCTCCCCCGCTCACCCCGGGGTTCCGGGGAAGCGGAGGCGGAAGAGGGCGCCGCCCGCCGGCGCCTGTTCCGCGGTCAGCTCGGCGCCGTGGGCGCGGGCGATCTGGCGGGCCATGGCCAGGCCCAGGCCCGAGCCGGGCAGGGCCCGGGCCTGGCGGGAGCGGTAGAAGCGGTCGAAGACGTAGGGCAGGTCCTCGGCGGAGATGCCGGGGCCGTGGTCGCGGACGGTCAGGTCGAGCGCCCCGCCGGCCGTACGGGCCAGGCGCACCTCGACGACGCCGCCGGGCGGGCTGAACTTGGCGGCGTTGTCGAGCAGGTTGGACAGCAGCCGGGCGAGGCGGGCCGGGACGCCCGGGACGGTGACGCCCTCCGGGCCTGTCAGATCCGCCGTGAAGACCGTGCCGGGCCAGTGGCCGCGCGCGTCGGCGACGCAGCGCTCCGCCAGCCGGTCGAGGCGCACGTCCTCCAGGAACTGCTGCGGTTCCTCGTCGCGGGCCAGCTCGATGAGGTCGTTGACCAGACCGGTGACCTCGCGGAGCTGGCGGCCGAGCGCGCCGGCGGCCCGCTCGCGCTGGGCCGGGGTGAGGCGTTCGGCGCGGGCGAGGAGCTCGGCGTTGGTGCGCAGCGCGGTCAGCGGAGTGCGCAGCTCGTGGGAGGCGTCGGCGACGAGGCGGCGCTGGGCGGCGACGGCCTCCTCCAGTTCGCCGAGCATGGTGTTGAAGCTGGTGGCGAGGCTGGTGATCTCGTCGTCCCGGCGGGCCTCGTAAGGGGCGAGCTCGATGCGGTGGGCGGGGTCGCGGGTGGCGGCGATGTGTTCGGCGGTGGCCGTGAGCCGGGTCACGGGGCGCAGGGACGTACGGGACGCGAAGTAGCCGAGGCCGGCGGCGAGGAGCACGCCCGCGCCGCCGACCGCGCCGAGCAGGAGGCCCGCCTGGCGCACGCCCTTGTCGACGGTGTCGGAGCGGACGGCGACCTGCAGGGCGCGGTGGCCCTTGACCGGGGTGGTCAGCATCCGCATGGCGTGGCCGTCGACGGTGATGTCGCTGTAGTGCTCGCCGAGCGTGCCGGCCGCGACGCGGCGGGTGGCGCCGGTCACGGGCAGCACGAGGCCGTCCTGGTGCGGGGCGGCCGGATCGGCCCGGACGGTCTGTGCGCAGGCCGGGGCGGCGAGCCAGGTGCACTCTCCGTACAGGGGGCCCGTCGGTTCGCTGCGGCTCTGCTGGGCGATGAGGGTGGCCTGCTGCTTGAGCTGGAGGTCGAGCTGGCGGCCCAGTTCGTAGCGGATGACGACGTAGGCGGCGGCCAGGACGCCGAGGGCGACGACAGCGACGGCCACGGACGTCACGAGGGCGAGCCGGGCGCGGAGCGGCCTCCGGCCGAGGATCCTCCTGCGCAGGGCCGTCGTTCTCCCGGCGCGTCCCGCGTCCCCCGCGTCCCCTGCGCTCACTGCTCCGCCAGGCGGTAGCCGATGCCGTGCACGGTGTGGACGAGGCGGGGGGCGCCGCCGGCCTCCAGTTTGCGCCGCAGGTAACCGATGTAGACGGCGAGGGAGTTGGAGTCCGGGCCGAAGTCGGTGCCCCACACGCGTTCCTGGATGACCTCGCGGGGCAGCACCTGGCCCGCGTGGCGCATCAGGACGTCCAGCAGGGCGAATTCGGTGCGCGTGAACTCGAGGTGGGTGCCGGCGCGGTCGCCGGTGCGGGTGGCCGGGTCGACGGTGAGGTCCGCGAAGGAGAGGGTGCCGGCGTCCTGCCCGGCGGCCGGTTCCGTGGGGGCGGCGCGGCGCAGGAGGGCCCTGAGGCGGGCCAGGAGCTCGTCCAGGGCGAACGGTTTGACCAGGTAGTCGTCGGCTCCGGCGTCCAGGCCCGCGACGCGGTCGGCGACGGCGTCGCGGGCGGTGAGGACGAGCACGGGCGTGCGGTCGCCCAGGGCGCGCAGCCTCCGGCAGACCGCGAGGCCGTCGAGGACGGGCATGGCCAGGTCGAGGACGACGGCGCCGGGCGGCGCGGCCGCGACGGAGGAGAGGGCCGCCAGGCCGTCGGCCGCCTCCCGGACGTCGTAGCCCTCGATGGTCAGGGCGTCGGCGACGGCCGCCCGGACGTCGGGGTCGTCGTCGACGACGAGGACGGACGTCTCGGCCATGTCGCCTCCGGCGGGGTTCTGCGGCGTTCGGGGTGCCCCCAGCGGTCGGGGCCCCAGCGGTTCGGGGTGCCCCCAGCTTGTCAGGGCTCTCTTAGAGAGCTCTTACGTTCGCGGCGCGGCCGCCGCCGCGTACGGCTGCCAGGGGCCGGGCGAGGTCCGGCACCGCCGGATGCGTTGCGGGTGGCTGAGCGCCGTCGCGGCGGAGTGGTGTGCCCGGGCCGGATCCGGCACCGGCCCTTCGTTCCGCCGGCCCCGGCCCCGGCCCGGCAGGGCGTCAGGCCCAGCTCAGGCCCGTCAGGCGTTCGTACGCCTCGATGTACTTCGCGCGGGTGCGGTCCACGATCTCCTGCGGGAGCACCGGCGGCGGCTGGTGGCCGTGGCGGTCCCAGCCCGAGGCCGGGGAGGTCAGCCAGTCGCGGACGAACTGCTTGTCGAAGGACGGCTGCGCCCGCCCCGGCTGCCACTGGTCCGCCGGCCAGAAGCGGGAGGAGTCGGGGGTGAGCACCTCGTCCGCGAGGACGAGCTCGCCGCCCGCGAAGCCGAACTCGAATTTGGTGTCGGCGAGGACGATGCCCCGGTCGCGGGCGATGTCGCGGGCCCGCCCGTAGACGGCGAGCGTCGTCTGCCGCAGCAGGGCCGCCGTCTCGGCGCCGACCTGCCGCGCCACCTCCTCGTAGCTGACGTTCTCGTCGTGCTCGCCGACCTCGGCCTTCGTGGCGGGCGTGAAGATCGGGGACGGCAGCTCGGAGCCGTCGGTGAGGCCCTCGGGGAGGGCGAGGCCGCACACCGTGCGCGTCTGCCGGTACTCGGCGAGCCCGGAGCCGGTCAGATAGCCGCGGGCCACGCACTCCACCGGCACCATGTCGAGCGCGCGGCAGATGAGCGTGCGGCCCTCCCAGTCGGCGGGGGCGCCGGCGGGCAGGTCCGTGGAGATGACGTGGTGGGGGACGAGGTCGGTCAGGCGGTCGAACCACCACAGGGACAGCTGGGTGAGGACCCGGCCCTTGTCGGGGATCTCGGTGGGCAGCACCCAGTCGTAGGCGGACATGCGGTCGGAGGCGACCATGACCAGATTGCCGTCCGCGTCGCGGTAGAGGTCGCGGACCTTGCCGGTGTGCAGATGCACCAGACCGGGCACCTCGATCGGCTCGGGCTTCTCTACGAATCCGGACACGCGTCCTCCTGGTGGTTTGTCCAAGCACCACGATTCTGCCGTACGGGCCGGGACCCGGCGGAGGAGGGTCGGGCGAGGGTCAGCAGCGCTTGCAGATCCGGTCCAGGAGGTTGGCCGTCGCCCGCTGGATCCGGGTGTCGGTGTGTCCCGGCCGGTCCAGGGCCGGTGACCAGGCGAAGGTGCCCGCGGCGAAGACCAGGGCGCCGCTGGGGGCGCGGTAGAGGGACGTCTCCTGGTGGCGCTTGCTGCCCTCGCTGTCGAGGTACGGCGAGTGGGCCAGCAGGATGCGGCGGGTGTGCTCGGGCAGGGCCGTCCGGGGGTAGTAGCGGTCGGCCTCGCCGGCGACGAGGCCGGGGAGCTCGTCGCCCTCGCCGGCGCCGGTGGCGTCCCACAGCCAGTGGTCGGCGTTGCGGACGACCATGGGGGCGGGCTCGGGGACGCGCCCCGCGTACTGGATGCCCAGGAGCTGCTGCTCGGCCGGTGTGATGTCGCGCCAGAGCGCGGAGCGGCCGGGGCCGCGGTGCTTCCGGCAGGTCATGAGGTGGTCGGGGCCGGCCGGCGAGGGGGCGAGCTCGACCTGCCAGTACATGGTGTTGGCGGAGAGGAAGACCAGCGAGGTGCCGGAGTCGCGGGCGAGCTCGGCGGCCCGGCGCATGGCCGGCGACCAGTACTCGTCGTGGCCGGGGAAGACCAGGCCGCGGTAGCGGGAGGGGTCGACGCGGCCCGCGTGGAGGTCGCGGGTGTCGGCGTAGGCGATGTCGTAGCCGTAGCGCTCGGCCCAGCGGATGAAGTCGTACGCGTGGCCCACGTGCAGCGGCAGGCCCGCACCGGCGAAGGGGCGGTCGAAGGAGACGGTGGTGGCCGCGCCCTCCTCGCCGAGCAGCCGGCCGTGCTCGTCCCAGGCGTGGTAGAGGCTCGCGCCCGTGCGGCCGTCCTCGGGGTAGAGGTTGTAGGCCTGCCAGGTGATGTCGGGCAGGACGAGCAGCAGGTCCGCCGGGTGGGTGTCGCGGACGAGGAAGGGGATGTGGCTGCGGTAGCCGTCGGCGGTGGTCAGGACGGCCACGTAGGCGCCGAGGCTCCAGTAGCTGGGGATCTGCAGGCGCCACGAGAGCCACCAGTGGTGGCAGGAGACCGTGCGGTCGACGGTGAGGGGCGCGGGCTGGACGATGCCGGACAGCCGCGGACTCGTGGTGATCTTGGAGGCGCCGTCGCCCGCGTAGTGGCCGATGCGGTAGACGTCCACGCCGAACTGCTGCGGCGGATCCACGGTGATGCGGAAATCTATGGCCTCGCCGGGGGCGACAGCGCTGTTGGACGCGAAGCCCTTGATCTGGAGGTGGACGTCGTCCGCGGTGCGCGGGCCGCCGCTGCGGGGGGCGGGGACACGGCCGGCGCCGCGGCCCCCGCCGGCTCTGCCCCGGCCCGCTCCCGCTTCCCCGCCGCCCCGGTCCGGGACGGGGTTCACGTACCACGGGATGATCTGGCCCGTGTCGTCGAAATAGTGCTCGCTGCCGCGCAGCCAGGGCAGCGGGCCCTGACCGAAGGGGTCGGACACGGCGTGTGCGAGTGCCCCCGACTCCCAGCGGCGGATCTGGTCCATCCCCATGCGTGCTCCCTCCCCTGTCCCCCGGCGCCTGCTGATTTCCGCTGCTTTCCCCCGCCCGGATCCCGGTGCCCGGGCGCGGCTCCCTGCAGTCACTGGCGCACAGCAGCCCCCAGCACATCACATACTGCGCCCGCCTCGTCACCGCTCGTCGTGAAATTCCCCGGTAAGTGACAGGGCGAAGGATCACCGAGTGTCACGGGGGTCACCGGGGCTCACACCAGGCGGACGGGCTTCTCGGGGCGGACCCCTACCTCGCCGAGCCAGGCGCGCAGCGGCGCGTCGTCGCCGTCCTCGATCAGGCTGAGGACCGTGCGGGCCAGGTCGGGGCGGCGGGCGCCGCCGACCAGCAGGGCCGGGCCGTCCAGCCAGTCCAGGCCCGGGGCGGCGCCGGCGGTGTCCACGGCGGCACAGCAGACCATGGCCGTGACGTGGTCGGCGAGCAGCTCGCGGCCGCTGCGGGGCGGCTGGAGGGGGAAGAGGGGCGCGAGGCCGTCCACCCAGGGCTCGGCCGTGGCCGCCGCGCCGAAGGCCCTCTGCTGCGCCGTGAGCGCCTCCTGGGCCGCCTCCCGGGCCACCTCGGCACCGAGCCGGGCGCCCAGCTCCTCCGCGACCCCGTCCACGGCGGGGCCCGCCAGCCGCTCCAGGACGCGGGCCACGGTCGGGGCGGCGGCCAGGCCCGCCGGGGCCGCGGGGACGGGGGTGAGGGCCGGCAGGGCGTCCACGACGTCGAGGACGCGGTGCAGGCGGGCGGCTTCCAGCCGCCACTTGCGGTCCACGACCTCCTCCGGATACTGGCTCCAGGCCACCGGCAGCCAGTCCGGGCCCGTGTCGGGCGGGCCGCCGTGGAAGAGCCGGGCGGCCAGCAGGGACGCGGCCTCGTCGATCGCGCCGGGCTCCTCCAGCAGATCGCAGGCCGGGCGCTCGCCCAGCCGGGAGGCGAAACCCTCCGCGAGGCGGTCGCGGCGGGAGAGCTCGGTGAGCGCGGAGACGACGCCCGCGTCGAGGCGGGAGGGCCAGCGGCCCATGCGCCAGGCGGGCAGCGCGACCCTGTTGAGCAGCCGGTCCCAGCCGGCGTAGGCCAGGCCGACCTGCTCCTGGGCGACGATCCGCAGGCCGTAGTCCACGCTCTGGGCGCGCTCGGAGGCGGCCGCCGCGACCCCCCGCTCCATCTCGGCCGCGTGCCCCCGGCAGGAGTGCAGCAGCAGCCGGGCCACGCCGCCGACGAACGCCAGGGCGGGCCGGCCCGCCGAGACCGCCACGGCGGCGTCCAGCCCGCGGACGAAGCGGCGGGCGGCGGCTATGTCGGGGTGGGCCGAGGGACCCGTGCCCGCGACGACCGGCGCCAGCAGGGCGCGCAGCTCGGCGACGCGCATCCACCACAGGAACGGCGATCCGATCACCAGCACCGGCGCCGCCGTGGAGCGGCGGCGCGGGCGCAGGGTGCGCGGGGGGCCGTTCGCGGCGCCGTGCGGCGAGCCGTGGGCCGGGTGGGTGCGGTCCTCCAGCCAGCTGTCGCAGTCGGGGGTGAGGGCCATCGCCGACGGGGCCGGGACCTCCAGCCGCTCCGCGAGGTCGCGGACGAGGCGGTAGAGGTCGGGCGCCTTCTCCTCGGGGATGGGGACCGTGGGGCTCAGGGCCGGTCTGGCCCGGACGACCACGGCGGCGACCGTGGCCGCGAGGGCCAGGGCGAGGACCGCGGCGCCGGTGAACGCCCAGCGGGCGGCGGACCAGGCGCCGCCGTCCGGGATGCGCCCCATGGCGATGCCCGCCGCCAGCACGGCGGCGGCTGCCGCGGGCAGCAGGGCGACGGCCAGCGCGGCGCTGCGGATGCGCAGCACCGCGAGGGCTTGGGCGCGTGCGACGAGCACGCCTGTTTCCGGACCTGCCACGAGACCGATCACCCCCTGTTGCCAGTTTGTGCTCCGTCGGAACGCGGACCGAGGAGTGCGACAGCGGACGCAACGCCGGGGGCGTTGCCTTTCCCCCCACTGTGGCACCGGCCTCTGACATCGCAATGCCGGTGGGCCAGTTGCCTGATTCCGGCACCGTGGCACCGGCCTCTGCCCGGCACCGCGCTTGCGCCGCACCCTAGTTGGGGGTGGGGCGCGCGTCAGCTAGTTAGCCAACCGGTCACTCGATGGAATGGCTTTGGTCAAAGCCGGGGCCCTGGCCGGGCGGGCTCGACGTATAGGGGGCGTGAGCCCACTGGCCGGTACGGGGGTGCGCCCCTTGCCGCGGGCAAGCAATCCGCCGCGGCGGTGGCCGGCCCCCTCGCCTGACCGGCGGTGCCGTGCCCGACCGAGGACCGTCGGGCACCGCCGGTCACCTCCGGTGGGGGTTGCGCGCCATTGCGGCGGGACGGAGAGGCCTGAGACCTCTCGACCCGGCGAGCCGCTGTCGCCGCAGGCGCGCATCCCCTTGCCGCAGGCAAGGGGATCCAGCGCCCGGTGACTCTACGAGCCCTCCGCCGCCCGCGCAGCGATGTCCGTGCGGTGGTGGGAGCCGGCCAGGCGGACGTGGGACAGCGCCTCGTACGCGTGCGTGCGGGCGTCCCGCAGGGACGGGCCCGTGGCCGTCACCGACAGGACGCGGCCGCCGGCGCTGACCACGCGGCCCTCCGCGTCCCGGGCCGTGCCCGCGTGGAGGACGTACGCGTCGCCGGTCGCCCCGGCCTCCTCCAGGCCCTCGATGACATCGCCCGTGCGCGGCGTCCCCGGGTAGTTGTGCGAGGCGACGACGACCGTGACGGCGGCGCCGTCGCTCCACCGCAGCGGCGGCACGGACGCGAGCGTCCCGGTGGCCGCGGCGTGCAGCAGCCCGGCCAGGGGCGTCTTCAGGCGGGCGAGGACGACCTGCGTCTCGGGGTCGCCGAAGCGGGCGTTGAACTCGATCACGCGGACGCCGCGCGAGGTGATCGCGAGACCGGCGTAGAGCAGGCCGGAGAAGGGCGTGCCGCGGCGCCGCAGCTCGTCCACGGTGGGCTGCAGGACCGTCTGCAGGACCTCGTCGACCAGCTTGGGGTCGGCCCAGGGCAGCGGGGAGTACGCGCCCATGCCGCCCGTGTTCGGCCCCTCGTCGCCGTCGAGGGCGCGCTTGAAGTCCTGGGCGGGCTGGAGGGGGACGACGGTCTCGCCGTCGGTGACGGCGAAGAGGGAGACCTCGGGGCCGTCCAGGAACTCCTCGATCACGACGCGGCCGCAGGCCAGCGCGTGCTCGCGGGCGACGCCCAGGTCACCGGTGACGACGACGCCCTTGCCGGCGGCCAGGCCGTCGTCCTTGACGACGTACGGCGCGCCGAAGGCGTCGAGCGCGGCGTCGATCTCCGCGGGCGTGGTGCACACGTAGGCGCGGGCCGTGGGCACGCCGGCCGCCGCCATGACGTCCTTGGCGAACGCCTTGGAGCCCTCCAGCTCCGCGGCCCGCGCCGAGGGGCCGAAGACGGCGAAGCCCCGCTCGCGCAGGACGTCGGAGACACCTGCGACCAGCGGGGCCTCGGGGCCGACGACCACCAGGTCCGCGCCCAGGGACGCGGCGAGGTCGGCGACCGCCGCGCCGTCGAGGGCGTCCACCTGGTGCACCTCGGCGACCTCGGCGATCCCGGCATTGCCGGGGGCGCAGTGCAGCGCGGTGACGTCGGGATCGAGGGAGAGTGAGCGGCACAGGGCGTGTTCGCGGGCGCCGCCGCCGATGACGAGGACCTTCACACCGGTCACCCTATTGCCTCGTCGACTGATCGCTTTCCAGGGGCCGTACGACGATCCGTACGACAAGACGCGAACACGGCGCAGAAACGTCACTGCGTCGGCCCCGTACGGCCGGGCGTTACGCCTGCGGCAACAGCGCGACCGTACCCCCGCCCCCGTGACCCACTCGTTCGGGTGATGTCGATCCGCGGCTTATACCGGATTCCTCAGCGCTTACGGGCGGAAAAGCAGCGATCTTGTCCCCAAGACCGACCGTTCGGCGGTAGGAAGGTGGCTCGCGATCCGCATGCGGCAGAGGGAGTGCACGGGTGAGCCAGCCGGAGATGCAGCCCGAGGGGCTCCCCCGCGAGCAGAGTGGGAGGCACCGCGGCGATTTGCGCGGCCGCACCTTCCCGCTCGGCGACTGGGGGGAACCCGCGGAGCGTCTCGATGAGCTGTACCGCTGGGTGGAGAACGGCGCGCTGTATCTGGTCGACTGGTATCTGGCGGACCGCGCCTGGAAACGCAGGTGGGCGCGCGCGCTGCGCATCGGCGCCGCGGCCTGCGCGGTGGTGGGCTCGGCCCTGCCGCTGCTGCAGCTGACGAACGTCGTCCGCACCGGCTGCGCGTGGGGGTTCCTGGTGCTGCTCGGGTCGGTCGCCTGCGTCGCCTGCGACCGCTACTTCGGCCTGACGTCCGGGTGGATGCGGGCCGTCGCCACGGCGCAGGCCGTGCAGCGGCGGCTGGAGGCGCTGCAGTTCGACTGGGCGTCGGAGTGCGTCCGCGAGGTGCTCGGCCCGACGGAGGGCACGGCCAGCGAGGCGGCCGAGCGCTGCCTGAGCGTCCTGCGCCGCTTCTCCGAGGACGTCTCCGAGCTCGTCCGGGCGGAGACGGCCGACTGGATGGTGGAGTTCCGCGCGGGGCCGACGCCGCTGCTCACGCAGTCGCTGGTGTCGTGGGGCCCCCGGGGGGAGGGCGGCGGCCCGCTGCCGCGCTTCCCGCTGCCCCCCGGCACCCGGCCGAACATGCCGCGGCAGCGTCCGCCGGAGTCCCCGCGCTGACGGAGTCCCCGCGCCGGTCCTTCCCGGTCCGCCCCGGTCCGCCCGGACGAGCAGCACGGACGGCGCCGGACGGACGGCGCAGGCGCCCTCAGCTGAAGACGATCATCGACCCCTGGCCCAGACTGCGCGTCGCCGCGGCGTGCAGCCCCAGCCAGACGTGCCGCTCCCGCGCGAAGGGGCTGTCGTCCTCCGGCCCGGGCGCGGCCCGCTCCTCCAGCCCCGTGGGCCGCTCCGGAGCGGCGGGCGCGGCGGGAGGGTTGTCGGGATCTATGCCCAGCACCGGTGCCACCGCGTGCAGTTCGCGCAGCAGGCCCTGGCTGGACCCCAAGGGGCCGCCACCCTCCAGGAGTTCGTCATTGGTCAGCGGGTGCGCGAAGTCCACCGGGACGTACGCGCCGGCGTGGTCGTAGTGCCACACCAGGTGGGACTGCTGCGCCGTGGTCTCGAACATCTCCAGCAACTGCTCGTAGTCCCCGCCCAGTTCGTCCACGGGGGTGACGGCGAGGCCGCACAGGTTGAGCATGTGGGCGCGGCGCAGGAAGTGCAGCGCGTCGTAGTCGAAGCCCGCGACGGGCGCCACGTCGCCGGAGAGCCCCGGCATGTACCCGAAGACCGGCACGGGCGGCAGCCCGGCCTCGCCGAGCGCCTTGTCGTACGCGGCGATCTCCTCGGCGAAGGGGTTGTCGGGGCTGTGACACAGCACGTCGACGAGGGGGACCAGCCAGAGGTCACAGGCCACGTGAACTCGCTCTCGTTCGCGACGACACAACGTGATGCGATGGTCGGGCCAGAGTAGTGCCGCCGGGCCGGTTGTCATACCGGGCGGGAGGCCTCGATCAGCGCCAGGGAGTGCTGGTTGTACGCGGTGATGATCCGCTCCGTCTCGGCCGCGTTCTGCTGGGCCACGGCCTCGACGAGTTCGCTGTGGCCGTCCCACAGGCGGCCCCGGAGGGTGGGCATGCGGCGCAGCAGCGGGACGGTGAAGACCCAGCCCTGCACCCGGACCGTATTGAGGAAGTCGGATATGTACGGGTTGCCCACGATCGCGGCGAGCTCGCGCCAGAAGCGGAGGTCGTAGCCGATGAGGATGTCCAGGTCGCCCGCGGCGGCGGCCCGCGCGGCCTCCTCGGCCCGGCGCCGGACGGAGGCCAGCGCGGCCGGGGTGACGCTGCGCAGCGCGCGGTCCGGGGAGCGGCGGAAGATGCCCTCGACGATCAGCGAGCGGGCCTCGACCATGTCCCGGAAGTCGGCGTACGTGAATTCGCGCACGCGGTAGCCCTTGTGCATCTCCACGTCGAGCAGACCTTGCGCGCACAGGTCGAGCAGCGCCTCGCGCACGGGTGTGGCCGAGACGCCGTACTGCTCGGCGATCTCCTTGACCGTGAACGGGCGGCCCGCGGGGAGCCGCCCCGCTATGACCTCGTCGCGCAAGGCATCGGCGATCTGCTCGCGCAGCGTCGTGCGTCTGACAGCCTCGCTGCCCGGCATCTGTCTCCGTCTCCCCTTCCCCAGCCGCGCGCCATTCTGCGGGCGGCCCTCGCAAACGATATGCGAGGGCCGTCTTGGGCAATATGGCCGTGCGCACAGGAACGGGGCACGGTACCCCATGCGGGGTTGCGCCCTTACGAGTGGGCTCGGGTGGTTCGGCGCCGCCGGTCACCTTTGCGGCGGTTGCTCCCCCGGCTACCGCCGGGAGGTGCCCCCGGCCGCGGCGGGGGGAGTGGGTGGCGTCACACGGTGTACGCGTCGGCCACCGCCAGGGCCGCGTCGAGGATCACCAGGCCCTCCTTGGCCTCTTCCTCCGTGATCGTGCACGGCGGCACCACGTGGGTGCGGTTCATGTTCACGAACGGCCACAGGCCGTTCTGCTTGCAGGCGGCGGTGAACGCCGTCATCGCCTCGCCCGCCGCCGCGTAGGGCACCAGCGGCTCGCGCGTGGCCCGGTCGCGGACCAGCTCCACGGCCCAGAAGGCGCCCAGGCCGCGCACCTCGCCGACGCTCGGGTGCCGCTCGGCGAGCTCGCGCAGGCCGGGGCCGAGGACCTGCTCGCCGATCCGGGCGGCGTTCTCCACGATGCCCTCCTCGGCCATGGCGTTGATCGTCGCCACGGCGGAGGCGCAGGCCAGGGGGTGCCCGGAGTAGGTGAGCCCGCGGGGGTTGGGACGTTGGTCGATGGGGGCGGCGATCTCCGCGGAGAGCGCGACGCCGCCGAGCGGCACGTAGCCGGAGTTGACGCCCTTGGCGAAGGTCAGCAGGTCGGGGACGACGCCGAAGTGGTCGGCGGCGAACCAGCGGCCCGTACGGCCGAAGCCCGCCATGACCTCGTCGAGGACGAACACGATGCCGTGCCGGTCGCAGATCTCCCGCACGCCGGGCAGGTAGCCGGGCGGCGGCACCATGATCCCGGCCGTGCCGGGGACCGTCTCCAGGACGATCGCGGCGATCGTGGCCGGGCCCTCGAAGGCGATCGTGTCCTCCAGGTGCCGCAGCGCCCGCTCGCACTCCTGCTGTTCGCCGTCCGAGTGGAAGGGCGAGCGGTAGAGGAACGGCGCCCAGAAGTGCACCACGCCCGCGGAGGCGGTGTCGGAGGGCCAGCGGCGCGGGTCGCCGGTGAGGTTGATGGCCGCGGCGGTCGCGCCGTGGTACGAGCGGTAGGCGCTCAGGACCTTGGGCCGGCCCGTGTGCAGGCGGGCCATCCGCACCGCGTTCTCGACCGCCTCCGCACCGCCGTTGGTGAAGAAGATCTTGTCGAGGTCGCCGGGGGTGCGCTCGGCGATCAGCCGCGCGGCCTCGGAGCGCACGTCCACCGCGAAGCCCGGCGCGATCGTGCACAGCCGCGCCGCCTGCTCCTGGATCGCGGCGACGACCTTGGGGTGCTGGTGGCCGATGTTGGTGTTGACGAGCTGGGAGGAGAAGTCGAGGTAGCGGTTGCCGTCGTAGTCCCAGAACCAGGAGCCCTCGGCGCCCGCGACGGCCAGCGGGTCGATGAGGCCCTGCGCGGACCAGGAGTGGAAGACGTGTGCTCGGTCGGTGGCCTTGACGGCGGCGCCGGCGGCGGGGTCGGCGGCGGGGTGCGGGGTGCTCACGGTCGGCTCCCTGGTGCTCGGGCTGGGCTCTGGGACGGGCAACGGCCAGCGTAGGCAGGCCCGGAGCGGCCCGACACCGGCACTGTGTACGGCTCTTGCCGCGCCCGGCGACACACTGCCGGGCCGCGCGGCACGCCGCGTCGACCGGCGAAATTCACAAATTCCGCGAACGGGACGAGTCGCATGCTACGGTCACTTTCCGTTGCAGTTATGGACCCGGTCATATGCGCGCCTGAAGGTCTGCGACCTTCAGGCGCTGCTTGTTTGGCTGCTGCGCTTTTTAGGTGCCCGGAATTCCGGCACCGCCGCCATCGAGGAGATCATCTTGGCTACCGGCATCGTGAAGTGGTTCAACTCCGAAAAGGGATTCGGCTTCATCGCCCAGGACGGCGGCGGCGCCGACGTCTTCGCCCACTACTCCAACATCGCTACCCAGGGGTTCCGGGAACTTCAGGAGGGCCAGAAGGTCACCTTCGACGTCACCCAGGGACAGAAGGGCCCCCAGGCGGAGAACATCATTCCCGCCTGACCCGCTCCCGGCCCGTGCCGGGATCACCAGCGGTCCGGACCGGGGCCACGTACTTTCCGAGTGCGGGGTCCCGGTTCTTTGTGCTCCCGCTATTCTCCGCAAGGAAAACACGGGGGACACGGAGGACCTGACCCATGGACAGTCTGAGGCCGGACGATCCACGCACACTCGGCGCGTACCGGCTGCTCGGGCGGCTCGGAGCCGGCGGCATGGGCCGCGTCTTCCTGGCCCGCTCCGACCGGGGCCGCACGGTGGCCGTCAAGCTCGTCCACCGCGAGCTGGCCGGCCAGGAGGAGTTCCGGCGGCGCTTCCGCCAGGAGGTGCGCAGCGCCCGTCAGGTCGGCGGCGAGTGGACCGCGCCCGTCCTCGACGCGGACACCGAGGCCGAAGTCCCCTGGGTCGCCACCGGCTACATCGCCGGCCCCTCCCTGCGGCAGGTCGTCGACCGGGACTTCGGGCCGCTGCCCGAGCGCTCCGTGCGCATCCTCGGCGCCGGGCTCGCGCGCGCCCTGCAGGCCGTCCACGCCGCGGGCATCGTCCACCGCGACCTCAAGCCGTCCAACGTGCTCGTCACCCTCGACGGCCCGCGCGTCATCGACTTCGGCATCGCCCGCGCCCTGGAGACCGTCACCGACGGCGATGGACTCACCCGCACCGGCGCGGCCGTCGGCTCCCCCGGCTTCATGTCGCCCGAGCAGGTGCGCGGCGGCGCGGTCACACCCGCCAGCGACGTCTTCTGCCTCGGCTCGGTGCTGGCCTACGCGGCCTCCGGCCGGATGCCGTTCGGCACGGCCGACAGCGGCGTGCACGCCCTCATGTACCGGATCGCGGAGGAGCAGCCGGACCTGACCGGGGTGCCGGCCGGACTGCGCCCGCTCATCACGTCGTTCCTCGCCAAGGACCCGCAGGAACGGCCGACGCCCGCGCAGGTCCTGGAGGTCACCGGCGTCGAGGAGGTGCTCGGCGACCTGCGCTCCGCGGAGCCCTGGCTGCCGGCCGGCCTCGTCGCCCAGCTCGGGCGGCACGCCGTCCAGTTGCTCGACGTGGAGGAGCCCGTAACGGACCCCGCTCCGGCGGGTGACGGGCACGCGCCGACGGCGATATCCCCGGCGGCGGCGCCCCTGCCCCCGGCGCAGCCGCAGCCGCTGCCGCCCGTGCGGCAGGACCCGCCGACCGTCACCGCGGGAAGCACACCGCCGCCGGCGCAGCCCCTGCCGCCGCACGCACCTGCCCCGGCCCCTTACGGATATCCGCAGCAGAGCCCCTACGGCCACGCCCCCGGCCCGCACGACTCGGGCAGCACGTACGTCACCGGCTACGTGCCCTACGGGCCTCCCGCGCCGCGCCGTTCGCGGACACCGGTCATCCTCGCCGCCGTGGTGGCCGCCGGGCTGATCGCGGGAGGAGGAACGGTCTTCCTGCTCAAGCAGAACGGCGCGAAGGACCACGCTTCCGGTCCGGCGAGCTCCTCCTCGCAGGCCGCCTCCCCCGGCACGACGGCCCCGTCCTCCTCGCCGGCCACCGGGTCCACGCCCGCGCCCGCCACGAGCCCGAGCACCGGCAGCGACAGTGACACCACCGGGCCCCAGGCGTTCGCCGGCACCTGGCAGTCCGGCTTCGGCGGCGGCACCCGCTCCAACACCCGGTCCATCACCATCGCGCGGGGCACGAACGCCGCCGTCACGATCGACGGGAGCGGCGTCCTCGACGACGGCACCCCGTACACCTGCCAGTGGCAGACCACGGCGACCGGCGGCGGCACCACGGGCACCCCGCTGCACCTCGGCCCGTCCCGGGTCACCCACGCGAACCCCGCCTCGGCCTGCCAGCCCGGCTCCGCCTCGGACCTCGTCCTGCTCCCGGACGGCCGGATGCGGCGCGACTTCGTCGACTCCGGCACGAAAGACGCCTCGCTGGTCTACCGGAAAACCGGCTGATACCCGAAGATCGCCTGAACGCGACGGCGCCCCGGTGGCCGAAAGCCACCGGGGCGCCGTGCATCCGCAGCGTGCCTGCGCGCGGTGCGCCCGCGCGCCGCGCGCCTACGAAAGGAACGAGTTGATCTCGATCGTCTCGTCGCGGCCAGGGCCCACGCCGATCGCGGAGATCGGCGCGCCCGACATCTCCTCCAGCGCCTTCACGTACGCCTGCGCGTTCTTCGGCAGGTCCGAGAAGGTCTTCGCCTTGGAGATGTCCTCGCTCCAGCCCGGCAGCATCTCGTAGACCGGCTTCGCGTGGTGGAAGTCGCTCTGGCTGTAGGGCAGCTCCTCGACCCGCTTGCCGTCGATCTCGTACGCGACGCAGACCGGGATCTGCTCCCAGCCGGTGAGCACGTCGAGCTTGGTGAGGAAGAAGTCCGTCAGGCCGTTGACGCGGGTGGCGTAGCGGGCGATGACCGCGTCGAACCAGCCGCAGCGGCGGTCACGGCCGGTGGTCACACCGCGCTCGCCGCCGATAGTGCGCAGCGCCTCGCCGTCCTTGTCGAACAGCTCGGTCGGGAACGGACCGGCGCCGACGCGCGTGGTGTAGGCCTTGAGGATGCCGATCACGCGGTTGATCTTCGTCGGGCCCACGCCCGTACCCGTGCAGGCACCGCCCGCGGTCGGGTTCGAGGAGGTGACGAAGGGGTACGTGCCGTGGTCGACGTCGAGCAGCGTGCCCTGGCCGCCCTCGAAGAGGACGACCTTGCCCTCGTCGATGGCGTTGTTCAGGATCAGCGTGGTGTCCGCGACGAACGGCTTGATCTGCTCGGCGTAGCCCAGCATCTCGTCGACGATCTGGGCGGCGTCGATCGCGCGGCGGTTGTAGAGCTTCGCCAGGATCTGGTTCTTGAAGTCGAGGGCAGCCTCGACCTTCTGCGTCAGGATCGACTCGTCGTAGAGGTCCTGGACGCGGATGCCCACGCGGTTGATCTTGTCCGCGTAGGTCGGGCCGATGCCGCGGCCGGTGGTGCCGATCTTCCGCTTGCCGAGGAAGCGTTCCGTCACCTTGTCGACCGTCGTGTGGTACGGCGTGATCAGGTGAGCGTTACCGCTGAGCAGCAGCTTGGACGTGTCGACGCCGCGCTCGTTCAGCCCGCTCAGCTCGGAGAGCAGGACCGCCGGGTCGACGACCACACCGTTGCCGATGACCGGGGTGCACCCCGGCGAGAGGATCCCGGAAGGGAGGAGGTGCAGCGCGTATTTCTGGTCGCCGACGACCACCGTGTGGCCGGCGTTGTTGCCACCTTGGTAGCGCACCACATAGTCCACGGATCCACCGAGGAGGTCGGTGGCCTTTCCCTTGCCCTCGTCACCCCACTGAGCACCGAGCAGCACAAGTGCGGGCACAGGCGTACACCCCTTCCGGGCGGGGCATGTCCAACGTGCGTGGTGGTGTCACCCCGCTTGCTCAGGGCGTACACCACCGCTAGAGCCGTCGAACCGGTGCCCCGGATAGACGAAGCCCCTGGCGCAACAGCGACAGGGGCTCTTGCACCGAGAGATTACCGAATATTTCGCTCGGGGGACGAACAGAAAGACCCAGGGCCCCGGGTCGCGACCGGGGGTCCGGGGGTCGTGCCCCGGGAAAAACAGCACCTGAGGAAGGACCGAGGTGTCGGCTCCAGACCCTGGCGAGCAGGCTCTGCTCGTGGTCATCGACCCGGTCGCCCGCCGCGTGGACGGCGAGTCCGTACGGATCGCGAGGGACGTGCTCCGCGGCGGCGCAGCGACCAAGATCTGTCTGCCGGAAGGGCCCGAGGAGGTCGAGCGCGCCCTGGCCCGGCGCGGCCGGCGGCGGCCCGTGGTCATCGGCGACGACCGCGCCCTGCTGCACGTGGTGACCGTCCTGCACCGCCGCCGCGAGCTGGCGGACGTGCCGGTGTCCGTCGTGCCCGTGGGGCCCCTGCCGGCCGTCTCCCTGGCCCGGACGCTGGGGGTGCCCCTGGGGCCCGTCGCGGCCGCCCGGGCCGTCCTGGACGGCATGGAGCGCCCTCTGGACCTGCTTGTGGACGACAGCGGCGGTGTGGTCCTCGGCGGGCTGTGGATCCCGGGCGGCGGCGACGGGACCGGCGGCGGGCCGGACGCGCCGGTGGGACCGGCGGGGCCTGCTGGGCCGAACGGGTCCGCGGAGGCGGATGAGGGCGGTGCGGAGGCCGTGGATCCCGCCGGTGCGGGCTCCGGCCCGGGTTGCGCGACCGCGGAAGGGGTGCCCGGCGGCGGGAGTGGCGAAGGTCACCAGCCGTGGTGGTCCCCGGCCGCGCGCACGGCCCGCTCCGCGCTCACCCTGCTGACCGGTCCCGCGGCCGCGGGCCGCGTTCCCGTGCCGGGCTGCACCCGGCTGCGGGTCGAGGCCGACGGAGAGCTGGTCACCGACCTCGACCGGCCGGTCACCCGCGTCTCCCTGACCGCCGCGGACGGCGGCCTCGCGGAGCTCGCCGTCCACACCCACGAGGCCGGCCACCCCCTGCGCTCGCGCGCCCGGCGCGTCACCGTCTCCGGGTCCGCCTTCCGCTACCGCGCGGACAACGTGCTCGCGGGGCCGGTGCGACGGCGCACGTGGACGGCCGTGCCGGGAGGGTGGCGGCTCACGCTGCCGCGGTAGCCGTCCCGGCGGGGCATTCGGACGCGGGTGCCGTGGTGGGCGGTCATTCCGCCGGACCCGCACCACGGGAGCGAGCCGCCGTTGCGGCGGGTTCTCCTTGCCGCGGCGGTGAGCCGGGCGGCGGACCGCGCACGGCCCGGTGGCCGGTCATTCCACCGGACCCGCGCCACGGGGGCGATCCGCCGTTGCGGCGGGGGCTTTCTTCCACTGCGGCGGCGAGTCGGCGTAGGCGCGTGCCCGCCGCAAGGCACCCCCGCCCCTCAGCCGCCGGGCGTGACGAGACCCGCCTCGTACGCGAAGACCGCCGCCTGCGTCCGGTCGCGCAGGCCGAGCTTCACCAGGATGCGGCTGACGTGCGTCTTGACCGTGGACTCGGCGACCACGAGGTGCGCGGCGATCTCCGAGTTGGAGCGGCCCTGCGCGACCAGCACCAGCACCTCCGTCTCCCGCTCGGTCAGCTCACCGACGCGCTCCTGCGTGGGCGGCTTGGGCGCGCCCAGCCGGGAGAACTCCTGGATGAGGCGCTTGGTGACCGTCGGCGCCAGCAGCGCCTCGCCGGCGGCGACCACGCGCACGCCGTCCGCGAGCTGCCGCGCCGAGGCGTCCTTGAGCAGGAAGCCGCTCGCTCCGGCCCGCAGCGCCTGGTAGACGTACTCGTCCAGGTCGAAGGTCGTCAGGACCAGCACCTTCGCGTCCGCGTCGGCGGCGACGATCTCCCGGGTGGCCTCCAGGCCGTTGAGCACGGGCATCCGGATGTCCATCAGGACGACGTCGGGGCGCAGAGCGGCGACCTTTTCCACAGCCTCCCTGCCGTCGACCGCCTCGCCCACGACCTCGATGTCGGGCATGGCGTTCAGCAGGACGGAGAAGCCCTCGCGGACCATCATCTGATCGTCAACGATCATCACGCGAATGGTCATGCGGCGGCCTCGCCCGGCTCCACGGGGAGGAACGCGGCGACCTCGTAGCCGCCGTCCGCCGTCGCCTCGGCCGTCATCGCGCCGCCGAGCATCGCCACGCGCTCGCGCATGCCGAGGACGCCGTGGCCGGCGCCGGGCGAGGGCTTCGCCAGCCGGTTCGGCGCGCCGTTGACCACCCGCAGGCCGAGCCCGCCCAGGACGTAGCTGACCTCGACGCGGGCCTCGGCGCCCGGCGCGTGCCGCAGGACGTTGCTGAGCGCCTCCTGAACGATCCGGTACGCCGACAGCTCCACGCCCTGCGGCAGCGGCCGCACGGCGCCCGTCGTCACGTGCTCGACGGCCAGCCCGGCCGAGCGGATGTTGCCGAGCAGCGCGGGAAGGGCCTCCAGGGTGGGCTGCGGGGCCTCCGGGTCGGCGAACGCGTCGGGGTTCTCCGACCGCACGACGCCCAGGATCCTGCGCAGCTCCGTCAGCGCCGCCACGGCGTTCTCCCGGATCGTCAGGAACGCGGCCGCGAGCTCGGGCGGGGTGTCCTGGACGCGGTACGGGGCGGCCTCCGCCTGGATGGCGACGACCGACATGTGGTGCGCGACGACGTCGTGCAGCTCCCGGGCGATGGTCGTGCGCTCCTCCAGCACGGTGCGGCGGGAGCGCTCGACCTCGGTGACGGCCGTCTGCACGGCGACCTGCTGCTTGGACTCGCGCAGCCCGCGCACGGAGAGCACCGCGACCATCACGACCGTGAACAGGACGAGCATCTCGAAGAACGCGCCGTCCAGGTAGGCCGAGCCGTACGGGCGGAGGGCCCGGAGGAAGAACGTCAGGAAGACGGCGGACGCGACGGTGAGCACCAGCATCTCGACCGCCACGCGCGTGCGGGTGCGCAGGGCCACCAGCAGCACCACGATCAGGTGCGTGGCGAAGTTCGCCGGAGAGTCGCCGACCGCTCCGTAACCGCCGAGGAACACCCCCGAGAACAGGAGCCCGGCGAGCGACAGCCACCAGGCGCCGACCGGCCGGAACATCGTCATGAGCAGCGTCGCCCCGATGAACAGGGAGGCTCCGGGCCCGAAGATGCCGCCCACGCGGGAGAGGGTCTCCAGCATGACGAAGCACGAGAACAGGGTGAGGAGGGCGTGCGGGAACCACCGTGCGTACCGGCGGGTGCGCGACGGCAGCCGGCTCACCCACCCGTGCTCGGTGGGGAGCGGCAGCAGCGGCCGGAACGCGAAGGCGTCGGTGAAGAGGTCCTCGCGGAGCCTGGCGAGGGCGCTCTTCGCCATGCGCAGCTCGTTGCGCCGGCCGGTCTCATAGGTGTCGGTCACACCATCAACCGTAGGCAACCGGAATGCGTGGGGCGTCCCCATGAATGGGGATCTCCGGGCGTCCTCCTTAAGACGGACAGGGGGAGGCCGAGGGGCGTCCCAGCGCGGCCGGCAGGGCCTCGTACGCCGCCGTGCCCGGCGTGACCGCGGCGTAGTGGCCGGCGCCCGGGAGGACCCGCAGCGTCACGTTGCTCCCCGCGGCCGCCGCGTAGGACCGGGACAGCTCCAGGGGGACGTCCGGGTCGGCTGAGCCGTGGAGGATCGTGACCGGAACGCGGGCGGGGCCGCGGAGGGCGGGATCCGCCTCCGGGTGGTGCCCGCCGCCCAGGAACTCCTCCACCGCTCCCCCGCTCAGCCCCAGCCGCCGCGCCCGGGCGAGGTCGGCGACGGGGGCCACGGCGATCACGGCGTCCACACCGGCGGTCCCGCTCGCCGCGCACAGCGCGAGGTGCCCGCCCGCCGAGTGGCCCACCAGCACGTGCCGGGCGGCCGGGCCGCTGCTGCGGACCGCTGAGGCGCGGACGGCGTCCTCGTACGTCTGCGGCCAGCCCCCGCCGCCGCCCGCGCCGACGCGGCGGTACTCCGCCAGCGCCACCTCGATGCCTCGCGCGGCCAGTGCCGCCGCGAGGGGCGCGAGGTGGCGGCGGTCGTACGCCTCGCGCCAGAACCCGCCGTGCAGCAACGTCACCCGTATCCCGGCCGGCGGCCCGGCCGGGAAGTGAAGGTCGACGACCTGGCTGGGGTGCGGGCCGTAGGGCACGGTCGCGTCGGGCGGCGCGTAGGGCAGGCCGAACAGGGCGTCCTCCTCGGCCGTCACCGCCCCTCCTCCATCGCTCCGATGACCTCGCCGAGCACGCGCGCGGCCCGTTCCGCGTCCGCGAAGCGCGTGTAGAGCGGCGTGAAACCGAACCGGAGGACATCGGGGCGGCGGTGGTCCCCGACGACGCCGCGGCGGACGAGCTCCGCCATGACCTCACCGGCCCCGGGGCCGTACCGCAGGGATATCTGGCTTCCCCGCTCCGCGTGCGCCTCCGGCGTCACGGACGCGACGCGGCCTTCCGGCACGTACGCGGCGGCACAGCGCAGGAAGAAGTCCGTGAGGGCGAGGCTCTTGGCGCGGACGGCCGCGAGGTCCACGCCGTCCCAGACGCCGAGCGCGGCGTCGAGGGCGAGGAGGGAGAGGATCTCCGGGGTGCCGACGCGGCCGCGGACCGCGCCGCCGGCGGGGGCATAGGCGGGGTCCATGGCGAAGGGGTCGGCGTGGGAGTTCCAGCCGGGGAGCGGTGAGTCGAAGCGGTCCTGCAGGGCGCGGCGCACGTAGAGGAAGGCGGGCGCACCGGGGCCGCCGTTCAGGTACTTGTACGTGCAGCCGACCGCGAAGTCCGCCCCGTCGGCGTCGAGGTGGACGGGGAGCGCGCCTGCACTGTGGCACACGTCCCACACGGTGCGGGCGCCGGCCGCGCGGACGGCCGCGGTGATACCGGGGAGGTCGTGGAGGCGGCCCGTGCGGTAGTCGACGTGGTTGACGAGGGCGACGGCCGTGCGGGGTCCGGCTTCGCGGGCCATGTCGGCCGCGGCGACGGCGCGGATCCGGCAGCCGGTCATGCGGGCGGCGGAGCGGGCGATGTAGCCGTCGGTGGGGAAGGTGGCGGCGTCCACGAGCACTTCGTCCCGGGATGCGGTGTCCGCCAGGCGAATCGCCGCCACCACCGCCTTGAAGACGTTGACGCTCGTGGAGTCACCCACGACGACCTGGCCCGGGGCCGCCCCGATCAGGCCGCCGATGCGGTCGCCGATGCGCTCCGGCGCCGTCCACCAGCCGGATTCCTCCCAGGAGCGGATGCGCAACCGCCCCCACTCGTGCCCGACGACCTCGCAGAGCCGTCCGGCGACGCCCCGCGGCAGGGCCCCGAGGGAGTTCCCGTCGAGGTAGACGACTCCGTCGTCCAGGTCGAACTCGGCGCGCTTGGCGGCCAGTCCGTCGGTGGCGTCGAGCGCCGCGGCCTCCTTGGCCAGGGCCGCCTCAGACACGGCTGCGCGCCGTCCACAGCTCGGGGAACACGTTCTTCGTGGCCCGCTTCTCCAGCCAGGCCACCCCCGGCGAGCCGCCGGTGCCCACCTTCGCGCCCATGGCCCGGCGCGTGGCCACCAGGTGGTCGTTGCGCCAGCGCCAGACGAGCTCCGCGACCTCCGTCAGCGCCTCTCCCAGCCGGCACTCCTCGCTGCCCTGGTCCCCGGCGTATATCCGCTCCCAGACCGCCTCGACCGCCGGGTCCGCCGCGTACCGCTCGGAGACGTCACGGCCGAGGACGGCCGCGGGTATCTCATGGCCGCGGCGCGCGAGATGGCGCAGCACCTCGTCGTACAGACTCGGTGCGTACAGCGCCTTCTCCAGCTCGGCGTGGATCTGCGGCGCGCCCTGGTGCGGCACCAGCATGGCCGCGGACTTGTCGCCGAGGAGGAACTCCAGCCGCCGGTGCATGGCCGACTGGAAGCCGGACGCGTCCCCCAGGGCGGAGCGGAAGGCGTTGAACTGGGCCGGGGTGAGGTGCGCCAGCGGCTCCCAGCTGGCGTTGAGGGACTGCAACTCGTAGGTGGACCGCTTGAGGGCGGCCATCGCCACCGGCAGGTCGTCCTCGCGCAGGGCGCGCGCGGCGGTCTCCCATTCGTGCACGATGACTCTGAACCAGAGCTCCATCACCTGCGTGGTGACGAGGAAGGACATCTCCCCGGGATCCTCGGAGAGCGGCTCCTGGAGGCTGCTGAGCACGGAGGCCCGCACATAGTCCTCGTACGGGGTGGTGCCGGTGAAGTGAAGGTTGGCTGCCGCGTCTTGCGAGTCGGCGGAAGCCTGTGCGTCGGAAAAAGCCTGTGGGTCGGAAGAAGTCACGTCGTCTCCCCTGCCGTCGCTCCCGGGATCGCCGGGCCATGCCGCGATCATGCGGGCCGGGCGAGGGTCACGGCAAGGGCTGTGGAAAACCCGCCGGACAGCCGGAACGCCCCGCGCGGGGCAGGGCGTTCCGGCCGTACGCCACAGGTCAGCCCAGGGTGCTGGCCGCCGTGGGCGAGCTGTCGCGCAGGAAGGCGGTGCAGCGCTCGTACTCCTCCTGCTCGCCGATCGCCTGCGCGGCGCGCGCGAGGGCGTGCAGGGCGCGCAGGAAGCCGCGGTTCGGCTCGTGCTCGAAGGGCACCGGGCCGTGGCCCTTCCAGCCGCTGCGGCGCAGCGCGTCGAGGCCGCGGTGGTAGCCGGTGCGGGCGTAGGCGTAGGACTCGACGACCCGGCCGCCCTCGAACGCCTCGTCGGCGAGCTGGGCCCAGGCGAGCGACGAGGCGGGGTACTTCGCGGCGACCTCGGAGGGGGCCGCTCCGGAGGCGAGCAGCTCGCGCGGCTCCGGGTCGTCGGGCAGGTGGGTCGGGGGCGGTCCCCCGAGCAGGTTCTCGTGAATGGACATGAGCTCCAGTTTGCCCTGTCGTCCCGCTGCCTGGGCAGGTGCCGGAGCCGCCCGTCACCGATTCCCGGCAGGGCGGACCCGGCAATTCCGGGCAGGGCGGGTACCCGGCGCGCGGGGGCTCAGGCGTCGCCCGGGTCCAGGGGCGGGGACGCCATGCCGCAGTGGTACGTGGTCTCCGGGTGGCTGGGCTCCTCGCCCGTGGGCTTGCGGGCGCGCAGGCACGTCACCCCGACCGTGAACCAGGCCAGGACCGCCCCCAGCACCAGGGAGCCCGCGCACCAGTACATCGCGCTGCGGAAGGCCCGCGAGAACGCCGCGGGGTCGCGGTAGGCGTCCGGGCCCATGCCGACCAGCAGCGGCAGCGCGGCCACCGCGACCAGGCCGGCGGCGCGGGCGGCCGCGTTGTTGATGCCGCTGGCCAGGCCGGCGCGGGCCACGTCCACGGAGGCGAGGACGGTCGCGGTGAGCGGGGCGACCAGCGCCGTCATGCCCAGGCCCAGGACCACGAGCGCGGGCAGCACATCCGCCCAGTACGAGGCGCCGGTGCCGACGCGGACCATCAGCAGCATGCCCGCGGCGCACAGCAGCGGCCCGATCGTGAGGGGCAGGCGCGGGCCGATCCGCTGGGCGATCTCCCCGGAGCGGGCCGACAGCAGCAGCATCAGCACCGTCGTGGGCAGCAGGGCCGTGCCGGCCTCCAGGGCCGACCAGCCCACCACGACCTGCAGCTGCAGCACCGAGAGGAAGAAGAAGCCGCTGAAGGCCGCGTAGACGCACACCGTCACCGCGTTGATCGACGAGAACAGGCGGTTGGAGAAGATCTGCAGCGGCAGCATCGGGGCGGGTCTGCGGGCCTCCACCCGGCAGAAGGCGATGCCCAGCAGGACGCCCGCGACGGCGGGGCCGATCACCCACGGCGAGACGCCCTTGTCGGGGGCGGCGATCAGGGCGTACGTCACGGCGCCCAGGGCGAGCGCGCCCAGGGCCGCGCCGAGGACGTCGAACCGCCCTCCCGCGCCGGGGTCGCGCGTCTCCGGTACGTACTTCAGGGCCACCGGGACGCACACCGCCGCCAGCGGCAGGTTGATCAGGAACACCCAGCGCCAGCCGGGGCCGTCCACCAGCCAGCCGCCCACGAACGGCCCGACCGCCGTGGCCACCCCGCCCAGGCCGGACCAGGCGCCGACGGCGGCGGCCCGGTCCTCCTCGCGGAAGACGGCCTGGATGAGGGCGAGCGAGCCGGGCGTGAGAAGGGCCCCGCCGATGCCCTGGAGGGCGCGGGCGGCGATGAGCACCCCGGCGTTCGGGGCGATCCCGCACAGCAGCGAGGCGAGCGCGAACCACACCACGCCGATCACGAAGACCCGCAGCCGGCCGTAGCGGTCGCCGAGCGCGCCGCCCAGCAG
This sequence comes from Streptomyces sp. XH2, assembly GCF_049725035.1. Lineage (NCBI taxonomy): Bacteria > Bacillati > Actinomycetota > Actinomycetes > Kitasatosporales > Streptomycetaceae > Streptomyces > Streptomyces sp. XH2. The sequence goes on along the minus strand of NZ_JBMMMZ010000013.1, from coordinate 255,703 downwards.
GATCAGGCCCGCGAGGGTGAGCATGTACGCGTTGACGGTCCACTGCAGGACCGCCAGGTCGGCGTTGAGGTCCCGGCCGATGTGCGGCAGGGCGACGTTGACGACGGTGCTGTCGAGCATCGCCATGCCCGAGCCCAGCACGGCGGTCAGCAGCACCGCGCGCCCCGTGGCGGTGCCCATGCGCACCGCGGGCCCGCCGGCGGCGGGCGCCCGCTCCGTTCCCGCTGCCCGCGCCGGCGGGGGCGGCTCGGGGCCGGGCCCGGGCGCGGGTTCCGGTGCGGAGTCGCTCATGGCGCGATCATCCCCCGGCCGGGCGCGCGCGGCCACGCGAAGGGGCCCGGTGCCGCTCGCGCGCGGCACCGGGCCCCTTCCTGAGCCGTACGGCCCTTACTTCGGCTTCGCGCCTACTTCGGCTTCGCGCCTACTTCAGCTTCGTGCCCGTGGAGCGCAGGTCCGCACACGCCTTGGTGACGCGCTCGGCCATGCTCGCCTCGGCCAGCTTGCCCCAGGTGCGCGGGTCGTAGGTCTTCTTGTCGCCGACCTCGCCGTCGACCTTCAGGACGCCGTCGTAGTTCTTGAACATGTGGGCCGCCACCGGACGGGTGAAGGCGTACTGGGTGTCGGTGTCGAGGTTCATCTTCACGACGCCGTTCTCCAGCGCGGTGCGGATCTCCTCCTCCGTGGAGCCGGAGCCGCCGTGGAAGACGAAGTCGAACGGGTCGGCCTTGCCGTGCTTGGCGGCGATGCCGTCCTGCAGGTCGCGGAGGAGCTCGGGGCGGAGCACGACGTTGCCCGGCTTGTAGACGCCGTGGACGTTGCCGAAGGAGGCGGCCAGCAGGTAGCGGCCCTTCTCGCCCAGGCCCAGCGCCTCGGCGGTGCGCTCGACGTCCGAGACGGTGGTGTAGAGGTCGTCGTTGATCTCGTGGGAGACGCCGTCCTCCTCGCCGCCGGTCGGGGTGATCTCGACCTCGAGGATGATCTTCGCCTTCACGGCCTCGGCGAGGAGCTCCTTCGCGATGGCGAGGTTCTCGTCGAGCTTCTCGGCGGAGCCGTCCCACATGTGGGACTGGAAGAGCGGGTTCTGACCGGCGGCGACGCGCTCCTGGGAGATCGCGAGCAGCGGGCGGACGTAGCCGTCCAGCTTGTCCTTCGGGCAGTGGTCGGTGTGCAGCGCGATGTTCACCGGGTACTTCTTGGCGACGACGTGCGCGAACTCGGCGAGCGCGACCGCACCCGAGACCATGTCCTTGCTGTACTGACCGCCCAGGAACTCCGCACCACCGGTGGAGATCTGGATGATGCCGTCGCTCTCCGCCTCGGCGAAGCCGCGCAGCGCAGCGTGGAGGGTCTGCGTCGAGGTGACGTTGATGGCCGGGTAGGCGAACTTGCCTGCCTTCGCCCGGTCGAGCATCTCGTTGTAGACCTCGGGGGTTGCGATGGGCATCTGTCCGCTCCTTGTGATGTGCGGGTACGGGCGTAGTGGTACGGGGCCCTGACCTAGGGGGCGACGGTCATCGTCGCCCCCATACTCCCAGACTCCCCGAATTACTCCACATGAGGTCCGCCATGCTCATATGAGCCGAGGTGTGCGCAGGGGGCGTGGTTTCACGTGAAACCACGCCCCCTGCGGCGACGCACTCATCGAAAGAGCAGGTCAGGACAGACCCAGGTCCCCCAGCGAGTAGCCCGTGACATAGCGCAGGCCCTTGCCCTCGATCGCGGAAGCGGCCCCGCGGTCGACGATCGTCGCCACCGCGACGACCTCCGCGCCCGCCTCGCGCGCCGCCTCGACGGCGGTCAGCGGGGAGCCGCCGGTGGTCGAGGTGTCCTCGACGACCAGGACGCGGCGGCCCTTGATGTCCGGACCCTCGATGCGGCGCTGCATGCCGTGGGTCTTCTGCGCCTTGCGGACGACGAAGGCATCCAGCTTGCGGCCGCGCGCGGCGGCGGCGTGCAGCATCGACGTGGCGACGGGGTCGGCGCCGAGGGTCAGGCCGCCCACGGCGTCGAAGTCCAGGTCGGCCGTGGCGTCCAGCATGACCTGGCCGACCAGCGGCGCGGCCTCGGCGTCCAGGGTGATCCGGCGCAGGTCGATGTAGTAGTCGGCCTCCTTGCCGGAGGAGAGGGTCACCTTGCCGTGGACCACGGCCTTGTCCTTGATCTGCTGCAGCAGGGCGTCACGCGTGCTCATGCCCATGAGCTTAGGCCAGCGCCCGCCGGGGCGGCGCCGCTGTCAGACCGCTGTCCGCCGGGCCGGGGCCCGCGCGCTCAGGCCGGCGTCCGCCACGTCCACGTCGTGGAGATCTCCAGCGGGTCGATCGGCGTGACGAGGCGGGGCAGGGTGTTCAGGCCGTTGGGCGGGCCGGACTGCGGCTCGACGCAGACGGCCGCTTCCTGCTCGTCGTAGATCACGACCCACTCGGCGCGGCTGGCCACCTTCAGCTCCAGGGCGCCGGGCCAGGTCAGGGTGACGTCGACGCCGTCGGGCATGCCGAAGCAGTCGTCCCAGGGGCCGGGCAGGGGGTCGATGCGGCGGCCGGTCGGGATGTGGTCGTCACCGCGCTCCTCCTGCCAGCCGGGCGTGAAGCCGAGCCGTACGTCCTCGCCGGTGCCGAGGTTCCGCAGGAACCAGGGGTGCCAGCCGGCCTGCGCCGGGAAGGAGTCGCTCGCCGCCTCCACGCCCATGGTGAGCGTGAGGGCGTCCGGGGCCAGTTCGACCAGCTGGGTGACGCGGCCGGGGTACGGCCACGGGTCGCCGAGCTCGTAGGTGAACGCGGCGGAGGAGTCGTCCGCCCGGACCGTGCGCCACGCCGTGTCCCGGCCGGTGCCGTGGATGGCGTGCGGCGGGTGGTTGACGGGCATCTGGTGCCGCTCGCCGCCGTTGCGGAACTGCCCGAGCTCGATGCGGCCGCACCAGGGCACCATGGGGAAGCAGCCGTACTTGTCGCCCTGGCGCAGGAGTTCGGTCCCGCCGATGCGCAGGCTGGTCAGGCGGCAGCCGTGCCCGGGGTCCACGGTGAGCTCGGCGTCCCCGGCCGCGAGGTGCACCAGCCGGTCGTTCTGTGCGGGCTGTCCGGGCTCAACGGGCCCGCCGCTCACGTCATCTGTGCGTACGTCATTCGTCACGGTTACGACCCTATGGGTATGGGGCCGCCGCCGCGGGCATCCCTCAGCGGCGGCGGCGCAGCACGCGTCCCACCACGACCGCCGACGCGAGCGCGACGGCCGCGGCGGGCGCCGCCCAGCGCAGGGCGGTCGCCGTCGCCGAGCCGGCCTCGGGGGCCGGGACGGGGGCGTAGCGGCCGCGGGGCGGCGCGTGGTCGACCTCCTCGGCGCTGCGGCCGATCATCGTGCGGCGGGCGTGCGCGGCCTCGGCCGGCGGCTCGTCGTCCACGTCGTCCTCGTCGAGGTCGTCGTCGGCCAGGTCGTCCGCGAGGTCGTCGGCCGACGGGTCGAGGGAGGAGGGCGGGACGGCCGTGTCGAAGACGCTGCCGCCCTCCAGGCGGGGGCCGTCCCCGGCCTCCTCCTCGGCGTCCTCCCGCAGCTCCTCCACCAGTGCGGCGGCGAAACGGTCCAGCAGGCGGCGGGCGGTGGCCTCCGTGGTCTTCTCGTCGAACTCCGCCAGCCGGCCGCCGGTGGCCACCGTCCCGGCGCAGGTGAGCCGCGCGCCGCCGGGCGCCTCCGTCAGCAGCCCGCGCAGGGACAGCGTCACCGTGCCGGTGCCCCGCACCTCGGTGCCCTCGCCGGAGAGTTCGTACGCCCCCTCCCGCTCGGTCAGGCGCAGCCGGCCGCGGTAGGTGATGGTCGAGCCGCCTATGCGCAGCCGCAGCCGCCCGGCGACGGCCTCGCCCGAGGCGTCGGCGCTGTCCTGCTGCAGTCCGGGGACGCACCGGGCCACCCGCGCCGGGTCCGCGAGGACCCGGCGCACGGCCTCGACGGGAAACGGGACGAACACCTCATGCTCCATAGCAGCCGAGCCTACCCACCGGGCCCCTCACCAGGGCCTCTCCGGACGGATTTTCGTGGATCCCGCACCGGGACCCGGCCCCCGGAACCTCCCCCGGCCCCGGCCGCGGGGCCGGAGCCGGGGCCGGAGCCGGAGCCGGGCGGGCGTCAGTCGCCGACCGTGAAGCGCTCGCCGATGTGGTTGGCCTCCTCGATCTCGTCGACGAGGGCCACGGCGTAGTCCTCGGCGGAGATCCGGGACTTGCCGTTGCCGTCCACGACGAGGTCGTCCAGGGCGGTGCGGTACGTACCCGTGCGCTCGCCCGGCTCGATGAGGCCGGCGGGGCTGAGGTTGGTCCAGCGCACGTCGGTGACCGTGCGGTAGTAGTCGAGGGCGTCGCCGTGCGCGTGCATGATCTGCAGCAGGAACTCGGGGAGCCCCTCCGCGTCCCAGACCTGCTTGCCGTCCGGCGTGCGCAGCGAGCCGGCGCCGCCGACCGTGATCAGGCGCGGGGCCTGCTCGCCGAGCGCGCGCACGCCGGCCACCAGCGACTCGGCCGCGGGCTTGATGGTCGCGATGTGGCCGGGGCCGTCGCCGCCGCCGACCGCGCTGACCACGACGTCCTGGCCCGCGGCCACGGCCTCGACGGACTTGGGGTCGAGGACGTCGCCGGTGACGACCGTCAGGTTCTCGTGGGTCTCGGTGAGCTTCTTGGGGTCGCGGACGACGGCCGTGACCTGGTGGCCGCGGTTCAGGGCCTCGCGCAGGACGCGGCTGCCGATGGTGCCGTTGGCGCCGAAGAGGGCGATCTTCGCCATGGGGTTCTTCTCCTCAGAAGTGTGGTGCAAAGCCTGCTGAAGTGGGGTGATCAGCAGGAAGTGCCGACGTGGGGTGATCAGTGGGAAGTGGGGTGACCACTGGAGTGGTCAGTGCTGGTCGAGGGCGCGGGTGAGCCCGCGTGCGCTGGTCGTCGGGCCGCCGAGCCGCCGCAGCCCGCCGGGCGTGTGCAGCAGCAGCGTCGGGAAGCTCTCGACGCCCAGCCGCCGGACCTCGCGGAACTCCGCCTCCGCCGCGCGCCGCGTGGCCGGGTCGGCGAAGGCCGCGACGGCCGCGTCGGCGTCCACGCCGCCGAGCCCGGAGGCGACCGCCCGCACCGTCTCCGGGTCGGACAGGCTCCGCCCGTCCACGTACCAGGCGCGCTGCAGTGCACCCGCGAACTCCAGTGTCCGCTCGGGGGCCTGCTCGCGCAGCGCGGCGAGGGCCGTTGCGGCGGCGGCCGAATCGAGGACGGCCGTGCCGTCGGCGAACGCCCTGGCGTAGCCGGGGCCGAAGACCGCGCCGGTCAGCTCGCCGATCCGGGCGTCCGACCGGGGGATGTAGGGATAGGCGGACACCGGCTGCGCCCGCGAGCCGGTGAACAGCCCGCCGCTGAGCACCGCGAGTTCAATGCGCTCGGCATTCACCTCCGCGAATTCCCGGATGGTGGGTCCGTAGCCGTAGCACCAGCCGCAGTAGGCGTCGAAGGCGTAAGTGAGTTTGTACCGCGCGGTTTCTTTCTGCCGTGCCATGTCCGTCCCTGGATTTCCCTGGATCGCACCGTCTTGTGCGCTGAACCGCACTGTCTTGTGCGTTACGACCACGCTAAAGGCGTTTTCCGACCATAAACAGGTAGACTCGCGTCTCACCATGGTGAAAAAGCGACACGACGCGGCGGATCCGGATGGCGGCGGCATCATCGATCTCGCCTACCGGGCCCCGGCGGGCACACCCGCCGGCGTCGAGGTGATGCCGGTGGCGGAGCTGCGCGCCCGCGCCCCGGAGGGCCTGCTGGTCAGCCCGCAGCGGCTGGACTTCCACCAGATCGTCGCCGTCCGCTCCGGCGCCTCCGCCCACACCGTCGACTTCACCGGCCACTGGCTCGACGAGGGCTCGGTGCTGTGGGTGCGCCCGGGACAGGTGCAGCAGTTCGGCGACCCGGAGGCGATCGAGGGCACGGTCGTCCTCGTCCAGCCGGGTTTCCTGCCGTCCGGCAGCCCCGTGGCCGCCGTGGCCGACGACCCCTTCCGGCCGGTGGTGTGGCAGCCGGTCGGCCAGGACCGGGAGGCCGTGTTCTGCGCGGTGGGCCACCTGGAGGCCGACTTCCGTACGGGCGCGGGCCTGCCGGCCGACGTGCACGCCGACGTCCTGCGCCACCTGCTGTCGGTACTGGTGCTGCGGCTCGCGCACCTCACGGCGCCCGTCGGCAGCAGGGTGCCCGCCCCGGGCGACGCCTTCCTGCGCTTCCGGGCCGCGGTCGAGCGGGAGTTCGCCACGAGCCACCGGGTCGCGGACTACGCCCGCGCGCTCGGCTTCTCCTCGCGGACGCTCTCGCGCGCGACGACGGCCGCGGCGGGGGTGGGCGCCAAGGAGTTCATCGACCGGCGGGTGATGCTGGAGGCCAAGCGGCTGCTCGCGCACAGCGGGCTGTCCGCGGCCCGGATCGCGGGCCGGGTCGGCTTCGACGACGCGGCGAACTTCTCCAAGTTCTTCCAGCACCGGGAGGGGTGCTCACCGGGCGCTTTCCGCGCGCGCATGCACGAGGGGAACACCACGGACAAGAGCGGTCACTCCGCATAGCCGTCACTCCGCACAGCGGCTACTCCGCATAGCGCGGATGCATCAGCGTCGACGGCAACAGTCCCGGCTCCCGGCTGTCCTCGGCCTCCCGCCCGGCCGCCGCGAGCCGGCCGCCGGTCAGGGACAGCAGACAGGGCCGCGCCCGGGGCAGCCCCAGCGGCAGCCGTTCCCGGGAGACGAGCAGGAAGCTCCAGTCGTCGCCGCGGCCGCTGTGCACGGGGACCCGGTCCGGGCCGCCGGAGAAGCCGCCGCCGTCCACGCGGTACGGCATGGAGTAGAGGCCGAGCGAGCGGACGGTGGCGTCGACCGTCCAGAACACGTGCGGGCGGGCGCCGAGCGTGCCCGCGTGGACGGCCAGCCGCCCGCCCGGGGCCAGCCGCCGCTCCACCAGCCCGTAGAACTCCTGCGAATAGAGCTTGGTGCTCGTGGTGATGCCGGGGTCGGGGAGGTCGGAGATCACCACGTCGAACGGGGCCTCGGCGGAGGAGCGGGAGCGCAGCCACTCGAAGGGGTCGGCCGTCACCAGCCGCACGCGCGGATCGCGGAAGGCCCCGTGGTTGAGGGCGGCCAGATCGGGGTCCGTGCGGGCCAGGCGCAGGACGGCCGCGTCGACTTCGACGACGGTCACCGAGGAGACGTCGCCGTAGCGCAGCAGTTCGCGGACGGCGAGGCCGTCGCCGCCGCCGAGGACGAGGACCCGGCGGTGCGGGCCGTCCATCGCGGGGTGGACCAGGGCTTCGTGGTACCGGTACTCGTCGTCGCCGTTGACGCGCAGCCGGCCGTCGAGGAAGAGGGAGAGGGGCTTGCCGCTCCCGCCGCCGCCCGTGAGGACGACCTCCTGGACGTCGGACTGGACGGCCACACGGACGTCGTCGCCGTAGACGGCGTGGCGCGCGGCCCGTTCGAAGGGCCCGCTGAGGGCGGAGCAGGTGGCGAGGAGGGCGAGGACGAGGCCGTTGGCGGCTATGAGGAGCCGGCGGGTGCGGACGGAGAGGTCGCCGCGGAAGAGCCACAGGACGAGCGCGCCGCCGGCGACCGCGTTGACCGCGCCGGTCAGCAGGGCGCCCGTCAGCTGGCCGAGCACGGGCAGGAGGAGGAAGGGGAAGGCGAGGCCGCCGACGAGGGCGCCGACGTAGTCGGCGGCGAAGAGGTCGGCGACGGCGCCGCCCGCGTCCTGGCGGCGGATGCGCTGGATGAGCGTCATCAGCAGGGGCACTTCGGCGCCGATCAGCACGCCGATGGCCAGGGAGAAGCCGACCAGGGCCGGCCGCGCCTGGCCGAACCAGGCGAAGCAGGCGTAGAGCGCCATGGCCGACGAGCCGCCTATGAGCGCGAGTAAGGCCTCGACCGCGGCGAACCCCAGGGCGGCGCGCCCGCGCAGCTGCTTGGCGAGCAGCGAGCCGATGCCCATCGCGAAGACCATGACGGACAGCACCACGGACGCCTGGGTGACGGAGTCCCCGATGAGGTAGGAGGCCAGGGCGACCAGCTCCAGCTCGTACACCAGCCCGCAGGCGGCGCAGATGAAGACGGTGGTCAGCACCACGAGGCGGCCGAGCCCGGCCGGTACGGGCAGCCGCGCCGGTACCGGGCGGTAGATCATGTTGGGAACGCTACGTTACGAAACGGCAACCCTTTGTCACCCACAAGGGTTTATTACGAGAGGGCGGCCGCCGTCCGTGCCCCCACTCTCGTGCGGGTGGCGACCAGCCGCCCCTCCTGGGGATAGGCGTGCCAGGTGCGCCAGCTGATCTGGCCGTCGCAGCGCTGGGCGAGGAGTGCGGTGAAGGCGTGCGGGCTGCCCGGGAAGGTGCCCGCCAGGCCGTAGGGGTGCTCGGCGACCAGGGCGAGGAGCTCCTGCGCGCGGCCCGCGAAGGAGCCGTGCGAGAGCGTTTCTATCCGGGCCGCGAACTCGTACTCCCAGGCGCCGATGCGCTTGGCGACGCCCAGCGGCAGCGGGGTGGCGCTGCCCGGCAGGCAGGCGACGGTCTCCGAACAGACGCCGTCGCCCTCCTCCAGCAGCACCTGGTGGGAGGCGCCGAGGAGGCGCAGCTGGACCTGGGAGCCGGCGAGCTGGAGGTCGAGGACGGCAAGCGCCGGCAGCGGGTCCTTGCCCAGGCACCAGGCGAGGTCCGCGGCGCGGGTGTCGGTGTAGGTGGTCTTGAGGGTGGTGAGCATGGGTCGGCTCCGCAAGCACGCAGTGGAGGGTGGGCCGGCCCGCCGGGGAGGACCAGAGTCTTCGGGTGAGGAACAGAGGTCTTCGAGTGCGCCGGCTCATGCCCACATATGAGCTGTTTCCGTGGGTCCGAGGACGTCCGAGGACAGCGATCGAGGACAGCGATTACGGGATTCCCCGGAGCCTTAATGAGAGGAAATCATGAATGAGCAGCGCCCACAGCGTTTTTACCCATCTCATCGTGCTTTCCATCCACGCGAGGGCCGAACAGTTCAACTGTTCAGAATCTTTGCGGACCGGCGGCGGGCCCGACGGGCGGCCGATTGAGCGGCCGGCGGGCCGGGGAACCCGCCGGATGCATATGCGATCAAGCGCGGGACGGCCGCAAATCCCCGTCAGGCGGCGTTCAGCAGCTTCTCCACCGCCGAAATCACGGACTCTTCACGCTTGCAGAACGAGAAACGCACGAGATAGGGCGGCGCATCGGGGCGCAGATTGAAGGCGGATGTCGGAATGGCCACCACCCCGGCGCGCGAAGGGAGTTCACGGCAGAATCGCACGCCGTCCGTGTACCCCCACGCGCGGACGTCCGCCTGGAGGAAATACCCCGCCTCCGCGCGATAGGGGCGCAGCCCGGCGCTCGCGAGCCCCCGGCTCAGCAGGTCGCGATTGCGCTGCAGCGTGCTCCGCAGCTCCGCCGCCCACTCCTCCACGCCGTCCAGCATCCGCGCGAGCGCCTCCTGGTACGGCGTGCCCGAGGCGTACGTGAGGAACTGCTTCGCGGCGCCGACGGCCCGCACGAGCTCCGCGGGCCCGCACACCCAGCCGACCTTCCAGCCGGTCACGTTGAACGTCTTGCCGGCCGACGAGATGGTCAGCGTACGGTCCCGCATGCCCTCCAGCGCCGCGATCGTCGCGTGGTGCCCGCCGTCGTAGACGAGGTGCTCGTACACCTCGTCCGTCACCACCGTCAGGCCGTGCTCCCCGCACACCGCGGCGATCTCGGCGAGCTCCCGCGCCGTGAAGACCTTGCCCGTCGGGTTGTGCGGGGTGTTGAGCATCAGCACCCGGGTGCGCGGGGTGACCGCGGCCCGCAGCGCGTCCGCGTCCAGCACGAAGGCGTCGCCGTCCTCGGCGAGCGGCACGCCGACCACGCGCGCACCGGCGAAGCGGGCGCCGGCCGGATAGGCGTCGTAGCAGGGGTCGAAGGCCAGCACCTCGTCGCCCGGGTCGCACAGCGCGAGCAGCGCGGAGGCGAGGGCCTCGGTCGCGCCCGTCGTCACCAGCACCTCGTCCTGCGGGTCGTACTCCAGCCCGTAGCGCCGGGACTGGTGCGCGGCGACCGCCTCGCGCAGCGCGGGGAAGCCGACGGCGGGCGGGTACTGGTTGCTGCCCGCGAGGACCGCCGCCGAGACCTCCTTCAGCAGCCCGGGCGGAGCGGCCAGTTCCGGCACGCCCTGGCCGAGGTTGACCGCGCCCGTGCGGCGGGCGAGCTCCGTCATCTCCGTGAAGACCGAGGTGCCGAGGCCCCGCACGCGCGCGGCGGGGCTCCACTCCTTGTTCATGCGATCCCACTTCCGTGTCGGTTTCTGAGGCTGCCTCACCCTAGGCAGCCAGGTGCGCGCAGGCACAGCACACGGCCGGCCGCCCGCCGCGCCGACACTCCGCGGTGCCCGCCGAGCGGGTGGAAGGCGCACCGCTTACGGGCGCTCCCGCTCGCGCGCGCGAGGCGGGCGCCGCAAGGTCGGAGGTGCCGCAAGGCCGAAGGTGCAGTCGACGGCGCCGTCACCGCCGCCGGACAGGCCCGGAGGCCGAGGCCGAGAGGCCGAGGAAGCCGGAGGTCCCCCCGTGTCAGCCGACACCGCCGTGCCCGTCCGGGCGCCCGAGCCGCGCCCCGCGTCCGGCAACGCCCGCGTGCGCCGCGTCGAGCGCGCGCGGGAAGCCCTGCGCCGGGCGGCCCCCGCCCTCGCGTTCTACGCGGCGGCCCGGCTGACCGGCATGGCGACGATGGCCGCCTGGGCCTGGTGGATCGGCCGCCACCCGCGCACGCTGCTCGGCCACTCCTGGGACGGCATCTGGTACGCCGGGGTCGCCCGCCACGGCTACGGGCTGGTGCTGCCCTCGCCGACCACGCGCGGCGTCGTCTTCAACGACCTGGCGTTCTTCCCGCTCTTCCCCGGCCTGGTGCGCGCCGTCGCCACCGTCACGCCGCTGACCGTCGTCAGCTCCGGCCTCGTCGTCGCCTGGCTGTCCGCCGGTGCCGCCGCGTGGGGCATCTACGCGCTCGGGGAGCGGCTGTACGGGCAGCTGTACGGGCGCAGGGCCGCGACGCTGCTCGTCGTGCTGTGGGGGCTGCTGCCGCACGCGATCGTGGAGTCCATGGCCTACACCGAGCCGCTGATGACCGCCCTCGCGGTGTGGGCCCTGTACGCGCTGCTCACCGGCCGCCCGCTGTGGGCCGGAGCGCTCTCCCTGCTCGCCGGGCTCTCTCGGCCGAACGCGATCGCCGTCGCCGCGGCCGTCGTCTGCTCCTGCGCGCTCCTGCTGTGGCGCGACCGCCGGGCCCGTACGAACTGGCGGGTGTGGGCGGGCGCCGCCCTCGCCCCGCTGGGCTGGGCCGGCTACGTCGTCTGGGCCGGGTTCCGCTCCGGCGGCGGCCTGTTCGGCTACTTCGAGGTGCAGCGGCTGTGGGGCTCGCGCTTCGACTTCGGCAAGGACGCGCTGCGGTTCGTACGGCACCTGATCGTCGGACGGGACGCGATGGCGTACTACGTGACGGTCGCGATCATCGCCGTCGCGTTCGTCTCGCTGGCCCTGCTGGCCCTGGAGCGGCCGCGGCCGCCGCTTCCGCTGCTGGTGTACGCGGTCGTGCTCGTCGTCATCGCGGTCGGCGGATCGAGCTACTTCGCCTCGAAGCCGCGGTTCCTGCTGCCGGCGTTCCCGCTGCTGGTGCCGGCGGCGCTGGCGCTGGCCCGGGCGCGGCCGCGCACCGTCCTGACGACGGTCGCGGCGATGGCCGGGATGTCGTTCTTCTACGGCACGTATTTGCTGACGGTGGCGCGCATGCCGATGTGAGGGCGGCGCGTCGTGGGTGCCGGCCCGGGCCGGCACTGCCGGATGCCCCGGTGGGGGGTGGCGCGCCGCGGCGGCGGGAGTGTTCTGCCCGGCGGCAGAGCGGTGCGGAGAGGCCGCGCCTCTCCCTCCCGCCGCAACGGCGACCGGCCACAGCGGCGCTGCCCGGCGTTGCCCAGCCGGCAACGGCCGGCAGGGCGCACCCGGAAAGCGGGAGGCGGCTACGCCTCCTCGTCCGGCTTTTCGTCGTCGCCCGACTCCGCGTCCGCCTCCAGGCCCAGCTGCTCGACGAGCCACTTGTCGAACTCGATCGAGGCCCGCACCCAGCTGACCGTGCTGGAGACGAAGTGCTCCAGGGACACCCCGACGCCGATCAGCATCTGGGCCTCGCCGATCAGGCGGACCGTGCCGTCGTCATTCGTGTGGGTGTAGACCTTCGGCCACAGCGTGCGGCGGTTCCAGTCGTCGATGGCCTCCAGCAGGCGGGCCTTCTCGTCGATGGCGTGCGGGCGGTCGTAGAACGTCCGCACGGAGAAGACCTGCTGCTCCTCCTCGCCGCGGAACATGAAGTACGTGCGGAACTGCTCCCACGGGGCGGCGAGGTCACCCTCGTCGTCCACGACGTACTTCAGCTCCATCTGCTCCAGGAGCTGCTTGACCAGGTCCTGGTCGGGGATGACGGGGCCGGTCGGGCCCGCCCCAGGCTGCGGTTCGGGCTGTCCCCCGAAGTTCGGGATCGAGGACGGGTCGATGCTCACCGTTTAATTCCCTTCGTACGGTCTCCCGCCATCCTCCCTCACACCCGCCCCCGTGCCGCAACCCCTCCCCGGCCGCGCCCGCGGCGACCGGGGATACCCGGCGGTAGCCGGGGGAGGTCAGACCGCCGCCGCGGGCTCGCCCCTCGTCACCGAAAGCCCCGCGCCCTGCCCGGGCGCGCGGTCCACGCGGATGGTGTCGCCGTCGCGGATCTCACCGCCGATGATCGCCTTCGCGAGCTGGTCGCCGATGGCCGTCTGGACCAGCCGGCGCAGCGGGCGGGCACCGTAGGCCAGGTCGGGCGCGGCGCCGTCCACGGACTCCGCCGGCTCCTGGCCGAGCGTGGCCAGCCAGTGGAGCGCCGCCGCGGACACGTCGAGCGTGAGCCGGCGGTCGGAGAGGCGGCGCTGCAGGTGGCCGAGCTGGATGCGGGCGATCTCTTCCAGCTGCTCCGTGCCGAGGGGGTGGAAGACGACGATGTCGTCGAGCCGGTTGAGGAACTCGGGACGGAAGGAGGCCCGCACCGTCTCCAGGACCTTCTCCTTCTTCTGCTCCTCCTTGAGGAGCGGGTCCACCAGATAGGTGGATCCCAGGTTGGAGGTGAGGATCAGGATGGTGTTGCGGAAGTCCACGGTCCGGCCCTGGCCGTCGGTGAGGCGGCCGTCGTCGAGCACCTGCAGCAGGATGTCGAAGGCCTCGTGGTGCGCCTTCTCGACCTCGTCCAGCAGGACGACGCTGTACGGGCGCCGGCGCACGGCCTCCGTCAGCTGGCCGCCCTCCTCGTAGCCGACGTAGCCGGGCGGCGCGCCGACCAGGCGGGCCACGGCGTGCTTCTCGCTGTACTCGCTCATGTCGATGCGGACCATGGCCCGCTCGTCGTCGAAGAGGAAGTCGGCGAGGGCCTTGGCCAGCTCGGTCTTGCCGACGCCGGTCGGGCCGAGGAAGAGGAACGAGCCGGTCGGCCGGTCGGGGTCGGCGATGCCGGCCCGCGAGCGGCGCACGGCGTCGGAGACGGCCCGCACGGCCTCCGTCTGGCCGATCAGCCGCTTGCCGATCTCGTCCTCCATGCGCAGCAGCTTGCGCGTCTCGCCCTCCAGCAGGCGGCCGGCCGGGATGCCGGTCCAGGAGGCGACGACGTCGGCGATGTCGTCCGGGCCGACCTCCTCCTTGACCATGAGGTCCTTCGCCGCGGCGTCCTGCTCGGCCTCCGCCTCGGCCTCGGCCGCCGCCTCCAGCTCGCGCTCCAGGCCGGGGATCTCCCCGTAGAGCAGCTTGGACGCGGTGTCGAAGTCGCCGTCGCGCTGGGCGCGCTCGGCCTGCCCGCGCAGCTCGTCGAGGCGCTCCTTGAGCTCACCCACCCGGTTGAGGGACTGCTTCTCGCGCTCCCAGCGGGCGGTCAGGCCGCGCAGCTCCTCCTCCTTGTCGGCGAGGTCGCGGCGCAGCTTCTCCAGGCGCTGCTTGCTGGCCTCGTCCGACTCCCGGGACAGGGCGAGCTCCTCCATCTTCAGCCGGTCGACGGCGCGCTGCAGCTCGTCGATCTCGACGGGCGAGGAGTCGATCTCCATGCGCAGCCGGGACGCGGACTCGTCGACGAGGTCGATGGCCTTGTCGGGGAGGAAGCGGGAGGTGATGTAGCGGTCGGAGAGGGTGGCCGCGGCGACGAGGGCGCTGTCGGCGATCTGGACCTTGTGGTGGGCCTCGTAGCGGCCCTTGAGGCCGCGGAGGATCGCGATCGTGTCCTCGACGGTCGGCTCGGCGACCACGACCTGCTGGAAGCGGCGCTCCAGGGCGGGGTCCTTCTCGATCCGCTCGCGGTACTCGTCGAGGGTGGTGGCGCCGACCATGCGCAGCTCGCCGCGCGCGAGCATGGGCTTGAGCATGTTGCCCGCGTCCATGGCGGAGTCGCCGCCGGCGCCCGCGCCCACGACGGTGTGCAGCTCGTCGATGAAGGTGATGATCTGGCCCTCGCTGGCCTTGATCTCGGCCAGGACGGTCTTCAGCCGCTCCTCGAACTCACCGCGGTACTTCGCGCCGGCGACCATCGCACCCAGGTCGAGCGAGACGAGGCGCTTGTTGCGCAGCGACTCGGGGACGTCGCCCTTCACTATCCGCTGCGCGAGCCCCTCCACGACGGCGGTCTTGCCGACGCCCGGCTCGCCGATGAGGACCGGGTTGTTCTTGGTCCGCCGCGACAGGACCTGCACGACGCGCCGGATCTCGGTGTCCCGCCCGATGACGGGGTCGAGCCGGCCCTCGCGGGCGGCCGCGGTCAGGTCCGCGCCGAACTTCTCCAGGGCCTTGTACGTGCCCTCCGGATCGGCAGTGGTCACTCGCTGCCCGCCCCTCGCGGTCTCGAACGCCTCCAGCAGCCGGGGCGCGGAAGCGCCCTGCTGCTGCAGCAGCTCACCCGTGCGGCCGCCCTTCGCGGCGAGGCCGATCAGCAGGTGCTCGGTGGAAATGTAGGTGTCGCCGAGCTCGCGGGCCCGCTGCGACGCGTCGGCGATCACGGCGAGCAGCTCGCGGCTGGGCTGCGGCGGCGCGACCGTCGACCCCTGCACGCTGGGCTCGCCCGCCAGCTGCCGCTCGGCGCCGGACCGCAGCGCGGCGGCGTCGGCCTCCACGGCGGCCAGCAGATCCATGATGTTCTCGTTGTCCTGCCCGGCGAGCAGCGACAGCAGCAGGTGCGCGGGCGTCATATCGGCATGCCCGGCCGACACGGCCCGCTCACTGGCCCCGCTCAGCGCCTCCCGGCTCCTGTTGGTCAGCTCGGCATCCACGACGGCGTTCTCCTCCTTGTCCCCGCCGGACCCTCGTCCCGGCGGACCCATCCTGCCTAGAGCAACGTGCGATAAGTTGAGCCTATTCCACTCAACCTTGGATTGGCCACCCCGCAGGCCGAACGTGATCACCGCACCGGCCGGCGGGACCGAGTCCATCGTCGGGCTTCCGGGGGCGCGGCGCCTCCGCGACGGGGCGGCGGGCGGCACTGGGCATTTCGCACCGAACTCGACTGAGGGCGCCACGGTTACGCTTCCCGCATGGCCCACGATCTGCGCAACCTGGACCCCGCCTACGTCGAGTTCTGGCGGGAGCGGCACATCTGCACCCTCACCACCACCCGCCCCGACGGCAGCCCGCACCTCGTGCCCGTGGGGGTGACCTTCGATCCCGAGGCCGGGATCGCGCGCGTCATCACCAACAAGAACAGCCGCAAGATCGCCAACATCCTGGCCGCCGGCCCGGACGGTGCGCGCGTCGCCGTCTGCCAGGTGGGCGAGCGGAAGTGGGCCACGCTGGAGGGCCGGGCGGTCGTGCGTACGGAGGCCGAGGCCATCGCCGACGCGGTCAACCGTTACGCCGAGCGCTACGGCCGGATGCCCGCCCCCAACCCCGACCGGGTCCTCGTCGAGATCACGGTCACGAAGGCCCTCGGGCTGGTCTGACCCGCATGGCGCTCAGCATCGTCATCGCCACCACGGTCGAGGATCCGGCCTTCGGCGCGGTCCGCATCCGCGTGGACGGCGACGAAGGGGTCGCCGAGGTCGCCGGCCCCGGCCTTCCGCAGGCGGTCCTGCGCCGTGTGCTCAAGACCGCGCCCAGAACCTCCGTCCCCATCGGCACCCGGGACGCCGCCGCCCTCGCGCTCACGGTCGGCGGCGCCCCCGCCGGGCTGTCCCTGGGGAAGGGCCGGTTCACGCGCCGGTCGTACGCGGTGGAGGCGGCGTACGAAGGCCGTGCGTACCGGCTCGTGCCCCGCGGTGAAACCTTCAGCCGCCTCAGCCTGGACGGCACGGTCCTCGGCGACTTCACGTCCCCGGGCCACGGTCACCCCGGGCGGGCCACGTGGAAGCCGCGGGCGAAGGTGCTCCCCCGCGACGCGGCCATCGGCTACGTCCTGACCGCCGCGTTCGGCACGGGCGCGAAGCCGCTGTCGGACGGCCTCGCCGAAGCCGGCGGCTCCGTCTTCGACATGTTCTCCTAAGCATTGCGGCAACTTCCCACGCCGCCCGCGGAACGCGCATACCGTGTCAACATGCCCCAGTTCACTGTGCAGTTGAACATCAACGGCCCCGCGTCCGACGTCTGGGCACTGCTCACGGACGACGCCTTCCTCGAAGACCTGTACCGGAACCGGCTGCAGTACGTGCAGTGGTCGGTCACCGCCCGCCGCACCGCCCCGGAGGGCGACCTCATACGCGAGGTCGCCCTGATCCCGCCCATGAACGCGCCCGCGCCCGTGCAGAAGCTCCTCGGTTCCGGCTTCCGGCAGACCGAGGAGAGCCGGTTCGACGAGAAGCAGCTCTCCTGGACCTGGCGCCGGATCCCGTCGACCATGGCCGACAAGATCAAGGAGGAGGGGCGGGTACGGGTCGAGGAGGTTCCGGACGGCGGCAGCCGGCTCATCGCCGAGACCACCGTCGAGTGCAAGGTCTTCGGCGTCGGAGGCCTCATGGAGTCCACGGCGGAGAAGCACAGCCGGCACGACTGGCAGACCCTCGGCGAAGCGCTCGCCCAACGGCTGGCCGCGGACAAGGGCGAGGACAAGCCCTGACCGCCGCCCGGTCGCCGGCTACGGGCGCCGCACCTCGAACATGAAGCAGCCGTACTGCGCGCGACGAGGGCGCGGAGTAGCACCGGTGGACCCGCGGGCCCGCTCCTACCGCGGGGTGGGCCCGCGGGCCCGTTCCTACCGCGTCGCGATGCGCGACACCAGCGCCCACACCCCCGTCGACGGGTTCGTCACGTGCTCGCGGCCCTCCGTCGCGAGGCGGCGCGCGCGGCGGCCCGCTTCCGGCCAGCCGTCCTCGAAGTCGCGGAAGTCGAGGCGGGCCTTCTCGTACGCCGGGACGTGGCGCTTGAGGTACGGCAGCAGCTCGCGGTACGTGCGCACCGGGGCCGTGTGCCCGCTGAAGTGGAGGATCAGCCAGAGTTCGAAGCACGGGTTCGAGACCGCGACCCGGATGCCCATGCGGCGGGCGGCGTCGACCGCGCAGCCCACCTTGAAGTGGTCGACGTCGAAGACGCACCACACCTGGTCGAAGTCGTCGCCGATGCGCTCGCGCTCACGCGCCGCGTAGGTGATGAGCTGCTCGGGGGCGCAGGGCTTCGTCCTGATGCGGACGGTGACGGCGGGGTTGGCGACGTGGTCGACGAGCCCGAGGAGGTAGTCCTTCTCGGTGGCCTTCGCGCCGCAGACGACGAGCAGGCGGTCCCGGGCACGACGGCCGCCCGGTAAGCGGAGGACGTTCGACTCGAAGGACGGGCCGGGCGCACAGCGCCCGTTACTCTTCGGCGTCCTCGCCATCCGCCGCTGCCCTCCCCCTGGCCGCCAGGGCGGCCTCGAACCGCTCGTCACTGAGGACCGGGACGGCACCATAGCTGCCGCCGAGGTAGCGCCGCTCGCGGTTCTCGCCGTCGCGCGGTTCGAAGTCGGAGAGGGGGTACAGTGCGCTCTCGCCGTGCCGGTCCTTCTCCACGAACCAGATCTGGTCGCGCCGCAGGACCTCCTCGCCGCCGCAGCGTCCCAGCAGGCTCACGTCGTGGGTGGTCAGGAGGAGTTGGGCGGCGTGCGGGTTCGTCGCGGGTTCCTGGAAGAGTCTGATCAGGTGTGCCGTGATGCGCGGGTGCAGGCTCGCGTCGACCTCGTCGACGATGAGGATGCCGCCCTGTTCCAGGGTGTCGAGGACGGGGCCCGCGTAGTCGAAGAGCATGCGGGTGCCCTGGGACTGGTCCTCCAGGCCGAGGCGGGTGCTGCTACCGCCGCGGCCCTTCTGCTGGACCCAGACACGGGCGGTCGTGGTCGTGAACAGGCAGGTGGAGAGCTCGGTGCGGCGCAGCTCGCGCATGAGCCGGTCGGCGAAGCCGCGTAGGGAGAGCCGTTCGCTCGCGTCGGCCGCGTCGAAGTCCTCGACGCCCATGTCCTCGATGCCGAGGTCGGCGGCGCGCAGCAGGGCGACGATGGACGCGGCCCGCTGCGGATCCTGCAGCCGCAGCAGGCTTCCCGGATCGGGTGAACCGTGCGCCCCGCCCGCCCGGAAGCGGACGTTCATGAACCAGGCGTAGACCGGCTGGACGCCGGCCTGCCGGGACCGCGCCGCGACGGTCAGGAACAGGGCGTTCGGCTCGGTGATGCTGCGGACGAGGTCGAGTTCGGGCCGGGGCTCCCCGTCGCCGAAGCGGATGTCGTCGCCCGAGCGCTGGAACACCGTCCGCCGCTCGCCGCCGTGGTAGCGGTACAGCCACTCGTCGCGGATCCGCTCGTCGTCGAGGCCGAAGCCGTAGGTGTGGCGCACGCCGTCGAGGACGAGGTCCACCACGTACCAGGACGCGGCCGCGGCGCTCTCCTGGTCGAGCAGGAACGGGGACCGTACGAGGCCGGCGCCCGGCTCGGCGTCGCGGTGGGAGGTGCGCACCAGGTTCGCCATGAAGTGCAGGGCGTCGACGACGTTGGACTTGCCGGCCGCGTTCGCGCCGAAGAGGACCGCGACGGGGACGGGCTTGCCACCGGCATCGCGGCCCTCTTCGGAGCCGCCCGCACCGGCATCGCTCTCATCGGAAACGCCCGCACCGGCAACACCCGCATCGACGTCGTCCGCGTCGCCGACCCGGGCCAGGAGCAGTTGCTGCTCCTCCCTGATCGAGCGGTGATTCGAGACCCGGAAGCTCAGCAGCACCCGTCCACCGTAAGGCCCGTGGGCGGGCGGCGACAGGTTCGCCACCCGAGTGGGTGGCGCGGGGTGGCGGTCGTCCGCGCGCGCTCGGCGGCGCGCGGCGCGCCGGGTGCGGCCACCACCGTGCCCGGCAGTGCGAAGACCGCGCCGGCACACCGCTTCATGCCGGTTCATGCCGGTTCATGCCGGCGGGGGCGGGGGGGCGCCCCCCCGCCCCGCCCCCCCCGCGGGCGCCGGTCAG
>NZ_JBMMMZ010000013.1:120621-236215 GCF_049725035.1 Streptomyces sp. XH2 | reverse complement strand
GGGGCCGGGCGAGCGCACGCTCGCCCGGCCCCGCCGGATCGCTCTTTACTGGTCGCGGCGCGGACGCCACACCACCAGCGCGCTCGTCTGCTGGACGTCCGTGTACGGGACCAGGTCGCGGCGGTAGGAGGCGTGGACCGCGGCCTCCGCCTGCTGCCGGGCCGCGGCGGCGCCCTCGACGACGCCCTGCAGCTCGGCGACGCGCGCCTTGAGCGCGGCCACCTGGTTCTCCAGCTCGATGATGCGCTTGATGCCGGCCAGGTTGATGCCCTCGTCCTGGCTCAGCTGCTGCACCTGCCGGAGCTGCTCGATGTCCCGCGCGGAATAGCGCCGGCCGCGCCCGGCGGCGCGGTCGGGTGAGACCAGGCCGAGCCGGTCGTACTGCCGGAGGGTCTGCGGGTGCAGTCCCGACAGCTGCGCGGCGACCGAGATGACGTAGACCGGCGACTCGTCGGTCAGCTCGTACGGATTGCGCCGTCGGCCGGTCCCATCCATGGGGTCACGCTCCCTTCGCGGCCTGGAAGAGCTCTGCCCGCGGGTCGTGGTCCGCGGTGGCCTCACGGTAGGTCTGCAGGGCTTCCCGGGCCTTGTCGCCGAGATCCTTGGGCACGGTCACCTCCACCGTGACGAGCAGGTCGCCGCGGGTGCCGTCCTTGCGCACCGCGCCCTTGCCGCGGGCGCGCATCGTGCGGCCGTTGGGCGTGCCGGGCGGCAGCTTGAGGGTGACCGGGGGGCCGCCGAGGGTCGGCACCTTGATCTCGCCGCCGAGGACCGCCTCCGGGAAGGTGACGGGCACGGTGACGGTGAGGTTGTCGTCCTTGCGGCCGAAGACCGGGTGGGTGCCGACGTGCACGACGACGTAGAGGTCGCCGTTGGGCCCGCCGCGCTCGCCCGGGGCGCCCTTGCCGCGCAGCCGGATCCGCTGGCCGTCGGAGACTCCGGCGGGGATGCGGACCTGCATCGTCCGGGAGGACTTGGCGCGGCCGCTGCCGTGGCAGACGTCGCAGGGGTTCTCCGGGATGAGGCCGCGGCCCTTGCAGTCGGGGCACGGGTCGGTCATGGAGAATCCGCCGCCGGAGCCGTGCGACACCTGGCCGGTGCCGACACAGGTCGGGCAGACGCGAGGCGTACCGTTTTTGTCGCCGGTGCCGGAGCAGGCCTTGCAGGCCGCCGAGGAGGACATCCGCAGGGGCACGGTGGCCCCGTCGACCGCCTCGGTGAAGTTCAGCGAGACCTCGGACTCGATGTCCTGGCCGCGGCGCGGCTGGGTCCGCGCGGCGCCGCCGCGGTTGAACAGGCCGCCGAAGACGTCGCCGAGGCCGCCGCCGAAGCCGCCGGTGCCGCCCCCGCCCTGGGCGCCCCCGAAGAGGTCGCCCAGGTCGAAGTTGAAGGAGCCGCCGCCCGCGCCGCCCGGCCCCGGGCGGAAGCCGCCGTTGCCGAAGAGGGCGCGGGCCTCGTCGTACTCCTTGCGCCGCTTGGGGTCGGCCAGGACGTCGTTCGCCTCGGAGATCTCCTTGAAGCGCTCCTCGGCCTTGGCGTCGCCCTTGTTGGCGTCCGGGTGGTACTCGCGGGCGAGCTTCCGGTACGCCTTCTTGATCTCGGCCTCGGTGGCGTCCTTGGGGACACCGAGAACCTTGTAGTAGTCCTTCTCCAGGAAGTCCTTCGTGCTCATCCTCGGTGTCCCTCCTTCCGTTCCCTGCGGTGATTCATCGGGTCAGCGTCAGCCCTTGTCCGGGCCACCGCTCTCCTCGTCGGAGCCGGAACCCGCGTCCTCGCCCTCGCCCTTGGCGCCCTGGGCGCCCGGCTGGGGCTCGGCGACGGCGACCCGCGCGGGGCGGATCGTCCGCTCGCCGATCCGATACCCCGGCTGCAGAATCTGCACGCACGTGGTCTCGGTGACGTCGGGCGCGTAGCTGTGCATCAGCGCCTCGTGCACCAGCGGGTCGAAGGGCTCGCCCTCCTTGCCGAACTGCTGCAGCCCCATCTTGGCAACGACCGTCTCCAGCGACTCGGCGACGGACTTGAAGCCGCCGACCAGCTCGCCGTGGTCACGGGCGCGGCCGACGTCGTCGAGCGTGGGCAGGAGCTCGGACAGGAGGTTCGCGACGGCGATCTCCTTGACCGTGACCCGGTCCCGCTCGACCCGGCGGCGGTAGTTCTGGTACTCCGCCTGGAGGCGCTGGAGGTCCGCGGTGCGCTCGCCGAGCGCGGCCTGGGCCTGGTCCAGCTGGGCCTTCAGGCCCACCTCCACCAGCTCCTCGCCGGAGGGGGCAGAGCCCGGGGCCGCCTTGCCGGCGGCCCCGGCGCCCTGCGCCGCTTCCTCGGAACCGGCGGCTTCGGAGGGGCCTTCAGGCTTCTTGTCGTCAAAGCCCGGGGTCTCCTCCGTCACGCCGCACCACCCTTGGGCTTGTCCTCGTCGACGATCTCGGCGTCGACGACGTCGTCGTCACCCTTGGTCGGACCACCGGTCGCGCCGGCGGCACCGGCAGCGCCCTGGGCGGCCTGGGCGTCGGCGTACATGGCCTGGCCGAGCTTCTGGCTGACCGCGGCGACCTTCTCGGTCGCGGTGCGGATCTCGGCCGTGTCCTCGCCCTTGAGCTTCTCCTTGAGCTCGGCGACGGCGGTCTCGACCTCGGTCTTCACCTCGGCCGGAACCTTGTCCTCGTTGTCCTTGAGGAACTTCTCCGTCTGGTAGACGAGCTGCTCGCCCTGGTTGCGGGACTCGGCGGCCTCACGGCGCGCGTGGTCCTCCTCGGCGTACTTCTCGGCCTCTTCGCGCATCCGGTTGACCTCGTCCTTCGGCAGCGAGGAGCCACCGGTGACGGTCATCTTCTGCTCCTTGCCCGTGCCGAGGTCCTTCGCGGTCACGTGCATGATGCCGTTGGCGTCGATGTCGAAGGCGACCTCGATCTGCGGGACGCCGCGCGGGGCCGGCGGCAGACCGGTCAGCTCGAACATGCCGAGCTTCTTGTTGTACGCCGCGATCTCGCGCTCGCCCTGGTAGACCTGGATCTGCACGGACGGCTGGTTGTCCTCGGCCGTCGTGAAGATCTCGGACCGCTTGGTCGGGATCGTGGTGTTGCGCTCGATCAGCTTGGTCATGATGCCGCCCTTGGTCTCGATGCCGAGGGACAGCGGGGTGACGTCGAGGAGCAGGACGTCCTTGACCTCGCCCTTGAGGACACCGGCCTGCAGGGCGGCGCCGATGGCGACGACCTCGTCCGGGTTGACGCCCTTGTTGGCCTCGTTGCCGCCGGTCAGCTCCTTGACGAGCTCGGCGACGGCGGGCATGCGGGTGGAGCCGCCGACGAGGACCACGTGGTCGATCTCGGAGAGGGCGATGCCCGCGTCCTTGATGACGTTGTGGAACGGGGTCTTGCAGCGCTCCAGCAGGTCCGCGGTGAGCTGCTGGAACTGGGCGCGCGTGAGCTTCTCGTCCAGGTGCAGCGGGCCCTCGGCGGAGGCCGTGATGTAGGGCAGGTTGATCGTGGTCTCGGTGGACGAGGACAGCTCGATCTTCGCCTTCTCCGCGGCCTCGCGGAGACGCTGGAGAGCCATCTTGTCCTTGGACAGGTCCACGCCGTGACCGTTGGCGAACTGCTTGACCAGGTAGTCGACGACGCGCTGGTCCCAGTCGTCACCACCGAGGTGGTTGTCACCGTTGGTGGCCTTGACCTCGACCACGCCGTCGCCGATCTCGAGGAGCGAGACGTCGAAGGTGCCGCCACCGAGGTCGAAGACCAGAATGGTCTGGTCGTCCTTGTCCAGGCCGTAGGCCAGGGCGGCCGCGGTGGGCTCGTTGACGATGCGCAGGACGTTCAGACCCGCGATCTCACCGGCCTCCTTGGTGGCCTGGCGCTCGGAGTCGTTGAAGTACGCCGGGACGGTGATGACCGCGTCCGTGACCTTCTCGCCCAGGTACGCCTCGGCGTCCCGCTTCAGCTTCTGCAGGATGAACGCGGAGATCTGCTGCGGGTTGAAGTCCTTGCCGTCGAGGTTGATCTTCCAGTCAGTGCCCATGTGGCGCTTGACGGAACGGATCGTCCTGTCGACGTTGGTGACAGCCTGGCGCTTGGCGACCTCGCCGACGAGCACCTCGCCGTTCTTCGCGAAGGCGACGACGGACGGCGTGGTCCTGGCGCCCTCGGCGTTGGTGATGACGGTGGGCTCACCGCCCTCGAGAACACTGACGACGGAGTTCGTCGTACCCAGGTCGATGCCGACCGCACGTGCCATGTCGATTCCTCCAGCTGACTTGAGTGGAACAGGCTCAAGGGTGCATTGCGGATCGGAATCTGTCAACGGAGCTGAGTCGAGGAGGCTCAAGTCTTATGCGGCGCTTATGCGCAGCAGAGGCGGTGGAGGAACGTTTCCGCAGGTCGGGCGGGTGCCGCGGACGCGATGGCCGGATCCACGCCCCGGGCGACACGCGACCGGCCGGGCGCGGCGATAAGGCTCGCCTGAGCGACACAGATCACCGGCGATGCGCCTATATCGCGCGCGCGGGAGTGAGTAGTCTCGTACGGACTGGATAAGTTACCCGTTAGTAGTAGTTCGCTCTCGCAGGCCCGAGGAGCCCACCCATGCAACTCGCCGCGATCATCGTGTCGCTGGTACTAATCGCGGTCGGCGTCGCGCTGTTCGGCCGTGCCATTCTGCAGATCTACCGCTTCATGCGGCTGGGTCAGCCCGTACCAGCCGGCACCCGCACCGACGATCCCGCACAGCGCACCGTCACGGTGGCCAAGGAGTTCCTCGGCCACACCCGGATGAACCGCTGGGGCATCGTCGGCGTCGCGCACTGGTTCGTGGCGGTGGGCTTCTTCTCGCTGCTGCTGACGATCGTCAACGCCATCGGCCAGCTCTTCAAGGCCGACTGGCTCCTGCCGGTCATCGGTGACTGGACCCCGTACAACGTCTTCGTCGAGTTCCTCGGCACGATGACCGCGCTCGGCATCCTGACGCTCATCGTCATCCGGCAGCTGAACCGGCCGGGCGACCCGGGCCGCAAGTCCCGCTTCGCCGGCTCCAACACCGGCCAGGCGTACTTCGTCGAGGCCGTCATCCTCATCGTCGGCGTCTGCATCTTCATGCTGCACGCGCTCGAGGGCGCCCAGCACCACGTGGACGGCTACGAGGCCTCGTTCTTCGTCTCGTACCCGGTCGTCTCGTGGCTGGAGGGGATGGACGTCTCGACGCTCCAGAACCTCACCTACTTCTTCGCCGGCCTGAAGATCGCGACCTCCTTCATCTGGATGATCACGGTCGCGCTGAAGACCGACATGGGCGTGGCCTGGCACCGCTTCCTCGCCTTCCCGAACATCTGGTTCAAGCGCGAGGCGTCCGGCGACGTGGCGCTGGGCGCGCTGCAGCCGATGACGAGCGGCGGCAAGCCGATCGACTTCGAGGACCCGGGCGAGGACGACACGTTCGGCGTCTCGAAGGTCGAGGAGTTCTCCTGGAAGGGCCTGCTCGACTTCTCCACCTGCACCGAGTGCGGCCGCTGCCAGTCGCAGTGCCCCGCCTGGAACACCGGCAAGCCCCTCTCCCCCAAGCTCCTGATCATGGCGCTGCGCGACCACGCGCACGCCAAGGCGCCGTACCTGCTGGCGGGCGGCGGCAAGGATGCCGAGGGCGAGGAGAAGGCGACCGAGGAGCAGCTGAAGGACGTCCCGGCGGCCGCCCTGGCCGAGGCCGAGCGCCCGCTGATCGGCACCCTCGAAGAGAACGGCGTCATCGACCCGGACGTGCTGTGGTCCTGCACCACGTGCGGCGCCTGCGTCGAGCAGTGCCCGGTCGACATCGAGCACGTCGACCACATCGTCGACATGCGCCGCTACCAGGTGATGATCGAGTCCAGCTTCCCCTCGGAGGCCGGCACGATGCTCAAGAACCTGGAGAAGAAGGGCAACCCCTGGGGCCTGGCGAAGAAGCAGCGCCTGCAGTGGACCAAGGAGGTCGACTTCGAGGTCCCGGTCGTCGGCAAGGACATCGAGGACCTCACCGAGGTCGACTACCTCTACTGGGTCGGCTGCGCCGGCGCCCTGGAGGACCGCGCCAAGAAGACCACGAAGGCCTTCGCGGAGCTGCTGCACATGGCGGGCGTGAAGTTCGCGATCATGGGCGGCGAGGAGAACTGCACCGGTGACTCGGCCCGCCGCCTGGGCAACGAGTTCCTGTTCCAGCAGCTCGGCCAGCAGAACGTCGAGATGCTGAACATGGCGTTCGGTGAGGATGCCGATGAGGGCGTCAAGGTCGAGAAGGCGAAGAAGAAGATCGTCGCGACCTGCCCGCACTGCTTCAACACGATCGCGAACGAGTACCCGCAGCTCGGCGGCGAGTACGAGGTCATCCACCACACGCAGCTGCTGCAGCACCTCATCGACGAGGGCAAGCTCGTCCCCGTCACCCCGGTCGAGGGCCTCATCACGTACCACGACCCCTGCTACCTGGGCCGCCACAACAAGGTCTACACGCCGCCGCGCGAGATCATCGCCAAGGTGCCGGGCCTGCGCAACGAGGAGATGCACCGCCACAAGGAGCGGGGCTTCTGCTGCGGTGCGGGTGGTGCGCGCATGTGGATGGAGGAGCGGATCGGCAAGCGCATCAACAACGAGCGCGTCGACGAGGCGCTGTCCCTCAACCCGGACATCGTCTCGACCGCCTGCCCGTTCTGCCTCGTCATGCTGACGGACTCGGTCAACGGCAAGAAGGCTGCAGCTGAAAGTGGCTCCGCCACGGGCGTCAAGCCCAAGGAGTCCATCCAGGTCGTCGACGTCGCCCAGCTCCTGCTGGAGTCGGTGAAGACGCCGGAGGCGCCGGAGGACGGCGGCGAGGACAACGGCGACGGGGGCGACGGCGAGCCGGCGGACGCGCCGAAGCCGGACCCGAAGCCGGCTCCGGAGCCGGTGAAGTAGCCGCTTCCGAAGCGCACGCACGGCCGGGGGCCGCGCCCCCCCGCCCGGGGCGCCCCGGGGGGGGGGGGGGGGCCCCCCGCCCCCGCCCCCGGCGCCGGGGGGGGGGGGGGGGGGGGGGGGGCCCCGCCCGGGCAGCCGCCGGAGGCGTCCACCACCTCCGCGTCCACCACCTCCGGCAGCGGGATCTGCCGGACGAGGACTTCCTGCCCGCTCAAGGTGTCGAAGGCGCGGGTCTCGACGAGCTCGAACACGTCCGAGGGTGGTAACGGAAGGCGATACCGGCCGGCCAGGATCCGACCCGCGTAGTCGTCCACGACGCCTCCCCAAGCGCGCGATCCACACCTCGCCCGAATGCCCGGACAACCGCCAACAGCGGTCAATCGGCCGCCTATTGCGGCTGCGCACCGTCCATGACACCTCACGATACGTGCCGAACCCACCCCTTCGGGCGCGTACGGCTCAGTACGTCGCTCAGTGGATCGACCGGGTGACGTCCGCCCCGTCACACCCGCCCGTCGAGTGAAATCCGCTCCCCCGGGTCACTCGGGTTTCGGATGTACGTATCGCCGAAAAGGGGTTCAGCCTCGCAGGCAGGCACTCACTCGGCTCAGTCCCCGCGCGACTCGACCCTCGGGCGATTCCAGCCCTCGCACAGCTCAGCCCTCGCAGCCCTCGCGCGGCCCAGCCCTCGCACGGCCCAGCCCTCAGACCGCTCAGTCCTCCGGCGAGAACGTCCTGAAGGCCGTGTCACGCAGCGACCGGCAGTCGGCGTCGCCCCACTTGCCCTTCTCGCACGTGATCATGATGGCGTAGCCGTGCTCGTCGTCCACCTTGAAGCCACGGTTGAGGACCTGGACGCGCTTGCCGTTCTGGTCGCGCTCGAACGACCAGTCCGCGACGGTCGGGTACTCGTGGCCCGCCCAGCCGCTGATGTCCTGGATCGAGAGCCCCTTGTAGCCGGGCATGCTGCTCTTGGCACCGGACTCGGCGTCGCGCCACGCCTTGACCGCGTCGTCCTTCGGCTCGGCGCCGAAGTCGACCTGGACGCGTGGGAAGCCGCCGGAGGCGCTGTAGATGGCGCCCGAGTGCTCTCCGGCGGTACCGGTCTGCTTCCAGCCCTGCGGGATGGAGATCCCGAAGTGGTACTCGCCGTTCTCGATGTGCCGGTATCCGGCAGCATCCGCTTCCTTGCCCGCGTCCTTGCCCTGGTCCTTGCCGCCGGAGACGGCTGCGGCGGACTGGGACTTGATCACCTGGGGCTCCCCGCCCGCCTTGCCGGAGGCTCCGGCGGACGCCGAGTGCCCCGTGACGGACTTGCCCGGCTTCTTGCCTTCCTTGTCGCTGCTGTCGTCCCCGCTCAGCGCGAAGGCGAGCACCGTGCCGAGCACGGCCAGCACCACGACGACCGCGGCCACGACGAGCGTCCGGCGCGGCACGGCCTCCAGGAGCGGCGTCCGCCCGCTGCCGCCCGGCCGTGCGCCGAACAGGCTGCCGCCCGCGGCACCCGGTCCGCCGGAGGCGCCGCCGGAGAACTGACGGGTGGTGGACTTCGTGGACTCCCCGGGACGCGGCGGCGCGCCCGGGACGCCGGGCCTCGCGCCGGAGGGCGAGCCGTGCGCCGGTGGGACGTCCGAAGACCGGCCCGCGGAGGCGCCCGGCCGCTTCGCCGAGGAGACCGGGGAGACCGGGGAGGCCGGGGACTTGGGGGCGGGCCTGGCGGGAGCGGCGGGCACGGCCGCTTCCGGTATCGGCGGGACGGCGATGGCCTGCGTCGCGTCCAGGTCCGGGGACGAGGGCTGCCGCTTGGGGGGCAGGCGCTCGTCGGGGGCGTTGACCGCGTCGGTGAGCAGCGCGCGGGCGCCGGCCTCGTCGAGCCGCTTCTCGGGGTCCTTGGCGAGCAGCCCGTACATGACCTCGGCCAGCGGGCCCGCGTTCTTCGGCGGGCCGAGCGGCTCGGTCATCACGGCGGTGAGGGTCGCTATGGCCGACCCCTTGTCGTACGGGGGGACGCCCTCGACGGCCGCGTAGAGCAGGCCGCCCAGGGACCACAGGTCGGCCGGCGGGCCGGGCTTGTGGCCGCGGGCGCGCTCGGGGGAGATGTACGAAGGGGCGCCGACGAGCATGCCGGTGGAGGTCACGGACGGGTCGCCCTCGACCTGCGCGATGCCGAAGTCGGTGAGGACCACGCGGCCGTCGTCCGCGATGAGCACGTTGGACGGCTTCACGTCGCGGTGCAGGATGCCCTGGCGGTGCGCCGCGCCGAGCACGTCGAGGACGGCGAGGCCGACCTCGGCGGCGCGGCGCCACTTCAGCGGCCCGTCCTCACGGATGACGTCGGCGAGCGAACGGCCCTCGATGAGCTCCATGACGATCCACGGGCGGTCGTCCTCGTGCACCACGTCGTAGACGGTGACGGCGCCCGCGCTGCGGATCCGGGCGATGGCCTTCGCCTCGCGCAGCGTGCGCGTGATGAGGCGTCGCTTCTCGTCCTCGTCGATGTTGGCCGGGAACCGCAGTTCCTTCACGGCCACCGTGCGGCCGAGGGTCTCGTCGCTCGCCCGCCAGACCGTACCCATGCCGCCGCGGCCGAGGACGTCCCCGAGGCGGTACCGCCCGGCCAGGAGGCGCCCTGCCGTGCCCTGCGTCTGCTCCGCCTCCGACATGCGTCCCCTCTGGCAATCAGCTCTGCGACCAACCGACCCTGGCAGAGCCACCATTGTCTCTCATCCACAGACCGGCGGAAGGCCAGGGTCCACGAGCTCGGGGACAATACGGGCGCACTGCCGCCCTTCGCCCTCCGTGCAGCGCACACCGGTCGCCGCCGCACCGACCCGGCCCACCTGCGCCGCGAGGGCCCGGCAGCACCGGGCACGACGGCGGCCGGGAGTGCCGCACGGGCCCGTTGCCCTTACAGGACCCGGTTTCGGACAGGGCGGTTCCCGGCGCGTCGGAGCTGTCACATGACGCTCATCAGAGCCCACCGGGCACAACCGTTCCAACAGGGCATCAGAGGATCAGATCGGCTGCACGTCCGGTGCGCCCAACCGTGCCGCATCGGCCGTCAGGTCATCGGGCTGCAGCTGTGATTCGCGCTCCGCCTCCACCCGCTTCTCATAGCGCTCGACCTCCTTCTCGACCTGGGAGCGGTCCCAGCCCAGCACCGGCGCCATCAGCTCGGCGGCCTCCCGGGCACTGCGCGTTCCGCGGTCGAACGTCTCGATCGAGATCCGGGTGCGGCGGGTGAGGACGTCGTCGAGGTGACGGGCGCCCTCGTGCGAGGCGGCGTAGACGACCTCGGCCCGCAGGTAGTCCTCGGCGCCGGTGAGCGGGTCGCCCAGGGACGGGTCGGCGGCGACGAGCTCCAGCACCTCGTCCACCATCGAGCCGTACCGGTTGAGCAGGTGCTCGACGCGGGCGACGTGCAGGCCGGTGCGCTGGGCGATCCTGGCGCGCCCGTTCCACAGGGCCTTGTAGCCCTCGGCGCCGACCAGCGGCACGTCCTCCGTGACGCACTCGGCCACGCGCCGGTCGAGGGCGTGCACCGCCTCGTCCACGGCGTCCTTGGCCATCACCCGGTACGTGGTGTACTTCCCGCCCGCCACGACCACCAGCCCCGGCACGGGGTGGGCCACGGTGTGCTCGCGCGAGAGCTTGCTCGTCGCGTCCGACTCGCCGGCCAGCAGGGGACGCAGCCCCGCGTACACCCCCTGCACGTCATCCCGGGTCAGCGGCACGGACAGGACGGCGTTCACGTGCTCCAGCAGGTAGTCGATGTCCGCGCTGGAGGCGGCGGGGTGGGCCTTGTCCAGGTCCCAGTCGGTGTCCGTCGTGCCGACGATCCAGTGCCTGCCCCAGGGGATCACGAAGAGCACGCTCTTCTCGGTGCGCAGGATCAGCCCGGTGGTGGAGTGGATGCGGTCCTTGGGCACCACCAGGTGGATGCCCTTCGAGGCCCGTACGTGGAACTGCCCGCGCTCGGCGATGAGCTTCTGGGTGTCGTCCGTCCACACGCCCGTGGCGTTGACGATCTGCCGGGCCCTGATCTCGAACTCGCCGCCCTGCTCCAGGTCGCGCACCCGTGCGCCGACCACCCGCTCGCCCTCGCGCAGGAAACCCGTCACCCGCGCCCGGTTGGCGACGTCGGCACCGTAGGCGGCGGCGGTGCGCACGATGGTGGTGACGTAGCGGGCGTCGTCCATCTGCGCGTCGTAGTACTGCAGCGCACCGACCAGGGCGTCCTTCTTCAGGCAGGGGGCGACGCGCAGCGCCCGCTTGCGGGTGAGGTGACGGTGCGTGGGCAGGCCCCGGCCGTGGCCCGAGGAGACCGACATCGCGTCGTAGAGCGCCACGCCCGTGCCCGCGTAGAGGCGCTCCCAGCCGCGGTGCTGCAGCGGGTAGAGGAAGGGGACGGGCTTGACCAGGTGCGGGGCGAGCCGCCCCAGCAGCAGCCCGCGCTCCTTGAGGGCCTCTCTGACGAGGGCGAAGTCGAGCATCTCCAGATACCGCAGGCCGCCGTGGATGAGCTTGCTGGAGCGGCTGGAGGTGCCCGCGGCCCAGTCGCGCGCCTCGACCAGGCCGGTCGTCAGCCCCCGGGTGGCCGCGTCGAGCGCGGTTCCCGCACCGACCACGCCGCCGCCCACGACCAGGACGTCCAGTTCCCGCTCCGCCATCCGGGCGAGCGCCGCACCGCGCTCGTCCGGCCCGAGTGTCGCTGTCCTCACCGCTGCCTCCGTTTCGGCCGCCGGTTGCTCCGCTGGTCCCCGCGCTTCCCTGCTGCTCCCTTACCGCTCCTTCGATGCTGCCCCAGATCCGCCGGTTTGGCCGCGCCGGTGGCGCATGGGAGCGAGCCCGGGCCGCGTTGATCCCGAATAACAGTCATATATCCGCTTAACCTGATGTAACTCGTACGCGTGCCGAAGACCCCCGGCTCCCCGGGAAGGACCGCCTCGCCATGCCCGCAGATCTCGCCGTCATCGGACTCGGCCACCTCGGACTCCCCCTCGCCCAGGCCGCGACCGCCGCCGGCATCGACACCATCGGCTACGACCCCGACCCGCACACCGTCGCCGAGCTGCGCGCCGGCCGACTGCCCCCCGAGTGCGCCGACGGCTGCCTCACCGCCGCCGAGGTCCGCCGGATGCTCGCCGCGGGCTTCCGCCCCACCACCGCCGACGCCGAGCTCGGCAAGGTGCGGACCGCCGTCATCTGCGCACCCGCCCGGCTCGGCGAGGACCGGGCCCTCGACCTCAGCGCCATCGCAGCCGCCGCCCGCGCCCTCGCGGTACGCCTCCGACCGCACACCACCGTGCTCCTGGAGTCCCCCGTCTACCCCGGCGCCACGGAGGAATTCCTGCGCCCCCTGCTCGAATCCGGCTCCGGGCTGCGCGCCGGCCACGACTTCCACCTGGCCTACTCCCCCAGCCGCGCCGACCCCGGCAACAAGCGCCACAGCTACGCCGGCATCCCCAAGGTCATCGGCGGCCTCACCCCCGCCTGCACGGAGGCCGCCGCCGCCTTCTACGGGCGGGTCTGCGAGAAAGTCGTCCGCGCGCGCGGCCTGCGCGAGGCCGAGGCGGTGCGCGTCCTGGAGACCAACTACCGGTACGTCAACATCGCCCTCGTCAACGAGATGGCCGTCTTCTGCCACGACATCGGCGTCGACCTGTGGGACGTCGTGCGCTGCGCCGAGACCAAGCCGTTCGGCTTCCAGGCCTTCCGCCCGGGGCCCGGGGTGGGCGGCCCCGGTGTCCCCATCGACCCCAACTACCTCTCGTACAAGGGCCGCAGCCTCGGCTACCCGCTGCGGATGGTGGAGGTCGCGCAGGAGGTGAGCGGGCGCATGCCGCGGTACGTCACCCAGCGGTGCGCCACGCTCCTCAACGAGCACGGCAAGTCGGCGCGCGGCGCGCGGGTGCTGCTCCTGGGCGTCAGCTACAAGGCCGACGTCTCCGACCAGCAGGGGGCGCCCGCGCGGGAGATCGCCTCACGGCTGATGGAGCTGGGCGCCCAGCTCAGCTACCACGACCCGCACGTGGCGCAGTGGCGGGTGATGGGGCGGCCGGTGCCGCGGGCCGACAGCGTGTACGAGGCCGCGGCCGCGGCCGACCTCACGGTGCTGCTGCAGCATCACCGCACGTACGACCTGCAAGGTCTTGCCGTGAAGGCACAGCTGCTGCTGGACACGCGCGGAGCGATTCCCGCTGGCGCGGGGCACCGGCTCTAGGGCGGCGCCCCGCTCGTGCGTCAGGTAAGCGCCTGACCGGCGCTGTCCTCAAACGCCGGACGGGCTGATTTTTCACCGGGCTGATGTTTGAGAACTCAAGCGGGCTGAAAAATCAGGGCTGCAGCGGGCCAACAATCAGGGCTAGAGCCTCCCCAGCCCCAGTGCCCTGTTCGGGGCGTCCAGGACCGTCCTCAGGGACGCGAAGTCCTCGACGCAGCGGCCCGTGCCGACCGCCACGCAGTCCAGCGGGTCGTCGGCGATGATGACCGGGATGTCGAGCTCCTTGCTCAGCCGCACGTCCAGGCCGCGCAGGAGCGCGCCGCCGCCCGTGAGGACGATGCCGCGGTCCATGATGTCGCCGGACAGCTCCGGCGGGGTCTCGTCCAGGGTCTGGCGGACCGCCATGACGATGGCGTCGACGGGCTCCGACAGCGCGTGCCGGATCTCGTCGGCCGTCAGCTCGCGCGTCTTCGGCAGGCCGCTGACCTGGTCGCGGCCGCGGATGGTGCAGCGCTCCGGCGGCTTGAGGCCCTGGGTCTCCTCCGGGTCCCCGCCGACCTCCTCCAGGCCGGTGTCCTTCTCCAGCTGCTTGGCGAGGGCGGCCAGCCCGGCCGCGGACCAGTAGCCGGTCGGGGCGGCGGAGCCGATGTTCATCTTGATCTCCTCCGCGGTGCGTTCGCCGATCGCGAGGGAGTACTCCTTCTTCACGTACGAGATGATCGCCGCGTCCATCGCGTCGCCGGCCGTACGGACGGAGCGGGCGGTGACGATGCCGCCCAGGGAGATCACGGCGACCTCCGTGGTGCCGCCGCCGATGTCGACGACCATGCAGCCGGTCGGCTCGCTGACGGGCAGCCCGGCGCCGATCGCCGCGGCCATGGGCTCCTCGACGAGGTGCACCTGGCGGGCGCCCGCGCGCGACGCGGCCTCGATGACGGCGCGCCGCTCGACGCCGGTGATGCCGGAGGGCACGCAGACCACGACGCGCGGGCGGGCGAAGAAGCGGTTGCCCATGACCTTCTTGATGAAGTGCCGCATCATGCGCTCGGCTATCTCGAAGTCGGCTATGACGCCGTCGCGCAGCGGCCGGACCGCGACGATGTTCGAGGGGGTCCGGCCGATGGTCTCCTTGGCCTCGGAGCCGACCGAGAGCACGCCGCCGTCATCCGCGTTCACGGCGACGACTGACGGTTCGTTGAGCACCACTCCCTTCCCGCGCACGTACACCAGGGTGTTCGCCGTGCCGAGGTCGATCCCCATGTCCCTGCCGCTGAACGACTTGCTTTGCGCCATAAGTTGCCATTATTCCTTACGGTCGAACTTTTATACGGCGTTCACAGCCATGCGCTCGCTGTGGGTAACAGCCTGCTGTCGTAGCACGCTGATACCTTTTGGCCCTTACTTGGTCATTACTTGGCCCTTACTCAACACCGAGGACATTCGGGGGACATCGCCATGAGCCAGCCCTGGCAGCAGCCGCAGCAGCCGCCCCAGCACAACCCCTACGGCCAGCAGCCGCAGCAGCCCTACCCGCCGCAGCCGTACCCGCCGCACCAGCCCCAGCAGCCCTACGGCTACGGCCAGCAGCCCCCGCCGCCGTACGGCGCCCCCGGCGGCTTCCCGCCGCCGCCCCCGCCCGTCCGCCGGGGCAACCCCGCCCTCGCCGTGGTCCTCGGCATCGTGGCCATGCTCGTCGGCGCCGGAATCTACGGCGGGATCCTCAAGGCCTCCGACGGCGGCCAGATCGGCTACCTCGCCATCGGTACGGGCGCCCTGATCGGCGCCGCCCTCGGCAAGGCCGGCGGGCGCAACGGCGCGCTGCCGGTGGTGGGCGCGCTCCTCGGCCTGCTCGGCGTCTACCTCGGCCAGATCTTCGGCATCGCCCTGGAGCTGAGCGACATCGCCAACATCCCGGTCAGCCAGGTCTTCACCGAGCACTTCGACTCGCTGAACAAGGCGTGGAAGGAATACCTGGAGCCGATCGACGCGGTCTTCTTCATACTCGGCGCCGTGGGCGCCTTCCAGACCGCCCGCAAGCTCGGCGGCTGACGGCCGCGCCCCCGCCCCGGCACGCCGAAGGGCCCGGACCGCCGTCGCGGTCCGGGCCCTTTCCGGTGAACTGCTCCGCGTCAGCGCTTGTCGTGCTGCGACGGCGCGACCGTCACCTCGACCCGCTGGAACTCCTTGAGGTCGCTGTAGCCCGTGGTGGCCATGGCACGGCGCAGCGCGCCGAACATGTTCATCGAGCCGTCCGGGGTGTGCGAGGGACCGGTGAGAATCTCCTCGGTGGAGCCGACCGTGCCCAGGTTCATGCGCTTGCCGCGCGGCACGTCCTCGTGGACGGCCTCCATGCCCCAGTGGAAGCCCCGGCCCGGCGCGTCGGTGGCGCGGGCGAGCGGGGAGCCCATCATGACGGCGTCGGCACCGCAGGCGATGGCCTTGGGCAGGTCGCCGGACCAGCCCACGCCGCCGTCGGCGATGACGTGCACGTAGCGGCCGCCGGACTCGTCCATGTAGTCGCGGCGGGCGGCGGCCACGTCGGCCACGGCGGTCGCCATCGGGACCTGGATGCCCAGGACGTTGCGGGTGGTGTGCGCGGCGCCGCCGCCGAAGCCCACGAGGACACCGGCCGCGCCCGTGCGCATCAGGTGCAGGGCGGCGGTGTACGTGGCGCAGCCGCCGACGATGACCGGCACGTCGAGCTCGTAGATGAACTGCTTGAGGTTCAGCGGCTCGGCGGCGCCGGAGACGTGCTCGGCGGAGACGGTGGTGCCGCGGATCACGAAGATGTCCACGCCGGCGTCGACGACGGCCTTGGAGAACTGCGCGGTGCGCTGCGGGGAGAGCGCGGCGGCGGTCACGACACCGGAGTCGCGGACCTCCTTGATGCGCTGCCCGATCAGCTCTTCCTTGATCGGGGCGGCGTAGATCTCCTGCAGGCGCTTGGTCGCCGCGGTCTCGTCCAGCTCGGCGATCTCGGCGAGCAGCGGCTCCGGGTCCTCGTAGCGGGTCCACAGGCCCTCGAGGTTGAGGACGCCCAGGCCGCCCAGCTCGCCGATGCGGATGGCGGTCTCGGGCGAGACGACCGAGTCCATCGGGGCGGCCAGGAACGGCAGCTCGAAGCGGTAGGCGTCGATCTGCCAGGCGATCGAGACCTCCTTCGGGTCGCGGGTACGGCGACTCGGGACGACGGCGATGTCGTCGAATGCGTACGCCCGGCGGCCGCGCTTGCCGCGCCCGATCTCGATCTCAGTCACGTGTGTGGCCTTTCCTTCTACGTCCTGCCGCATCCAGTATCCCCGACGCGGCGGAGCCCGCGGCCTGAGCGGTCGCGGGCTCCACAGAATGCTTGAAACGCGTACTACTACCGGCGGGAGGAGTACGGACTACCGGCGGGAGTAGTTCGGCGCCTCCACCGTCATCTGGATGTCGTGCGGGTGGCTCTCCTTCAGGCCCGCCGACGTGATGCGGACGAAGGTGCCCTTGTCCTTGAGCTCCTGGATGCCGGCGGAGCCGACGTAGCCCATGGAGGCGCGCAGGCCGCCGATGAGCTGGTGGGCCACGGAGCCCAGCGGGCCGCGGTAGGGCACCTGGCCCTCGATGCCCTCGGGGACGAGCTTGTCCTCGGAGAGGACGTTGTCCTGGAAGTAGCGGTCCTTGGAGAAGGAGCGCGCCTGGCCGCGCGACTGCATGGCGCCCAGCGAGCCCATGCCGCGGTAGGACTTGAACTGCTTGCCGTTGATGAAGACCATCTCGCCCGGCGACTCCTCGCAGCCCGCGAGCAGCGAGCCGAGCATCACCGCGTCGGCACCGGCGGCGATCGCCTTGGCGATGTCGCCCGAGTACTGCAGGCCGCCGTCGCCGATCAGCGGCACGCCCGCGGCGTGGCACGCCTGCGCGGCCTCGTAGATCGCGGTGACCTGCGGGACGCCGATGCCGGCGACGACGCGGGTGGTGCAGATCGAGCCCGGGCCGACGCCGACCTTGACGCCGTCGACACCGGCGTCGATGAGCGCCTGGGCGCCGTCGCGGGTGGCGACGTTGCCGCCGACGACGTCGACGCTGATGTTGGACTTGACCTTGGCGATCATGTCGAGGATGCCGCGGCTGTGGCCGTGGGCGCTGTCGACGACCAGGAAGTCGGCACCGGCCTCGACGAGCCGCTGG
Organism: Streptomyces sp. XH2; assembly: GCF_049725035.1. Taxonomy (NCBI): domain Bacteria; kingdom Bacillati; phylum Actinomycetota; class Actinomycetes; order Kitasatosporales; family Streptomycetaceae; genus Streptomyces; species Streptomyces sp. XH2. The sequence goes on along the minus strand of NZ_JBMMMZ010000013.1, from coordinate 218,908 downwards.
GCACGCTCGTAGGCCTCGTCGCCGACGCCCACGGCGGCACCGACGATGAGGCGGCCCTCGGCGTCCTTGGCGGCGTTCGGGTACTGCTCGGCCTTGACGAAGTCCTTGACCGTGATGAGGCCCTTGAGCACGCCGGAGTCGTCGACCAGCGGCAGCTTCTCGATCTTGTGGCGGCGGAGCAGCTCGATGGCGTCCTCGCCGGAGATCCCGACCTTGCCCGTGACCAGCGGCATCGGCGTCATGACCTCGCGCACCTGGCGGCTGCGGTCGAGCTCGAAGGCCATGTCGCGGTTGGTGACGATGCCCAGGAGCTTGCCGGCCGGGTCGGTGACCGGCACGCCGCTGATGCGGAAGCGCGCACAGAGGGCGTCCGCGTCGGCGAGGGTGGCGTCCGGGCGGACCGTGATCGGGTCGGTGACCATGCCGGACTCGGAGCGCTTGACCAGGTCGACCTGGTTGGCCTGGTCCTCGATGGAGAGATTGCGGTGCAGGACGCCCACGCCGCCCTGGCGGGCCATGGCGATGGCCATGCGCGCCTCGGTGACCTTGTCCATCGCCGCCGACATCAGCGGGATGTTCACCCGGACGTTGCGCGAGACCCGGGAGGAGGTGTCGACGGCGTTCGGCAGGACCTCCGAAGCGCCCGGCAGCAGCAGGACGTCGTCGTAAGTCAGACCGAGCATCGCGAATTTCCCGGGCATTCCGTCGACGTTGTCAGTCATGACACCTTCCCAAATGGTCTTGCCCCAGCGCGGACTCCCATGCTAACGGCCGTCACACGTGTCCCATTCCACGACGTCTGAGGATCGCGTCACTTGGAGATTTCTACGAAGAGGGGGAGATTCGTACGAGGAGGGGCGGCGGGGCCCCTGGGCGGTCCTACTGCTCGGCCAGCGCGCGCAGCCTGCTGAGCGCCCGGTGCTGCGCGACACGCACCGCACCCGGCGACATGCCCAGCATCTGGCCCGTCTCCTCGGCGGTCATGCCGATGGCGACGCGCAGCAGGACCAGCTCGCGCTGGTTCTCCGGAAGGCTGGCGAGGAGCTTCTTGGCCCACTCGGCATCGCTGCTGAGCAGGGCCCGCTCCTCCGGCCCGAGCGAATCGTCCGGCTGCTCGGGCATCTCGTCGGAGGGCACGGCCGTGCTGCCGGGGTGGCGCATGGCGGCCCGCTGGAGGTCGGCGACCTTGTGCGCCGCGATGGCCACGACGAAGGCCTCGAAGGGGCGCCCCGTGTCGCGGTAGCGAGGCAGAGCGCACAGAACGGCGAGGCAGACCTCCTGCGCGAGGTCGTCCACGAAGTGACGGGCATCACCCGGCAGGCGCGACAGCCGGGTGCGGCAGTAGCGCAGCGCGAGCGGGTGCACCAGGGCGAGCAGATCGTGGGTGGCCCGCCGGTCACCCTCGACAGCGCGGGCGACGAGGGCGCCGATCTCTCCCGGGGCGGCCGCCGCCGGAGGCCCCTTGGTGTCGTCTTCGCGCATCGGTCCATGGTGCCTCGGCGTGGCAGCTTCCTCGGCACCACCCTCGTGGTTGCCCGCAGAACCGTTACGCGTCGGTGTCCTCGCACTCACGTCTAGCGCCTCCCCTTTCGGGTATGCCCGCCCCAGCACTCACGACTCCACCGATAGCTTGTGCCCGCGCCGCACGGCACGGGGCAAGGCTTTTCCGTCATGAGGTCTCTTGGGGCCGGGCACGAAGCCTCGGCTCCTGCCGGGGAGGAGTCACACTCCAAGGATGCGGCATCCCTCGGAGTTTCGGCGTCGGGCGCCGAGCGGTGGGGCCGCGGTGCGGATCGCCCACGGGGGTGGCGCGCACCGCGACCTCACGACGCTGCGCGCCACGCCGCGCCCTAGCGGACCAGGCCCCAGCGGAAGCCGAGCGCCACGGCGTGCGCCCGGTCCGAGGCACCCAACTTCTTGAAGAGGCGCCTGGCGTGCGTCTTGACGGTGTCCTCCGAGAGGAAGAGCTCCCGCCCGATCTCCGCGTTCGAGCGGCCGTGGCTCATGCCTTCGAGCACCTGGATCTCGCGCGCAGTGAGCGTGGGGGCGGCGCCCATCTCGGCCGAGCGCAGCCGGCGCGGGGCGAGCCGCCAGGTCGGGTCGGCGAGGGCCTGCGTCACGGTGGCCCGCAGCTCGGCGCGCGAGGCGTCCTTGTGCAGGTACCCGCGCGCTCCGGCGGCGACCGCGAGCGCGACACCGTCGAGGTCCTCGGCGACGGTGAGCATGATGATGCGGGCCCCGGGGTCCGCCGACAGCAGCCGGCGGACGGTCTCGACACCGCCGAGTCCGGGCATGCGTACGTCCATCAGAATCAGGTCCGAACGATCGGCTCCCCAGCGGCGGAGGACTTCCTCGCCGTTGGCTGCCGTCGTCACACGCTCGACACCGGGCACGGTCGCCACCGCACGGCGGAGCGCCTCACGGGCAAGCGGGGAATCGTCGCAGACGAGGACGGATGTCATGACCGTCCTCCGCAGCTGATGCGCGTCACCTTGAGCCTCCAGGCTGGTACTGATCGTCACCTGTGCGATCGACGACTCTGGCGCCGGGTCGGACACCTGCCCGACTGCTTCATCCGTCAACCGCCTCCGCCCTCTCAACGACGGTCACCCGAAAGAGTTACGGGGTCGGTCGAGCACGTTCGGCACTCTACGTGAGGGCGCGGACACGGAGCAGGGCGCATTGGGGGCGCCCGCCGCGCCACCCCTGTCACAACCCCGCCCCGCCCGCGTCACGGCTGCACTATGCCCCATTTGCCCATGAGGAGGAGTTTTTCTTCCCATTTGCTGGTGTCTATGACTAGATTCGCAATCAGTCATATTTACATCCGCACGGCAGACCGTTCGCTTCGAGGGGATGGCAATGGCAGATTTCTCCCGGCTTCCCGGTCCCAACGCCGACCTGTGGGACTGGCAGCTCCTGGCAGCCTGCCGCGGGGTCGACAGCTCGCTGTTCTTCCACCCGGAGGGCGAGCGCGGCGCCGCCCGCAGCGCACGCGAGACCTCGGCGAAAGAGGTGTGCATGCGCTGCCCGGTCCGCGCGGAATGCGCGGCGCACGCGCTGGCCGTAAGGGAGCCCTACGGCGTGTGGGGCGGCCTCACCGAGGACGAGCGCGAGGAGCTGATGGGCCGCGCGCGACACAGAGCCATCGCCGCGGCCGGCTCGTAAGCCCCGCCGCGGACACGACTCACGGAGGTAGCGCCCCGTAGCGCCCGGCCGTCCCGGCGGCGCGCCCTGAAACCCGGCACCCGGTCGCCACGCGGGCAGCCGCTCGGCCCGCCGCCGCGCAGGCGCGCCTCAGCGCTCCGCCGTGCCCGCCAGCTTGTCCAGCATCGCGTCCACCGCCGGCACCCGCGCCAGGTCCGGCAGCGTCAGGGCGACGATCTCCCGGTGCACGACGGGCTCCACGGGAACCGTCCGGGCTCCCTTGGGACGTACGGACTCCAGCGCCAGCTCCGGCATGACCGCGACGCCCAGCCCCGCGCCGACCAGGCCGAACACGGCCGGATAGTCGTCGGTCGCGAAGTCGATGCGCGGAGTGAAGCCCGCGCTCTCGCAGACCTCCACCAGATGCCGCCGGCAGCGCGGGCAGCCCGCGATCCAGGGCTCCTCGGCGAGGTCGGTGATGCCGATCCGGTCCGCCCCGGCCAGCCGGTGACCCTCCGGGACGACGCCGATGAGGCGGTCGGTCAGCAGCGGGCGGACGACGAGGTCCTCCCATTCCGCGCCCGCGGCCGGGTCCGAGCCGCGGACGTCCGGGTAGCGGAAGGCCAGCGCGATCTCGCACTCGCCGTCGCGCAGCATCTCCACCGAGCGCGGCGGCTCGGCCTCGACCAGGGAGATCTCGGTGCCCGGGTGCGCCGCCCGCATCTGCGCGAGCGCGCCCGGCACGAGCGTCGAGCTGCCGCTGGGGAAGGACACGAGCCGCACGCGGCCCGCCCGCAGCCCGGCGATGGCCGCGATCTCCTCCTCGGCCGCGGTCAGCCCGGCCAGGATTCCGGAGGCGTGCCGGACGAGGGCCGTACCGGCCTGGGTGAGGCGCATCTCGCGGCCCGTGCGCACCAGCAGCGGCGTGCCCGTGGACTGCTCCAGCGCCTTCATCTGCTGGCTGACGGCGGGCTGGGTGCAGCCCAGCTCCCGGGCAGCGGCCGAGAACGAACCGGTCAGGGCCACCGCGCGCAGCACCCTCAGATGACGAGCCTCGATCATAGGGCGAGCATAAGGCCACCTTGGAGGCATCGCGAAATAATCACTGGTGCCTTTGGGTGGCATCCGATTACCCTCAGTGCATGCAGCTGCTCTCCGTGAACGTGGGCCGTGCCGGTACGGCGGACATCCCGGGCGTGCCCGGCTTCGAGGCCGGTCTGGCCACCGGGATCGACAAGCGACCGGTCCGCGGTCCGGTCGCCGTGGCGGCTCCGGGCCCCAAGGGCATCGGCGGCAGCGGCCTGGCGGGGGACACGATCGTCAGCCTGCGCCACCACGGCGGGGACGACCAGGCGGTGTACGCGTTCGCGCGCGAGGACCTCGACCGCTGGGAGCAGGAGCTCGGCCGCCCGCTGCCCAACGGCTCCTTCGGCGAGAACCTCACCACCAGCGGGGTCGATGTCAATGGCGCGCGCATAGGTGAGCGTTGGCGCATAGGCCCCGATCTGGTGCTGGAGGTGAGCGCTCCCCGCATCCCCTGCCGCACGTTCGCCGACTGGCTGGGAGAGGCGGGCTGGCTCAAGCGGTTCACCCAGGAGGCGGCCCCCGGCGCCTACCTTCGGGTGATAGAGCCGGGCGAGATCCGCGCGGGGGACGCGGTCACCGTCGTCCACCGCCCGGACCACGAGGTGACGGTGTCCTTCCTCTTCCGTGCGAACACCGTCGAGCGGACGCTGCTCCCCCGCGTTCTGGCAGCCGGGGACGCCCTTCACCCCGAGACGCGCAAGAAGGTCCTGGCGTATCAGGCGAGCCTCTGACGGCACCCCGGACGGCCGCCCGGTGAGGGCCGGCGCCGCCCGGCCCGCGCTCTGAAGGTCTCCGTCCGCCGCCCGGTGACCGTCAATCAGCGCCCGACAAGCCGTCAAAACGCCGTACGGGATCGGCATGGGCGTCCGCCGGGCTCTACGGTGCCGGTATGACGACTGTTTTGATCACAGGGGCGACGGCCGGGATCGGCGCCGCGTTCGCGCGCCGCCTGGCGGGCGACGGGCACGACCTCGTTCTCGTGGCCCGCGACGAGGAGCGGCTCGGCCGGCACGCGACCGAGCTCCACGACCGGCACGGCGTGGAGGTGGAGGTCCTCCCGGCGGACCTCTCCCAGGACGAGGGCATCGAGGCGGTCGAGGCGCGGCTGCGCGACCGCGAGCGCCCGGTGCACCTGCTGGTCAACAACGCCGGGTTCGGCAACAAGGGCGGCTATCTGGAGGTGTCCCTCGCCGACGAGCTCAAGATGCTCAAGGTGCACTGCGAGGCGGTGCTGCGGCTGACGTCCGCGGCGGCCGAGGGGATGCGCGAGCGCAAGCGCGGCGCGGTGATCAATGTGGCGTCGGTGGCCGCGTTCGTCCCGCGCGGCACGTACGGCGCGAGCAAGTCCTGGGTCGTGCAGTTCACCCAGGGCGCCGCGCGCGACCTGGCCGGGAGCGGGGTGCGGCTGATGGCGCTGTGCCCCGGCTTCGTCCGGACGGAGTTCCACCAGCGGGCCGGGATGGGCACGGACAACGTGCCGGGCTGGCTGTGGCTGGACGCCGACAAGGTGGTGACGGCGGCGCTGCGGGACCTGTCGCAGGGCAAGACGCTCTCGGTGCCCGACCCGCGGTACAAGGCCATGACCGGACTGATGAAGCTGGCACCGCGCAGGGTGGTGTCGCGGGCGTCGTCGACGACGGGCCGCAAGTACGGGCCGAAGTAGGCCCAGGCGCCACGCGCCCTCGCCCTCCCGGGTGATCTCTTCAGGACTAACCTGGACATATCACCCGGGAGGCGCCATGACTTTCGTACAGATCATCGACTGCAGGACGAGCCGGTACGACGACATGAACCGGCTGATGGACGACTGGGTCGCCGCGACCGAGGGGAAGCGCACCGCCACGCACTCGATCGTGGGCAAGGACCGCGCGCAGGACGGCCACTACGTGGAGATCGTGGAGTTCCCCTCCTACGAGGACGCGATGCGCAACTCGCAGCTCCCCGAGACCGACCGGATCTTCGCCGAGATGGTCGCGCTCTGCGACGGGATGCCCAGCTTCACCAACCTCGACGTGCTCCGCGACGAGCAGCTCAACAAGACCACCGCCCGCCGCTTCTTCGAGGAAGTGGCGCGGGACGGCGACCTCGGCCTGATGGACGAGCTCTTCACCGCCGGCTACCGCGACCACGACATCGGCAAGGAGGAGCCCACCGTCGTCGGCCTGGACGCCATGCGCTCCGACGTCGAGGGCTGGCGGGACGCGTTCGACTTCGGCTTCACCCTCCACTCCCAGCTCGCCGAGGGCGACGAGGTCGCCACGCGCTGGACCTGGCGCGGCACGCATCAGGGCGACTTCATGGGTCACCAGCCCACCGGGCAGGAAGTGACCATGGAGGGCACCACCACCTTCCGCTTCCAGGACGGGAAGATCGCCGAGGGCTGGTGGATCTACGACATGCTGGGGCTGAAGCGGCAGCTGGAGTCGGGGCCGGTGTGAACCACAGGCACCCGTGAACGGCCGGAGCCCGGCACCCACCAGGGGTGCCGGGCTCCGGACTGCGGCCGCTGTGCGGCGTGAGGTCAGTGCCTCAGGGGTCAGTGCGAGTGACCGTGGCCGTGACCGGCCTCGGCCTCCTCCTCTTCCTTCTTCTCGACGACCAGGGTCTCGGTCGTGAGCAGCAGGGAGGCGATGGAGGCGGCGTTCTCCAGGGCGGAGCGGGTGACCTTGACCGGGTCGATGACGCCGGCCTTCACCAGGTCGCCGTACTCGCCGGTGGCGGCGTTGAAGCCCTGGCCCTTGTCGAGCTCGGCGACCTTGGAGGTGATGACGTAGCCCTCGAGGCCGGCGTTCTCGGCGATCCAGCGCAGCGGCTCGACGACGGCGCGGCGGACGACGGCGACACCGGTGGCCTCGTCGCCCTCCTTGCCGAGGTTGCCCTCGAGCACCTTGACGGCGTGGACGAGCGCGGAGCCACCACCGGAGACGATGCCCTCCTCGACCGCGGCGCGGGTCGCGGAGATGGCGTCCTCCAGACGGTGCTTCTTCTCCTTGAGCTCGACCTCGGTGGCCGCACCCACGCGGATGACGCAGACGCCACCGGCGAGCTTGGCGAGGCGCTCCTGGAGCTTCTCGCGGTCCCAGTCGGAGTCCGTGGCCTCGATCTCGGCCTTGATCTGGGCGACGCGGCCCTGGACGTCCCCGGCGTTGCCGCCGCCGTCCACGATCGTGGTGTCGTCCTTGGTGATGGTCACGCGGCGGGCGGAGCCCAGCACGTCCAGGCCGACCTGGTCGAGCTTGAGGCCGACCTCCTCGGCGACGACGGTGCCGCCGGTCAGGGTGGCCATGTCGCCCAGCATCGCCTTGCGGCGGTCGCCGAAGCCCGGGGCCTTGACGGCCACGGCGTTGAAGGTGCCGCGGATCTTGTTGACGACGAGGGTGGAGAGGGCCTCGCCCTCGACGTCCTCGGCGATGATCAGCAGCGGCTTGGAGGAGCCGCCCTGGATGATCTTCTCCAGCAGGGGCAGCAGGTCCTGGATCGAGGAGATCTTGCCCTGGTGGATGAGGATGTACGGGTCCTCGAGGACGGCCTCCATGCGCTCCTGGTCGGTGACCATGTAGGGCGACAGGTAACCCTTGTCGAAGGCCATGCCCTCGGTGAAGTCCAGCTCCAGGCCGAAGGTGTTGGACTCCTCGACGGTGATGACACCGTCCTTGCCGACCTTGTCCATCGCCTCGGCGATGAGCTCGCCGACCTGCTTGTCCTGGGCGGACAGGGCGGCGACGGCGGCGATGTCGGCCTTGTCGTCGATCGGGCGGGCGGTCGCGAGCAGCTCGTCGGAGACGGCCTTGACCGCGGCGTCGATGCCCTTCTTCAGGGCGGCCGGGGAGGCGCCGGCGGCGACGTTGCGCAGACCCTCGCGGACCAGCGCCTGGGCCAGGACGGTCGCGGTGGTGGTGCCGTCACCCGCGATGTCGTTGGTCTTGGTCGCCACCTCCTTGACGAGCTGGGCGCCCAGGTTCTCGTACGGGTCCTCGATCTCGACCTCACGGGCGATGGTGACGCCGTCGTTGGTGATGGTCGGGGCGCCGAACTTCTTGTCGATGACGACGTTGCGGCCCTTGGGGCCGATCGTCACCTTGACCGTGTCGGCCAGCTTGTTGACACCGCGCTCGAGGGCGCGACGGGCGTCCTCGTCGAACTTCAGGATCTTCGCCATGGCTTGCTTCAAGTCCTCTCAAACGAACCGCGCCCCGGACCCCGGCGGCATACACACACGGGAACCAGGGCGCAGATCACATCAAACGGGGTGAATTACTTCTCGATGATCGCGAGCACGTCGCGAGCCGAGAGGACGAGGTACTCGTCACCGTTGTACTTCACCTCGGTGCCGCCGTACTTGCTGTAGAGCACGACGTCGCCGACGTTCACGTCGAGCGGAAGACGCTGACCGTCCTCGAAGCGGCCCGGGCCCACGGCCAGGACGACGCCCTCCTGGGGCTTCTCCTTGGCGGTGTCCGGGATGACCAGGCCAGAGGCCGTGGTCTGCTCGGCGTCGAGCGGCTGGACCACGATGCGGTCCTCGAGCGGCTTGATGGCAACCTTGGAGCTGGCGGTCGTCACGATCCGACCTCCCCCTTCGGAGATTCACGGGGTTATCTGTCTGAGGTGGCGACCAGGAGGATCCGTCGTCGCGGGTGCCGGATTCTGCCCGTCGCTGTGTTTGGCACTCCCGGGTGGAGAGTGCCAACGGAGCCGAGACTATGACGCGGTTAGCACTCGGTCAAGCGGAGTGCCAATTCGCCGTGCGGCGAGCTCGCAGTTCACCCGTGCGGGTACGGGACCGCGACCCGTGCGGGTACGGGGATCGCGGGCACGAGCCGCCGGAGCGCCGGCACGCGGATCTTCCCGTTCTTCCCGCGTGCCGCTACCCGCGCGCGGCTATACGTAATCCTCCAGACGCGCCACGGTGAACCCCTGCCGCTCGATGCTGCGCAGCATGTTGGCGACCATCTTGGTCATCGTCGTGCCCTTGAGCTCCGAGGGCCCGCGGAAGTGGGCGAGGACGATGTCGCCGGGACGCAGTTTGTCGCCCTCCGCGTAGCGCATGTCGTTGATCTGCATCGTCACCTCCCACAGCAGCAGCGCCTTGACCCCGCAGCCGCCGGCCGCGGCGAGGGTGGCGTCGTTGTAATTGCCGTAGGGCGGACGGAACAGGGGCGGCTTGCCGCCGTACCGCTTCTCCAGGACATCCTGCTGCCCGCAGATCTCGCGGCGCTGGGCGTCGGCGGAGAGGGTGCGCAGGTTGGGGTGGGAGAGGGTGTGGTTGTTGATGGTGTTGCGGTTCCCCTCGCCGCGCAGTTGCTCGAAGTAGCCGTAGCCGGTCCCCGCACGGGCGATGTCGTCGGTGAGGAACATCGTGAAGGGCAGCTTGAGGTCCTTGGCCATCTTCACGAACTCCGGGTCCTTCTCCGCACCGTCGTCGAAGGTCAGGAAGACGACCTTGTCGCTGGTGGGAACGCGCCGGATGACCTTCGGCGCGGCGCCGGGCTTCGTTGCGTCCGTCAGCTTGGCGGAGGGCGGGGCCGGGGGCGCGGCGAGGGGCTTGTCGAGGCCCCAGCGGCGGTAGGCGGCGGCGTCGGGGGCGGCCGAGGGCGAGGCCGGGGCCGTCGATTCCGTACGGGGAGAGGGAGCGCCGGACGCCTTCTTGCCGCCATTCCCGCCGTTCCCGCCGGACGAACCGGAGCAGCCGGCGAGGAGGAGAGGCAGCAGGAGCGCGCCGGCGACGACAGCACGGGCGGATGTGCGGGCGGGTCGCGGGCCGGATATAGAGGAGCTCACACCTCCGATTGTTGTGCATGCGTTCGAGATGGGCAGCGGCGGCGGCCTGTCAGTGGGCTGGGCAAGAATGGCCGGGTGCCAGCACAGAACGAACCGAACGCAACCGCGGCCGTCACCGCCTTCACCGCCCTCCTCACGGAGGAGGGCCGGGGCCTGCTCGCCGAGCTGCGCGACCACGACCCCGCCAAGGAGCTGGCCACGGCGACCCGGCTGCGCCGCGACCACCCCGCGGAGCTCGTCTCGGCGGCGCTCGGCATGGCCCGGCTGCGGCAGCGGGCGGTGGCGAAGTTCGGCGCGGAGGACGCGTACCGGATGTTCTTCACGCCCAACGGCGTGGAGCAGTCGACGCGCCGCTCCGTGGCGGACTACCGCGCGGCCCGCTTCGCCGCGCTCGGCATCGGCTCGGTCGCGGACCTGTGCTGCGGCATCGGCGGCGACGCGATCGCGCTGGCCCGGCTGGGCATCCGCGTCCTCGCCGTCGACCGCGACCCGCTGACCTGCGAGGTCGCGCGCGCGAACGCGCAGGCGCTGGGGCTGGCGGATCTCATCGAGGTGCGCTGCGCGGACGTGGCCGACGTGGACACCTCGGGCTACGACGCGGTGTTCGTCGACCCGGCGCGGCGGGGCGGCCGCGGCCGCATCTTCGACCCCGAGGCGTACTCCCCGCCGCTGTCGTGGGCGATCGAAGCGGCGCGGAAGGCTCCGCACGCGGCGCTCAAGATCGCCCCCGGGGTGCCGCACGAGGCCGTCCCGGACGACGCGGAGGCCGAGTGGATCTCGGACGGCGGCGACGTGAAGGAGGCCGTGCTGTGGTTCGGCACGGCCCCGGGCGCGCGCCGGGCCACCCTGCTCCCGGGCGGGCACTCGCTGGTGGGGGCGGGACTTCCCGACCCGGCGGTACGGCCGGTCGGGCGGTATCTGTACGAGCCGGACGGCGCGGTGATCCGCGCGCACCTGGTGGCGGACGTGGCGGCGGAGCTGGGCGACAGCGGCCTGATCGACGAGACCATCGCGTACGTGACGAGCGACGAGCTGCGGGCCACGGACTACGCGTCGGCGTACGAGATCACCGACGTGCTGCCCTTCAACCTGAAGAAGCTGAAGGCGCTGCTGCGGGAGCGGAAGGTGGGGGTCGTGACCGTGAAGAAGCGCGGCTCGGCGATCGAGCCGGAGGAGCTCCGCAAGAAGCTGAAACTCGAAGGGGTGAACTCTTGTCTGATCGTACTCACGCGCGTCAACGGTTCCCCCAGCATGCTGCTGGGGCACCCCGCCCGGGCTTGACCCCGCATCAGCGACAACGGCGAACACCACGTTCACGGTCAGCGGCTGACACGGCTTTAACTCCTACGCTCGCCCCATGACCGAGAACGAGATCAAGCTCAAGGCCATCGCGGCGCTCACCGCCCTGCGCGGCGGCGTCGGGACGGACTACGTCTCCAGCCTGCTCGGCGAGGTCATCCCCGACGAGTTCATGGTGCCGGTCGGCGCGGAGGCGCGAGAGGTCGGGCTCGCCGTGCTGAACCAGCTCTCCGATCCGATGAGCGCGCTGATCAGCGGCTTGATGCTGGCCTTCGAGGCGGTCGCGGACGCGTACGACGAGACCGCGCCCGAAGCACCGACGGAGGAGATCCTGCAGACCCTCGCGCTCGAACTCGCGCGCGAATCCGACTGAGCTCGGCGGTTAGTCGGCGATCGGTCGTATTTCCTGCTGAACGGGCGTTGCGGTGGCCGGTTCGGCGCTAGCGTGCGTCGCGTCCGGGCACGGGGCGGGCTGCGGCGAGGGGCGGGGCAGGATGCTGAGCGAGGCACTGGCGGCGGTGGCCGCGGCGGGCGGCACGGCGGTCGTGCGGTCGGCGGGTACGGACGCGTGGAGCGAGCTCCGGCGGCGGGTCGCCCGCTGGTTCGGCCGCGGCGACGAGGCGCGCGAACGCGTGGAGCTGGAGCGGCTCGACCGCACGGCGGTCGCGCTGGAGGCCGCGGCGGCGTCCGGGGAGGTCATACGGATACGGGACCGCCAGGAGGCCGTCTGGCAGGACCGCATCGAGACGCTCCTGGAGGGCCTTCCGCCGGACCAGCGGGCAGGCGCGGCGGAGGAGTTGCGGGCGCTCGTGGCCGAATGCGGGGTGCCTTCGCAGGCGGCGGTGCCGGTGCCGGTGCCGGGGAATGCGCTCCGGGGGCCGACGGCGGCCCCCGGCCGGGTCAGTTGGCAAAGCCCTTGAGCTCTTCTGTCTCCAGCGTGACCCCTACAGGGTCGGGGATCTTGACCACGTCCCCGTAGGGATACGACCTGTGAGTCCGGTATTTGCCGTCGCGCGGCTCGCTGTAGACGACGACAGCCGAGTCGTCGCGGTCGACAAGAAGGTAGATCGGGATGCCCGCTCCCGCGTAGCCGTCGCGCTTCTCTTTGCGGTCACGCAGATCGGTGTCCGAGTCGTACGACGTGATCTCGACCGTCATCAGAACGGCGGCGGGATCGGCCCACTCTCCGCAACCGGCGAAGTGCCTTCGTGGCGCAAGGGCACCGTCGGGCCGCGCGCGCCCCTGGCGGTAGCTCTCGGTCTTCAGGCCCCGGTCCGGGTAGAGCCGCAGGTCGGGTCGCTGCTGCATGCACTGCTCAAGCAGCCACATATAGATCTCCCCGTGATCCCCGTCCGGCACAGGCTTGACCTCCAGCTTCCCGTTGATGAGTTCCAGCGTCACGGTTTCCGGCGCCGAACGGGCAATCTGCTCGAAGTCCTCGACGAGCATCTGCGGCCGACGGGCGTGCGTAGGGGTCATGGCGTCGCCTCCTCCCCTCCATGGTGCCTCTATGACGTGAGGCAGCTCCTGAACACTCACCTGGTGCTCCTTTCGAGGGTGCGGAGGTTTACGCGGATGGCATCGGCTCGGCGCTGGATTTCCGTCGGCGGAATGGCCTGGGGGACGTACGGGGCCGGTTCGCCGCGGCAGTCGCGGCAGAGGCCGCCCGGGAGGGCCTCCGGGCGGCCCGGAAGGCGGCAGACGGTGCACTCCAGGATGCGGAGGGTCCGCCCCGGCGGCGGCTGCGTCGGCCGCTCCGGCGGGAGCTTGTCCTGCAGGCGACGGCGCGCCAGCGCCGCCCCGTGGTGGACCTCCGGCGGCAGGCCGGCGGTGAGTTCCCGCGCGACGTGCGCCGGGGTCGAGCCCCTCGCCAGCCATTCCTCTGCGAGGGGCTCCAGCGCGGCGCAGTCCTTGGCGGACAGCGTCATGCGCGGGTCCATGCGGCCGGCCAGCGCGAGCGCCTCGTACGCCTGCGAGCGGGACGGTTTTGCCGCCGGTTGCGACGACGACTGCGGTTGACCTGGCGGCTTGGGCACGTTGCCCGCGTGGAGGTCCGCCCACCAGACGTCGTCCCGCGCCGTGCGCGAGAAGTACGTACGCGTCACCCAGTGCGTGCTGCCGCCGTCATCCTTGATCCGCTCCCTCACCCTGCGGAGATGGCCCGCGGCCGACAGGCGCCGGAGCGCGGTGAGGCAGGCCGCCTGGCCGTACGAGGGAAGGTGAGCCGCAAGGGTTTTCGCATCCATGGCCGCGCCTTCGGGCAGGCGGTCGATGAATGCGGCGATCGACGCCTCCCGGGGCGGGAGGTGCGCGAAGTCTTTGGCGGTGCGGCAGTGCTGGTCGGGGGCGCTTCGTTTGCCGTAGCCGGGCTTGGCCTGAGGGTGGGCGGTTACGGCACACGCGTCGGCGCTAGAGTTGGCCTCAGCCATGAGATCGCTGCCTATCACTCGATCTTGATGGTCAGGCCCCGGATAGGTGTTGGCGCACCTGCCGGGGCCGATTTGTTGCTGCGAACGCTAGAGGGCCGTGACGGTTCGTCGCAACCCGGTCGCCGAAAGTGAACTCGTGTGGTATGCGGGGCGGTTGGCCCCTCCCTCGCGCGATACGCGCGGAGGGAGGGTGGGTGGGTTATCTCCCCACCCATTCCATGGAAAGAGAGCTCGGAACTCGGCGCCCGGATCCCGAAGCGCACGCGTACGCCACGAAGGCCGCCCACGCGCTTGCGGGGAAGCACAGTTGGGCGCCGCGCATTCGCTTGGAGTCCCGAACCCGCACGGTGCCCCCTGCCGCCCCCACTTCAACGCAGTTATTGCCAGCAACGTCGGAGTAGCTGGACTTCCGCCAGCCACCTATACCACTCACAGCTCCTCCAGTAGCTTCTCGATGAAACGTGTCGACTCACTGGGGTCCATGGCCAACCGGCCCACCTCGGCATGGCGCTGAGCGAAGATGCTCACCCTCTCGAGATCCGCGTCCAGCGAACCCACACCGTTGGATTCCTGGTAGGCGATGCGCTGCCTGCTGGGCAGCTCCAGAACCACGAAGGAATCGGCGACGGGGCAACGCTCGGCAGGCATCACCTGAATCACCACGTTGCGCCACTGCCCGGCTTCCAGCAAGTGCCTCAGCTGACGCTTGTGGGCGTCCATGCTGCCGACAGGGTGGCGCAGGGGCAGCTCACCGATCACGAAGACGAACGCCACGGACCTCTTGTCCAGCAGAGGTTGGCGTCCCAGCCGCACCGCGACCCGCTCCTCGATCACCTCGTCGTCCTGCGGCGGCCACGCCATGTTGAGCAGCGTCCGCACCGTCTCCTCGGTCTGCAGCAGCCCCGGGACGAGCATCGGCTCGTACGAGCTGTGTGAGATCGCCTCCGCCTCGTACCGAAAGAAGTCCTCTCCCCGGTTCACCACCGGCTCCGGGCCCAGATAGTCCAGCATGGCAATCAAGTGGCCGTGCGCTCCGCACATTTCGTCGGTCACTCGCAGGAACCGCTCCGTCGGCCTCCGCCGACCCTGTTCCATCGATTTCACGGTCTCGAACTCATAGTTGGCCTCCCGTGCCAACTCCTCCCGCGTGACCCCCGCCCGCGTCCGCCAGAGCTTCGCCTGGTTTCCGCAAAGTCGCCAGGTCATCGGCGGTTGAGAGCCCATACTCGTCACCGCGCCCCACCCTCCCGTGAAGATCAACGGTACCCACGCGCCTCGTACCACGAAGGTTTCTCCCGAGGCTAACGACGGCCCATAACCCTAGGTAGCGTGAACAAGGAAATTCCGCCTCTCGGGGCGTACGTCATCGACACGCGGACCGACGAGGTCGGTCAAGTCATCACGTCCACAGGTGATTTGCTGCACCTGCGCCCGCCGGGCGGGGGCGACGCATGGGACTGCCCGGCCGAGGCGGCCGAGGTGACGTCCCTCCGCGTCTACCTGCGTTCCCGCGTCATCGAGGCGAACCGCAGGCGGAGGCTCGTGTGAGCGCCGCCGCGCCGGAGGAGCCGTCCGGGCACACCCCGGACGACCTCCGCGCGGCGGTCGCCGCGGCCGAGTCCCCGGACGCGGCCCACACCGCCGTCGCGGAGCTGGGCCGCGTTGCGGACGCCGGGGCCCCGGAAGCCGAGCCCCGGTGACCCCCGCAGCCTGCCCCCGATCCACCAGGTCGTCACGCCAGATCCGTCAGATCCTCCGCGTAGAACGTCGTCAGCGGCTGCGGCCCCACGTACTGCTGGCAGTTACACTGCCGCAGCTCGTACGACGTCGGCTTCTTCTCCGCGTCCCAGGCGACCGGAGTCTCCACCGACTCGTGGCACTTGCCCTGCTTGTCGTGCTTGGCCAGATGGTGCGTGCAGCCGCATATGGGCTGGGGCGGCTTGGCGGCGGCCTCCAGGGCCGCTCGCTCGGCGCGCTCCGTCTCCAGGAGCTCCAGCTTTCGCTCGTGGCGGGTGCGCAAGGCCATACGGGCGGTGTCGGCGACCTTGGTGAAGCCGCCCACACCGAAGAAGATCAGCACCCACCAGAGCCAATCCATGCCCGGCTCCTCCCCGCCATGCCGTCCGGAGCTCCAGAGTAAGTCAGGCAGCGGCAGCCCCGGCAGAACCGGACGGGCGCTCCAGGCGTCAGTCAATCGTGGCGCGATCATGCCCGATGTGGGTGATGCGCGGCATTCGGCACAGGGGGAAGGGTGTGACGGAACGTGGGCAACGACAGGCTCGCCGCAGGACACAAGGAACTGTCGGATCTCGTCCGCGATCTCGGCTCGATGGTGAAGCACCTCGAACGGAAGATCAGGCATCTCAACGAGCTGGTCGGTTCCGTCGGCACCGGCTGGCAGAGCGATGCCGCTTCCGCGTACAAGCAGCTGCAGAAGAGCGTCAACCAGGACGCGGCACGGATCGCGAAAGCACTGGTCCTCATCAAGGAGGCTGTGGAGCTGAGCCGGGACGGCTTCAGTGAACAGGATCTGGAGATCCTGCACCGGTTCCAGCGGATCCAGAAGTCGATGACCGACGCACGCGGTCCCTTCGACGCCGCTCATGCCACCCCTCCGCCACAGGGCGGCGCACCGCGCAGCACCCTCGACCAGTACTGACCGGGCCTGGCAATAGGGGGAAGAAAGTGACGGCAGACGACTCGATATCAGTCACCTTCAGCAAGATGCACGAGCTGTCGAGCGAGCTGGAGGCAGTTCTCAAAGACCTGAACGAAAAGCTGGAGGACCTTTACGGGCGGACCGAGAAGGTCGTGCTGACCTGGGAAGGAGAAGCCCGTGACATGTTCGTCGAAACCCTCGACAAGTGGGACCGGTCCATGCAGGACATGGAGGGTGCCCAGCGCTGGCTCCATGAGGTGGTCGTCACCGGGCACATCAATTACGCGGCCGCGCACAAGGCGGTCCTGAACGGCTGGGGAGCAGCCTGATGGCCGACGGCTCCGACAAGCTCCCCAGCGAAGCCGAACGCAAGAAGGAGCGCGAGGCGCTCAAGACGCCCCCGCCCAACAGCGGCGGTGGCTTCGACGTCAAACCCCAGCACATCTACTACACCTCGCTCCTGGTCAGGGACGACCAGTTCACCTACGACGGCAGTGCGAAGCACCTCGTGGACAAGCTCGGCGGGAAAGCACAGCTCGCCGGCCGCGGCAGCGGCCCGGACGCGTTCGCCGCCTCGTACGCGAAAGTGGCGAAGCGCTTCCTCGAAGTCTGGGCCAAGAGCGTGGTGAGCGTCGGGGGCGTGGCGGTCGGCCTGACGGTGACCGCGAACAACTACACGGCGGCGGACTGGTTCAGCAACAAGAAGATGTACGGCCCGCCGCCGCGCAGACAGCTTCCGGCCGTCATCAACAAGGAACCGCAGTACGGAACCGTTCCCGATCTCAAATGGCGGGGCACGAACGCCGATTCCAACAACGCCATCATCCGCGGAATCGGTCACATCCCGGATTTCCTCGCCGACTGCGTCGAAGAGGTCATCGACAAGGCCCTCCGGCTCGGCAAGATGTACGAGGTCACGCCCGGTGCGCACGCCTTCGAGGACGAACTGAAGGAGATCGCCGGCCACTGGAAGGAAGCCGGCCGGGCCGCCCTCAAGGCGGGTGACGCCTTCGCGGGGCACATCGGCACCATCACGGACACCCACAACAACGACTGGCAGAGCGCGATGCGGATGTTCTGCCAGAGCATCTGGGGGACCACGGCCTGGGGCGGCACCCGCTACGGCCAGGGCCACGACTGGCGCACCAACCCCGGCCTCGACCCGAAGGACCGCCGTCCGATCCTCACGGTCCTCGACGACACGGCCAAGGCCGTGGCGAAGGCGTGCACGGACCTGGTGGACGCCGCGACCAAGCTGACGGACGTCTCGGAAGCGGCGGCCATCAAGGCGGGCAAGGCCATGGTCAAGGACATGATCAAAGATTTCTTCACGCCGTCGTGGGACGACCTGCTCAAGCTCACCCCACCGACACTGGCCGTCGACCTGACGGCGAAGGCCGTCCTGTCCTTCCGCAAGCACATGGACTACGACGGCGTGAACGCGGCCGTCGACACGTACAACGAGACCGTCCACGGCATCTCCAAGACCCTCGACGGTCTGATGCCCGCGCTGGACGAGGCCCACCTCAGCGCCCCCTCCTTCCGGGCCGAGGAGGCCCGGGCCGAGGGTTTCGGCGCGCGCTCTCTCACGGAGTTCAAGAACACGCACACGTGGACCCAGCCGGGCGACACGGACCGCGGCGTCTTTCGCGTCGACCTCGCGGACACCGAGTGGATGGAGAACTCCCATACGCTGAGCAAGCACGTGGGGCTCGACGACGACCAGCTGGCGCAGCGGCTGCGGGACGACCTCAAGAAGCCGCCGCGACCGGGTACGGAGTGGCCCTACGGCCAGCCGAAGATCGGAAACGCCTCCAGCTTCCACGACATCGAATCGGCACAGCAGCTGACCCGGTACACCATCGATAAAAATTCCGACAAGATCAAGGAATGGCTCGCCCTGGATGACAGCAACCGCCCGAAGAAGCTGGAGATCGGTGTCGACACGACCCCCTACGGAACGAGCGGCCGCAGCATCGACAGGCACGAGATGAAAAATTCAGAATTCCCCTCCGATAAGGCCGAGGATGTCACTGGAGTCAGGGCTGACCTCCTCTACAACAAGGACACGGATCCCCCTTTCACCGTCATGACGTCCATGCCTGTCAAGAGCGAAAAGAACGGAGGGTGAGTTCCTTTGACCACCATGGACTACATCGAGTACTTCAGGTTTGAGGGAGCCCGGACCCTGCTGTCCGCGTACGAGCTCGAGGGGGTGCCGGACGACGAGGCCGAGTGGCAACGCGGTCTGGCGCCGATGCTTCGCGCCCTGTACGTCGCCGGGGAGGGGAACGGCAGGACGCTCTACGAAGTCGCTCATCAGCTGCGGATGGCTGCCGACCTCTTTGCCGTGCACCTGAGCGACGAAGCGGAGATGCCGCACGCCCTGAAAAGGATTCCCGTGGCTGTCACCCGGGAGCGGACGCCCGCTGCGCTGCGGGACATCGCCACGTACGTGGAGAACTGGCACAAGACAAAAATGTTCACCACACGTCCCGGCCTGTCCGAACTGCGCTACCGCTTTCCCCGCCTCCGGCAGGTGCTGACCATCTACTTCGGCCAGGACGGCCTCGCCTACGAAGGTGAGATGGAGGGCACGTCCGAGGACGAAGGCGTCCGCATGTGGATCAACGACGTGCATCCGCATTGCGTCTGGAGGCTCCCGGGCGTCGTCGCCGAGTGCTACGAAGCCCTCACCCTCTTCACCGACGAGGACTCCCTCGACAGGTTCCTCACCCGCCTCAACATGGGAAGCGGCTACATGCCCTGGCTGGAGTTCCTGCCCATGTTCGCCCAGGAATGCATCAATCACATGCGTGAGCACCACCCGTCCGGCGAGTCCCTCACCCTGCCCTGACCCCCCGACCAGCAACGAGCAAAGGAGTGCCGTGCGGACCCGAGCCGCCACCTATCCCGACCGCCAGACCGCCCAGTGGTGCACCCAGCAAGTCGTGACCCGCAACGAACAGGCCATCCACCAGTGGCTCGCGCAGGGCACCCGGCAGCGGCTGGCCATCGAGGCGGCCTGGCCTTCGCGTGAGGAGCCCGTCGGGCGCGTGCTGCTGCAGGCGATGATGCTCGCCGGGCGCGAGGCCGTCGACGTGCGCGCCGCGCGCGTGGTCCTCAAGCGGGACCCCTCGCGTCCCCACGGCTTCACCGTGCACGCCACCTTCCCGATCTACCTGTAGAGGCCACGTCCGCATGTCCCTCAAGCCGCTCGAACACGACCGCAAGTACGGCGAGCTGGATCAGGTCCTCCGCGCTTATCTCGGGCAGGCCGCCGACGACACCCCCGAGCACAGGAGTGCCGCCCTCGACGCCTACCTGCGCCACACCTGGCACACCCGCCCCTGGGCCATCCCCATCGCCGAGGAGCAGGTGCGCGCCTACGCCGAGAACCCTCCCGGCCGGCTGCGCCTCCGCCTCGGCGAGTTCTACCCCATCCCGGACGTCGGTCTGGAGGACGCCGAGATCCAGGAGTGGCTCCGCACCGTGGCGGCCCACCTCAAGCAGAGCGTCGAGTCCGGTGACGTGCCGCCGCCCGGCGCCCCGCAGACCCACTGGGAATGGCACGCGCGCTTCCCGGAGACCGCGCAGTTCCTCGGCGGGTGGTACTCGCAGGACATGCCGGAGGAGTTCGAGGACCACGACGCCGCCCTCAACGACTACGCCGACAGCACCGACCCCGCCCTCGTGGCGCGTCTCGCCGGAGAGCTGCAGGAACTGCTGGCCCTGCCCCTGGACGAGGGCGACTACGCCCTCGCCGTCGCCGAACTCGGCATGGAGGTGGACCCCCCGGCACCGTACTCCCCGAGCGGCTGGCTGGTGCTCGTCGCCGAGCGGCTCAGCGCGCCCCGCCGCTGAGGGAGCGGAACCAGCGGCGGTGGGTCAGGGCGGTGGCCAGGCCGTACGCGCCCGCTGCCGCCAAGGGCGCCGTCAGGCCCCACGCGTAGGCCAGGGCCGAGCCGTCCTTCGGGGCGTCGGCCGCCGTCAGGACCTCCGTGACGAACGCGGCCCCGGCCGCCACCGCACCCGCGCACGGCAGCAGTGACATCAGCAGCCAGAACCACACGCGGCCGTCCGCCCCGAAGCCCGCGTCACGCACCGCGTCACGGTCCAGGGCCGTCCACAGGCGAAGCCGCCGCCGGGCTTCCTTCCCCGTCCGGAGCCCCGCGCGGATGCCCAGCAGTGCCGGGACCAGTGCCCCCGCCGCCAGGATCAGGTACGCCGCCGCGTAGACGTAGGAGATCCCGCCCTCGGTCGCGGACTTCAGGCCCAGGACCGCGAACGTCCAGCCCAGCATGACCACGACCGTCAGCAGCCACCCCAGCAGCAGGCGGCCCGGCGACAGCATCTTCCCTATGAGGGCGTCCAGCGCCCTCTCCCGGTCCGCCAGCACGGCTTCTCTGTCCGGCCACGTGCTCAGGTGCCATGGCGGCGGTGGTGGGGGAAGGCTCACGACTCGTACAGGTTCTTCTTGCTCATCTCGTGGACGTGGTCGTGGTCGTGCGAGTGGGAGTGCCCGCCGTGGTCCTCCTCCGCCGGCACATGCGTCTCCGTCACCGGCAGCGAGCTGTCCGCCGACAGCTCCCACGACGACGCCGCACGCCCCCGCGCCACCATCTCCGCGCCCAGCGCCGCGACCATCGCCCCGTTGTCCGTGCACAGCTTGGGCCGCGGCACGCGCAGCGTGATGCCCGCGTCCTCGCAGCGGCGCTGCGCCATCGCCCGCAGGCGCGTGTTCGCCGCGACGCCGCCGCCGATCATGAGGTGGTCGACGCCCTCGTCCTTGCAGGCGCGGACGGCCTTGCGCGTGAGGACGTCCACGACGGCCTCCTGGAACGACGCGGCGACGTCCGCGACCGGCACCTCCTCGCCCGCCGCCCGCTTGGCCTCTATCCAGCGGGCCACGGCCGTCTTCAGGCCGGAGAAGGAGAAGTCGTAGAGGGGGTCGCGGGAGCCGGTGAGGCCGCGGGGGAAGCGGATGGCGTCCGGGTTGCCCTCGCGGGCGTAGCGGTCGATGACCGGGCCGCCGGGGAAGCCGAGGTTCAGGACGCGGGCGACCTTGTCGAAGGCCTCGCCGGCCGCGTCGTCGATGGTCGAGCCGAGCGGGCGGACGTCGGAGGTGATGTCGGGGGCGAGCAGCAGGGAGGAGTGGCCGCCGCTGACCAGCAGGGCCATCGTCGGCTCGGGCAGCGGGCCGTGCTCCAGCTGGTCGACGCAGATGTGGGAGGCCAGGTGGTTCACTCCGTAGAGCGGCTTGCCCAGCGCGTACGCGTACGCCTTCGCCGCCGAGACGCCGACGAGCAGCGCGCCCGCGAGCCCGGGGCCCGCCGTGACCGCGATGCCGTCGAGGTCCTTCGCGGAGACACCGGCCTCGTCCAGCGCGCGCTGGATGGTCGGGACCATCGCCTCCAGGTGGGCGCGGCTCGCCACCTCGGGGACGACGCCGCCGAAGCGCGCGTGCTCGTCGACGCTGGAGGCGACCGCGTCGGCGAGCAGCGTGTGCCCGCGGACGATGCCGACGCCGGTCTCGTCGCACGAGGTCTCGATGCCGAGGACGAGGGGTTCGTCAGCCTTGCGAGCCATGGGTCATTCCTTGCACTGCGGAGAGGGGATCGGAGAGGCGCATCACGAGGGCGTCGACGTTGCCGGGCTGGTAGTAGCCGCGGCGCACGCCGACCCCTTCGAAGCCGAAGCGTTCGTACAGGCGCTGGGCCCGGGTGTTGTCGACCCGCACTTCGAGGAGCACCTCGCGGCACTCGAAGTCGGTCGCGGCGGTCAGGAGCTCGCGCAGGAGCCGGGAGCCGAGGCCGGTGCTCCAGTGCTCCTGGGCGACGGCGATGGTCTGGACGTCGCCGGTGCCGTCGATCGCGGCCAGGCCGGCGTAGCCGACGACACGGCCGCCCGCGCTGCCGGAAGCCTCTTCGGCAGCTCCGGCAGCCTCTTCGGCGACCACGTAGCGGCGCGTCGCGCCCGGGCCGCGCGCGTGCGCCAGCTCCGACCAGAACAGCCCCTTGGACCAGGCGTCGTCCGGGAAGAGCGCGCGCTCAAGCTCCAGCACCGGCCCGATGTCCCACCAGCGCATCTCGCGGACACGCACGTTCGTGGTCACTTGGGGGTGACCACCTTGTAGTTGGCGGGCACCTGGGCGTCGGGGCGGCGCAGGTAGAGCGGCTGGTCCGGGAGGAACTCGCCGCCCGTGCGCAGGCGCTCCGCGGCGAGGGACGCCAGGGCCCCGGCCGACTGGTGCTCGGGCAGGTCGGCCCGTACGTCGGTGAAGGCGTCGGGGTAGAGCACGGCGCCCGCGCCGACCACCGTCAGGCCGGCCAGCTTCTCGGTGAGGTCCGCCGGACGGTCCACGGCGGGCTCGGTGACGCGGGTACGGGCGTCCGCGTACCGCGCCCAGTAGACCTCCTTGCGGCGGGCGTCCGTCGCCACGACGAACTCGCCCTCCAGGCCCGCCTGCCCGGCCGCGTACGCGATGCCGTCGAGCGAGCACAGGCCGCGGACGGGCACGCCGAGCGCGGCACCGAAGGTGGCGGCGGTGACGATGCCGACCCGCAGGCCGGTGTACGGGCCGGGGCCGACGCCCACCACGATGTCCGTGACGGCGTCCAGCTTGTGGCCCGCTTCGCGGAGCACCCGGTCGACGGAGGGAAGCAGCAGCTCACCGTGCCTGCGCGCGTCGACCTGACGCGCTTCGGCGACGACTTTGTCGCCGTCGTGGAGGGCTACGGTGACGGCGGGCGTGGCGGTATCAAGAGCGAGCAGCAGCACACTGACAGCCTACGGCGCGCGGCCCGCGGCTCGCCGGGGGGCGGCGGTGCGGCGTGCCCGTGCGGGCGGCTCCGGCGGCGTGGTGCGCGCGCGGCTCCGGCGGCGTGGCGCGAGCGCCGCTTCGGCGGCGCGGAACGGGTGGCCGCGGGTGCTACGGTCACGGCAACGCCGTATGCGTATGTACGCACGAAGAGATACGTGCGCGGGATGCGTACGCAGGAAGAGAAGGGTTCGCAGCCGTGGCACGCAGCAGCTCGGGGGTCATCGTGGCCGCGCTCACCGCGGCGGCCCTCGCGGGAGTCGGATTCCTCGCCTTCCAGGCCGAGGCCGCGCCCGACAAGCCGCAGGCCTCGCACGCGAGCGCCTCCGGCGAGGCCAAGGACAAGGGCAAGGACGGCGCGCCGGGCGACGACGGCTCCGGCGGCGGCTCCGGCAAGGACGGCGGCCAGGGACAGGAGAAGGCCGTCCCCGACGTTCCCGCGGGCTCCGGCACGGGGCAGCGGGTCGTCTACGCGCTCGGGCAGAAGCGGGTGTGGCTGGTCGGCGCGGACGGCAAGGCGACCCACAGCTTCGAGGTCGCGCCCAGCGCGGTGAACCCGCAGCCGGGCCCCTACAAGGTGACCTCCCGGGACGCCACGGGCACCGGTTCGGACGGCAAGGCCATCGAGCACGTGGTGCGGTTCCACCAGAACGCGGCGGGCGTCGTCTTCGGCTTCAGCGCGGCGGTGGACGGGTCGCTGCCGGATCCCGCTTCGGGCACCAAGAAGACGGGTGCGGTGCGGGAGAGTCCTGCGGACGGGCGGGCGATGTGGGACTTCGCCGTCAACGGCACGAAGGTCGTCGTGGTCGCTTAGGGGTTCCCCCTGCGCGACCCGGTCCGGGGCTGCGCCCCGCCCCCCTCCGCCCTGACGCGCGTCGTCCTCAATCTCCCCCAGCTACCGCTGGGAGGTGCCCCCAGACGGGCTGAGATTCAAGCGGCGTCCTGCTCGTCTCTGCGCGGCGCCGTGCTCGCCGTCTTACGCGGCGTCCTGCTCGCCGTCTCCCTGTGCCTCCGGTGACCGCGGCGGTTTCGACACCGCGTCCGCCGCCGCGCAGGAAGCCAGCAGGTCACGCATCGAGGTCGGGACCGCGGTCGGGGCCGGGATCGACGGAGGCCTCTCCTCCGAGGGCTCCGAGCGGAGCTCGGTCGGCGGCTGCGGCTGCTCTGGTGCCGGCATGGTGCCTCCTGGGGGGCATCTGGGCAAGGTTAGGTAGACCTAACCGTGTCTCTGCCTACCATGTGACCACGCCCGCAGCCGCCGATGCAACATCTTGCCGACGGCTTGTCGGAACGTACAGCGGCGTGCGGCAGCGCGCCCTCAGCCGAGCTGCGACAGGTCCGCGCCCGCCCAGCGCGCCCCCACGCCGGTCACCCGCACGCTCCGCACGTCGTCCGTGTCCTCCGCCGCGTGGGCCACGTCCGCCGCGTCCGCGGCGCTCGCGCCGACCGCCCGGTGGATGACGACGTGCAGCCGGTCGTCGGAGAGCTCCTCGACCTTGCCGTCGCCCCACTCCACGACGACCACGGACTCGGGGAGGGAGACGTCGAGGTCCAGGTCCTCCATCTCGTCCAGGCCGCCGGAGAGCCGGTACGCGTCGACGTGGACGAGGGCCGGGCCGCCGGAGAGGTGCGGGTGGACGCGGGCGATGACGAACGTCGGGGAGGTGACCGCGCCGCGGACGCCGAGGCCCTCGCCCAGGCCGCGGGTCAGGGTCGTCTTGCCCGCGCCGAGCTCGCCCGTGAGCAGCACCAGGTCGCCGGGGCGCAGCAGGCCGGCCAGCCGGCGGCCCAGGTCCCGCATGGCGTCGGCGGTGCTGACCGTGAGCTCTGCGCTGGTCTCGGCAGGCGTCTCGGCAGGCATCGGGGTCTCCGGGGCGGCGGCGGTCGTCTCAGGCTGGGCGCTCATATCCGCCGATGGTACGGGGCCGGGCCGCCCCGGCGCGTAGGCCCGCACGCGCCCCGGCGCGTTTCAGGCGCGGCCGCGCGCCCCCGCCGCCGCGCGCTGCCCGCGCTCCAGCGCCCCGCCGTCCGCCGCCGCGGCGAGCAGGTCACCCAGCTGGGCGATGACGACCTCGGGCCGCTCCAGCATCACCAGGTGGCCGGTGTCCTCCAGGAGGACGAGCCGGGCGTCGGGCAGGGCCTCCGCGATGGCCTCGCTGTGCTCGCTCGGCGTGAGCAGGTCCTTGTCGCCGGCCACGACGACCACCGGCAGGTGCTCGAAGGCGCACAGCGCCTCCCGCTTCTCGTGCTCGGCGAAGACCGGGTAGAACGCCGCGACGACGTCGACCGGCGTGGCCTCGATCAGCCGTTCCGCGAAGCGCACGACCGCCGGGTCCACGTCCTTCGAGCCGAAGGAGTACCAGCGGAGCACGCCCGCGAACAGGTCGGCGGTGGCCCGCCGGCCCTTCTCGACCAGCTCGGGCCGGGTCGCCATCAGCTTGAACGCGCCCGGCAGGACGAGCCGCCGCACCAGGCTCATCCCGGCGGCCGGCAGCCCGTACGTGTTCTCCGCGAGCCCGCCCGAGGACGTGCCGAGGAAGGCCGTGCCGACGACGCGCTCGGCGATCAGGCCGGGGTGCTGCGCGGCCAGCGCCATCGTCGTCATGCCGCCCATCGAGTGCCCCACGAGCAGCAGCGGCCCCTCGGGGGCGGCGGCGTCGATGACGGCCCTGAGATCGCGGCCGAAGAGGTCGA
Source organism: Streptomyces sp. XH2 (assembly GCF_049725035.1). Taxonomy (NCBI): domain Bacteria; kingdom Bacillati; phylum Actinomycetota; class Actinomycetes; order Kitasatosporales; family Streptomycetaceae; genus Streptomyces; species Streptomyces sp. XH2. The sequence goes on along the minus strand of NZ_JBMMMZ010000013.1, from coordinate 192,993 downwards.
TGGAGACCGCCTCCGTACGGCTGCGCTCGGAGCGGCCGTGGCTGCGCTGGTCCCAGAAGACCGCGCGGACGCCGGCGGCCCGCAGCGCGGCGCGCTGGAAGTGCCAGGAGTCCTGGCTGAGGCAGTAGCCGTGGCTGAAGACGACCGTGAGGGGCGGGGCGGCGGGCGCGCGCCGGCCGCCGAACAGCCTCCGGGAGGCGGAGCCGGCGGCGGGCGCCTCCTCGCCCGGCTCGTCCACCTCGTAGTACAGCCGCGTGCCGTCCTCGGCGACCACCGTGCCCGGCGTCCCCCGCAGCGTCCCGTACGGGCCCGCCGAGTCCAGGGCCAGCCGCGCCTTGCGGCGCATGCCGCGCCCGACCGTCAGCCGCTCGACCGCCACGCCGACCGCGGCTCCCGCGGCCAGGACGCCCAGCGCCGCGCCCGCGACCCCCGCACCGCGCCGCCAGCCGCCGCCCGCGCCCTGCGCCGCGCCGCTCCCGACGATCGCCTCGATCGCCCCGGCGGCCTCGGCCGCCGCTGTGCCCGCGCTCCCGCTGTCCCTGCTCATCGCGCGCCCCCGTGTCCCCGTTCCGGCATGTCCACGTCCGCGTACTCGTCGTGCTCGTGCGCCTGTCCGTATCGGTGTCCGGCGCCCTGCCGGACCTACCCGGACTTACCCGGTGTATCCGTCCGCGTTCTCGTCCACGTTCTCACCGACGTAGACGCGCGGCACCCGATGGGAGATGCGCGTGACGACCTCGTAGGCGATCGTGCCCGTGGCACGCGCCCAGTCCTCGGCGGTCGGCTCGCCCCGGTCGCCCGGCCCGAACAGCACCGCCTCGTCGCCCACGCGCGCCGTGTCGCCGCCCAGGTCGACCACGAACTGGTCCATGGCCACCCGGCCCGCCACCGTCCGCCACTTGCCGCCCACCAGCACCGGGCCCGTGCCCGAGCCCGCGCGCGGGATGCCGTCCGCGTAGCCCACGGGAACGAGGGCGAGGGTCGTGGGGCCGGGGGTGACGTAGTGGTGCCCGTAGGAGACGCCGTGGCCGCCCGGCACCCGCTTCACCGACGCCAGGTACGCCGACAGGGTCATCACCGGCTTCAGGCCGAAGTCCTGCGGCGTGCCGACCTCGGGGCTCGGCGACACCCCGTACATCGCGATGCCCGTCCGGACCAGGTCGAAGTGCGCCTCGGGGATCGTCAGGGTCGCCGGCGAGTTGGCTATGTGCCGCACCTCGGGCTCGACGCCCTGCCGCTCCGCGTACGCCACCGCGTCCTGGAAGACCCGCAGCTGGGCCCGGATGGACGGGTGGCCCGGCTCGTCGGCGCACGCGAAGTGCGACCAGATGCCGGTCACCTTCACCAGGCCCGCGTCCTCCGCCTCGCGCGCCGTGGCGATCAGTTCCGGCCAGTCGTCGGGCTGGCAGCCGTTGCGCCCCAGACCGGTGTCGATCTTCAGCTGGACGCGGGCGGGACGGCCCGCGGCCCGTACGGCCTCGCAGAGCTCCGCGAGCGCCCACACCCCGCTCACCGACACGTCGACGTCCGCCTCGACGGCCTCGCGCCACGGCCCGCCCGGCGTCCACAGCCAGCACATCAGCCGGCCCGTGTCACCCGCCGCGCGCAGCGCCAGCGCCTCGTCCGGCGTCGCCGTGCCGACCCACTCGGCGCCGGCCTCGCGCGCCGCGCGGGCGCACTGCACCGCGCCGTGGCCGTAGGCGTTCGCCTTGACCACGGCCATCAGCTGCGACCGGGGCGCGCGGGCCTTGAGCGTGCGTACGTTGGCCCGCAGCGCGGCCAGGTCGACCAGGGCACGGGCGCGCATCGGGGTCTCGCGGGCGCGGAGCGGAGTCTCGTTCATCCACGTCAGTCTCTCAGGACGGCCGGGGAGGGGGTGGGGGGTGGGGCTCAGGCTGTCATTTCGGGGGGCTTTTCCGGGGCGCCCCGGGTGCCGTTTCGGGGGCGTGAACGGCGCACCGTTGTGAGACTGAGGGCATGAGGACTGCCTACAGCGTCGAGACCGTACGGGCCGCCGAGCGCGCGCTCATGGCCCAGCTCCCCCACGGCGCCCTGATGCAGCGCGCCGCCGCCGGGCTCGCCGCCGCCTGCGCCGGCCTGCTCCGGCGCGTGTACGGGGCGCGGATCGCCCTGCTCGTCGGCAGCGGCGACAACGGCGGCGACGCCCTCTTCGCCGGCGCCCGGCTCGCCCGGCGCGGCGCCGGGGTGACCGCGGCGCTCCTGAACCCCGAGCGGGCGCACTCCGAGGGGCTCGCCGCCCTGCTCGCCGCCGGCGGACGCGTCGCCTCCGCCGAGGCCGCGGACCGGGCCGTCCGCAGCGCGGACCTCGTCGTCGACGGGATCGTCGGCATCGGCGGCAAGGGCGGCCTGCGCCCCGACGCGGCCCAGCTCGCCCGGGCCGCGTCCGACAGCGGCGCGGTGATCGTCTCCGTCGACCTGCCGAGCGGCGTCGACGCCGACACCGGCGAGGTACGGGGCACGGCGGTGCGCGCCGACGCGACCGTCACCTTCGGCTCGTACAAGCCCGGGCTCCTCATCGACCCGGCGCGCGAGCACGCGGGCGCGCTGCGGCTCGTCGGCATCGGCCTGGAGCTGCCGTCCCGGCCGGACGTCGAAGCCCTGCAGCACGCGGACGTCGCGGCGCTGCTGCCGCGGCCGGAGGCGGAGAGCGACAAGTACCGGCGGGGCGTCGTCGGCGTCGTCGCGGGCTCGGCCCGCTACCCCGGCGCGGCCGTCCTCGCCGTCGCGGGCGCCCTGCACGGCGGCGCGGGCGCGGTCCGCTACGCGGGCCCCGCCGCGGACGCCGTGATCGCCCGCTTCCCCGAGACCCTCGTCTCGGCCGGCCCCCCGTCGAAGGCGGGCCGCGTCCAGGCGTGGGTCGTCGGCCCCGGCCTCGGCGACGGCACGGACGCCCGGCAGGCGCTGGAGGACGTCCTGGCCTCGGACGTCCCCGTGCTCGTGGACGCGGACGGCCTGCGGCTGATGTCGCCGGACGCGGTACGGGGCCGGACCGCGGAGACCGTGCTGACCCCCCACGCGGGTGAGGCGGCCGCACTGCTGGGCGTCTCGCGCGAACGGGTCGAGTCGGGACGGCTGGCGGCGGTCCGCGCCCTGGCCGAACGCTTCGGCGCCACGGCCCTCCTGAAGGGCTCCACCACCTTGATCGCAGCGGCCCCGGGCGCACGGGGGCACCACACGGTGCGGGTCAACCCCACGGGAACGCCCTGGCTGGCGACGGCCGGGAGCGGCGACGTGCTGTCCGGCTTGACGGGGTCACTGCTGGCAGCGGGGCTGTCGGGGCGGGACGCGGCATCGGTGGGGGCGTATCTGCACGGGCTGGCGGCGCGGGAACTGGGGGACGCGCCGGTTACGGCGGTGGGGGTGGCGGAGGAGCTGCGGGGGGTGTGGAGGGGAATGCTCACCTCCGGTCGGTGAGGAGGGTCAGTTCGCAGCCGTCCGCGAGGGCTTCCTGGTTGATGACGGGGCCGGGGTGGCGGACGAGGATCTTCAGCGGCCCCAGGCCGGCGAGGGGGGCCAGGTCGAGAGGGTCGTCGTCCTTGATCATGGGGTCGATGAGGCGGAGGTCCTTGAGGCCGGGGTAGGCGCGGTGCACGTCGCCCAGCCCGGCGAGGCCGAACGCCTCGGTGAGGTTGAGCTCCTGCACCTGCGGTACGGGGGCCGCCTCCGCAAGGGTCCTCAAGTCCTCGCCCCAGACCCGCAGGGACCGCAGGGCCGGAAGGGATTCCAGGGCGAGGTGCTCGCGGTAGCCACCGGACGCCCGGAACGCCAGTTCCTCCAGGCCGGTAAGCCTCTCCAGCCCCGAGAACAGCGAGAGGAGAGAGGGGCCCGCCCCGAGGTTCAGACAGCGGAGCCCGGAGGGCAGCGGAAGCTCCCGGGAGCGCAACCCGTCCATCGAGATCCGCCCCGACAGCGTCAGTTCGCGCAACCGCGGCATGCGCCGCAGCGCATCGAGGCCGTCGAAGTACTCGGCCAGCCACACGTGCAGACTCCGCAGGGCCGTCGTGTCCAGCGCATCCAGGTGGAGGAGGCGCCCGAAGTCGACCGCGCGCAAACCCCGCAGCGGCGGGCACCCGCGCAACACCCGCAGGTCCACGGTCTCGCCGTGCCCCCAGAACGTGACGTGTTCGAGCACCGGCGTGGCCAGGTCCGACAGATCGCCGCCGGCCGGCCAGTCCCGTAGCTGCACCCGCGGCCGCCCTCCGAGCCGCTTGAGCGCGGCGAGGTGCTCCTCGGTCTTCACCACGAAGTCGAGCCCGTCCTCGTACGCCAGCCGTCCGATCACCGCCTCCGCGTAGGACTCGGTCCCGAACCGGTCCCAGGCCCACGCGAGCTGCGCCCGCACCTGCTGATGCGGGTGATCCACGTACCGCGAAAGCAGTGGCACCGCCTTCTCGTCCGCCACCGTCGTCGCCGCGACCACCACCGCGTGCGCGACCTCGTCCGTGAGGCCCTCCGGGCCGGGGAGGAGGTCCAGCACCACCTGCCCCGCCGCCGCCAGCTCCTTCGCCGATTCCAGATCCCGCGGAGGCACCAGCTCCCCGGCGGCCTTCTCCACCCGCGCGCGGACCTCCCAGTCCACCTCCGTCGCGTGTTCGAGGCAGGCAGCGGCCAGCAAATGGAGACGGGCACGATGACCCGCCTCCTTGTCGCCCCGCTCCAGCAGCATCCGCAGCAGCTCCGCGCGGGCGCGGGGCGGAGCGTGCCCGACCGCCATCCGCAGCACGTCCTCCCACTGCGCGTCGTGGGCGTGGTTGACGAGGACGTCGAAGTCCCAGTCGTCCACGGCGGCCCGGGCGCCCAGGTAGTCCTGGAAGGTGCGGTGGATGAAGTCGAGGGTCTCGGTCGTGGGGCGGCGCAGCAGGCCGCTGCGCAACACCAGATGGCGCAGGATGTCCTCGGCGCCGCCCCGGGCGGCCACGGCCGGCATGGCGGGGAGGGCCCGGTCGAGGATCTCGACGGCCTTGTGCCACTCGATGACCGAACGGCCGTTGCGGATCAGCCAGTAGGCGATCTTCTGCAGCAGGGCGACCTGCTGGGCGTGCTCCAGCTCCGGCCCGTCCGCCCCGGTCATCACGCCGCGCTCGCGGTCACGCCGTACGAGCAGAAGCTCCAGGGCGGCGCGGTAGAGCTCCATGCGGCCGTGCGGGAGATAGCCCTTGCGGGAGCGGTTGAGGGCGCAGATCAGGGCGCACATCAGGGGGTTGGTGGCGAGCATGCCGAGGTCGCGCTTGGTGACGACGGCGGTGGTGAGGGCGTCGCGGAAGGCGCGCAGCGGTTCGTGGTGGCGGGCGCCCGCGGCGTCGTGCCAGCGGCCGATGAAGGAGATGACGTCGCCGCGGCTCATGGGGAGCAGTTCCAGTTCGGCGAAGCCGGCGTCGGCGAGCCAGCCTTCCCGTACGGCGGAGGGGCGGGTGGTGATGACGTAGCGGGCGTCGGGGTAGGCGGCGAGGAGGTCCTTGACCCAGGCGAGGGTGCGGCGGCGGTCGGCCTCGGGGACCTCGTCCACGCCGTCGATCAGCAGCAGGGCCGTGCCCTCGGTGAGCCGGCGGGTCACCCAGCCCTGCGCGGCGGGCAGGCCGGCGAGCGGGCCGGCGGCCGTGGCCAGGAACTCCTCGGGCTGCGGGAGTTCGCCGCGGCGGATGAGCGTGCGGAGGGGCAGCGTGAGCGGCATGCAGCCGCTGAGGTGGCCGAGGCCGGGCGGCAGGTCGCCGCGGGCGGTGAGGGTGGCGAGCCACTGCAGCAGCGTCGTCTTGCCGGAGCCGGCGGCGCCGCGCAGGAGGACGCGGCGGCGGCCGGCGAGGGCTTCCTCGGCGCGTTTCGGGGAGGGCGTGGAGTTCTCGGCGGCCCACTCGTCCGGGCCGCGCGCCTCGGCGTAACCGCTGCTCTGCGCGCCGCCGCCGGTGAGTTCGAGACTCAGGTACGCGGCGTCCAGGGGCCAGGTCTCGCCCTCGCCGTCGGAGAGGGTCAGGCCGATGATCGTCAGTTCGCCGGACTTCTCGACGACGTAGGCGCGCAGGCGGCGTTCGAACTCCTCGATCTCCAGCCGGCGCGGGGAGGCGAGGGAGCGGGACTCGGGCTTGTGCCCTTCGAGCAGGCACGCGCTGAGGAAGGCGAAGTCCTGCCAGAGCGTGGCCGACGGGGTGACCGTGAGGCGGCCGTGCCGCCAGCCCTGCGGGTCGGCGCAGACGACGCCCGCGAGCAGGCCTTCCACGAAGACGGCGGCGCCGGACATGCCGGCCCAGGGCGAGCCGCCGTCGGCGGGCGGGAGCGGGGGGCCGTGCTCGCTGTCGAGGGCGTGCCGGCCGCTGAGCAGGTTGCTGCCGGGTTTGAGGGAGCCGACGACCTGCTCGGTGTCGAGCTCGCCGGCCGCGTCCCGCTGGACGTGCGGGAAGCCGACGGCCTGGGCGCCGGACCAGACCCGCAGGTCGTAGGCGCGGCCCCAGACGAGGGGCGCGAAGGCCGCGGCGACGTCCCCGGGGACGAGGTCGCGCTCGCCGACGAGCAGGGCGACGTCGCACCGCCGGTTGTCGTCGCGCGCCCACACCACCCTGCAGCGCACCTGGCCGGTTCCGCCGGGGACGATCGCGCGCGGGTGCGCGCAGTCGCCGATCACGTGTGCGGCCGTCAGGACGAGGTTCGGGGCGAGGAGGTAGCCGCTGCCCTGACTGCGTCCGAAGACCGCTGCAATGCGTTCCTTCGCCGGGTGCACCCGTATCCCGTCCGATCCCCTTACGACTCCCGTACGACCGCGGTTCCGCTCCCGTACGACCGCGTTTCCGCCAACCGACGATACGTCAGGACTGCTGTGATGAGAGGGGGTTCCGTGGAAGTGGAGACGGTGGCGCCGGGCCCTGGCCGTGCGGGCCGACAGCGGCGACGCCGGCGCCGTCACCGGCGCGGTGGACCGGGCGGCCGCGGCGTTCGGCCGGCTCGACATCCTGGTGAACAACGTGGGCCTGTTCCCCGTGGGGCCCGTCGAGGAGCTGGGGGCGGAGGAGTTCGACCGGACGGTCGCGGTGAACGTCCGCGCGCCGTACCTGGCGGCCCGGGCGATCGAGGTGGACGGAGGATTCACGGCCTGAGGGGACGAGGGCCTCACCGTCCGAGGGGACGGACGCGAGGCCCTTGCCGAGAACGGCACCGGCACCGATGCCGGTGCCGGCACCGACGGGCTCCCGCTCACTTCTCCTTGAAGACGATCTCCCTGGCCGGGCGGGTCATCTTCACGGTGTTGTCGGCGGTGACCTCGACGATGTCCTGCAAACCCCTGTGGAGCTTCCCGGAATCCGGGAGGAGGCGGTACTCGTCGTCCGAGGCCCCGGCCAGGAAGGCGCGGAAGCAGGACAGCGACGAGTCGGCGCCCATGAAGTCCAGGTAGTCCTTCAGACGGCGGAACAGCTTCGGAAGGATCACCGCGCCGGTCTTGTCGTCCGTGAGCGAGGTCATTCCGGCGATCTTCACCCCGTCAAGGGTCTTGTCGACCGCCCACACCCCCTTCGCGGACGCCCTCGCCTTCTCCGAGGCGTCGGTGAGGAACTCGCGCAGGTACACGGGCAGGCCCGAGTAGAAGGTCGGGTAGGCCAGGCCGAGCAGGAGCAGGTGGTGGTTGGCGGTCCGCTTCAGCAGGTCCTCGTCGACGTCGGTCCAGTAGCCGCTGTACACGGGCGGGGTGCCCTTGCCCACGAAGGCCACGCAGCGGCCGAACGCGTCGGCACCCCGGGTGAGGATCCAGCCGGGCACGACGTCCGGCGTGGTGGCCACGGTCTCGTCGTCGGCCCGGAGGACGGTGTCGAAGCCGAGGAACTTCAGCAGTTCGTCCGCGGCCTCGTGGGCGAGCCCCCGCGGCTGGTGCTCGATGTGCGGCGGCTTCTCGCCGTAGTGGGTCTCCAGGGCGTCGATTCCTTCGAGCCGGATGCTCGCGCGGCCGTCGGCCTTGGGCACGATCCGCCTGTCCCCGGGCACGAGCTTCCAGTCGGCCACGTCGTCCGGGATGAACGGGAGGGTGTCGCCGTCCGGTTTGGCGCCCCCCTCCACCCTGAACTTCCCCCTGATCAGCAGCATGGACATGACGACTCCCATCCCGGCATCACCGTAGGTGTTCACTTGTTACGCACGGTACATACCGGTATGACCGTCAGCCATTCCACGCCCGCCGGCCGGGGAGCGTCAGCACGGATGGGCCGAGCGGGCGGGACGGTCTCCCGCCCGCTCAGGGTCCACAGACCAGACCGGCCCCCGGACCGGCCTCCCGGACCGTCCGCCTACGCGCGCACCGCCGCCCGCAGTGCGGCCGTGAACCACTCCGTCGCCGGCTCCATGTCCGGCAGCGTCCAGCCGTTGATCACGGCCACGAGCCGCCAGTACCTGCCGTAGCGCGGGTCGTTGCCCGTCTCCAGCCGCTCCAGCAGCCAGGCCCGGAACTCCGGCCCGTCCTCGCGGCCCGAGACCTCCGCGAGGACGGCGGCGAGCTCGTCGACGTACGGCAGGGCCTCCGGGCCGTCCGGCGCGACCCCGGCCCGCCGCGCGGCCTCCGACCTCTCCTTGATCACCTGCGCGGCCCGCTTCGTCCGCTCGCCGTCGGGCCGCCCGGACTCCTTCCACACGCGCGTCTGGTCCTCGGCCGCCCGCCGGATCCCGGCCCGGAACCCCTCGTCCTGGACGAGCTCCGCGAGCTCCACCCAGGCGTCGAGCTGCTCCTGCGAGGGGTTCTCCGGGAGTTCGGGCATGCCGCCCCGCATCGAGGCGAGGAAGTCGGGGTCGACGTCCAGGCCCTCGAAGGCGCTGTCGATGAATTCGTTGATCAGCCGGCGCCGTTCCCGGTCCGACAGGGTCGCGAGCTTGTGCATGAGTTCCATCTCCTCCGGTGTCGACCCGCGCCCGGCCACCGCCCGCAGCACGGCCTGACGCAACCGCAAGGTGCGGATCTGCACGTCCAGGGCCTCGGCGTGGACGGCCGCGACCTCGGCGACGGTGATCTCCCGCTCCAGCACCTGCCGGATGACGGGCAGCCCCACCCCGAGATCGCGCAGCGTCCGCACGAGACCGAGACGCGCGAGCGCGTCGGGGCCGTAGAGGCGGTAGCCCGCGGGTGTGCGGTCGGTCGGCGGCACCACACCCGTGTCGGACCAGAACCGGATCGTCCTGACCGTCAGCCCGGTCAGCCGGGCCAGCTCCCCGATCGAGTGCAGGGAGCCCGAGGAGTACGAGGTGTCGTCGTCCATGTCCCTCACCTTGGAGTCTCCGGTCGCTGGAGAGTCAACACCGGATTCCCCGGAGTCCGCCGGACCCGGCGCGTCAGCCCTCCAGCCCGGCTGCCCGCAGCCGACGGTACGCCTCCTCCCACGTCGGTTCGATCACCTCGGAGACCCCGGAGACCCCGGAGGCCCCGGAGGCCGTGGCGCCGGCCGTGCGGTCCTTGAAGCCGCTGGAGGTGGAGACGCAGACGACGGGCCCCTCGCCGGCGCCCCCGGCCGGCAGGGAGCGCAGGCCGGCGAGGGAGGCCGCGCCGGACAGTTCGGCCCAGATCCCCTGGCGGGCCAGCTCCTCCCGGGCCTCCCGCATCTGCCGGTCCGTGACGAGCAGAGCCCCGCCGCCGCTCTCCCGGACCGCCCGTACCCCGCGGTAGCCCCCGACCGGGCAGGCGATCGAGTAGGCGTCGGTCGGCCCGCAGGTCACGCGCGCCGCCGGCAGCCCCTGCCGCACCGCGGCGGCCAGCGGCCCGCCGGCCGCCGGCTCGCAGGCGAACATCCTCGGCACCGTCGCGCTCAGGCCGAGCCGGCGCAGTTCGGCGAAGCCCTTCCAGACCCCGAAGAGGCACTCGCCGTAGCCGGTGGGGACGAACACGGCCGCCGGCACGCCGATCTCGGTGAAGATCTCGTAGGCGATGGTCTTGTAGCCCTCGGGGCCGAAGGGGTGCCCGGTGTGGGTGACCGTGAGGTTGCTGACCGGATGGAGTCCCAGCCGTTCGCTGATCCGCCGCATCAGCGGCCACCGCGCCTCCTGCGGCACGGGCAGGACGACCGCCCCGTAGGCGTGGAGGAACGCGTCGGCCGCCGCCGGCAACGCCGCCGGTGCCAGCACGACGCACCGCAGCCCGGCGCGGGCCGCGTAGGCCGCGGCGGACGCGCCGTGGTTGCCCGACGAGGCGACGACGACGCCGGGCGCGCCGACGCCCGCGGCGGCGGAGACCGCGCAGCGGTTGAGCCGGTCCTTGTGGCTCCAGGTGGGGTTCCGGGACTCGTCCTTGACGTACACCCCGTCCGCCACGGGGACCAGGGGCGTGTGTCCCTCCCCGAGGCCGGGCGTTCCGAGGGGTGGGAGCAGCGGCGCCCAGCGGTCGAGCCCGGTGCTGCGGGCGGCGGCTGCCGCGGGGGCGAAGAGGCCGGGGTCGGCCTGGTCGTAGGCGTAGTCCACCTCTACGGGGTAGGCCAGTTCGGCCGTACTCGTCGAGGGGCAGCCCTGCGTGAGCGGAGGCCACAGCGGGTGCACCAGGGACGGGTCGCCCATGGACCGCTGGACCGTGGCCAGAGAGTCTCCTGCCGTCATGGGCGGCGAGTCTAGGTTCGGGGTCCGAACGGCACACGCGACAAATGAGACAAAAAGGGAGAGTTATGCGGGAGACTTTCCGCGCCACAACCCCCCATCCCCGGGAGCTCCCATGACCCCCTCCGCCAAAGCCGCCACCGCGGCCGCCACCGCCACGCTCCTCGCCGCCTCGGGCGCGGCCACCGCCGACAGCGTCGCGGTCGGCGGCGCCGCCAAGTCCCCCGGCGTCATCTCGGGCAACACGATCCAGATCCCCATCCGCGTGCCCGTGACGCTGTGTTCCTTCCCCATCCAGATCGTCGGCCTGCTCAACGAGGCCTCCGGAAACGTCTGCGTCTCCGACTAGCCCCGGCCCCGATGCCCATGGTGGATCCCCTTACGGATGACCCGGCGCAGTCCCCCGGGGCCCTGGGGTCGTGACCGGTGCAGTCCGGGTCCGGGCGGGCATCGTCGTCGCCGCGTCGCTGCTCATGGCCTCCTTCGCCGCCCGGACGGCCCGCGGCCACAGCCGCTCGCACCTCCGGCTGCGCCTGTCCTCGGCGGCCATGGCGGTGGCGATCGCCGCCATCGTCGCTCTGCCCGGCACGTTCCCGGCGTGGCTGAAGGCGGAACAGGCCGCGTGCGGGGTGCTGCTGCTCGGCGTCGTCCTGGCCGTGAACGGCAAGCAGATGCGCTCGGCATTCACCGAACCCGGGCGCCGGCGTCCCCCGTTGCCGGGTTGCTGGATTTCCCACGCCTGGAAACTACGCAGCCGCGCCCCGCAGCGCGTCAGGCCGCCGCGGCGAGTTCACCGTCAACCCCGGCAGCAGCCCCGGGCAACCCTGCAACCAGCGCGGCAAAGGCGTGCCCCTACGCCCCGTCACCTACCCAACCAGGCCCCGTATTTGCTGAACGTCTCGGGCATCCGCCGCCGCGCCGACTCCAGCCCCGCGAACGTCTCCCGCACCGTCGGGTGGTAGCGCGTCTGCTGCGGCGCCACCTTCCGGGCAAGCTGCAGGTTCCTGAAAGCCGCGTCCGTACGGCCGGTCCACAGCTCGGCCCGTGCGACCTCGGTGCAGTGGTGCGCCCGGCGGGACGGCGGCCACGAGGCCGGGACGACTATCGCGTACAGCCCCTCTCCGCCCAGCTCGTCCGGGCCGCCATCCCCGCCCCAGCGTGGCGCTGGACGGGCGTCAACCGCAACATGGCCCTGAGCAGCCCACACCTCACGCGCTAGCAATTGCTATGCTGCCCCCATGGCGACTGAACTGAAGCAGCTGAACGTCAGAGTCAAACCGCGTACGCACGAGTTGCTCAAGGCCCGCGCCGACCGCAACGGCGTAACCGTGCAGGCGTACGTCTCGGGACTTGTCGAGAGCGAGGTCGACCCCGTCCGCGACTCATTCGTCTCCGGCCTCGTCGACGACATGACCGAGCTTCTGGCCGAGTTCGAAGAGACCTTCGAGGCAGGTAGCCGCTGATGTTCCTACGGGTCGACGCCCGTTGGATCGAGGACGCACTCCAGCAGTTCGAGCAGCAATCGGGGCGCGAGCTCGGCATCGACGACTGGGGCGCGCTCGCGACCGCCGTCTACCGGCACGCCTACGAATTGCACGCAGGTGAGCCCTTCTACGTCGAGGTCCCCGTCCGCGCAGCGGTCCTGCTCCAGACGTTCGTCGCTCTGCGGCCCCTGGCGGACTACAACGGCCTGGTCGCCAGCGCTCTGGCCGTCCGCTACATGCGCGAGTCCGGCGAGCCGGTCAAGCCACCTACAGGCGGCATGGCCACGCTGGTCACCGGCGTCCTCGAAAACGAACTGACCCTGCGCGCAACAGCGGCCCGGCTCCGCTCCTGGGTCACGCAGTAATCGTCAGGTCGCGCACGGGCCAGCGCCCCGATGACCGAAGGACTTGCCGGCAGAGCACCCTGCTCGGCCTTGGTCAGGGTGCTGTAGGAGACGTGAGCCAGGTCCGACAACTCGCGCCGGGTCAGGCGGCGGACCTTCCGCGCGCGGGCGATCCGTGCGCCGGTGTGTTCGTCAAGGTGCGGGGGCATACGCGGCTCCGTTTCTGACGTGACACGGAAACCGTACTCCTGCCCTGTGACAGGCCAACTGCCCTACGCTGGGGGACGGGTGAACGGAGAGCCCCGTTCCGGGGGCCGTTGGCGCGCCGAATATGCTGGTGGCGCCGCCGCCCCGGACCGCGCCGGGGAACCGAGGACCCCCGAGGAGCCATGGACCGCCGCCGCGCCCTCGCCGACTTCCTCCGGTCGCGACGCGAGCGCGTCACCCCGCGCGACGCCGGCATCCTCCCCGGCCCCCGCCGCCGTACGCCCGGTCTGCGCCGCGAGGAGGTCGCGCGGCTCTCCGGGATCAGTGTCACCTGGTACACGTGGCTGGAGCAGGCGCGCGAGATCACCGTCAGCCGTCAGGTGCTGCACAGCCTCGCGCGCGTGCTGCTGCTCTCACCGGCCGAGACGCGGCATCTCTTCGCCCTCGCGGAGGAGACACCCGCGCCCGCGGACGCGCCTTCGGGGGCAGCGCCCACTCCCGGGCTGCAGCGCCTCGTCGACGCGCTCGACCCCCACCCGGCGTACCTGGTCACGCCCACCTGGGACCTCGCCGCCTGGAACCGCGCCGAAGCCGGGCTCCTCGGCGACCCGGCCGCGTGGGCGCCCGCCGATCGCAACCTGCTCCGGTTCACCTTCCTGGAGCCCCGCGCGCGAGCCCTCCTCGCCGACTGGGACGCCCAGGCCCGCGCACTGCTGGAGCAGTACCGCGCGGGCGCCGACCGGCACGCCGGGGACCCGCGCTTCGAGGCGCTCACCCGCGAACTGCGCGCCGCGAGCGAGGAGTTCCGCACGTGGTGGGACACCCACGACGTCGCCGACTTCCGGCCCGCCCGGCGCGGGTTCGACCACCCGCGCCTCGGGCGCCTCTCCTTCGACTACGTGAAGCTCAACGCCGCCGACGCGCCGGGGCTCAGCCTCGTCGTCTGCCTGCCGGCGGACGACGAGACCTCCGGCAAGCTGCCGGGCCTGAGCGCGTAACCGCCGCTTCTCCGCTACTTCTCCGCGATCACCACCGCGGAAGCGACCCCCGCGTCATGGCTCAGCGACACGTGCCACGACGTCACGCCGAGCTCCTCGGCCCGCGCCGCGACCGTCCCCGACACCACCAGCCGCGGCTGACCGCTCGCCTCCGTCGTCACTTCCGCGTCCGTCCACAGCAGGTTCCCCGGCGCACCCAGCGCCTTGGCCAGGGCCTCCTTCGCGGCGAAGCGGACCGCGAGGGACGCGATGCCGCGCCGCTCCCCGCTCGGCAGGTACAGCTCCCGCTCCACGAACAGCCGCGCCGCCATCCCGGGCGTACGCCTCAGGGCGGCGTCGAAGCGGTCGATCTCGGCGACGTCGATGCCGACTCCCACGATCATTCGACGGTCACCGACTTCGCGAGGTTGCGCGGCTGGTCGACCTCGTTGCCGCGGGCCGTCGCCAGCTCGCACGCGAAGACCTGCAGCGGCACCGTGGCCACCAGCGGCTGCAGCAGCACCGGCGTCCGCGGGATCTCGACGAGGTGGTCGGCGTACGGGCGCACCGCCTCGTCGCCCCGCTCGGCGATCACGATCGTCCGCGCGCCGCGCGCCCGGATCTCCTGGATGTTCGACACGATCTTGTCGTGGAGGACGGACCTGCCCCGCGGCGACGGCACGACCACCACCACCGGCAGGTCCTTCTCGATCAGCGCGATCGGCCCGTGCTTGAGCTCGCCCGCCGCGAAGCCCTCCGCGTGCATGTACGCGAGCTCCTTGAGCTTCAGCGCGCCCTCCAGGGCCACGGGATAGCCCACGTGCCGGCCGAGGAACAGGACCGTGTTCTTGTCCGCCAGGGAGCGGGCCAGTTCGCGGACCGGCTCCATGGTCTTCAGGACCTCCTCCACCTGCCCGGCGATCTGCGACAGCTCGCGGATCACGGAGACGACCTCGTCGCCCCACTTGGTGCCGCGCACCTGCCCCAGGTACAGCGCCACGAGGTAGCAGGCCACCAGCTGTGTGAGGAACGCCTTCGTCGACGCGACGGCCACCTCCGGGCCGGCGTGCGTGTACAGGACCGCGTCCGACTCGCGCGGGATCGTCGAGCCGTTGGTGTTGCAGATGGCGAGGACCTTCGCGCCCTGCTCCCGTGCGTGCCGCAGCGCCATCAGGGTGTCCATCGTCTCGCCGGACTGGCTGATGGCGATCACCAGCGTGCGCTGGTCCAGGATCGGGTCCCGGTAGCGGAACTCGCTGGCCAGCTCGGTCTCGCAGGGGATCCGGGTCCAGTGCTCGATCGCGTACTTGGCGATCATCCCCGCGTGGTACGCCGTGCCGCACGCCACGATGACGATCTTGTCGGCCTCGCGCAGCACGGACGCCGGGATCCGCACCTCGTCCAGCGCCAGCGTCCCCGCGGCGTCGATCCGGCCCAGCAGGGTGTCCGCGACGGCCTTCGGCTGCTCGGCGATCTCCTTGAGCATGAAGTAGTCGTAGCCGCCCTTCTCGGCGGCCGAGGCGTCCCAGTCGACGTGGTACGGGCGGACGTCCGCGGGCGCCCCGTCGAAGCCGGTGACGGTCACGCCGTCGCGGCGCAGCTCGACGACCTGGTCCTGGCCCAGCTCGACGGCCTCGCGGGTGTGCTCGATGAACGCGGCGACGTCGGAGGCGAGGAAGGACTCGCCGTCGCCGAGACCGACGACGAGCGGGGAGTTGCGGCGCGCGCCGACGACCACGTCGGGCTCGTCCGCGTGCACCGCGACCAGCGTGAACGCGCCCTCCAGGCGGCGGCAGACCTGCCGCATCGACTCGGCGAGGTCGCCGCAGGAGGAGAAGGACTCGGACAGCAGGTGGGCGACGACCTCGGTGTCGGTCTCCGAGCCGAGCGCGTGGCCCCGCTCGGCCAGCTCGGCCCGCAGCGCGGCGAAGTTCTCGATGATGCCGTTGTGGACGACGGCGACGCGGCCCGGGTTGTCCAGGTGGGGGTGGGCGTTGGCGTCGTTGGGCGCGCCGTGCGTGGCCCAGCGGGTGTGGCCGATGCCGGTCGGGCCGGACGGCAGCGGCCGGTCGGACAGCTCCTTCTCCAGGTTGGCGAGCTTGCCCGCCTTCTTCGCTGCGGCGAGCCCGCCGTCGGCCAGCACCGCGACCCCGGCCGAGTCATAGCCGCGGTACTCCAGCCGCCGCAGCCCCGCCAATACGACATCGAGGGCGGACTGCCCTCCCACATAGCCAACGATTCCGCACATGCGGAGCAGGTTACGGCCCGGGCGGCCCCGCGCGTGGCGGCAACGGCGCAACCACCGTCACCCGCCGCGCCTCAGCGGCCCCTCTCGATCCTGTCGATCGCGTCCTGCACCATCTCCAGGTACTCGACCTCCTCGCAGCGCGGCTTGCTGCCGAGCTCGTAGCGGTCGAGGCAGTCGTCCAGGTCCTGGGTGAGGTCCTCGTCGGGCAGGTCGTCGGCCAGCTCGGCGCAGACGCGCGCGGCGAGGGCCTCCCGGTCGGCCTCGGCGGAGCGCCGGCGGAGGCTGCGGGGGTGGTTTCGGAGAGCGAACACGGCCGTCCCTAGCGTGATGCGGCCGCGTGGGGGGCAGGTGCGGTGCGGCCTGCGAGCGGAACGTAGTGCCTGACCGGTCAGTAGGTACAGGGTTGGATGAAAGTTCACCCAACGAGGCGGGCCGGTTACCGCCCGTACGAGGCGCCCAAACCCCACGAGAACGCCCGCTCCCGCCACCCGGAAGTGAGCACCGCGCCCCGGCCGCGCACAATGGGCCCGTGCCGACCACCACAGAGCAGCAGCGCCGCCGCGCCGACTCGTCCCCGTATGTGGACCTGACCCGCGCCGAGTGGAGCGCCCTGCGCGAGGACACCCCGCTGCCGCTGACCGCCGAGGAGGTCGAGCGGCTGCGCGGCCTGGGGGACGTCGTCGACCTGGACGAGGTCCGCGAGGTCTACCTGCCGCTGTCCCGGCTCCTGCACCTGTACGTGGAGGCCACCAGCGGGCTGCGCGCCACGCTGAACACCTTCCTGGGCGACGTGGGCGACGGGCACGGCTCCCACTCCCAGCCCGGCACGCCCTTCGTCATAGGGGTCGCGGGCAGCGTGGCGGTCGGCAAGTCGACCACCGCCCGCCTCCTGCAGGCGCTGCTCGCCCGGTGGCCCGAGCACCCGCGCGTGGAGCTGGTCACCACGGACGGCTTCCTGCTGCCCAACGCCGAGCTGCACGCCCGCGGCCTGATGTCGCGGAAAGGTTTCCCCGAGTCGTACGACCGGCGCGCCCTGACCCGCTTCGTCGCCGACGTGAAGGCGGGCAAGGACGAGGTCTCCGCCCCCGTCTACTCCCATCTGATCTACGACATCGTGCCCGGCGAGCGGCTGACCGTGCACCGCCCCGACATCCTCATCATCGAGGGCCTCAACGTCCTCCAGCCGGCCATGCCCGGCAAGGACGGCCGCACGCGCGTCGGGCTCGCCGACTTCTTCGACTTCAGCGTGTACGTGGACGCGCGCGCGGAGGACATCGAGCGCTGGTACTACGAGCGGTTCAAGAAGCTGCGCGCCACGGCCTTCACCGACCCCGACTCGTACTTCAGCCGCTACACCGAGGTCTCCGAGGAGGAGGCCCTGGACTACGCGCGCCGCAACTGGCGGACCATCAACAAGCCCAACCTGCTGGAGAACGTGGCGCCCACGCGCGGCCGGTCGAACCTGATCCTGCGCAAGGGGCCGGACCACAAGGTGCAGCGGCTGTCGCTGCGCAAGCTCTGACGACACCACCGACCACACCGGGACGCCCATGCTCCACCTGCGGATGATCATCCCGCCCGCCCGTACCGACGACATCGTCGGGCTCATCGAGCGCACCGTGGGCGCCACCCACCTGGCCGTCATCCCCGGCGCGGCCCGCAACCCGCACGGCGACATCGTGCTGTGCGACGTCGCGCGCGAGGCGGCCGACGAGCTGCTGGGCGCGCTGCGCGCGAGCGGGCTGCCGGAGGTCGGCGCGATCGCGGTCGAAGAGGTCGACCTGAGCCTGTCCCGGCGCGCGCAGCACGCCGAGCTGGCCGCACCCGGCTCGGGCGCGGACGCGATCGTGTGGGAGTCGCTCGTCGACGAGACGCACGAGGAGTCGACGCTCACCGTCACCTTCCTGGCGTTCCTGACGGTGGCGACGATGCTGGCCGCCTGCGGCGTGATCATGGACAGCGCGATCCTGATCGTGGGCGCGATGGCGGTGGGCCCGGAGTTCGGCCCGCTGGCCGGGCTGTGCACGGCGATCGTGCGGCGGGCACCCCGGCTGGCCTGGCGGTCGATGGCCGCGCTGCTCGTCGGCTTCCCCGTGGCGATGGCGCTGACCGGCGGCTTCAGCGTCCTCATGGACGCGCTGGGACTCTTCCACGAGGCGAAGTTCCTGGCCCCCCGCCCCCAGACGTCCTTCATCTGGCAGCCGGACGCCTTCTCCTTCGTGGTGGCGTTCCTCGCCGGCATCGCCGGGATCCTGTCCCTCACGTCGGCGAAGTCGGGCGCGCTGATCGGCGTGGCGATCTCGGTGACGACGGTGCCGGCGGCGGCGAACGCGGCGGTCGCCCTGTCCTACGGGGACTGGGCGGAGACCCGCGGGTCGGCGGTCCAGCTGGCGCTGAACCTCGCCGGGATCGTGGTGGCGGGCACGCTCACGCTCGCCGCGCAGAAGTGGTTCTGGGCGCGGCAGCGGGGCCGCTCCGCGGCGGGAAGCGGCCCCAAAAGCTGACCGAAGCCGTTCCGCGGCGGAAGAAGTGCGCGGGCTGGACCCGGCACGTTCTTCCGCCGCTACGGCGATGCGCCACCGCGGGGCGGGGCCGGCGGACCACCGGTCCGGCGGCCCACCGGCTCAGCCCAGGGACGACTTGACCGCGTCGGCCAGTTCCTGGGCCACGGTGCGGGCCTGCTCGATGTCGGCGGCCTCCACCATCACCCGGACGAGCGGCTCGGTGCCGGAGGGGCGCAGCAGCACCCGGCCGGTGGAGCCCAGCTGCGCCTCGGCGGCGGCGACGGCGGCGGCGAGCTCCTCGGAGGATTTCACGCGCGTCTTGTCGACGTCGCGGACGTTGATGAGGATCTGCGGCAGGCGCTCCATCACGCCGGCCAGGTCCGCGAGGGAGCGGCCCGTGGCGGCGACGCGGGCGGCCAGCATCAGGCCGGTCAGCGTGCCGTCGCCGGTGGTGGCGTGGTCGAGGACGATGACGTGGCCGGACTGCTCGCCGCCGAGGGCGAAGCCGTGCGCCTTCATCTCCTCCAGGACGTAGCGGTCGCCGACGGCCGTCTGGACGAGCTCGACGCCCTCGCGCTCCATGGCCAGCTTGAAGCCCAGGTTGGACATGACGGTCGCGACGACGGTGTTCTTGCGCAGCGAGCCCGACTCGCGCATCGCGAGGGCGAGGACGGCGAGGATCTGGTCGCCGTCGACCTCGTTGCCCTTGTGGTCCACGGCGAGGCAGCGGTCGGCGTCGCCGTCGTGGGCCACGCCCAGGTCGGCGCCGTGCTCGACGACGGCGGCCCGCAGCTTGTCCAGGTGGGTGGAGCCGCACTCGTGGTTGATGTTGAGGCCGTCGGGCTCGGTGCCGATGGTGATGACCTCGGCGCCGGCGCGGGCGAAGGCCTCCGGGGAGACGCGGGCCGCGGCGCCGTGGGCGCCGTCGATGACGACCTTCAGGCCGTCCATGCGGTTGGGGAGGACACCGATGAGGTGGGCGACGTAGTTGTCGAAGCCCTGGTCGTACTCGCGGACGCGGCCGACGCCGGCACCGGTGGGACGGTCCCAGGGCTCGCCGGAGGCGTGCGCCCGGTAGGTCTGCTCGATGCGGTCCTCCAGCTCGTCGGCGAGCTTGTGGCCGCCGCGGGCGAAGAACTTGATGCCGTTGTCGGGCATGGCGTTGTGGCTCGCGGAGAGCATCACGCCGAGGTCGGCGCCGAGCGCGCCGGTGAGGTAGGCGACGGCGGGCGTGGGCAGCACGCCCACCCGCAGCACGTCGACGCCGGCGCTGGCCAGGCCGGCCACGACGGCGGCCTCCAGGAACTCCCCGGACGCACGCGGGTCACGGCCCACGACGGCCACCGGGCGGTGGCCCTCGAACGTCCCCGCCTCGGCGAGCACGTGCGCCGCAGCGACCGACAGGCCGAGTGCGAGCTCGGCCGTCAGATCGGCGTTGGCGACGCCGCGCACACCGTCCGTACCGAAGAGTCGTCCCACTGGTGTCCTCCGAAAAACGCGCGGATACGGGGCCTGCCTGTGAACGGGCCCCGCAATCAAAAGTGTCGGGTCCGGAACCGGAACGTTGACTTCAGGTATACGCCGATACGTCCCGGGTGACCGATAGCCGAAACGCCCCGGCGGGCACGGAGCGTGCCGCCGGGGCGTTCGAGCAGAAGCAGCGAAGCCGCGTGATTAGCGCTTGCTGTACTGCGGAGCCTTGCGGGCCTTCTTCAGACCGGCCTTCTTGCGCTCGACCGCACGGTCGTCGCGGCTCAGGAAGCCGGCCTTCTTCAGCGGGCCGCGGTTGTTGTCCACGTCCGCCTCGTTCAGCGCGCGGGCCACGCCGAGGCGCAGGGCGCCGGCCTGGCCGGAGACGCCGCCACCCGAGATGCGGGCGATGACGTCGTAGCGGTCGTCGAGCTCGAGCACCTTGAAGGGCTCGTTGACTTCCTGCTGGTGCACCTTGTTGGGGAAGTAGTCCTCAAGGGTGCGACCGTTGATCTTCCACTTGCCGGAGCCCGGAACGATCCGGACACGGGCAATGGCGTTCTTGCGACGGCCCAGGCCGGCGGCCGGCTGCGGGTCGCCGAAGCGGGACGCGAGGGACTCGGAGGTGTACTCCGACTCAACGACCTCGGTCTCGGTGGTGTACTCCTCGACGCCCTCGACCGGCATCTCGGCGGTGGTCTCAGCCACGATTCTCCTCAGACTTTCTGGTTCGGCGGTGGCCGGGACTTAGCCCTGCTTGACCTGGGTGATCTCGAACGGCTGCGGCTGCTGGGCGGCGTGCGGGTGCTCGGCGCCCGAGTAGACCTTCAGCTTCGAGAGCATCTGACGGCCGAGGGAGTTCTTGGGCAGCATGCCCTTGATCGCCTTCTCGACGGCCTTCTCGGGGTTCTTGTCGAGCAGCTCGTCGTAACGGACGGAGCGCAGACCACCCGGGAAGCCAGAGTGGCGGTACGCCATCTTCTGGGTCTTCTTGTTGCCGGACAGGTGAACCTTGTCGGCGTTGATGATGACGACGAAGTCACCCATGTCCATGTGCGGGGCGTACACAGGCTTGTGCTTGCCGCGCAGCAGGGAGGCGGCCTGAGAGGCCAGACGGCCCAGGACGACGTCCTGCGCGTCGATGATGTGCCACTGGCGCTGGACATCGCCGGGCTTGGGGCTGAACGTACGCACGGTCGTAGCCTTCGCTTCTTCAGTGAGTGGGTCCTGACACGGCCCGCCTGAGGCGGCTGCCGGCGAGGGACGCACTCCGGGGACGCAACCCGGGTGCGGGCCGCTGGCGGCCACTCTGGTGGGCAAGCGTAAGGGCCCCTCGCGTGAGAACGACCAAGCCAATACGCATAACGAACTCGTAGAGTACCGGGCGCCCACCGGCGGGGTCAAAACACATGGTCCCACCGGTGCGCGGGCGCGGCTACCCGCACCGGCCCTGCGGGCCTCGTCCCCAAGCGCCGGACGGGCCGAACTTCATGAGCGGGCTCACCAACGTTCCAGCCCGTCCGGCGCTTCTTGAGGACACCGCCGCAGGCGGTCGCCCGCACGGTCACCGGCTGCGCGCCACCCGGCCCTCGTCCCACACCGGCTCCGGCACCTCGCGGACGCGACCGTCCGCTCCGAAGACCAGGAAGCGATCGAACGTACGGGCGAACCAGCGGTCGTGTGTGACGCAGAGCACCGTCCCCTCGTACGCCTCCAGGCCCTCCTGGAGGGCCTCCGCGCTCTCCAGGTCCAGGTTGTCCGTGGGCTCGTCCAGCAGCAGGGCCGTCGTCCCGGCCAGCTCCAGCAGCAGGATCTGGAAGCGGGCCTGCTGCCCGCCCGAGAGCTTCTCGAAGGGCTGGTCGCCCTGCTTCTCCAGCTCGTACCGCCGCAGGGCGGACATCGCCCCGCCGCGGTCCTTGGCGTGCTCCGTCCACAGGATGTCGACGAGCGTGCGGCCCAGCAGCTCGGGGTGGGCGTGCGTCTGCGCGAAGTGCCCGGGGACGACCCGCGCGCCCAGCTTCCAGGAGCCGGTGTGCGCCACGTCCTCGCCCGCCAGCAAGCGGAGGAAGTGCGACTTGCCCGAGCCGTTCGAGCCCAGGACCGCGACCCGCTCCCCGTAGAAGACCTCCAGGCCGAACGGCTGCATCAGCCCCGTGAGCTCCAGCTTCTCGCAGGTCACGGCCCGCACGCCGGTGCGTCCGCCGCGCAGCCGCATCCGGATGTCCTGCTCGCGCGGCGGCTCCGGCGGCGGGCCCGCCTCCTCGAACTTCTTCAGCCGGGTCTGGGCCGCGGCGTACCGCGAGGCCATCTCGTGGCTGACCGCGGCCGCCTGCCGCAGCGTGATCACGAGCTTCTTCAGCTGGGCGTGCTTCTCGTCCCAGCGCCGCCGCAGCTCCTCGAAGCGGGCGAACCGCTCCTTCCGCGCCTCGTGGTAGGTGGCGAAGCCGCCGCCGTGCACCCAGACGTCGCTGCCCGCCGGGCCCGGCTCGACGCTGATGATCTTCTCGGCGGAGCGGGCCAGCAGCTCGCGGTCGTGGGAGACGAAGAGCACCGTCTTCTTCGTCTCGCGCAGCTTCTCCTCCAGCCAGCGCTTGCCGGGGACGTCGAGGTAGTTGTCCGGCTCGTCCAGCAGCAGGACCTCGTCCGGGCCGCGCAGCAGGGACTCCAGGACGAGCCGCTTCTGCTCGCCGCCGGAGAGCGTGCGGACCTGGCGCCACTGCGCCTTCTCGTACGGGACGCCGAGCGCGGCCGTGGTGCACATGTCCCACACGGTCTCGGCCTCGTAGCCGCGGGCCTCGGCCCAGTCGGAGAGCGCCTGCGCGTACGCCATCTGCGCCGCCTCGTCGTCCTGCTCCATGATCGCGAGCTCGGCCTCGTCGACGGCCTTCGCGGCCTCGCGGATACGGGGCTGGGCGACGGAGACCAGCAGGTCGCGGACGGTGCGGTCGTCCCGGACCGAGCCGACGAACTGCGGCATCACGCCGAGCCCGCCGCTGACCGAGACCGCGCCGCCGTGCGGCTGCAGCTCGCCCGCGATCAGGCGCAGCAGCGTGGTCTTGCCCGCGCCGTTGGCGCCGACGAGGGCGACCGCGGTCCCCTCGCCCACGCGGAAGGAGACGTCGCCGAGGAGCACCCTTCCGTCGGGGAGGTAGTACTCCAGATGGCCCGCTTCGACATGTCCCATGGGCGGGATTCTCCCTGTTTCCACAGGGGGCGACCAACGCGTTTCCGCGGTTTACGATGCACGCCATGAGCTTTGGGCAGGGAGGGCCGTACGGGGCCCCGGGGGATCCGCAGCAGCCGCACCAGCAGCCGGGTCCGCCGCCGGTGCCCTCGCCGGGCGGGCAGCCGATGCCTCCGGCGGGGCAGTTCGGTCCGCCGCCGGACCTGTCGCCGCAGCCCCACCCGCAGCCCGCGCAGCAGGCGCCGCAGCCTTCACCGCAGGCGCAGGCACAGCCGCAGCCGCTGCCCCAGCCGCCGGCGCCGTGGGGCCCCGCCGTCCCGGGCCAGGCCTCGCAGACCCCCGACTGGGACGCCCTCGCCGACACCACCGCCGCCCGCGGCCGCCGCCGCAAGTGGCTGCTGATCGGTGGCGGCGCGCTGGCCACGGTCGCCGTCGCCGGCACCGTCGCGGCGCTCGTCGTCGGCTCGAACAAGAGCAAGGGCGGCTCCGGCCTGCCCTCCGCGCAGAAGCTCCCGAGCGCCTCCGGGTCGCCCGAGCCGTCGTTCTCGCAGGTCGCCCCGCCGCCTCCGCCGAACCCGCGGGAGTTCATAGCGAGCGCGGAGAAGGACAAGGCCCCGCTGAGCACGAAGACGCTGTTCCCGCACAGCAAGCCGTCCCTCGACAAGCGCAAGTACGACCGCACCGCCACGGCCACTGACGAGGACTGCGCCACGGCCGCGCAGGGCGGCCTCGGCTCCGTCCTCACCGGCAACGGCTGCCGCCAGGTGCTGCGGGCCACGTACGTGCGGGACGGGGTCGCGGTGACGGTCGGCGTCGCCGTCTTCGACACGAAGGCCGCGGCGGACAAGGCCAAGGAGCAGTCCACGGGGAACATCGAGTCCCTCGCCGGGGACGGCCCGTCCTTCTGCCGGGCCACGGCCTGCCGCCTCACCGCCAATGCGGAGGGGCGCTACGCGTACTTCACCGTCGCCGGCTACACGAACGGCAAGGCCGTTCCCGACGACGACAAGGACGCCCTGCAGGCGGGCCGCGACGTGGCGGGCTACACGTTCCGCCGCATCATGGCGCGTGCGAACGCCCAGGCGTCGGCGTCGGTGGCCACGCCGTCGCCGGGAGCGAAGAAGCAGGCGTAGCCGGGCTACGGCCCCTTTCCTGCCGCAGGCAGGAATTCCCCACCGCGGCGCGACCGGACGATGCCGGACCGGCCTCAGGTGCGTACGGCACCGCCGGACTCCACCATCACGGCTGATCACCGCTGCGGCGGATCCGTGCGCGCGCGGCACCCACGACCCCGCACCGCACCCGGGTGCGGTGCCGGACCGGCCTCAGGTGCGTACGGCACCGCCGGGCTCCACCGTCATGGCCGATCGCCGTCGCGGCGGATTCGTGCTGGCGCACCGCCTCCAAGGCCCGGCGCCCGGAGCCGCTAGCCCCCGTCCCCGCCGTCCCCCGCTTCCCCGCCCTCCCCCGCCGCCATCGGCGATGACGGCGGCGGCGCCGTGGGGGCCTTCCGTTCCGCTCGTTCGACCTTCTCCACCTGCGCCGCCACCAGGTCCGGCGGGATCTCGACGTCCTCCGGGTCGCCGAGGCTCGTGGCGAAGAACATCGCGAGCGTCGTTCCGGACCGGACGACCGTGATCAGGCTCGGCGCGCGCTCCGCCGCGTTCTCCAGGCGGTAGGCGACGGCCTCGTCGCCCAGCCGCGGCGCGGAGAGGGTCCGCACGGCGCGGAACTCCTGCGGTTCGCCCTCGCCCGTGAGCATGCCGAAGCCGCCCGCGCAGCGGTCCGCCGCGGAGCGCAGCCCGCGCAGCGTCGCGGCGGCGCCGTCGCCGCGGTACGCGGAGACGCGGATCATGCCCATGAGGCCCTGGAAGTCGAGGTCCTCGCCGGCCTTGGCGAAGGTGTTGACGACGGACGCGGCCGGCTCGGGCCGCGGCTGGGAGCCGAGGGCGTCGACGAGCGGCCCGCAGGCGGCGGCGTCCGTACGGGGCCGCCCGCCGCCCGCCGCGCTGCTGCCGGCGCGTTCGATCTGGAAGCCGGGGACCTCGCGGGCCCCGAGCTCCACGTGCCGCAGCTGGGCGGGGCTCAGTATCCGCACGGCATTGCGCGCGCCCTTGGCCTCGCCCCGGGAGCCGCCACGGCTCCCTCCGCCGCCGGGACCGCCGCTGCCGCCGCCGCTGCCACTGCCGCCGCATCCGGCCGTCAGCCCGAGGGCCACGACCGCGGAGACCGCCACCATCGCCTTCACAGGCCCAGGGTCCCAGCGCCCGCGGGGTCCGTGCCCGCGCCACGCCCGGCCACATGGTTACGCTCTGGACTGCCGTTCGACGCACGGCTTGACAGGGGCTTCACGGCTGCCCCTACAGTTCGCTCGCCCGAACATAAGAACGCCCCGGCCCCGGAGGGAGGACCGCCCGCACGCCCATGAAGATCGCGTTCCTGATCCACAACGCCTACGGCATCGGCGGCACCATCCGCGCGACCGGCAACCTCGCGAGCGCCCTCGCCGCCCGCCACGACGTCGAGCTCGTCTCCGTCTACCGCAGCGCGGACGCCCCGAAGCTCCCCGCCGACCGCCGCGTCCGCCTCACGTCGCTGATCGACATCCGCAAGGACGCCCCGGGCTCGGAGACCGACAACGAGCTGCAGCAGCAGCCCAGCGCGCTCCTCCCGGCCCGCGAGCGCGACGTGAAGGCCTTCACCCGCCTCGCCGACCTGCGCGTCGCCCAGTACCTGGAGGCCACGGACGCGGACGTCGTCGTGGCCACCCGCCCCGGCCTCCTCGTCCACCTCACCCGCCTCGCCACCGAGCGCACATACGTGCGCATCGGCCAGGAACACCTCATCTACGACGGCCACCACCCGGAGGTCCGCGCCGCCCAGGACGCCGCGATCCCGTTCCTGGACGCCCTCACCACCGTCTCCGAGGCCGACGCGGCCACGCACCGCGCGAAGCTGCCGGAGGCCCGTACGCACATCGCGGCGCTGCCCAACGGCGTCTCGGCCGCCGCCGTCGAGCCCTCCGAGGGCTCCGCGAAGCTCGTCGTGGCCGCCGGCCGCCTCATCCCCGTCAAGCGCTACGGGCTGCTGGTCGACGCCTTCGCCCAGGTCGTCGCCGAGCGCCCCGACTGGCGCCTGCGCATCTACGGCCGCGGCCCCGAGCGGACCGCCCTGCGCGAGCGGATCGACGAGCTCGGCCTGAGCGACAACATCGCGCTCATGGGCCCGCACTCGCCCATCGAGACCGAGTGGGCCAAGGGCTCGATCGCCGCCGTGACCTCCGACTTCGAGTCCTTCGGGATGACCATCGTCGAGGCCATGCACTGCGGCGTGCCGGTCGTCGCCACCGACTGCCCGCAAGGGCCGCGCGAGATCATCGAGGACGGCGTGGACGGCCTGCTCGTCCGCCCCGGGGACGCCGGCGCGATCGCCGAAGGCCTCCTGAAACTCATCGACGACGAGGAGCTGCGCCGCTCCATGGGCCGCGCCGCCCGCGCCTCCGCGCAGCGCTACGCCCCCGCGCAGATCGCCGAACGGTTCGAGCGGATCGTGCGCGAGGTGCGGCCGGAGCTCCTGCCGGAGCCGGTGGACCAGGCCGCGGCGGCACCGGCGCCGGCACCCGCCTCCGCCGCCCTGCGCCGCACCGCGGCCCGCCTCGTACGGCCACTGCGCCGCAAGGCCGCCGGAGCCCTCCGCCCGGTCCGGCCCGAGGCCACCCCGCAAGAGCCCGCACCCCTCAAGCCGCTGCGCCCCCGCGCCTCCGCCCGCGCCACCGCCGACGGCGGCCTGGCCGTCCGGCTGCCGCGCGCAGGCGTCACGGGCGAGCGGCTGACGCTCACGGCCCGCCTGCGCGGCACCGACGGCACCGGCGAGGGCGAACGCATCGAGCTCCCCCTCACCCGCCCCGCGACCGGCAAGGGCCCGCTCACCGCCCTCCTCGACCGGGCCGGCACCCCGCTCGCCGAGGGCCGCTGGGACTTCTTCGTCGAGCGCGCCGACGACGGCAAGCGCGCCCGCGTCGCCGCCGGCCTCGTCGAACAGGCCCGCCTGCTGACCCTGCCCCTGGGCCGCGACGCCGACGGCCACGTCACCGCCTGGGTGCCCTACGTCACCGCCGCCGGCTCCCTGACCCTGCGCACCTGGCGCCGCCCCGCCCACGCCGAGCTCGACGCGATCACCGTCGGCGAGGCCTCCCTCACCGTGACCGCCACCGTGCACGGCACCGCGGCACCCCTCACGCCCGCCTCGCGCCTCGTCCTCGTCTCACCCGAGGACGGCTCGTACGACGTGGACGTGCCGCTCACCGCCCTCGGCGCGCGGCAGCTGCGCTGCACCGTCCCGTACGACCTGCTCTTCGCCCGCCGCGGCACCGCACACGACGTGTGGCGGCTCGCCCTGCGCCCCGCACCCGCGGAACCGCACGTCCCGCTCGGGCGTCTCACGGGCGACGGCGTCGACCGCAAACGCACCGACGTCCACCCGGCGCGCACCCTCGGACACCCCGTGCGCGGCACCGTCGCCGTGCGCCCCGTCTTCGACCCGGAGAACGATCTCACCCTTGACGTAAACGATGTGACTCAAGCCACAATGTAGCCTGCACAGGCAACCGAAATCCCTCCCAACGGTCTTAACCGACGGATCGGACCGGACCAGCGAGGCGTCCGGCCGAGGGGAGACCCGACCCGTACACCCAGGCCAGGGGGAAGGACGGACGCGCCGCCCGCTCGCGCCGCGCACACACCGCCATGAAGATCTCTTTCCTTTTGCAGAACGCCTACGGCATCGGCGGCACGATCCGCTCCACCTTCAACGTCGCCAGTGCGCTCGCCGCCCGGCACGACGTGGAGATCGTGTCGATCCACCGGACGGGCGGCACGCCCAAGCTCCCCCTGCACCGCAAGGTGAAGCTGGTCCACCTGATCGACACCCGTGCCGAGACCGGCGCCGACCGGGACAACCCCCTGCTGGAGCAGGACAGCGCCCACATCCCGCCCGTCGAGGCCAAGGGCGCCCACTTCAGCGCCCTGACCGACAAGCGCGTCGCCGAGCACCTCGCCCGCACCGACGCCGACGTCGTCATCGCCACCCGCCCCGGCCTCGTCATGTACCTGGCCGAGTTCGGGCAGGACCGCTACCTGCGCATCGGCCAGGAGCACCGGATCTACGGCACCCACGAGCCGAACATCCGCGCCGCCCAGGACCTCGCCATCCCGCACCTGGACGCCCACACCGCCGTCTCCGACGCGGACGCCGCGACCCACCGCGAGCAGTTCCCGGACGTCAAGACCAAGCTGATCGCGCTGCCCAACGGCGTCCCCGCCTCCGAGGTCGAGCCCTCCGACGGCAACGCCAAGCTCGTCGTCGCCGCCGGCCGCCTCATCCCCGTCAAGCGCTACGACCTCCTCGTCAAGGCCTGGGCCACCGTCGCCGCCACCCGCCCCGACTGGAAGCTGCGCATCTACGGCCGCGGCCCCCAGCAGGCCAAGCTCCGCGAGCAGATCGACCAGCTCGGCCTCGCCGACCACATCACCCTCATGGGCGCCCACTCCCCCATCGAGACCGAGTGGGCCAAGGGCTCCATCGCCGCCGTCACCTCCCGCGAGGAGTCCTTCGGCATGACGATCGTGGAGGCCATGAACTGCGGCGTCCCCGTCGTCGCCACCGACTGCCCGCACGGCCCCGGCGAGATCATCAAGGACGGCCACGACGGCCTCCTCGTCACCAACCTCGACAGCGACGCCATCGCCAAGGGCCTCCTCAAGCTCATCGAGGACGACGAGCTGCGGCACACCATGGGCAAGAACGCCCTCGTCTCCGCCGAGCGCTACCACCCCGACGCCATCGCCCGCCGCTACGAGGAGCTCATCGAGAGCCTCGGCGGCGCCCGCGACGGCTCCGCCCCGGCGTCCGCCCCCGCGGGCTCCGGCGCGGCGACGGCCGAGCGCAAGCCCGCGCCCGTCCCCCTCTCCAAGATGCTGCGCCGCACCGCCGGCAAGCTGCTGCGCCCGCTGCGCCGCGGTGTCGCCAAGCCCTCCACCCCGCCGGTGAAGGCCGCGATCAAGGAGATCGTCCGCAAGCCGCTGCGCTGCACGGCCTCCTGCCGCGTCGACGCCGACGGCAACATCCTCGTCTCGGTCGACCGCAAGGGCCTCTCCGGCGAGAAGCTCTCCCTCACGGTCACCCGCCGCAAGGAGGGCAAGCCCGTCAGCGTGCCCCTCACGGCACCGACCGGCCCCAAGGCCCCCTACACCGCCGTCCTCGACCGCAAGCAGCTCCGCCTGGGCGAGGGCCGCTGGGACCTCCACGTCGTCCGCGGCGACGACGGCGCACGCCGCCGCGTCGTCTCCCACCTCGCCGAGGGCCGCGGCCTCGTCGAGCTGGAGCCCCTGCCCGGCGCCCCGTTCACCTGGTGGGTGCCCTACCCGACGGTCGACGGCTTCCTCGCCCTGCGCGCCTGGAACCGCCCCGTCCACGCCGAGGCCCGCACCGTCCGCCAGGACGAGACCTCCCTCACCGTCGAAGGCACCCTGCACGGCGCCGAGTTCGCCGACGGCAGCGAGCCCGTCCTCGTCGCCACGCCGCGCGCGGACACGGCCGACAAGGTCACCGCGCAGGTCACCGCCGTCGACAGCACGACCTTCCGGGTCACCCTCCCCTACGCCGAGCTGCGCCACGCCCGCGGCACCGGCGAGGAGAACACCGTCTGGGACCTGGCCCTGCGCCTGACCCCGGACGGCGAGCCGGTCAAGGTGGCCCGCCTCATCGGCGACATCGTCGACCGCAACAAGACGGACCTGTACCCGAAGGTCGACGGCATCAAGCCGTACTTCACGGTCAACAGCGACCTGGCGATCAGCTGCCCCAGCTGACCCCGTCACATGGGAAAGGGCCCGGCGAAAGCCGGGCCCTTTCCCCTATCCGCTTCAGCAGCAACCCTCGCCGGGCAGCGACCTCTTGTTCCGCGCCGCAATGTTCCGCGCCGCGAGCTCGGAGTCGACCGGATACCCGACCTCCTCCAGCGTGAGCCCGTGCGGCCGCACCACATGCACGGCGGAATCCCGCACGCCCGCGGCCAGCACCTGCCCGGGCCACTCCACCGGCCGGTGCCCGTCGCCGACGAACAGCAGCGCGCCCACCAGCGACCGCACCATGTTGTGGCAGAAGGCGTCCGCGCGCACGGTCGCGGTGATGATGCCGTCCGCGCCCCGCTCCCAACTCAGCTGCTGGAGCGTGCGGATGGTCGTGGCGCCCTCGCGCTTCTTGCAGTACGCGGCGAAGTCGTGCTCACCGACCAGGTGCCCGGCGGCCTCGTTCATCGCGGCCACGTCCAACGGCCAGTCGTGCCACAGCACATGACCCCGCAGCAGCGGGTCGGCACCGCCGTGATGGTCCGTCACCCGGTAGGCGTAGCGCCGCCAGATCGCGGAGAAGCGCGCGTTGAACCCGGTCGGCGCCTCGGCGACCTTCCACACCCGTACGTCGTGGGGCAGCCGGCCGGCCAGCCGTCGCAGCAGCTTCTCCTCGTGCTCGGCCCACACCTCGGCCGGCAGGTCGACGTGCGCGACCTGGCCCCGCGCGTGCACTCCGGCGTCGGTACGGCCCGCGACCGTCAGCTCGTACGTCTCCTTGGACCGCGTCACGGTCCGGATCGCGTCCTCCAGCTCGCCCTGCACCGTGCGCTGGCCCTCGCGCTGCTTGGCCCAGCCGGAGAAGTCCTTGCCGTCGTACGACAGGTCCAGCCGCACCCGTACGTAACCGGGTGCCACCTCGTCACTCACCGAGAGTTCCTCTCACAGAAATGCGGGACGGGCCCGCCCCCGAAAGGGGCGGGCCCGTCACTGACACGCATCAGCGGTGTCAGGCGTCCTTCGACTCCTCGGCCGGAGCCTCGGCAGCAGCCTCGGACTCCTTGACCGCACGCTTGGTGGCGGCCTCGGCCTCGGCGACGGTCGCCTTCTTGGCGATCTCGCCCTCGACGAGCTCGATCACGGCCATCGGGGCGTTGTCGCCACGACGGTTGCCGATCTTGGTGATGCGGGTGTAGCCACCCGGACGCTCGGCGAAGCGCGGGGCGATCTCGGTGAAGAGCACGTGCACGATGCCCTTGTCCGTGATCGTCTGCAGCACCTGGCGACGGTTGTGGATGTCGCCCTTCTTCGCCTTGGTGATCAGGCGCTCGGCGACCGGACGCAGGCGGCGGGCCTTGGCCTCGGTCGTCGTGATGCGGCCGTGCTCGAAGAGCGACTTGGCGAGGTTCGCCAGCATCAGCTTCTCGTGCGCGGCACCGCCGCCCAGACGGGCACCCTTGGTGGGACGCGGCATGGTGTTTCTCCTAGGTGTCTGCCCCGGCCGTATCAGGTACCGGGGTCAGTATCCGAGCAGGCGGTTGCCTGTCGGAGATCCGGGGTGCGCCCCGGAGGGTCCGCGCCCCGTAAGGGGCGCGGGGAACTGCGTGACCAGCCGAAGCGGACCCGCAGTCAAGAACAATCCTGCCGGACCGCTCTTAGTACTGCTCGGTCTCGACGAACCCGGCGTCCGCGTCGTCGTCCGCGCCGAAGGCGTCGGCCGCAGCGGTCGGGTCGAATCCGGGCGGGCTGTCCTTGAGGGCCAGGCCCATGCCGGCCAGCTTCGCCTTGACCTCGTCGATCGACTTCGCACCGAAGTTGCGGATGTCGAGCAGGTCGGCCTCGGAGCGGGCGACGAGCTCACCCACGGAGTGGATGCCCTCGCGCTTGAGGCAGTTGTACGAGCGAACGGTGAGCTCGAGCTCCTCGATCGGCAGCGCCAGGTCGGCGGCCAGGGCGGCGTCCGTCGGGGACGGGCCCATGTCGATGCCCTCGGCGTCGATGTTGAGCTCGCGGGCCAGACCGAACAGCTCGACCAGGGTCTTACCGGCGGACGCCATGGCGTCGCGCGGGCGCATGGCCTGCTTGGTCTCGACGTCGACGATCAGCTTGTCGAAGTCGGTGCGCTGCTCGACACGGGTCGCCTCGACCTTGTAGGTGACCTTGAGAACCGGCGAGTAGATGGAGTCGACCGGGATGCGGCCGATCTCCTGGCCCACCTGCTTGTTCTGGACGGCGGAGACGTAGCCGCGACCGCGCTCGACGGTCAGCTCCATCTCCAGCTTGCCCTTGGCGTTCAGGGTCGCCAGGACCAGGTCGGGGTTGTGCACCTCGACACCGGCCGGCGGGGCGATGTCGGCGGCGGTGACCAGACCCGGGCCCTGCTTGCGCAGGTACATCACGACCGGCTCGTCGTGCTCCGAGGAGACGACCAGCTGCTTGATGTTCAGGATGAGGTCGGTGACGTCCTCCTTGACGCCCGGCACGGTGGTGAACTCGTGCAGGACACCGTCGATGCGGATGGACGTGACCGCCGCACCCGGGATCGAGGAGAGGAGCGTACGGCGCAGGGAGTTGCCGAGGGTGTAGCCGAAGCCCGGCTCGAGCGGCTCGATCACGAACCGCGAGCGGAACTCGTCGACGACCTCTTCGGTCAGCGAGGGGCGCTGAGCGATCAGCATGCGATGAATCCTTCAGTCATGGGCACCCACTATTTGATGCCCTGAGGTACTACAAGGGTACGGGCGGCACGGCCACCCGGAAGGGAAGCCGTACCGCCCACACTCTCAAGACAGCAGCCGAGGCCGCGCAGCGTCAGACGCGGCGACGCTTGGGCGGACGGCAGCCGTGCTGTGACATGTGGGGGATAACCCCCACACCCCCAGCCGGGAGCCGCACCGCCTGGCTCAGCGCAGCGTCAGACGCGGCGACGCTTGGGCGGACGGCAGCCGTTGTGCGGGGTCGGGGTGACATCCTGGATGGAGCCGACCTCGAGACCGGTCGCCTGGAGCGAACGGATGGCGGTCTCACGACCGGAGCCCGGGCCCTTGACGAAGACGTCAACCTTGCGCATGCCGTGCTCCTGCGCGCGACGGGCGGCCGACTCGGCAGCCATCTGCGCGGCGAACGGGGTGGACTTGCGCGAGCCCTTGAAGCCGACGTGGCCGGCGGAGGCCCAGGAGATCACGTTGCCCGTCGGGTCGGTGATCGAAACGATGGTGTTGTTGAACGTGCTCTTGATGTGCGCGTGGCCGTGAGCGACGTTCTTCTTTTCCTTGCGGCGCACCTTCTTGGCAGCGCCCTGACGACCCTTGGGGGGCATGTCTTACTCCTGATGGAGGGAGGTGGTCGGTCCTACAGCGAAGACCGCTGGAGTGCGGAGGTCTCGGGGGTCGCCCCCCGAAGATCCGCGGCGTCCGCTGCGGACTACTTCTTGCCCGGCTTCTTCTTGCCGGCGATGGCGCGACGCGGGCCCTTGCGGGTACGAGCGTTCGTGCTGGTGCGCTGACCGTGAACGGGCAGGCCACGGCGGTGACGCAGACCCTGGTAGCAGCCGATCTCGACCTTGCGGCGGATGTCGGCCTGGATCTCGCGACGGAGGTCACCCTCGGTCTTGAGGTTGGCGTCCACGTACTCGCGGATCTTGACCAGGTCCTCCTCGACCAGGTCACGAACGCGGGTGTTCGGGTTCACACCGGTCGCGGCGAGAATCGTCTGCGACTGGGTACGGCCGATACCGAAGACGTAGGTGAGTGCGATCTCCACGCGCTTTTCGCGCGGGATGTCAACACCGGAAACGCGTGCCATTCAATGGCTCCAGATGTTCTCGGGGGTCTGACACAGAGCCGCTCCCGGTCGCCGTACTAGGTACGTCCCGGGTCCCCGGCCCCCGCCGGAGGTGTCGCCGGTGATCGAACACCGGACGGGCTCTGCGTATGTACGTTTTTTGCTCGCGTCGCGCGAAGAAACTGCGGAGTGCAGGTTCTGCGTCAGCCCTGGCGCTGCTTGTGGCGCAGGTTGTCGCAGATGACCATGACCCGGCCGTGGCGGCGGATCACCTTGCACTTGTCGCAGATCTTCTTGACGCTCGGCTTGACCTTCATGGGTGTGAGGTTCTCCGGGTCAGTGCCGTCACCCCATGGACATGGGGCGTCGACAAGATCTACTTGTAGCGGTAGACGATCCGGCCACGCGTCAGGTCGTAGGGAGAGAGCTCCACGACGACCCGGTCATCCGGAAGGATGCGGATGTAGTGCATACGCATCTTGCCGCTGATGTGCGCGAGGACCTTGTGACCGTTCTGGAGCTCCACCTTGAACATCGCGTTCGGCAGAGACTCGATCACGGTGCCCTCGATCTCGATGGCACCTTGCTTCTTGGCCACGCTTCGCCTTTCGAATCGGCTACCTTGATCAACTCTCGTATGTGCGTGCCATCGGTACGAAGGCATGCGGATACACGAGAGCCGACGCGTCAGTCTACGTCAGGGCAACCCGAAAGACTAATCCAGGGGTGACTGCCCCGCCGCAGTGATCCTTAAGCGGCGCTCACGCCAGGGGGTCCGGAGCCGCCGTGACGCCGTATTCCGCCAGCTTCGCCCTGCCGCCGTCGACCGCCGTCAGGACCAGCGGCCCTTCCTCCGTCAGGGCGACGGAGTGCTCCCAGTGGGAGGACCAGGACATGTCGTCCGTGAGGACCGTCCAGTCGTCCTCCAGGACGTGCGTACGGGCCGTGCCGAGGCTCACCATGGGCTCGATGGCGATGCAGAAGCCGGGGACGAGCTTGGGGCCCTTGCCGCGCTTGCGGGAGACGTAGTTCAGCAGGTGCGGGTCCATGTGCATCTCGGAGCCGATGCCGTGGCCGCCGTAGTCCTCGATGATCCCGTACTTGCCGGTGGCCGGGCGGGGCTGGCGGCGGATGTAGCCCTCGATGGCCTTGGAGATGTCCACCAGGCGGTTGCCGTTCTTCACGGCGGCGATGCCGGCCCACATGGACTCCTCGGTCACCCGGGAGAGCTCCAGCAGCTCCGGAGCGTGACCGGTGCCCACGAAGGCCGTGAAGGCCGCGTCGCCGTGCCAGCCGTCCACGATCGCGCCGGCGTCGATCGAGATGATGTCGCCGTCCTTGAGGACCGTCTTCTCGTCCGGGATGCCGTGGACGACGACCTCGTTCACCGAGGTGCAGATGGTGGCGGGGAAGCCGCCGTACCCGAGGAAGTTCGACTTCGCGCCGTGCTCGGCGATCACCTTGCGGGCGACCTCGTCCAGGTCCTTGGTCGTGGCACCCGGCACGGCCGCCTCCCGGGTGGCCGCGTGGATGGCGGCGACGACCAGCCCCGCCTCGCGCATCTTCGCGATCTGCTCGGCGGTCTTGATCTCGACCATGGGATGCCTTCCTGGGTCTTGCGGTCAAAATGCTCAAACAAACACTACGGCCGCGGGGGCCCCCAGGGGCCCGCCGCGCGTGTGAACGGCCCCGTCGGGCCGCGGTGCCCCGAAGGGCACCGCGGCCGTAGTCACAGGCCATGTCAGGCGGCTTCGCGCTCCAGCGCGGCCATCGCCCGCTTCGTGACCTCGTCGACCTTGCCGAGGGCCGAGATCGTCACCACGAGGCCCTGGGCCTTGTAGTAGTCGATGATCGGCTCGGTCTCGCTGTGGTAGACCTCCAGCCGGCGGCGGACGGTCTCCTCGCTGTCGTCCTCGCGCTGGTACAGCTCGCCGCCGCAGGTGTCGCAGACACCCTCCACGGCCGGCGGGTTGTAGATCGCGTGGAAGATGTGCGAGCTGTCCTTGCGGCACATCCGGCGACCGGCGATCCGCTTGACGACCTCGTCCTCCGGGACCTCCAGGTCCAGGACGGCGTCCAGCTTGAGGTCGTCGGCCTTGAGGATGGCGTCCAGCGCCTCGGCCTGGGCCAGGTTGCGCGGGAAGCCGTCGAGCAGGAAGCCGTCGGCGGCGTCGGCCTGGTCCATGCGGTCCTTGGCCATGCCGATGGTGACCTCGTCCGGCACGAGCTGGCCGGCCCGCATGTACTCCTGGGCCTTCTGGCCCAGGGGCGTGCCCTGGCTGATGTTCGCCCGGAAGAGGTCGCCCGTCGAGATGTGCGGGATCGCGAGGTTCTTGGCGAGGTACGCGGCCTGCGTACCCTTGCCGGCGCCGGGCGGCCCGACGAGGACGATTCGCATCAGCGGAGGAACCCTTCGTAGTTGCGCTGCTGAAGCTGGCTCTCGATCTGCTTCACAGTCTCCAGACCGACACCCACGATGATCAGAATGCTGGTTCCACCGAACGGGAAGTTCTGGTTTGCGTTGAGTGTGACCAGTGCCACCGTGGGCACCAGGGCGATCAGGCCCAGGTAGAGAGAGCCCGGCCACGTGATGCGGTTCAGCACGTAGCTCAGGTACTCCGCGGTGGGACGACCGGCCCGGATGCCCGGGATGAACCCACCATACTTCTTCATGTTGTCGGCAACTTCTTCGGGGTTGAAGGAGATGGCGACGTAGAAGAACGCGAAGAAAACGATCAGCAGGAAGTACGTGACCATGTAGATCGGGTGGTCACCCTTGACCAGGTTGCGCTGGATCCACTCCGCCCAGTCCGCCTTCGACCCGGTGAACTGCACGAGCAGCGCCGGAATGTAGAGCAGCGACGAGGCGAAGATGACGGGAATCACACCCGCCTGGTTCACCTTGAGCGGGATGTAGGTGGACGTGCCGCCGTAGGAACGGCGACCGATCATGCGCTTGGCGTACTGCACGGGGATCCGGCGCTGGGCCTGCTCGACGAAGACCACGAGCGCGACCATCGCCAGGCCGCAGAGGATGACCAGCGAGAACTCCAGCCAGCCGCCCATCAGGCTGCCCTGCAGCTTGATCGCCCAGAGGGCGGTCGGGAAGCCGGCGGCGATGGAGGTGAACATCAGGATCGACATGCCGTTGCCGATGCCGCGGTCGGTGATGAGCTCACCGAGCCACATGATCAGACAGGTACCGGCGGTCATGGTGACGACCATGACGACGGTGGTGAAGATCGACTGGTTGGGAACGATCTGGTTCCCGACGGTGCAGCCCCCGAACAAGGCACCGCTGCGCGCAGTGGCCACCAGGCCGGTGCCCTGGAGGACGGCAAGAGCCACGGTCAGATAACGCGTGTACTGCGTGATCTTTGCCTGCCCCGACTGACCCTCCTTCTTGAGGGCTTCCAGCCGTGGAATGACGACGGTCAGGAGCTGCAGGATGATGCTCGCCGTGATGTACGGCATGATCCCGAGCGCAAAGATCGTGATCTGCAGCAGCGCGCCACCACTGAACATGTTCACGAGGCCGAAGAGGCCCTGACCACTCTTGGTCTGGTCCATGCACATCTGGACATTGCGGTAGTCGACGCCCGGCACCGGCACATGAGCACCGAGCCGGAAGAGCACCATGATGCCCAGCGTGAACAGCAGCTTCTTGCGCAGGTCGGGCGTCTTGAACGCCCGGGCGAACGCGGTGAGCACGGTGCCTCCTGCGCCTCTCACGTTGCCACGCGAGAGGTGACGGTCTTGAGGATCGACGAATACTTATCAGTCAAAATCCGCGCGGACACAGCCCGCGCGGAGGTTAACAGTGCACGCCACCTTACCGGCGACCGTGCCCCCCTTGGAACGACCAACCGGGGATGCCCCTTTTGGGACATCCCCGGTTGTGAGTTCAACGAGCTCAGACGAGCTCGGTGACGGTGCCGCCGGCAGCGGCAATCTTCTCCTTGGCGGAGGCGGAGACGGCGTCGACCGTCACCTGCAGCGCCACGGAGATCTCGCCCTGGCCCAGGACCTTGACGAGCTGGTTCTTGCGAACCGCACCCTTGGCGACCAGGTCGGCCACCGTGACCTCGCCACCCTGCGGGTAGAGCGCGGCCAGCTTGTCCAGGTTCACGACCTGGAACTCGGTGCGGAACGGGTTCTTGAAGCCCTTGAGCTTCGGCAGGCGCATGTGGAGGGGCATCTGCCCACCCTCGAAGCGCTGCGGAACCTGGTAACGGGCCTTCGTGCCCTTGGTACCACGACCGGCCGTCTTACCCTTCGACGCCTCACCACGACCAACACGGGTCTTGGCGGTCTTGGCGCCGGGGGCGGGACGGAGGTTGTGGACCTTCAGCGGGTTCTGCTCCGCCATGTCAGTCGACCTCCTCGACCGTCACGAGGTGGCGGACGGTGTGCACCATGCCGCGGATCTCGGGGCGGTCCTCCTTGACAACCACATCGTTCATGCGCTTGAGACCAAGCGAACGAAGGGTGTCGCGGTGGTTCTGCTTGCTGCCGATGTAGGACTTGACCTGCGTGACCTTGAGGCGAGCCATTACGCACCCACCCCTGCACGCGCCCGCAGCAGAGCGGCGGGAGCCACGTCCTCCAGCGGCAGGCCACGACGGGCGGCGATCTCCTCGGGACGGGAGAGTCCCTGGAGGGCCGTCACCGTGGCGTGCACGATGTTGATCGGGTTCGAAGAACCGAGCGACTTCGACAGGATGTCGTGAACGCCGGCGCACTCGAGCACGGCACGCACCGGGCCACCGGCGATAACACCGGTACCGGGGGAAGCCGGCTTGAGCAGGACGACGCCCGCGGCCTTCTCGCCCTGGATCGGGTGCGGGATGGTGCCCTGGATACGGGGGACCTTGAAGAAGTTCTTCTTGGCCTCTTCCACGCCCTTGGCGATGGCAGCCGGAACTTCCTTGGCCTTGCCGTAACCGACACCCACGGTGCCGTCACCGTCACCCACCACGACGAGCGCGGTGAAGCTGAAGCGACGACCACCCTTGACAACCTTGGCGACGCGGTTGATCGCGACTACGCGCTCAACGTACGCGGTCTTCTCGGCGGCAGCGCCACCGTCGCGACCCTTCCGGTCCCGCCGCTCGCCGCCACCGGCACCGCTTCCGCGGCGCTGGGGTCCAGCCATTGGATTTACCTCTCTCTGTTACGTCCGCTAGCTCCGGAACCGGGGCTTAGAACTTCAGCCCGGCTTCGCGGGCGGCGTCAGCCAGAGCGGCAATGCGCCCGGCGTACTGGTTGCCACCGCGGTCGAACACGACGGCCTCGACACCGGCGGCCTTGGCACGCTCGGCGACCAGGGCGCCGACCTTCTTGGCCTGGGCGCTCTTGTCGCCCTCGCCACCGCGGATCGAAGCGTCCAGGTGGGACGCCGACGCCAGGGTGTGGCCCTTGAGGTCGTCGATGACCTGCGCGGTGATGCCACGGTTCGAGCGCGTCACGACGAGACGCGGGCGCTCGGCCGTACCCGACAGGTTCTTGCGGATGCGGATGTGGCGGCGCGCCTTGGCAGCGCGCTTGTACGCGTCACCCTTGGCGATCTTCACACCGTATGCCATGGCTTACTTACCAGCCTTTCCGACCTTGCGGCGGATGACCTCACCCGCATACTTCACGCCCTTGGCCTTGTAGGGGTCGGGCTTGCGAAGCTTGCGGATGTTGGCGGCAACCTCGCCGACCTTCTGCTTGTCGATGCCCTCGACGCTGAGCTTGGTGGGCGACTCGACCTTGAAGGTGA
This sequence comes from Streptomyces sp. XH2, assembly GCF_049725035.1. NCBI lineage: Bacteria > Bacillati > Actinomycetota > Actinomycetes > Kitasatosporales > Streptomycetaceae > Streptomyces > Streptomyces sp. XH2. Next base: position 153,617 of record NZ_JBMMMZ010000013.1, on the reverse strand, counting down.
TGCCCTCGGGGGCCTCGATCAGGATCGGGTGGCTGTAGCCCAGGGAGAACTCCAGGTTGGAGCCCTTGGCCTGGACGCGGTAACCGACACCGCTGATCTCGAGAGCCTTGCTGTAGCCCGCGGTCACGCCGGTGATCATGTTCGCCACCAGCGTGCGGGACAGGCCGTGCAGGGCCTTGTTCTGACGCTCGTCGTTCGGACGAGAGACGACAAGGGTGCCGTCCTCGGCCTTAGCGATCTCGATGGGCGCGGCAACGGCGTGCGTGAGGGAACCCTTGGGGCCCTTCACGTGCACCGTACGGCCATCGATGGTGACGTCCACACCAGCGGGAACCTGGATGGGCAGCCGTCCAATACGCGACATTGGCTATTCCTCCGTTCCCTGGTTACCAGACGTAGGCGAGGACTTCCCCACCCACGCCCTTCTTGCTGGCCTGCTGACCGGTCAGGAGACCGTGGGACGTGGAGATGATCGCCACGCCCAGGCCGCCGAGGACCTTCGGCAGGTTGGTGGACTTTGCGTAGACACGCAGGCCCGGCTTCGAGATGCGCTTGATCCCGGCGATCGAGCGCTCGCGGTTCGGACCGAACTTCAGGTCGATGACGAGGCTCTTGCCGACCTCGGCGTCCTCGACCTTCCAGCCGGCGATGTAGCCCTCCTGCTGCAGGATCTCGGCGATGTGCGCCTTGATCTTGCTGTGGGGCATGGCCACGGAGTCGTGGTAAGCCGAGTTCGCGTTCCGCAGACGGGTCAGCATGTCTGCGATCGGATCGGTCATGGTCATGTTTGGCCTTCGGCCTCTCTCGCCGGGGTTTCCTATGTGCGCCATCCCTCTCCCCGAACAGGGTCGGGGCGGGTGCGGCGCGGGGACCTACGGCGTAGTAAGACGGTCATGGGCGGCGGGCACCCAACCCTTCAACTCTACGCGAGCGCGAAGCTCACCGGAGTTGATCGGGCCGGGCGACCGCCATCCTTGATGCTTACCGAGAGTCCTGGTCAACCCAAGTGGGTTGTTACCAGGAGCTCTTGGTCACGCCCGGCAGCTCGCCACGGTGAGCCATCTCACGAAGGCACACGCGGCAGAGGCCGAACTTGCGGTACACGGAGTGCGGGCGGCCGCAGCGCTGGCAGCGGGTGTACGCGCGCACACCGAACTTCGGCTTGCGAGCAGCCTTGGCAATCAGAGACTTCTTCGCCATCTCGCTTACGCCTCCTTGAACGGGAAGCCGAGGTGACGAAGGAGGGCACGGCCCTCGTCGTCGTTGGTCGCCGTGGTCACCACGGTGATGTCCATACCCCGGACGCGGTCGATCTTGTCCTGGTCGATCTCGTGGAACATGACCTGCTCCGTGAGACCGAAGGTGTAGTTGCCCCGACCGTCGAACTGCTTCGGGGACAGACCACGGAAGTCGCGGATGCGCGGAAGCGCGAGCGACAGGGTGCGGTCCAGGAACTCCCACATGCGGTCACCACGGAGGGTGACGTGGGCGCCGATCGGCTGGCCCTCACGCAGCTTGAACTGCGCGATGGACTTGCGAGCCTTGGTGACGGCGGGCTTCTGGCCGGTGATCGTGGTGAGGTCGCGGATGGCGCCCTCGATCAGCTTGGAGTCGCGGGCGGCGTCGCCCACACCCATGTTGACCACGATCTTGGTGAGGCCGGGAACCTGCATGACGTTCTCGTAGGAGAACTCCTCACGCAGCTTGCCGACGATCTCTTCGCGGTAGCGCAGCTTGAGACGCGGCGCGTTGGTGGTGGCAGTCATCAGATGTCCTCACCGGTGCGCTTGGCAACGCGGATCTTGTTGCCGTTGTCGTCGAAGCGGTAACCGACGCGGGTGACGACCTTCTTGCCGTCCTTCTCCACGACGAGCTGAACGTTGCTCACGTGGACGGGGGCCTCGGTGGTCACGATGCCGCCGGTCTGGGAACCGCGAGCGGTCTGGCCGGCCTTGGTGTGCTTCTTGACCCGGTTGACACCCTCGACGAGAACACGGTTCTCAGCCGGGAAGGCCTGGATGACCTTGCCCTGCTTGCCCTTGTCCTTACCGGTGATGACCTGGACCAGGTCGCCCTTCTTGATCTTCATCGGTTACAGCACCTCCGGCGCGAGCGAGACGATCTTCATGAACTTCTTCTCGCGCAGCTCTCGGCCCACGGGGCCGAAGATACGGGTGCCGCGGGGGTCACCGTCGTTCTTGAGAACGACAGCGGCGTTCTCGTCGAAACGGATGTACGAGCCGTCCGGACGGCGGCGCTCCTTGACGGTGCGAACGATGACGGCCTTGACGACGTCACCCTTCTTCACGTTGCCACCGGGGATCGCGTCCTTGACGGTGGCGACGATGACGTCACCGATGCCCGCGTAGCGGCGACCCGAACCACCGAGAACACGGATGCAAAGGATCTCCTTGGCACCAGTGTTGTCGGCGACCCGAAGTCGCGACTCCTGCTGGATCACGTCTATCTCCTGATCGTCTGCCGGTTCCCGGCAGGGGCTCCGAGGAGCCCCTGCCGAGCCTGGCGGAACTTATCCGAGGGAAACCCCTCAGACAGATTGCATGTGTAATTCCCTTGCGGGGATTACTTACTTGGCCTTCTCGAGGATCTCGACGACGCGCCAGCGCTTGGTGGCGGACAGCGGCCGGGTCTCCATCAGGAGGACGCGGTCGCCGACACCGGCAGCGTTCTGCTCGTCGTGCGCCTTGAGCTTGTTCGTACGGCGGATGACCTTGCCGTACAGCGCGTGCTTGACACGGTCCTCGACGGCGACGACGACGGTCTTGTCCATCTTGTCGCTGACGACGAGACCCTCACGGGTCTTGCGGAAGCCGCGCTCGTTCGTCTCAGTCACATTCTTCTCGCTCATCAGGCGCTCTCCACCGTCTCGATGCCCAGCTCACGCTCGCGCATCAGGGTGTAGATCCGGGCGATGTCCTTACGGACGGACTTGAGCCGACCGTGGTTCTCAAGCTGCCCGGTCGCCGCCTGGAAGCGGAGGTTGAACAGCTCTTCCTTGGCCTCACGGAGCTTCGCGACGAGGTCCTCGTCGTTCAGCTCACGCAGCTCGGTCGCCTTGATACCAGCGGCCATCACGACTCACCTGCCTCGCGCCGAACAATGCGGCACTTCATCGGAAGCTTGTGAGCGGCGCGGGTCAGCGCCTCACGAGCAACCTTTTCGTTCGGGAAAGACAGCTCGAACATCACCCGACCGGGCTTGACGTTCGCGATCCACCACTCCGGAGAACCCTTACCGGAACCCATGCGGGTTTCGGCCGGCTTCTTCGTCAGCGGACGGTCCGGGTAGATGTTGATCCACACCTTGCCGCCACGCTTGATGTGACGCGTCATGGCGATACGAGCGGACTCGATCTGACGGTTCGTCACGTAGGCCGGGGTCAGGGCCTGGATGCCGTACTCACCGAAGGCGAGCTCGGTGCCACCCTTGGCCATGCCGTTCCGCTTGGGGTGGTGCTGCTTGCGGTGCTTGACCCTGCGAGGGATCAGCATGTCGGTCAGGCCTCCGTTCCGGTGGACTCAGCCGGAGCAGCGGCAGCGGCCTCGGCCTTGGGGGCCTCGACAGCGGCGCTCTGCTGCGGCTTGCGGCCGCGGCCGCCACGCTCGCCGCCACGGCCACCACGGGCCGGGCGCTCGCCGGCGCCACGGGACGGGCGGTTGCCCGCACGCGCAGCGGCGTTCTCGGCGCGGACCTCGGCGATGTTCTTGACGTCGCCCTTGTAGATCCAGACCTTCACGCCGATGCGGCCGAAGGTGGTCTTGGCCTCGAAGAAGCCGTAGTCGACGTTCGCGCGGAGCGTGTGCAGGGGCACACGGCCCTCGCGGTAGAACTCCGAGCGGGACATCTCGGCGCCGCCGAGACGACCGCCGCACTGGATCTTGATGCCCTTGGCGCCGGCCTTCATCGTCGACTGCATGCTCTTGCGCATGGCGCGACGGAAGGAGACGCGGGAGGACAGCTGCTCGGCGACGGCCTGGGCCACCAGCTGAGCGTCGACCTCGGGGTTCTTGACCTCGAGGATGTTCAGCTGAACCTGCTTGCCGGTCAGCTTCTCCAGCTCGCCACGGATGCGGTCGGCCTCGGCGCCGCGGCGGCCGATGACGATGCCCGGGCGGGCGGTGTGGATGTCAACGCGGACGCGGTCGCGGGTGCGCTCGATCTCAACCTTGGAGATGCCGGCGCGCTCCATGCCCTTCGTCATCATGCGACGAATGGCAACGTCTTCCTTGACGTAGTCCTTGTACAGCTTGTCGGCGTACCAGCGGGACTTGAAGTCCGTGGTGATGCCGAGCCGGAACCCGTGCGGGTTAACCTTCTGGCCCATTACCGGGTTCCTTCCTTGCTGCTGACGACCACGGTGATGTGGCTGGTCCGCTTGCGGATCCGGTAGGCACGGCCCTGGGCGCGCGGACGGAACCGCTTCAGGGTCGGGCCCTCGTCGACGTACGCCTCGCTGATGTACAGCGAGGAGGCGTCCGTGTGGTCGTAGTTGTGCGCGGCGTTGGCAATGGCGCTGTCCAGCACCTTGCCCACCGGCACGCTCGCGGCCTGCGGGGCGAAACGCAGGACCGCCTGAGCCTCCGTGGCGTCCATGCCACGGATGAGGTCCACCACGCGGCGGGCCTTCATGGGCGTGACGCGGATGTACCGCGCCTGGGCCCTGGCTTCCATGGTTGTCCCTTCGGTGTCAGTCATAGTCGTTCGCACCCCGCTTAGCGGCGCTTCGACTTGCGGTCGTCCTTGACGTGGCCGCGGAAGGTGCGGGTCGGCGAGAACTCGCCGAGCTTGTGGCCGACCATCGACTCGGTGACGAACACCGGGACGTGCGTCTTGCCGTTGTGCACCGCGAGCGTGTGGCCGAGCATGGCCGGCACGATCATGGAGCGACGGGACCAGGTCTTGATGACGTTCTTGGTACCGGCTTCGTTCTGAGCGTCCACCTTCTTGATGAGGTGGTCGTCGACGAAGGGTCCCTTCTTGAGACTACGCGGCATCTAAACCCGCTCCTAGCGCTTCTTGTTCGTCTTGCGGCGGCGGACGATGTACTTGTTGCTCGCCTTCTTGGGAGAACGAGTACGACCCTCCTTCTGACCCCACGGGGAGACCGGGTGGCGACCACCGGAGGTCTTGCCCTCACCACCACCGTGCGGGTGGTCAACCGGGTTCATCGCGACACCGCGGACGGTCGGGCGAACGCCCTTCCAGCGCATGCGGCCGGCCTTGCCCCAGTTGATGTTCGACTGCTCGGCGTTGCCGACCTCGCCGACCGTGGCGCGGCAGCGGACGTCGACCAGGCGGACCTCGCCGGACGGCATGCGCAGGTGGGCGTACTGGCCCTCCTTCGCCAGCAGCTGCACGGAGGAACCGGCAGAGCGGGCGAACTTGGCGCCACCACCGGGACGGAGCTCGATCGCGTGGATCGTGGTACCGACCGGGATGTTGCGGAGCGGGAGGTTGTTGCCCGGCTTGATGTCGGCGCCGGGGCCGTTCTCAATCCGGTCGCCCTGGTTCAGCTTCGCCGGGGCGATGATGTAGCGCTTCTCGCCGTCTGCGTAGTGCAGGAGCGCGATGCGCGCGGTGCGGTTCGGGTCGTACTCGATGTGAGCGACCTTGGCCGGCACGCCGTCCTTGTCGTGACGACGGAAGTCGATCACGCGGTAGGCGCGCTTGTGGCCACCACCCTGGTGACGGACGGTCACACGACCGGTGTTGTTACGGCCGCCCTTGCTGTGCAGCGGGCGGACCAGCGACTTCTCCGGCGTGGACCGCGTGATCTCGACAAAGTCGGCGACGCTGGAGCCACGACGGCCCGGGGTCGTCGGCTTGTACTTGCGGATACCCATTTCTCAGTCCTCGTCCGATTCCGGACGATCCAGACCGCCCTTAGGCGGTCGGACCGCCGAAGATGTCGATACGGTCGCCCTCGGCGAGGGTCACGATGGCGCGCTTGGTGTTGGCGCGCTTGCCGAAACCGGTCTTGGTGCGCTTGCGCTTACCCTGACGGTTGATCGTGTTGACCCCGGTGACCTTGACCGAGAAGACCGCCTCGACGGCCTGCTTGATCTGGGTCTTGTTGGCGCGCGGGTCGACGATGAACGTGTACTTGTTCTCGTCCAGCAGCGCGTAGCTCTTCTCGGAGACAACCGGCTTGACCAGGAGGTCGCGCGGGTCCGAGAACGTCTTGCTGGTGACGACGGCCTCAGTCATCAGGCCTCGCTCCCTTCGGTCTCAACGGCCTTGGGGCCAGACACGAAGGACTCGAAGGCGGCCTGGGTGAAGACCACGTCGTCGGAGACGAGCACGTCGTACGTGTTCAGCTGGCCCGGCTCCAGGATGTGAACCTGGGGCAGGTTGCGGGCGGACAGCCACGCGGCCTCGTTGGAGCGCTCGACGACCAGGAGCAGGTTCTTCCGCTCGCTGATCTTGCCGAACAGGCTCTTGGCGGCCTTGGTGGACGCCGCACCCTCGACCACGTCGGAGACGACGTGGATGCGGGAGTGACGAGCGCGGTCCGAGAGGGCACCGCGCAGGGCGGCGGCCTTCATCTTCTTCGGGGTGCGCTGCGAGTAGTCACGCGGCACGGGACCGTGCACGACGCCACCACCGGCGAACTGCGGCGCGCGGGTCGAACCCTGACGGGCGCGACCGGTGCCCTTCTGGCGGTACGGCTTCTTGCCACCGCCGCGGACCTCGCCACGGGTCTTGGTCTTGTGCGTGCCCTGACGGGCAGCGGCCAGCTGCGCGACGACGACCTGGTGGATCAGCGGAACGCTGACCTTCGCGTCGAAGATCTCCGCGGGGAGCTCGACGGTCCCGGCCTTGTCGCCTGCCGGCGAAAGGATGTCAATGGTGCTCATCGGTTACCTCAGGCCCCCTTGGCCGCGGTACGGACCAGGACGAGGCCGCCGTTCGGACCAGGAACCGCACCCTTGATCAGGAGCAGGCCCTTCTCCGCGTCAACGGCGTGGACGGTCAGGTTCTGGGTGGTGACCCGCTCGTTGCCCATGCGGCCCGCCATGCGGAGGCCCTTGAACACACGGCCCGGGGTGGCGCAGCCACCGATGGAACCGGGGGAGCGGTGCTTGCGCTGGGTGCCGTGTCCGGCGCCGAGGCCACGGAAGTTGTGGCGCTTCATGACACCGGCGAAGCCCTTGCCCTTGCTCTTGCCGGTGACGTCAACCTTGACGCCCGCCTCGAACACGGCAGCGGTGATCTCCTGGCCGAGCGTGTACTCGCTGGCGTCAGCGGTACGCAGCTCCACCAGGTGGCGGCGCGGGGTGACGTCGGCCTTGGCGAAGTGACCCTTGAGGGGCTTGTTCACCTTGCGCGGGTCGATCTCGCCGAAGGCGATCTGGACCGACTCGTAGCCGTCGCTGTCGTTGGTGCGGACCTGGGTGACGACGCAGGGCCCGGCCTTGACGACGGTCACCGGGACGACCCGGTTGTTCTCGTCCCAGACCTGGGTCATGCCGAGCTTCTCGCCCAGGACGCCCTTAATGTTCTTAGCCATCTCGCGCGTCACCTCAGAGCTTGATCTCGATGTCGACGCCCGCCGGCAGGTCGAGACGCATGAGCGAGTCAACCGTCTTCGGCGTGGGGTCGAGGATGTCGATGAGGCGCTTGTGCGTGCGCATCTCGAAGTGCTCGCGCGAGTCCTTGTACTTGTGCGGCGACTTGATGACGCAGTACACGTTCTTCTCAGTGGGCAGCGGCACCGGGCCCGCGACCGACGCACCAGTGCGCGTCACCGTCTCGACGATCTTCTTCGCCGAGGAGTCGATGACCTCGTGGTCGTAGGCCTTGAGCCGGATGCGGATCTTCTGTCCCGCCATGGCTACTCAGTAGTCCTGTCTCTCGTAACGCTCTGGGACTCGGCCGGCTGCGCCCGGAATCACTTCCGAACACCGTCCTTCCCCACTCCACCTCCGACCCACGCGGTCGGGCGTGTCGCGCCCCTTCCAGCAGCTTTCCCTAAGGAAAATCCCTGGTGAAGGGGGTTGTGGGGGAAAGACACCCACCGAGCGCCTGGCTGGGGCCCCGCTGACACTTCCCGGAAGATTCCCGTACTTCCGCCCCTCATAAGGGGCGACGAGTACTGCGGGACTCGCTTCCAGTCCTCCCGGCGGGAGGCGCGCAGCATCGGCACTCAACCGAGCAACCTGAACAGTGTGCCATATGCGGCCGAGGGGGCGCCAATCGAAGCCAAAGACCGTACCCCGGGCGGCTCAGTTGTCAAACCACCCCGCCGACATACGGGACACTATGGCTCTTACACCTCGACCGCCGCTTCGGTCCCCCGGTTCACTCGGCGCACGCCGCCGCAGGGCCGGGAAATCCGGCTTTTGCCGGGGTTTGCCGAGGCCTGGGCAACCGCCGCGCCCCCTCGATCGTCCCCTATCACGCTGGGGCAGCAGGGGCAGGGAACCTGCGTGCTGCACAACGGGACGGAGTCATGTAGTTGAACATCTCACAGCACATGGTGATATCCCGCCGGACCGCCCTCGCCGGGCTGGCCGCCACGACCGCGGCCCTCGCGGCGGGGTGCAGCGGGGAGGGCGGCAAGAAGAAGCCCAAGGCCTCCCCCAACCCCATAAGAGCGGTGGACCCCAGCGCCACGCAGTCGTTCGGCAACGCCGGCGACGCCCTGCTGCTGCAGGTCATGGCGCACCCCGACGACGACCTGTACTTCATGAACCCCGACGCCGAGCACATCGTGCGGGCCGGGGTCCCCGTCGTCTCGGTCTACGTCACGGCCGGCGAGGCCGTCGGGCAGAACTGGATCGAGGGCATGCCCAAGGGCAAGCCCGACAAGGCCGCCTACTCCTCCGCGCGCCACCAGGGCCTGCGCCAGGCGTACGCAGAGATGATCGGCCTGGACCGGTTCACGGGCTGGAAGAAGTCCGTCCTGGACCTGGGCAACGGCGTCAAGGCCGAGACCAACGAGCTCACCAACGGCAAGCGCAGGGCCCAGCTGGTCTTCCTCAACATCGCCATGCTCTCGGCCGGCGAGATGCGGCTGCCCCTGCTGTGGGAGCAGCCCGCGGGCGAGATGCAGTCGCTCGTCGCCACCGGCTCGCCGTGCACGACCTCCAGCACCTACCGGCACGGCACCCTGGTGGACACCCTCGCCACGATCATGGACCGGTTCCGGCCCACCGTGATCCACACCATGGACCCGGACCCCGACTACCAGGTCCACGACGCCACCCACCCCAAGGACAACGACTACGGGGCCTGCTCCGACCACCGCGACCACACCCCCACCGCGCTCTTCACCTGGAAGGCGCTCTCGCAGTGGGTGGCCGACACCACCAAGCGCGAGGGCCACCCGCCCCGCTTCGTGACCACCGCCTTCCGCGGCTACTACAACCAGCGCTGGCCGCACAACCTGCCGCCCGAGGTGATCGAGCAGAAGCACCGGCTGGTCGAGGCCTACGGCGGCGACCCCTCGTGGGACTGCGGCAACCCCGGCGGCTGCGGCGACTACGGCCAGGGCGGCGACCGCCCGATGAAGAACCGCAAGGGCTGGATCCGCTCCACCCACTACCGCTACGAGGGCCCGACCGTCTCTCCGGGCACCGGCAAGGACGGCCGGCTGGAGGCCTTCGGCGTGCTGGGCACCCAGGCCGTGCGCTGGCAGGAGACGCGGCCCGGCAGCGGCCGGTGGAGCGACCCGCAGAACCTGGGCGGCGGCCCGCTCGCGCCCGCCCTGGCGTCCGTCCAGGACTCCCAGGGACGCCGGCTGCTGTTCGCCCTGCGGTTCTCCGCCCTCACGGGACAGGGCCGCCCCGACACCCGCGAGATCGTCGTCCTGGAGGAGCGCTCCCCCGGCGGCGCCTTCAAGGCCTGGCAGGGCCTCGGCAACCCCGAGCACCGCCCCGACCGCGGCCGCCGCGTCGGGATGCCCGCCGCCGTCGCCGCCCCCGACGGCCGCGTCCACCTCTTCGTCCGCAACGCGGGCAAGGGCGTCTCCAGCCGGGTGCGCGAGGCCGACGGCACCTGGGGGAAGTGGCAGAGCCTGCACGGGCAGGAGATCCAGGACGGCCTGGTCGCCGTCCTCGACGACAACAAGCGCGTCCACGTCTTCGGCACCGGCCGCGACACCGTCCACCACTGGACGCAGGACGAACCCGGCAAGCCGGTCCACTACGCGCCCCTGAAGGGCCTGCCGCAGCCCGGCGGGCTCCCTGGTGCGGCGCTCGGCCCGGAGGGCGCCCTGACCCTCGTCTACCGCTCCCCCGCGGCCGTCCAGCCGACGGCCGGCACCTTCACACCGGGGTCCGACGGTACGGGGGACGTCCGCACCACCGAGCTGCGGGACTTCGCCGGCTACGGGCCGCTCGCCGCCCACACCCTGGCCGCCCGGGGCGGCAAGGACGCCGTCATGGTGCTCGGGCGGGCGATGAACGGCGAGATACAGCTCACCGACGCCTCCGGGGACTCCGAGACGGTGCGCTCGGACGCCGGGCTCGCGCCCGTGGGCACCTCCGCCATGACCACCGACGCCGGCCACCAGCTGTGCGTCGCCGGGATGAGCCCGGACGCGCGGCCGTGGCTCTGGCGCCCGGAGATCCCCCACGCATAGCGCCTGTCCGGCGGATCACGACGAACGCGCCAATCGCACCGGTCGTACATTCCGCCGGACCCTCATCACCGCTGGGGCATCCCGCCGCTGGGGCATCCCGCCGCTGGGGCATCCCGCCGCTGCGGCGGGCACTTTTCTGCCGCAGGCCCCCCGAATGCGCGCCGAGTCCACGCATCGCCTCACCCGCGAGGGTGAAACGCGAGAAGGCCCGCACATCCGAAGATGGGCGGGCCGTATAAGGTCGTTCGGACCCGCAAGTAAGAGAGAACTTACTTGTTGATCTTGGTGACCTGGCCGGCGCCGACGGTGCGGCCACCCTCACGGATGGTGAAGCGCAGGCCCTCCTCCATCGCGACGGGCTGGATGAGGGAAACGGACATCTCGGCGTTGTCGCCGGGCATGACCATCTCCGTGCCCTCCTTGAGGGTCACAACACCGGTCACGTCAGTCGTACGGAAGTAGAACTGCGGACGGTAGTTGTTGAAGAACGGGGTGTGACGGCCACCCTCGTCCTTCGACAGGATGTAGGCCGTGGCCTCGAACTCGGTGTGCGGGGTGACCGAACCCGGCTTGATGATGCACTGGCCGCGCTCGACGTCCTCGCGCTTGATGCCACGGAGGAGCAGACCGACGTTCTCACCGGCCTGGCCCTCGTCGAGCAGCTTGCGGAACATCTCGATACCGGTGACCGTGGTGGTGGTCTTCTCGGTCTTGATGCCGATGATGTCGACGGTCTCGTTGACCTTGAGGACACCACGCTCGATACGACCGGTGACGACGGTGCCACGACCGGTGATCGTGAAGACGTCCTCGATCGGCATCAGGAACGGCTTGTCGACGTCACGCTCGGGCTGCGGGATGTTCTCGTCGACGGCCTTCATCAGGCCGAGGAGCTTCTCGCCCCACTCCTTGTCGCCCTCCAGCGCCTTCAGCGCGGAGACGCGGACGACCGGAGCGTCGTCGCCGTTGAACTCGTACTCGTTGAGGAGCTCACGGACCTCGAGCTCGACGAGCTCCAGGATCTCCTCGTCGTCCACCATGTCGGCCTTGTTCAGGGCGACAACGATGTACGGAACGCCGGACTGGCGGGCCAGGAGCACGTGCTCCTTGGTCTGCGGCATCGGACCGTCGGTCGCGGCGACCACGAGGATCGCGCCGTCCATCTGGGCGGCACCGGTGATCATGTTCTTGATGTAGTCCGCGTGACCCGGGCAGTCAACGTGGGCGTAGTGACGCGACTCGGTCTGGTACTCGACGTGCGCGATCGAGATGGTGATACCACGCTGACGCTCTTCGGGCGCCTTGTCGATCTCGTCGAACGGCGTGAAGGGGTTCAGCTCCGGGTACGCGTCGTGCAGCACCTTGGTGATCGCCGCGGTAAGAGTGGTCTTACCGTGGTCGACGTGACCGATGGTGCCGATGTTGACGTGCGGCTTAGTCCGCTCGAACTTCGCCTTCGCCACTGGGGTCCTCCTGTGGAGTGGTTCTGTACGCCTGGATTGGGTCGGCGCCAGGGATCTTTGCTGGGGAGCCGCCCGCCGGGACACGCCGCCACGATTTGCGGTGGTATGCCCCGACAGCCGGTGTCAAGCCTAAGGCGTGAGCCTCGTCTGTGGAGACGGAGCTCGTTACTCGCCCTTGGCCTTCGCGATGATCTCCTCGGCGACGTTCCGCGGAACCTCGGCGTAGGAGTCGAACTGCATCGAGTAGCTTGCGCGACCCGAAGTCTTGCTGCGGAGGTCGCCGACGTAGCCGAACATCTCCGACAGCGGAACCAGGCCCTTGACGAGCTTGGCGCCGTGACGGTCCTCCATGGCCTGGATCTGGCCACGGCGGGAGTTGATGTCACCGATGACGTCGCCCATGTAGTCCTCGGGGGTGGTGACCTCGACCGACATCATCGGCTCCAGCAGAGCCGGCGACGCCTTGCGAGCACCCTCCTTGAACGCCATGGAACCGGCGATCTTGAACGCGAGCTCGGAGGAGTCGACGTCGTGGAAGGCACCGTCGAGCAGCGTCACCTTGACGCCGGTCAGCGGGTAGCCGGCCAGAACACCGAACTCCATGGCCTCCTGGCAACCCGCGTCCACGGACGGGATGTACTCCCGCGGGATGCGGCCACCGGTGACCTTGTTCTCGAACTCGTAACCGTCGCCCTCGAGGGGCTCGATCGCCATCTGCACCTTCGCGAACTGGCCGGAACCACCAGTCTGCTTCTTGTGCGTGTAGTCGATACGCTCGACGGCCTTGCGGATCGTCTCGCGGTACGCGACCTGCGGCTTGCCGACGTTGGCCTCGACCTTGAACTCACGCTTCATACGGTCGACCAGCACGTCGAGGTGCAGCTCGCCCATACCCGCGATGATGGTCTGGCCCGTCTCCTCGTCCGTGTGGACCTGGAAGGACGGGTCCTCCTCGGCGAGGCGCTGGATGGCGACACCCAGCTTCTCCTGGTCGCCCTTGGACTTGGGCTCAATGGCGACCTGGATGACCGGAGCCGGGAAGTCCATCGACTCGAGGATCACCGGGTTGGACGCGTCGCAGAGGGTCTCACCGGTGGTGGTCTGCTTCAGACCCATGACGGCGACGATGTCACCGGCACCCACCGACTCGATCTCCTCACGCTTGTTCGCGTGCATCCGGTAGATCTTGCCGATGCGCTCCTTCTTGCCCTTGACGGAGTTCTGCACCTGGGTGCCCGCCGTCATGCGGCCCGAGTAGACCCGGACGAAGGTGAGCTTGCCGAGGTGCGGGTCGCTCATGATCTTGAAGGCAAGGCCGGCGAACGGCTCGTCGTCGGACGGCTTGCGCTTCACGACCTCGTCGGCGTCGTTGACCGCGTGGCCCTCGACGGCCTCGATGTCCAGCGGCGACGGCAGGTAGCGGACCACGGCGTCGAGCAGGGGCTGCACGCCCTTGTTCTTGAACGCGGTACCACAGAACACCGGGGTGACGGTGACGGAGTCGCCGCCGCCCTTCGACGCGAGGGTGATGCGGCGGATGGCCGCCATCAGCTGCTCCTGCGTGGGCTCCTGGCCCTCGAGGAAGAGCTCCATCATCTCTTCGTCGTTCTCGGCGACGCCCTCGAGGAGCTTGCCGCGCCATTCCTCGGCAGCCTCGATGTGGGTGTCCGGGATGTCGACGACGTCGTACATCTCGCCCTTGGCGGCCTCGGCGGACCAGACCAGCGCCTTCATCTGGACGAGGTCGACCACGCCCTTGAAGTCGGCCTCGGTGCCGATCGGCAGCTGCATGACCAGCGGAACCGCACCGAGGCGGTCGACGATCATGTCGACGCAGCGGTGGAACTCGGCACCCGTACGGTCGAGCTTGTTGACGAAGCAGATGCGCGGCACGCCGTAGCGGTCCGCCTGACGCCAAACGGTCTCGGACTGGGGCTCGACACCGGCAACGCCGTCGAACACCGTCACGGCACCGTCGAGCACGCGCAGGGAGCGCTCCACCTCGACGGTGAAGTCGACGTGACCCGGGGTGTCGATGATGTTGATGGTGTGGTCGACGTTGTCGAGCGGCCAGTGGCAGGTGGTGGCAGCGGACGTGATCGTGATGCCACGCTCCTGCTCCTGCTCCATCCAGTCCATCGTGGCGGCGCCGTCGTGGACCTCACCGATCTTGTACGAAACACCGGTGTAGAACAGGATCCGCTCGGTGGTGGTCGTCTTGCCCGCGTCGATGTGGGCCATGATCCCGATGTTGCGGACCTTGGCCAGGTCAAGCGAAGTGGTGGCCATATGGCTCAGTCTTCTCTCGGTTCTCGATGGGGGTAGCGACTACCAGCGGTAGTGCGCGAAGGCCTTGTTGGACTCGGCCATCTTGTGCGTGTCCTCACGCTTCTTGACCGAGGCGCCGAGACCGTTCGAGGCGTCCAGCAGCTCGTTCATGAGGCGCTCGGTCATGGTCTTCTCGCGACGGGCGCGGGAGTAACCGACCAGCCAGCGCAGCGCCAGGGTGGAGGCGCGGCCCGGACGGACCTCGACCGGCACCTGGTAGGTGGCGCCACCGACACGGCGGGACTTGACCTCGAGAGCCGGCTTCACGTTCTCGAGAGCGCGCTTGAGGGTGATGACCGGGTCGTTACCGGTCTTCTCGCGCAGACCCTCCATGGCGCCGTACACGATGCGCTCGGCGGTGGAGCGCTTGCCGTGCAGGAGGATCTTGTTGATCAGCGACGTCACCAGAGGGGAGCCGTAAACCGGGTCGATGATGACCGGGCGCTTCGGGGCGGGGCCCTTACGAGGCATTCTTACTTCTCCTTCTTGGCGCCGTAGCGGCTGCGAGCCTGCTTACGGTTCTTGACGCCCTGCGTGTCGAGGGAACCGCGGATGATCTTGTAGCGAACACCCGGCAGGTCCTTCACACGGCCACCGCGGACGAGCACGATGGAGTGCTCCTGCAGGTTGTGGCCCTCACCCGGAATGTAAGCGGTGACCTCGATGCCGGAGGTCAGGCGCACACGCGCGACCTTACGGAGCGCCGAGTTCGGCTTCTTCGGGGTGGTCGTGAACACACGCGTGCAGACGCCGCGGCGCTGGGGCGAACCCTCGAGTGCGGGCGTCTTGTTCTTCTCGACCTTGTCCTGCCGGCCCTTCCGGACCAGCTGCTGGATCGTAGGCACCGTTTCTCCGGTTTCTGTGATCTCGATAAAACTAACCTGGGAACCCGCCGACCCACGCGGTCGGGCGTGTCGAAGGCTGCAGACCCCTGCCGATGATGGAAAGGGCGCAGAATTCGGTGTCTTCGACCGCTTCGGACCGAGAAGATCCGAGAGGTCCGGTCTCCCGCACGGACTGTGGGCACGCACGAGAGCCCAGGGACACCCCAGGCACAAGGTCAGAGCCTACCTAGCGCATGGGCTGCGGTCAAAACAAATGCACACGCGGAGGACACCCCGATGTGCTGCATATGTGGTGGTTTCCCGGTTCTGCGGGAGGTTCGCATCGCGCGTATGGGTGAAATCACGCGGGCCCTCCGCCGCCGGCCCGGATACGCCGCAGGGCGGCCACCCCGGTGGGGTGACCGCCCTGCGCGCGTACCGCTTGCGACTTACTGGTTGTACGGACCGTAGTCGTAGTCCTCCAGCGGGACCGCCTGGCCGGAGCCGGTGCCGAAGGGCGAGTAGTCGATGTCGTCGTAACCGACGGCCGAGTACATCGCGGCCTTGGCCTCCTCGGTGGGCTCCACCCGGATGTTGCGGTAGCGGGACAGACCCGTACCGGCCGGGATGAGCTTACCGATGATGACGTTCTCCTTGAGGCCGATGAGGCTGTCGGACTTGGCGTTGATCGCCGCATCCGTCAGGACTCGGGTCGTCTCCTGGAAGGAGGCGGCCGACAGCCAGGACTCCGTCGCCAGCGAGGCCTTGGTGATACCCATCAGCTGCGGACGGCCGGAGGCGGGGTGACCGCCCTCGGTGACCACACGACGGTTCTCGCCCTCGAAGCGCGAGCGCTCCACGAGCTCGCCCGGCAGCAGCTCCGCGTCGCCGGACTCGATGATCGTCACGCGGCGCAGCATCTGCCGGATGATGATCTCGATGTGCTTGTCGTGGATCGACACGCCCTGCGAGTTGTAGACCTTCTGGACCTCGCCGACCAGGTGGACCTGGACGGCGCGCTGGCCCAGGATGCGCAGCACGTCGTGCGGGTTGGTGGCACCCACGGTGAGCTTCTGGCCCACCTCGACGTGCTCGCCCTCGCTGACCAGCAGACGGGCACGCTTGGAGATCGCGTAGGCGGTCTCCTCGGAGCCGTCGTCCGGGGTGACGACGATCTTCTTGGTCTTCTCGGTCTCCTCGATCCGCACGCGGCCGGCGGCCTCGGAGATCGGGGCGACACCCTTGGGCGTACGGGCCTCGAAGAGCTCGACGACACGGGGCAGACCCTGGGTGATGTCGTCACCGGCCACACCACCGGTGTGGAAGGTACGCATCGTCAGCTGGGTACCGGGCTCACCGATGGACTGGGCGGCGATGATGCCGACCGCCTCACCGATGTCCACCAGCTTGCCGGTCGCCAGCGAGCGGCCGTAGCAGAAGGCACAGGTGCCGACCGCGGACTCACAGGTGAGGACCGAACGGGTCTTGACCGTCTCGACGCCGTTGGCGACGAGCTGGTCGATGAGCACGTCACCGAGGTCGACGTTGGCCGGCGCGATGACCTTGCCGTCGATGACGACGTCCTCGGCCAGCATGCGGGCGTAGACGCTGGTCTCGACGTCCTCGGCCTTGCGCAGCACGCCGTCGGCGCCGCGGGACGCGATCTGCAGCTTGAGGCCGCGCTCGGTGCCGCAGTCCTCCTCGCGGATGATGACGTCCTGCGAGACGTCCACCAGACGACGGGTCAGGTAACCCGAGTCGGCGGTACGGAGGGCGGTGTCCGCGAGACCCTTACGGGCACCGTGGGTGGAGATGAAGTACTCCAGCACGGAGAGACCCTCACGGAACGACGCCTTAATGGGTCGCGGAATGGTCTCGTTCTTCGCGTTCGACACCAGACCACGCATACCGGCGATCTGCCGCATCTGCATCATGTTTCCTCGGGCACCCGAGTCAACCATCATGAAGATGGGGTTCGTCTTGGGGAAGTTCGCGTTCATCGCCTCGGCGACCTCGTTGGTCGCCTTGGTCCAGATCGCGATGAGCTCCTGCGTGCGCTCGTCCTTGGTGATCAGACCGCGCTCGTACTGCTTCTGGACCTTCTCGTCCTGGGCCTCGTAGCCGCGGACGATCTCCTTCTTGGCCTCGGGGACCACGACGTCGGAGATGGCCACGGTGACGCCGGAACGGGTCGCCCAGTGGAAGCCGGCCGCCTTCAGGTTGTCGAGCGTCGCCGCCACGATGACCTTGGGGTAGCGCTCGGCCAGGTCGTTGACGATCTCGGAGAGCTGCTTCTTGCCCACCGAGTAGTCCACGAACGGGTAGTCCTCGGGCAGCAGCTCGTTGAAGAGCGCGCGGCCCAGGGTGGTGCGCAGGCGGAAGCTGTCGCCCTGCTGCCACTCCGGCTCGCCCTCCTCGGCGACCGGGGGAACCCAGCCGCGCGGGGGAACGGTGCCGATCGGGAAGCGGATGTCGACCTTCGCCTGGAGCGAGAGCTCACGGGCGTCGAACGCCATGATCGCCTCGGCGACCGAGCCGAAGGACCGGCCCTCGCCGATGACCTTGCGCTCTTCCTCGTCGGTGGTGAGGAAGAACAGACCGAGCACCATGTCCTGGGTCGGCATGGTGACCGGACGGCCGTCGGCCGGCTTGAGGATGTTGTTCGAGGACAGCATCAGGATGCGGGCCTCGGCCTGCGCCTCCGCGGAGAGCGGCAGGTGGACGGCCATCTGGTCACCGTCGAAGTCCGCGTTGAACGCGGTGCAGACGAGCGGGTGGATCTGGATGGCCTTGCCCTCGACCAGCTGCGGCTCGAAGGCCTGGATGCCGAGGCGGTGCAGCGTGGGCGCACGGTTCAGCAGCACCGGGTGCTCGGCGATGACCTCTTCGAGGACGTCGTACACGACGGTGCGGCCGCGCTCGACCATGCGCTTGGCCGACTTGATGTTCTGCGCGTGGTTCAGGTCGACCAGGCGCTTCATCACGAACGGCTTGAAGAGCTCCAGCGCCATGGCCTTGGGCAGACCGCACTGGTGCAGCTTCAGCTGCGGACCGACGACGATGACGGAACGGGCCGAGTAGTCGACGCGCTTACCGAGCAGGTTCTGACGGAATCGACCCTGCTTGCCCTTCAGCATGTCGCTGAGGGACTTCAGCGGACGGTTGCCGGGGCCCGTGACCGGGCGACCACGACGGCCGTTGTCGAAGAGGGCGTCGACCGCCTCCTGGAGCATCCGCTTCTCGTTGTTCACGATGATCTCGGGGGCACCGAGGTCGAGCAGACGCTTCAGACGGTTGTTGCGGTTGATCACACGGCGGTACAGGTCGTTCAGGTCGGAGGTCGCGAAGCGGCCACCGTCCAGCTGCACCATCGGACGCAGGTCCGGCGGGATCACGGGGATGCAGTCCAGCACCATGCCGCTGGGGCTGTTGCGGGTCTGCAGGAAGGCGGAGACGACCTTGAGGCGCTTGAGCGCACGGGTCTTCTTCTGGCCCTTGCCGGTCCGGATGATCTCGCGGAGGCGCTCGGCCTCCTCGTCGAGGTCGAAGGACTCCAGGCGCTTCTGCAGCGCGGCGGCGCCCATCGCACCCATGAAGTAGGTGCCGAAGCGGTCGCGCAGCTCGCGGTAGAGCAGCTCGTCGCCCTCGAGGTCCTGGACCTTGAGGTTCTTGAAGCGGTTCCAGACCTCGTCGAGACGGTCGATCTCGCGCTGCGCGCGGTCGCGCAGCTGCTTCATCTCACGCTCGGCGCCCTCGCGCACCTTGCGGCGCACGTCGGCCTTGGCACCCTCGGCCTCGAGCTCGGCCAGGTCGGCCTCGAGCTTCTTGGCGCGGGCCTCGAGGTCGGCGTCGCGGCGCTGCTCGATCTGCTGGCGCTCGACGGAGACGTGGGCCTCCAGCGAGGGCAGGTCGCGCGTGCGGCGCTCCTCGTCCACCCACGTGATCATGTAGGCGGCGAAGTAGATGACCTTCTCGAGGTCCTTCGGGGCGAGGTCGAGCAGGTAGCCCAGACGCGACGGAACGCCCTTGAAGTACCAGATGTGGGTGACGGGAGCGGCCAGCTCGATGTGGCCCATCCGCTCACGGCGCACCTTGGCGCGGGTGACCTCGACGCCACAGCGCTCACAGATGATGCCCTTGAAGCGGACACGCTTGTACTTGCCGCAGTAGCACTCCCAGTCCCGGGTCGGACCGAAGATCTTCTCGCAGAAGAGTCCGTCCTTTTCGGGCTTCAGGGTGCGGTAGTTGATGGTCTCCGGCTTCTTGACCTCGCCGTGGGACCAGGTTCGGATGTCGTCCGCGGTCGCCAGGCCGATCCGCAGCTCGTCGAAGAAGTTGACGTCGAGCACTGTTCGTCAATCCCTCTTTCAGGGTCGTGTCTTCATCAGTGGTCTGAGGGGGTCCGGGGACGACGGGGGGCTCTTGCCGAGCCCCCCGTCAGACCCGTCAGACCTCTTCGACGCTGCTCGGCTCGCGCCGGGACAGGTCGATACCGAGCTCTTCCGCAGCGCGGAAGACGTCCTCGTCCGTGTCGCGCATCTCGATGGACATGCCGTCCGAGGACAGCACCTCCACGTTGAGGCACAGGGACTGCATTTCCTTGATGAGCACCTTGAAGGACTCGGGAATGCCGGGCTCGGGGATGTTCTCGCCCTTGACGATGGCCTCGTAGACCTTCACGCGGCCGGTCACGTCGTCGGACTTGATGGTCAGCAGCTCCTGGAGGGCGTACGCGGCGCCGTATGCCTCCAGCGCCCACACCTCCATCTCACCGAAGCGCTGGCCACCGAACTGAGCCTTACCACCCAGCGGCTGCTGGGTGATCATGGAGTACGGGCCGGTCGAACGGGCGTGCAGCTTGTCGTCGACCAGGTGGTGCAGCTTGAGGATGTACATGTACCCGACGGAGATCGGGTCCGGGAACGGCTCGCCGGAGCGGCCGTCGAACATCCGGGCCTTGCCGGAGGGGAGCACCATGCGCTCGCCGTCGCGGTTCGGGATCGTGGACTCGAAGAGACCGGCGATCTCGTCCTCGCGGGCGCCGTCGAAGACCGGGGTCGCGACGTTGGTGCCCGGCGCGACGTCGTCGGCGCCGATGGCCTGCAGGCGCTTCATCCAGTCCTCGTCGCCCTCGACCTTCCAGCCGCGGCTGGCGAGCCAGCCGAGGTGGATCTCGAGGACCTGTCCCGGGTTCATTCGGGAGGGGACACCGAGCGGGTTGAGGATGATGTCGACCGGGGTGCCGTCCTCGAGGAACGGCATGTCCTCGACCGGGAGGATCTTGGAGATGACACCCTTGTTGCCGTGACGGCCGGCGAGCTTGTCACCGTCGGTGATCTTGCGCTTCTGGGCGACGTAGACGCGGACCAGCTGGTTCACGCCCGGGGGAAGCTCGTCGCCCTCCTCGCGGTCGAAGACGCGGACGCCGATGACCTTGCCGATCTCGCCGTGCGGGACCTTCAGCGAGGTGTCACGGACCTCACGGGCCTTCTCACCGAAGATCGCGCGGAGCAGGCGCTCCTCCGGGGTCAGCTCGGTCTCACCCTTCGGGGTGACCTTGCCGACCAGGATGTCGCCGGCGACGACCTCGGCACCGATGCGGATGATGCCGCGCTCGTCGAGGTCGGCGAGGACCTCCTCGGAGACGTTCGGGATGTCCCGGGTGATCTCCTCCGGGCCGAGCTTGGTGTCACGGGCGTCGACCTCGTGCTCCTCGATGTGGATCGAGGAGAGGACGTCGTCCTGCACGAGGCGCTGCGACAGGATGATCGCGTCCTCGTAGTTGTGACCCTCCCACGGCATGAACGCCACGAGCAGGTTCTTGCCGAGGGCCATCTCGCCCTCGTCCGTGGACGGACCGTCGGCGAGCACCTGGCCGGCGATGACGCGGGCGCCCTCGTCGACGACGACCTTCTGGTTGAAGGACGTGCCCTGGTTCGAGCGGGAGAACTTGGCGACCCGGTACGTGTTGTACGTGCCGTCGTCGTTGGCGACGGTGACGTAGTCCGCGGAGACCTCCTGGACCACACCGTCCTTCTCCGCCTTGATGACGTCACCGGCGTCGACCGCACAGCGGTACTCCATGCCGGTGCCGACCAGCGGGGCCTCCGCCTTGATCAGCGGAACGGCCTGGCGCATCATGTTCGATCCCATGAGCGCGCGGTTGGCGTCGTCGTGCTCGAGGAACGGGATCATCGCGGTCGCGACCGACACCATCTGGCGCGGGGAGACGTCCATGTAGTCGACGTCGTCGCCGGCGATGTAGTCGATCTCGCCGCCACGGCGGCGGACCAGCACGCGGGCCTCGGCGTAGCGCATGTCCTCGGTGAGGGGGGCGTTCGCCTGGGCGATGACGAAGCGGTCTTCCTCGTCAGCAGTCAGGTAGTCGACCTCGTCGGTGACGACACCGCCCACGACCTTGCGGTACGGGGTCTCGACGAAGCCGAACGCGTTGACGCGGCCGTAGGAGGCGAGCGAGCCGATCAGACCGATGTTCGGGCCTTCGGGCGTCTCGATCGGGCACATGCGGCCGTAGTGCGACGGGTGGACGTCTCGGACCTCGAAGCCGGCCCGCTCACGGGAGAGACCGCCCGGACCCAGCGCCGAGAGACGACGCTTGTGGGTCAGACCCGACAGCGGGTTGGTCTGGTCCATGAACTGGGACAGCTGGCTGGTGCCGAAGAACTCCTTGATGGAGGCGACGACCGGCCGGATGTTGATCAGGGTCTGCGGCGTGATCGCCTCGACGTCCTGGGTGGTCATCCGCTCGCGGACGACGCGCTCCATACGAGCCAGACCCGTGCGGACCTGGTTCTGGATGAGCTCGCCGACGTTGCGCAGACGACGGTTGCCGAAGTGGTCGATGTCGTCGGTCTCGACGACGATCGAGGTGCCGTTCTCGCCGACCGTCTCCTGCTCACCGGCGTGCAGCTTGACCAGGTACTTGATCGTCGCGATGACGTCGTCCGTGGTCAGCACACCGGCGTCGAGCGGGGCGTCCGCGCCCAGCTTCTTGTTGACCTTGTAGCGGCCGACCTTCGCGAGGTCGTAGCGCTTCGGGTTGAAGTAGAGGTTCTCGAGCAGCGTCTGCGCGGCCTCACGGGTCGGCGGCTCGCCCGGACGCAGCTTGCGGTAGATGTCGAGCAGCGCGTCGTCCTGGCCCTGGGTGTGGTCCTTCTCCAGGGTGGCGCGCATGGACTCGTACTCGCCGAACTCCTCGAGGATCTGCTCGGTGGTCCAGCCGAGAGCCTTCAGGAGGACGGTGACGGACTGCTTGCGCTTGCGGTCGATGCGGACGCCGACCATGTCGCGCTTGTCGACCTCCATCTCCAGCCAGGCACCCCGGGACGGGATGATCTTGGCCGTGAAGATGTCCTTGTCGGACGTCTTGTCGATGGCGGAGTCGAAGTAGACGCCGGGCGAGCGGACCAGCTGCGAGACGACGACACGCTCGGTGCCGTTGATGCAGAAGGTGCCCTTGTTGGTCATGAGCGGGAAGTCGCCCATGAAGACCGTCTGAGACTTGATCTCACCGGTCTCGTTGTTGGTGAACTCGGCCGTGACGAAGAGCGGGGCCGCGTACGTGAAGTCGCGCTCCTTGCACTCGTCGATCGAGTTCTTCGGGGGCTCGAAACGGTGGTCGCGGAAGGTCAGCGACATCGACCCGGAGAAGTCCTCGATCGGGGAGATCTCCTCGAAGATCTCCTCCAGACCGGACTTCGTGGGGACGTCCTGACCGGACTCCAGCGCAGCCTCGACGCGAGCCTTCCAGGCGGCATTGCCGAGCAGCCAGTCGAAGCTCTCGGTCTGCAGCGCGAGGAGGTTCGGAACCTCGAGGGGCTCCTTGATCTTCGCAAAAGAGATGCGCAGCGGGGCGGTGCTGGCGCCGGTGTTCGTATTGGCGGTCGAGGCGTTGCGCGAGGCGGCCAAGAGGGGGTCCTTCCGAGGGCTCGGACTCACTACGCGCGTACCGGCCCCACACCGTGCATCGATAAGAAATCCCAGGTCAGCGGGTTTCCATCAGCAGTGCTCGATTGTGGGCATGCCCCTGGTGACGGGCAGGGAGCAGCTAACAGGCAGCGCAAAGGGTCAGTGTAGCCACTTGGCCCACTGATGTCCAGAGCGGATGTGCGGAGACCGGTGCGATACCAATCTCTCCCTCCGGGATCCTGTTGTCCCTCGCCGTGCGGCGGACGCCTGCAGGCATCGCCTGACGCAAGACTTCCCTCTTCGCCTTCGATCCATGCCTCGGACGGTGGACCGATGTGGCGACGCGTCCTGAGAATTGCGCGCCCCGTCGCGTTCGTCAAGGCCCACGGCCCGTCCGGGAGGGCAACGAAGATCACCATACTCGCCCCCGGGACGTGCTCCGCGCAGCCGTCCGGGGAAACGCCGACGGGCGACCACCCGCATGGGTGATCGCCCGTTGGCTACCGGCAGCTGCCGGCGAAGAGAGTCAGACGACTCGCAAGGTCTTACTTGACCTCGACGGAGGCGCCGGCGCCCTTGAGGGCCTCGGCGGCCTTCTCCGCGGCGTCCTTGGCGACCTTCTCGAGGACCGGCTTCGGGGTGCCGTCGACGAGGTCCTTGGCCTCCTTCAGGCCGAGGGAGGTCAGCTCACGGACGACCTTGATGACCTGGATCTTCTTGTCACCGGCGGCGGTGAGGATGACGTCGAACTCGTCCTTCTCCTCAGCGGCCTCGGCGGCAGCGCCACCGGCGGCACCGGCGACGACGACCGGCGCGGCAGCGGCGGCGGTGACGTCGAACTTCTCCTCGAAAGCGGACACGAAGGCCGCGAGCTCGATGAGGGTCATCTCCTCGAACTGCGCGAGCAGCTCGTCCTGGGTCAGCTTCGCCATGATGGCGGTCCTTCCACTAAATCGGCAGGTGCCGGGATGTACATGTCGGCGGGCGTACGGCCCGCTGCGACCGGTGCCGGGTGGCACCGGTCAATGCGCGAGCCGAATTACTCGGCACCGCCCTGCTCGGCGAGCTTGGCGCGCAGCGCGTCCGCGGTGCGGACGAGCTTCGTCGGCAGCGCCTGGAAGAGCGAGGCAGCCTGGGACTGCTTGCCCTTCATGGCACCGGCCAGCTTGCTGAGCAGAACCTCGCGGGACTCGAGGTCCGCAAGCTTCTTGATCTCATCGGCGGAGAGCGCCTTACCATCAAGGACACCGCCCTTGATGATGAGGTTCGGGTTCTCCTTGGCGAAGTCACGGAGACCCTTCGCCGACGCCACCGGGTCACCGGTGACGAAGGCAACGGCCGTCGGGCCAGCGAAGAGCTGGTCCTCCAGCGTGATCCCGGCCTCACGAGCCGCGATCTGGGTCAGCGTGTTCTTCACCACGGCGTACTGGGCGTTCTCACCGAGCGAACGGCGCAGCGTCTTGAGCTGCGCCACGGTGAGACCGCGGTACTCGGTCAGCACAGCGGCGTTCGAGCTACGGAACTTGTCCGTCAGCTCGGCAACCGCAGCAGCCTTGGCGGACGTCGCCATGAGCCTCGGCCTCCTTCCGGGTGATTCGGACCGCTACGCGCGAAGGGACCTGGGCAAAACGAAACGCCCCGGCGCAGGCGCTCGGGGCGTAACTCGACCGCTTCGACCCGAAGTCGTCGCGGGAGTGCTTCCTCAAATCACCTGCGCAGGTCGCCCGCAGCTAGCGGATCCTTCGGCCACCACACCTCCGGATGGAGGCACAGCAACGACCAGCGGTCTTTGGCTTCTGGAAGAAGGTACGTGAAGGGTGCGCCCGGAAGCAAATCGGCCCCCGGGCGAGCGTTTCCCCGCAGGTCAGGAGGCCGGCGACGGGGTGTCGCCGCTCTCCTTCATCTTCTTGAGCTTCTCCAGCAGATCGACGGTCTGCTCCGCCGGCGGCGCCTGGACGTCGGCCTTGGTGCCGTAGCCGGAGAGGCTCTCCGTGATCTCCATCCGGCCCTTGGCGGTGTCCATGTTCATGACCAGCTTCACGGGGAGGTCGTCGGAGCCCACCCAGACGTCCATCTCGTACTGCGTGATGCCGGCCTGCTTGATGGTGTCCAGCAGCTCCTGCCGGTCCTTCTCGCCGAGGCCTTCGAGGCTCTTGTTGGACTTCACGGCCTCTTCGGCGGAGAGCGTGCCCTTGTAGTGCTGGGCCTTCTTGCCGCCGACCGTCTCCTCGCCGACCAGCTTCACGTTCGGCGACTCCTTCAGGAGCGCCATCTGCTTGGCCGGGTCCTGGCTCTGCCCCTGCCCACCGCCCATGAGCTGCTGCAGGGCCTTGCCGCCGTCGCCGGACTCCTTGGCCATCGCGGCGAGGTCGACCTTCATCCAGCGCTTGCCGTCGTTCCTGGCGGCGCCCTCCGGGCCCACGTCGGTGTACGTGGCGGTGCCGATCGTGATGGAGCGGGTCTCGGCGGGTGCGCCGTCCTTGCCGGGCAGCCCGGTCATGCGCTGGTCCACGACGGTGGGGTCCCAGCCCATGACGCCGGAGGACCGCAGGGTCAGGGGCTGGTCGCCGAGACCCGGCAGCTTCATGGTCATCTCGAACTTGGCCGACTTCGCCGCCTGCGTCTTCTTGAAGGCCGCGTTGATGACCTCGACCGACGCCCCGCCCGCAGGCTGCTTCTCCGACTTCGCGGAGGCCCCCGAGGCGGCCTTGTCGCCCTTCTCGCCGCCACCGCAGGCCGCGACGCCGCCCAGCAGGGCCACGGCCGTCACCGACACGCTCAGGCGCTTCCAGGTGGACTTCCGCATGTCCTTGCCCCCTCCACTCACACCATTGCTCAAAAGCGATCAATGTGAACGTTAGTTCACCACAAGGGCAGGGAGGGCAGTCATGCGCAAGGGCCCCGTTAAAACGCAGGCAGGCCCGCATCTCACAAAGAGATGCGGGCCTGCCCGTACGCTCTCGCGCCGAGGCGTCGTGATCCGGTCAGGATCAGACGGTCTCGTCCTCCACCAGGAGGTTGCGGGTGCGGTTGCTGTCCAGCGGGATGCCGGCGCCCATCGTGGTGGTCAGGGTCGCCTTCTTGATGTAGCGGCCCTTCGCGGCGGACGGCTTGAGACGGGTGATCTCCTCAAGCGCAGCGGCGTAGTTCTCCACCAGCTTGGTCTCGTCGAAGGAGACCTTGCCGATGATGAAGTGCAGGTTCGAGTGCTTGTCGACGCGGAACTCGATCTTGCCGCCCTTGATGTCGGTCACGGCCTTGGCCGTGTCCGGGGTGACGGTGCCGGTCTTCGGGTTCGGCATCAGACCACGCGGACCGAGCACGCGGCCGAGGCGGCCGACCTTGCCCATGAGGTCCGGGGTGGCGACGACGGCGTCGAAGTCCAGGCGGCCCTTCGCGACCTCGTCGATGAGCTCGTCGGCGCCGACGATGTCGGCACCCGCGGCACGCGCGGCCTCGGCACGGTCGCCGGTCGCGAAGACCAGGACCCGGGCGGTCTTACCGGTGCCGTGCGGAAGGTTCACGGTGCCGCGGACCATCTGGTCGGCCTTGCGCGGGTCGACACCCAGGCGCATGGCAACCTCGACGGTCGCGTCGAACTTCACGGAGGACGTCTCCTTCGCCAGGCGGACGGCCTCGAGCGGGGCGTACAGACGCTCCCGGTCGATCTTCGCGTCCACGTTGCGAAGAGTCTTGCTGCGCTTCACTGCTTCTCCTCAGGATTGGAGTCGTGGTACGGGCCGCGCCGGCCCTTCCACGGGTACTGCAAGGGGGTGGCTGATCAGCCCTCGACCGTGATGCCCATGGAGCGGGCGGTGCCGGCGATGATCTTCGCGGCGGCGTCCAGGTCGTTGGCGTTCAGGTCGGGCATCTTGGTGGTGGCGATCTCGCGGACCTGCGCCTCGGTGATCTTGGCGACCTTGGTCTTGTGCGGCTCGCCGGAGCCCTTCTCCACGCCCGCGGCCTTGAGGATCAGCTTCGCGGCCGGCGGAGTCTTGGTCACGAAGGTGAAGGAACGGTCCTCGTAGACCGTGATCTCCACCGGCACGACCATGCCACGCTGCGACTCGGTCGCGGCGTTGTAGGCCTTGCAGAACTCCATGATGTTGACGCCGTGCTGGCCCAGCGCGGGGCCGACCGGCGGAGCCGGGTTCGCGGCACCGGCGCTGATCTGGAGCTTGATAAGCCCCGTGACCTTCTTCTTCTTGGGAGGCATTGCTCTCTCCGGGTCCTAGTGAGAGTTTTTTTGCCATGCGCACAGTGCGCGCAGGCATACCGCACCACGATAACGGGTAACGTGGCCGGGCCAAAAACCGAGAGGTCAGACCCCTGTACGAGCGGGTCTGACCTGTTCGGTGGCTTGAGTGCCAGAAGGTGTCAGTTCTTCTGGATCTGGTCGAAGCTCAGCTCGACCGGGGTCTCGCGGCCGAAGATCTCGACGAGGCCCTTGACCTTCTTCGAGTCGGCGTTGATCTCGTTGATCGTGGCCTGCAGGGTGGCGAACGGGCCGTCGGTGACGGTGACCGAGTCGCCGACCTCGAAGTCCAGGACCTGGACCTCGACCTTGCGCTGCGGCGCCGGCTTGCCCTCGGCCTCGGCGGCCTCGCGGGCGGCCTTCTCCTCGGCCTCCGGGGCGAGCATCTTGACGATCTCGTCCAGCGTCAGCGGGTACGGGTCGTAGGCGTTGCCGACGAAGCCGGTGACGCCCGGGGTGTTGCGGACGACGCCCCAGGACTCGTTCGTCAGGTCCATGCGCACCAGGACGTAGCCCGGGAGCTTGTTCTGGCGGACGGTGCGGCGGTCGCCGTTCTTGATCTGGACGACCTCTTCCTGCGGCACCTCGGCCTGGAAGATGTAGTCCTCGACGTTGAGCGAGACGGCGCGCTGCTCGAGGTTGGTCTTCACGCGGTTCTCGTAACCGG
Source organism: Streptomyces sp. XH2 (assembly GCF_049725035.1). Lineage (NCBI taxonomy): Bacteria > Bacillati > Actinomycetota > Actinomycetes > Kitasatosporales > Streptomycetaceae > Streptomyces > Streptomyces sp. XH2. Next base: position 125,545 of record NZ_JBMMMZ010000013.1, on the reverse strand, counting down.
CGTAGGTGTGGATGACGTACCACTCGCCGGGCAGGCCGCGGAGCTCCTCGCGGAGGGCCTCGATCGGGTCGGCGGCGGGCTCCTCCGCGGCGGCCTCCTCGGCCTCCTCGGCGGCTTCCTCACCGGACTCGGCGTCCTCGTCGGACTCGACGTGGAGGGCGGCCTCCTCGGCCGGCTCGCCGGCGGCGGCTTCCTCGGCGTCGAGCTCGTCGGCGGCGTCGGCGCCCTCGACGATCTCCTGCGCGGTGTCGTCGCCCTCGACCTCGGCCGAGACAGTGGCATCCACGTCGGCCTCTGCCGCCTCAGCGGCCTTCTCGGCGGCGTCGTTCAGGTTCGGGTCAGACACGTGGCTGCTTCTTCCTGGCTACAAGGGGTGGAACGTGCGAAAGGGGCGGCTCGCCTCACGGCAGCCGCCCTACCCGCGGATTCAGCCGAAGACGTACTTGACGGCGTTGGTGAATCCATAGTCAATCACGGTGACCAGGCCAATGACGATGACGACAAAGACGATCACCACGGTGGTGTACGTCGACAGCTGGCCCCGGGTGGGCCAGACGACCTTGCGGAGCTCTGCGACGATCTGACGGTAGAAGAGCGCGAGGCGGCCGAAGGGGCCCTTCTTCCCGCGCTTCCCGCCACGGCGGCCCTTCCTGGCGGCCACCTCGTCCTCGGGACGACCGCTCTCAGGCGTCGCGGTGGAGCCAAGGGCTTCCGTCACTACGTCCTCACCTGAATCCGGGTCGTGAGCCGTGCCGCGCCCGGTTGAGCCGCACGGCGGTGCATTTCAGTACGTACGCACGCACGCACCCTGGTGACGATGCGTGTAGCAGGGCCGAAGGGACTTGAACCCCCAACCGCTGGTTTTGGAGACCAGTGCTCTACCAATTGAGCTACGACCCTTTGTGGTTTCCCCAACGTACCGCATCCGGGCGTGTGCACGGTGTGTGCAGAGCCGGATCGCGGCCGGTGAGGGCCAACGGTGGATGAGTGTACGTGCTCCCGGGGCGTGCGTCGAACAGCTTGTGTCGCGACGGGTCCGGAGCGCGGCCGGAACAGGTCCGGAGCAGGGGCGGAACGTTGCATTCCAGGGCATTGCCGGGGCTCGGCCGGGACGCGCCCGAGCGGTCCGTGAAACGGGTGTGCCCGCTTCGTCCCCCGTCTGCAACGATGCCCCCATGACCGCTGCGACTCCTTCCGAGCCCAACGTCCAGTCCCCCACCGAGCGCCGGGTGTCGACCCGCATCGGGTCGATCTCCGAGTCCGCGACCCTCGCCGTCGACGCCAAGGCCAAGGCCCTCAAGGCCGCCGGGCGCCCGGTGATCGGCTTCGGCGCCGGCGAGCCCGACTTCCCCACCCCCGACTACATCGTCGAGGCCGCGGTGGAGGCCTGCCGCGACCCGAAGAACCACCGCTACACGCCCGCCGGCGGCCTCCCCGAGCTGAAGGCCGCGATCGCCGCGAAGACGCTGCGCGACTCCGGCTACCAGGTCGAGGCCTCGCAGGTGCTGGTCACCAACGGCGGCAAGCAGGCCATCTACGAGGCCTTCGCCGCGATCCTCGACCCGGGCGACGAGGTCATCGTCCCCGCCCCGTACTGGACCACCTACCCCGAGTCGATCCGCCTCGCGGGCGGTGTGCCGGTGGAGGTCGTGGCCGACGAGACCACCGGGTACCGGGTGTCGGTCGAGCAGCTGGAGGCCGCCCGCACCGAGCGGACGAAGGTGCTGCTCTTCGTCTCGCCGTCGAACCCGACCGGTGCGGTGTACTCGCGCGAGCAGGTCGAGGCGGTGGGCCGCTGGGCCGCGGAGCACGGGCTGTGGGTGCTGACGGACGAGATCTACGAGCACCTGGTCTACGGCGACGCCGAGTTCTCCTCCCTGCCGGTCGTCGTGCCGGAGCTCCGTGACAAGTGCATCGTCGTCAACGGCGTCGCCAAGACGTACGCGATGACCGGCTGGCGCGTCGGGTGGGTCATCGCCCCGCAGGACGTGATCAAGGCCGCGACGAACCTGCAGTCGCACGCCACGTCGAATGTGTCCAACGTCGCACAGCGGGCGGCGATCGCGGCCGTCTCCGGCGACCTCTCCGCCGTCGACGAGATGAAGACCGCCTTCGACCGCCGCCGGCGGACGATCGTGCGCATGCTCAACGAGATCGACGGCGTGCTCTGCCCGGAGCCGGAGGGCGCGTTCTACGCCTACCCGTCGGTCAAGGCCCTGCTCGGCAAGGAGATCCGCGGCAAGCGGCCCGCCACGTCCGTCGAGCTCGCCGCGCTGATCCTGGAGGAGGTCGAGGTCGCGGTGGTGCCGGGTGAGGCGTTCGGCACGCCGGGGTACCTGCGGCTGTCCTACGCGCTGGGCGACGAGGACCTCGTCGAGGGTGTCTCCCGGATCCAGAAGCTGCTGGCGGAGGCGAAGGCGTAGCCGCCTGCGGCTCGCTTCGTACGGGCTCCCGGCCTTGTGCCGGGAGCCCGTGTTCGTTTTCGGTTTCGTTTTCGGTGCGGCGCCCGTTAAGGGAAAGTGCCTTCCGGTTGGGCCGGTACATGCGGCAGGATCTGCGAATGGAGAGTGTTCGTGCCCGCGGCGAAGCCGCTGTCAGAGACGTTCGATTGCTGCCGAAGGCCCATCTGCACCTGCACTTCACCGGGTCCATGCGGCCCGGCACCCTGCTGGAGCTCGCCGACAAGTACGGGGTGCACCTCCCCGAAGCGCTGAGCAGCGGCGAGCCGCCGAAGTTGCGGGCCACGGACGAGCGGGGCTGGTTCCGGTTCCAGCGGCTCTACGACATCGCGCGCTCGTGCCTGCGGTCGCCCGAGGACATCCGGCGGCTGGTGCGGGAGGCCGCGGAGGAGGACGTCCGGGACGGGTCCGGGTGGCTGGAGATCCAGGTCGACCCGACGTCCTACGCCCCTCGGCTGGGCGGGCTGATTCCCGCCCTGGAGATCATCCTGGACGCGGTCGAGACCGCTTCGAAGGAGACCGGGCTGGGCATGCGGGTGCTCGTCGCCGCGAACCGCATGAAGCACCCCCTGGACGCCCGGACGCTCGCGCGGCTCGCCGTGCGGTACGCCGACCGGGGCGTGGTGGGCTTCGGCCTCTCCAACGACGAGCGGCGCGGGCTCGCACGCGACTTCGACCGCGCGTTCGAGATCGCGCGGGAGGGCGGGCTGCTGGCCGCGCCCCACGGCGGCGAGCTGTCCGGCCCCAGCAGCGTGCGGGACTGCATGGACGACCTGCACGCGTCGCGCGTCGGACACGGCGTGCGGGCCGCCGAGGACCCGCGGCTGCTGCGGAAGCTCGCGGAGCGGGGGGTGACGTGCGAGGTCTGCCCGTCGTCCAACGTCGCGCTGGGCGTCTACGAGAAGCCGGGCGACGTGCCGCTGCGGACCCTGTGGGACGCCGGCGTGCCGATAGCACTCGGCGCGGACGACCCCCTGCTCTTCGGCTCGCGGCTCGCCGCGCAGTACGAGCTGGTGCGCGAGCACCACGGCTTCACGGACGCCGAGCTGGCGGAGCTGGCGCGGCAGTCGGTACGGGGGTCGGCTGCGCCGGAGCCCGTCCGGGCGGGGTTGCTGGCGGGGATCGACGGGTGGCTGGGTGCCGCCTGAGGCGGCTCCCGGCCTCCTCTCAGCCCGGCCGGCGTTCGAGGCCGAGCGCGTTCAGCGCGATACGGGGGTGCGGGGGGGGGGCCCCCGGCCCCGGGCCGGGGGGGGGGGGGGGCGGGCCCCGGTTTAAGCGCCACGCCGACCGTGACCGGCTCGTTCACCAGGGTGACCCCGAACGCCTCGTGGACGCCCGCCCGGACCTCGCGGGCGAGCGCGAGGAGGTCCTCCGTCGTGGCCTCACCACGGTTGGTGAGCGCAAGCGTGTGCTTCGTGCTGATCCGCGCCGGACCCGTCCCGTAACCCTTCGTGAAGCCCGCCTTGTCGATCAGCCAGGCCGCGGACGTCTTCATGAAGCCCTCCCCCGCCGGGTAGGCGGGAGGCGTCACGTCCGCGCCGAGGCGGTCCGCGACGCGGGCCAGGAACGACTCGTGCTCGGCGGTGGTGAGGATCGGGTTGCAGAAGAACGACCCCGCCGACCACGTGTCGTGGTCCTCCGCATCGAGGACCATGCCCTTGCCCGCGCGCAGCTTGAGGACCGTCTCACGGGCCTGCGCCGCGGGAACGCGGTCGCCCGCCTCGACGCCGAGGGCGCGGGCCGTCTCCGGATAGCGGATGGGCGCCGACAGGCCGCCCGCGTCCTCCAGCTCGAAGCGGACGCGGAGCACGACGTAGCGGGCGGGGTCCGCCTTGAAGCGGCTGTGCCGGTAGGAGAAGGCGCACTCGGCGTTGGTGAGGGTCACCGTCTCGCCGGTGCGGCGGTCGTACGCGACGACTTCGGTGATCGTCTGGGAGACGTCCTGGCCGTACGCGCCGACGTTCTGGATGGGCGTGGCACCGGCGGAGCCGGGGATGCCGGCCAGGCACTCGACGCCGGCGAGGCCGGCTTCGACGGTGCGGGCCACGGCTTCGGACCAGTTCTCGCCGGCGGCCAGTTCGAGGGCGGTGCCGTCGAGGGTGAAGCCCGTCGTCGCGATGCGCAGGGCCGTGCCGTCGAAGCCCTTGTCGGAGATGACGAGGTTGCTGCCGCCGCCGATGATCAGCAGCGGGGTTCCGGTCTCGTCGGCCTCGCGGACCGCGGCGATCACCTCGGCGTCGGTGGTTGCCGTGATCAGGCGGCGGGCGGGGCCGCCGAGCCTGAAGGTGGTCAGGGGGGCGAGGGGGGCGTCGTGTCGTTCCTGCACCAGACCAGGGTACGGGTGGGGTGCGGCGGCCGTTGCGGGTGCGTGCGGGGCCGGGGGCCGGGAGCCGTTGCGGGTGCGTGCGGGGCCGGGGACCGGGGGCTCCGGGGTGGGGGTCCGGGGCCGCATATTTACGGGCCCG
>NZ_JBMMMZ010000013.1:88520-120606 GCF_049725035.1 Streptomyces sp. XH2 | reverse complement strand
CTGTGTTCCCCTCCTCGTCCGGGCCCCCCAACCCCCCGCCCCCCCCCCGCCCCCCCACCCCTGCGCCCCCGGCCCCCTCCGTAGACGGTCTCCTCCCGGCAGACGGTGGCCCCCTGCCATCTCCGGCTCCCTTACGCCCAGGGGGCGGCTCCTGCCCTCTCCCGCCGGCGGTGGCCGCTGGCCTTCCTAACGGGTGGGTGGGTGGGCATGAGCCCGCCGCGCAGCGGCGGGGGCGGGAGCGGGCCGCACCGCGTTCCGGGCAGGTATCAGCGCCGCCGCGACCGCGCCGCAGGCAACCGCCGCCGCTCCGGCCCACAGCGCGGGCACGAGGCCGTCCACATAGCGCTGGGGGGAGCCGTAGCCGCCCCGCGCGGAGAAGAGGGAGGCGAGGACGGCGATGCCGAGCGCCCCGCCCACCTCCCGCAGAGCGTTGTTCGCGCCGGAGGCCATGCCCTGGTCGGCCGGGGGGACGCTGGACATGACCAGCTTCGCCGCGGGGGCGAAGAACAGGCCCATGCCGATGCCGCTGACGATCAGGCCCGGGAGCTGGGCCGCGTAGGAGACGTCCGGGCTCATGACGAGGGCGAAGTGGGCCAGGCCCAGGGCCTGGAGGGCGAGGGCGGTGACGACGACCCGGCGGCCGCCCACGCGGTCGGCGAGGTAGCCGGAGAGCGGCGCCGCGATCACCGGCATTGCGGTCCAGGGGAGCATGCGCAGCCCGGCCTCGGTGGGCGAGTAGCCGAGCGCGTTCTGGAGGAACTGGCTGAGCAGGAAGATCGAGCCGAACATGCCCAGGAACATGCAGACGCTCGCCGCGTTGACGCCTGCGAAGGCGCGGTTCCTGAAGAGGCGCATGGGGAGCATCGGCCGCTTGTTGCGGAAGCCGTGGTGGACGAAGCCGCCGATGAGGGCACTGCCCGCGATGAGCGCGGTCAGGACCCGGGGGCTCGTCCATCCGTGCGCGTTCGCGTTGATCAGGCCGTAGACGATGCCGAAGAGGCCGCCGCTGACGAGGAGCGTGCCCGGGAGGTCCATGCGGGCGTTCTCGGCGCGCGATTCGTCCAGGCGGAGGCGGGCCAGCGGGATGAGGGCCAGGCCCAGCGGGACGTTGAGCCAGAAGATCCACTGCCAGGAGAGGTGCTCGGTGAGCGTGCCGCCGATCAGCGGGCCGCCGGCCACGGCCAGGCCGTCCACGGCGCCCTTGATGCCGTAGGCGACGCCCCGGCGGTCGGCGGGGACGGCCGCGGTGAGCAGGGTGAGGGTCAGCGGCATCGTGATCGCGGCGCCCACGCCCTGGACGGCCCGGGCGGCGATCAGGGCCTCGACGCCGGGGGCGAGGGCGGCCGCGGCGGAGGCCGCCGTGAAGATGGCGAGGCCGGTGACGAAGAGCTTGCGGCGGCCGAAGCGGTCGCCCAGGGCCGCGCCGGTCATGAGCAGCACCGCGAAGGTGAGCGTGTAGGCGTTGACGGTCCATTCGAGGTCTTCCAGCCCTCCGCCGAGGTCCTTGCGGATGACGGGGAGGGCGGTGGTGACGACCAGGTTGTCCAGTGCGGCCATGAAGCCGGCCGCGCCGGTGACGATCAGGGCCCAGACGGCCTTGGGTGGCATGCGATCCCCCGTTTTTAGTGAGTGATTACTAACTTTTGCCGACATGAAAACGTCCCCGCTTCGCGGGTCTCTTCCTCAGAAGCCCGTCCACACCCTGTGGTCCCGCGGGAAGCCCAGGGACATCAGGGTGTTGATCAGCATCCCCTTGGCCAGGAACCGCGTCGTCTCGCTCGCGTCCCCGCCGAGCGCCAGGTGCGCCCCGTCCCACAGCTCCAGCCACGCCTTGCGGATCGAGCTGCCGAACTCGTGGTCCCCCGCCGCCTCGGCCGAGGCCACCGCGACGTAGATCTGCATCTGCATCTGCAGCTTCTCGGGGTCCTCGGCGATGAGGTGGTCGTAGGCCGCGGCCATGGCCTGCGGCGCCCCGCGGGGCGGCGCCCCCTCGACGGCCCGCGCGAAGACCTCGCGGGTCTCCTCCAGGCAGCGGTGGGCCGCCGCCAGGAAGATCGCTTCTTTGGTGGGGAAGAGCCGGAAGAGGTACGGCTGCGAGACGCCCACGCGGCGGGCGATCACCTCCGTGGAGGTGCCCTTGTAGCCGGCCCGCGCGAACTCCGTGATGGCGGCGCGGATCACACTCTCGCGGCGTTCCTCCGCGCTCATCCTGACCATGAGGCGTAAGTTAGTGGCCACTTACTTACCTTGTCAAAAGGGGAGGGCGCCGCTTCGCGCGCGGCGCCCTCACATCAGGCGAGGCGTACGACCGCCCGCGACATCCCCAGGACCTTCTGGCCCGCGCTCTTGACCACCAGGTCCACCCGGACCGTGCGGCGCTCGTCGTCCTTGGCCGCGACCTTGCCGCCGACCTCGATGACCGCGCCCTCGTCGTCGTTGGGCACGACGACCGGACGGGTGAACCGCACGCCGTACTCGGCGACGGCGCCCGGGTCGCCGGCCCAGTCCGTGACCACGCGCGCCGCCTCGGCCATGGTGAACATGCCGTGCGCGATCACGTCCGGCAGGCCGACCTCCTTGGCGAACTTCTCGTTCCAGTGGATCGGGTTGAAGTCGCCCGAGGCGCCCGCGTAGCGGACCAGGTCCGCGCGCGTCACCGGGAAGGTGCGGACCGGCAGCTCCGTGCCGATCTCGACCTCGTCGTAGGAGATCCGGGCAGTCATCTACGCCTCCTCGGCCGCACGGGCCACCAGGGTCGTGTGCGCGGTCACCACGTGCTCGCCGTGCTCGTCCTGGACGTCGCCGCGGATCGACAGGACGTCGTTGCCCGCCAGGGACTTGATCGACTCGATCGTGGAGACGACCGTCAGGCGGTCACCGGCCCGCACGGGGCGGGCGTAGGCGAACTTCTGGTCGCCGTGCACGACGCGCGAGTAGTCCAGGCCGAGCTGCGGGTCGTCCACGACCGCGCCGGCGGCCCGGTACGTGACGGAGAAGACGAAGGTCGGCGGGGCGATCACGTCCGGGTGGCCCAGCGCCTTGGCGGCCTCCGGGTCGGTGTACGCCGGATTGGTGTCGCCGATGGCCTCGGCGAATTCGCGGATCTTCTCCCGGCCGACCTCGTACGGTTCGGTGGCCGGATAGGTCCGCCCTACGAAGGACTGGTCGAGCGCCATGGCCCGGTACCTCCTGCGGCAGTGGTGAACGGTGGCGGATACGCCGCGAGGCCGCCCCCGGTGAATGGGGACGGCCTCGCGAACGAGCCTTGTTGTTATCGCGTCTCGCGGTGCGCGGTGTGCGAGTTGCAACGGGGGCAGTGCTTCTTCATCTCAAGACGGTCCGGGTCGTTACGCCGGTTCTTCTTGGTGATGTAGTTCCGCTCCTTGCACTCCACGCAGGCCAGCGTGATCTTCGGGCGGACGTCGGTGGCAGCCACGTGAGTGCTCCTTGACGGAATGGACGGATTAACGCAGACAAGAGTAGCCGACCGGAGGACCGACCCCACAATCGGCTACTACGTGTAGCGGTGACCGGACTTGAACCGGTGACACAGCGATTATGAGCCGCTTGCTCTACCGACTGAGCTACACCGCTTTGATGCGGGAGGGACCCTCGCCCGAAGGCGAGGAACCTCTCACACCAGAGCCCCAAAACGGAATCGAACCGTTGACCTTCTCCTTACCATGGAGACGCTCTGCCGACTGAGCTATTGGGGCGAGCGAGGAAGACATTACACGGTTGGCCGCCGAAGGTGAAATCCGTATCCGGAGGACGCCCGCGACGGCGCCACGGAAGCCTTCCCGCACCACACCAGTACGACTATTCGTCGCCTGCTCGAAGCCGTTCCTGCCGCGCCCTACGCTCGGACCTGCTGCGTGATCATGCACGCCCCGGCCCCCGGAGGAGCGCGATGCCCGACAGCCAGCCGCAGCCCCCGGCGAACCCCGGCGGCGATGCCACCCCGCCCGCCGCCGTGCCCGGCGACGGCGCCCTCGTGCTCGGCGGCGCCCGGCTCGCCGACGGCCGCGTCGTGGACGTGCGGCTGAGCGGCGGGCACATCGAGGCGGTGGGCACCGCCGGCAGTCTGGCGCCCGGCCCCCGCGTGGACCTCAGCGGCTATCTGCTGCTGCCCGCGCCCGCCGAACCGCACGCGCACGGCGCCACCGCGCTCACCGCCGAGGCCGACGGGCCCGTCTCGTACGCCGCGGAGGACGTCCAGCGGCGCGCCACCGAGGCCGCGCTGCTCCAGCTCGGGCACGGGGCCACCGCCCTGCGCTGCCACGTGCGGATCGGCGACGTGCAGGGGCTGCGCTCGCTGGAGGCCGTCCTGCAGGCCCGGCGGGCCCTGCGCGGGCTCACCGACCTCACCGCCGTCGCCGTGCCCCGGCTGCTCACCGGCGCGGCCGGGGCCGAAGGGGCGGCCCTGCTGCGGGACGCCGTGAAGATGGGCGCGGCCGTCGGCGGCTGCCCCGACCTCGACCCCGACCCCACCGGCTTCGCCGAGACCGCCCTCGGCCTCGCCGCCGAGTACGGCTGCCCCGTCGACCTGCACACCGACGGCTCCGATCCGGCCCGGCTCGCCCGGCTGGCCGCCATGGCCGGCGGGCTGCGCCCGGGCGTCACCCTCGGGCCCTGCGGCGGCCTCGCCCGCCTCCCCCGCGACCTGGCCGTCCGGGCGGCCGGGCAGCTCGCCGCCGCCGGAGTGACCGTCGTCTGCCTGCCGCAGGGCGACTGCGGGACGCTGGAGCAGCGCGGCGGGCGCGTCTCGCGCTGCGCCCCGGTGCGGCTGCTGCGGGCGGCGGGGGTGCGGGTGGCGGCCGGCAGCGGCGCCCTGCGCGACGCGGCCAATCCGGTCGGGCGCGGCGATCCCCTGGAGGCCGCGTTCCTGCTGGCCTCGCACGGCGAGCTGCGGCCCGAGGAGGCGTACGAGGCGGTCAGCGGGTGGGCGCGGGCGGCGATGGGGCTGCCGCGGGTGCGGGTGGAGGCGGGCTTCCCGGCCGAGCTCCTGGCCGTGCGGGGCGAGCGCGTCGAGGGCGTGCTCTCGATGGCCTACAGCCGCCTCGTGGTGCACCAGGGCCGCGTGGTGGCCCGTACGAGCGCGGTGCGGGAGTACTGCGACGGCTCGGCCGCCGCCGCGGCCCTGGAGCTGCCCCGGCAGTCCTCGCGGGGCGGGGGCGAGCCGTCCTGAACGCCGGACCGGGGGCCTGAACCCGGGTCCGGCGAGGCCCTCTGTCGGATTCCGGTGATCGGCGTACGGTCGGATCATGCGCATTGTCATCGCTGGTGGACATGGTCAGATCGCGCTGCGGCTGGAGCGGCTGCTGCACGCGCGCGGGGACGAGATCGCGGGCGTCATCCGCAGGCCCGAGCAGGCCGGCGCCCTCCTGGCGGCCGGCGCCGAACCGGTCGTGTGCGACCTGGAGTCGGCCTCCGTGGGGGATCTGGTGAAACACCTGGAGTCCGCCGACGCCGCCGTCTTCGCGGCCGGTGCGGGGCCGGGCAGCGGCATCGCCCGCAAGGACACCGTGGACCGCGCCGCGGCGGCCCTCTTCGCCGACGCGGCCGAGGCGGCCGGCGTCCGCCGCTTCCTCGTGGTCTCCTCCATGGGCGCCGACCGCGAGCCGCCGGAGGGCACCGATCCGGTCTTCGCCGCGTACCTGCGCGCGAAGGGCGCGGCGGACGCGGACGTACGGGCGCGGGCCGGCCTGGACTGGACGATCCTGCGGCCGGGGCGGCTCACGGACGACGCCGGTACGGGCCGGGTGACGCTCGGGGAGGCCACGGGGCGGGGCGACGTGACCCGGGACGACGTCGCGGCGGTCCTCGCGGCGCTGCTGGACGAGCCGGGGACGGCGGGGCGGACGCTGGAGCTGATCGGCGGGGACACGCCGGTGGCGGAGGCCGTGAAGGCCGTGGCGGGCGGCTGAGGGCGTAGCGGCTGAGGGCCTGGAAAACGAAAGAAGCCCCTGACCTTTTCAGGTCAGGGGCTCCATTCCGTGGCGGCGCCAGGATTCGAACCTGGGTAGGCTAAGCCGACGGATTTACAGTCCGCTCCCATTGGCCACTCGGGCACACCGCCATGGGGTGTCACCTCGGGCTCTCTTTCGATTCGCGCCGGGGCAACGACGTAAACCATACCCGATGACCTGGGGTGGTCCGCCACTCGGTTCATCGCCCGTGAGAACGGGCCCGGGGTGGCTAGGCTGACGGGGCGGTCCGCCGCCGGCCCGGGGCCGGTGGCAGCCCGGACCGCACCCCCCGATGGATCTACGTACGAGGAGCCAACTCAATATGGCCGACTCCAGTTTCGACATCGTCTCGAAGGTCGAGCGGCAGGAGGTCGACAACGCCCTCAACCAGGCCGCCAAGGAGATCTCGCAGCGCTACGACTTCAAGGGCGTGGGCGCCTCGATCGCCTGGTCCGGCGAGAAGATCGAGATGCGCGCCAACGCCGAGGAGCGCGTGAAGGCGGTTCTCGACATCTTCGAGACCAAGCTGGTCAAGCGCGGCATCTCGCTGAAGTCCCTCGACGCGGGCGAGCCGCAGGCCTCCGGCAAGGAGTACAAGATCTTCGCCTCGATCGAGGAGGGCATCTCCCAGGAGAACGCCAAGAAGGTCGCCAAGATCATCCGTGACGAGGGCCCCAAGGGCGTCAAGGCCCAGGTCCAGGGCGACGAGCTGCGCGTCAGCTCCAAGAGCCGTGACGACCTCCAGGCCGTCCAGGCCCTCCTCAAGGGCAAGGACCTGGACTTCGCGATCCAGTTCGTCAACTACCGCTGACCCGGGAACGACGGCTGACGCCGGTCACGCCGAAGGCGCGTCGGAAGGGATCCCTTCCGACGCGCCTTCGGCGTTCCCGGACCGCGCGCGCCCGGCGGTCTTGACCTCAAGCTATGTCGAGGTTTTAGCGTCCTGGTGTACGGCCGGCCCGCCCGGAGCGGGCCCGTCCACCGACTCAGGGAGCGCCGCCATGACCCTCACCGCACCGGAGTTCGCCCCGGAGACCGTCCGCGAGACCACCCGGGAATCCGCCCGGGAGACCGCCGCCCTCCGGGCCCGCATCGACGCCCTCACCGACCGCGCCGCCGTCACGGACCTCATCGACCGCTACCTGCTCAGCCTCGATGCCCGCCGGTTCGACGACGCCTGGGCCCGTCGCTTCTTCACCCCGGACGTCCGGATCGTCTCGCCGGTCGGCAAGCACGAGGGCATCGGCGGCCTGGCCGCGTGGCAGGCCGCCACCCTGGCCAAGTTCGAGCGCACGCAGCACATCGGCACCAACTACGTGATGGACATCACCGGGGACCGCGCCACGGTGCGCTGGAACGCCCTGATGACCCACGTCCACCTGGCCTCCACCCGCGAGGCCCGCGGATCCGGTCCGGGGGACCACTTCACCGTCGGCGGCACCTTCGCGGGCGAGGTCGTGCGCACCCCCGCGGGCCGGCGCTTCCGGTGCCTGGACATCCGCGTGGTGTGGACGCACGGCGAAGGCCCCCTCGTCCTCACCCCCGCGGCCGAGGAGGCCTTGCGGTCGCTGTAAGTCGCTTCCGTCTGCGGCCTGTTCAGCGGTAGCCGGCGAACGCCTGGTCCGTCGGGACGATTTCGCGGCCCAGCGGGAAGAGCGAGACCGGGATCAGCTTGAAGTTCGCGATGCCCAGCGGGATTCCGATGATCGTCACGCACAGGGCGATGCCCGTGACGATGTGGCCCAGGGCCAGCCACCAGCCGGCGAAGACGAACCAGATCACGTTGCCGATCAGCGACCCGGCGCCCGCGTCCCGCCGCTCGACGGTCGTCCGCCCGAACGGCCACAGGGCGAAGCTCGCGATCCTGAAGGACGCAATGCCAAAAGGAATGGTCACGATGAGTACGCAGCAGATCAGGCCGGCGACCACGTAGCCGATCGCCATCCAGAACCCGCACAAGATCAACCAGATGATGTTCAGGATGAACCTCATGAAAACAGCCTCCCACGCGTCGTAGCCCTCAGCGAGTGGGACGCAGGGCCTCTGACCTGCGGTTGCCAGGATCCGGGGATGACCTGCCCGTCCCCCCGAACGGCCTAGTGCCACGTGCCGCGCGGCGCCTCCGCCCTCATCGTGGGCTGTCCGCCGTGTCAGCCGGCCGGCGGACACGCAACGAGCGTGAGGAGCCCCCCCCCCATGCGCATACGTACGCGACAAGCCATCGGCGCCGCGGTTTCCGCCGTGGTGCTCGCCGGAACGCTCGGCGCGGGGGTCGCCAGGGCCGGTGACCCGCCGCCTCCGCCCACGGTGGTGTCCCTCACGCAGTGCTTCGGCGGGGGCGGAACGATCGACGTGACGGTCGGGGACGACTTCGAGCCCGTGCTGGTGTGCCAGGGCGGGGCGTACGACGGCAGGCCCATCGGCGACGCCGACGACGGCGGTGGCATCGGCGACGGCGGTGGCGTCGGCGACACACCCGCCGGCTGACGGGCGGGCGGGCCGGCTACCGGCCGCCGTGGCCCGCCATCTGCTCCAGGCGGGCGATGCGCTCCCCCATCGGCGGGTGCGTGGAGAACAGCTTGGTCATGCCCTCGCCCGCGCGGAACGGGTTCGCGATCATCATGTGGCTCGCGGTCTCGATGCGCGGCTCGGGGGGCAGGGGCAGGCGCTGCGTGCCCGCCTCCAGCTTGCGGAGCGCCGAGGCCAGGGCCAGGGGGTCGCCCGTGAGGCGCGCCCCGGAGGCGTCGGCCTCGTACTCGCGGGAACGGCTGACGGCGAGCTGGATGAGGGACGCCGCGACCGGGCCCAGCAGCATGATCATGATCATGCCGACGATGCCCGGGCCCTCGTCGTCGTCCGATCTGCCGAAGGGGACCAGCCACGCGAAGTTCACCAGGAACATCACCACCGAGGCGAGCGCGCCCGCGATCGAGGAGATGAGGATGTCGCGGTTGTAGACGTGGCTGAGCTCGTGGCCGATGACGCCGCGCAGCTCGCGCTCGTCCAGGAGGCGCAGGATGCCGTCCGTGCAGCAGACGGCGGCGTTGCGGGGGTTGCGGCCGGTCGCGAAGGCGTTGGGGGCGTCCGTCGGCGAGATGTACAGCCGGGGCATGGGCTGGCGGGCGGCCGTCGAGAGCTCGCGGACCATGCGGTAGAGCGCCGGGGCCTCGAACTCGCTGACGGGGCGGGCGCGCATGGCCCGGAGGGCCAGCTTGTCGCTGTTCCAGTAGGCGTAGGCGTTCGTGCCCAGCGCCACCAGGACGGCGACGATCAGGCCCGCCCGCCCGAAGAGGCTGCCGATGACGATGATGAGTGCGGACAGCCCCCCGAGGAGGACTGCGGTCCTGAGCCCGTTGTGCCGGCGGTGCACGGTACGCCCTCCAAGTGGTGCGGCAGGGGAACCCTTTGCGCTGTCGTGCTTCCACTCTCGCGGTGGAGTCTCCAGTGGAACCTTCCTGCCCGGTCAACGCCAGACGAAGGCCCCGGGTTCCCCCGGCGCCCGGGGGCGCCGCCGGTGCGTCCGGGTGACGGGGGCCCTCCGGGCGGGTTCGCCGGGTACGCGCCGGTCGCCTGTCCGGCGGTTTGTCCTCCGGACGGGTTCGCTGAGTGCGCGCCTGTTCCGGCGGTTGGGTATTCCGCCGGACCCTCGCCGCGGGGTTTCCCGCCGTCGCGGCGGATCGTGCTTGCGGGCGGTTCCAGGACGCGCCGCAGCCCGCGGCGCAGAACGGCGGTGCCCGCCGGGCCTGCGGATCATGACCCGGGCGGCGCGGCCGACGCGGCCCCTGGCGCAAGGGCCGCGTTCTCTTTCCGCCGCGGCGGCGATCAGCCACCGCGGCGCAGTGCGGCGGTGCCCGCCGGGCACGGCCTAGAGCAGGGTCTCCGAGGCGAAGCGGAGGACCAGCTGGGGGGCGCCCGAGAGGGCGATGCCGGTCACCGCGGCGAGGGCGATCGCCACGCCCAGGGGCGCCGGGACGCGCGCCGGTGCCGCGGCCTCCGCGGTCTCCGCCGGGCGGAAGAGGATCGCCGTCCACTGCAGGTAGTAGTACAGCGCGATCACGACGTTGAGGGCCATGACGACCGCCAGCCAGCCCAGCCCCGCGTCGACCGCCGCGGTGAAGACCGTGACCTTCGCGAAGAGGCCGATGATGCCGGGCGGCAGGCCGGCGAGGCAGAGCAGGAAGAAGCCCTGGGCGAGCGCGGCGAGGGGCCGGCGGGCGTAGAGGCCCCGGTAGTCGGTGATGCGGTTCTGCGGGCTCGTACGGGCCACGAGCGCGGCGACGGCGAACGCGCCGAGGTTCACGGCGGCGTACATCAGGGCGTACGCGACGGTGGAGCCGATGGCGTGCGCGGGGTCGTCGGCGTAGCCGGCGGCGGCGATGGGCACGAGCAGGTAGCCCGCCTGGCCGACGGAGGACCAGGCCAGCAGGCGCACGGCGCTGTGGGCGCGCTCCGGGCGCTGGCGGAGCGCGGCGACGTTGCCCGCGGTCATGGTCAGCGCGGCGAGGACGGCGAGGGCCGGTGCCCACACGGACGCGTACGAGGGGAAGGCGACGACCGTCACCAGGATGAGGCCGGTGAAGCCGACCGCCTTGCCGATCACCGACAGGTACGCGGCGACGGGCAGCGGCGCGCCCACGTAGGTGTCGGGCACCCAGAAGTGGAAGGGCACGGCGGCGGTCTTGAAGGCGAAGCCGACGAGGGTGAGGGCGACGCCGGCCTGCGCGAGGGTGCCGAGCCGCGGGTCGACGTGGCCGAGCTTCTCCGCGACCTCGGTGAGGTGGAGCGTGCCGGTGGCCGCGTAGACGAAGCTGACGCCCAGGAGGGTGACGGCGGTCGCGGTGACCGAGGACAGGAAGAACTTCAGGGCCGCCTCGGAGGAGCGGCGTTCGCCGCGGCGCAGGCCGACGAGGGCGAAGGCCGGCAGGGAGGCCACTTCGAGGGCGACGACGAGGGTCGCGAGGTCCCGGGAGGCGGGCAGCAGGGCGGCGCCGGCCGCGGAGGACAGCAGCAGGAACCAGAACTCCCCTTCGGGGAGTCGCTGGTCGCGGACGGCGTTCATGGACAGCAGGGCCGTCAGGAGGGCGCCGCCGAGGACCAGGAGCTGGATGACGAGCGTGAAGTGGTCGGCGGTGTAGCTGCACGCGTCACGGTCGGAGACGCCCGTGAGGCAGAACGTGGAGCGGTCGCCGTGGAGGAGCGGCAGCAGGGAGAGGCCCGCGAGCAGCAGCCCGGCGACGGAGAGCCGGCCGAGGAGCGGCTTGCGGCCCTCGGGGAGGAAGAGGTCGGTGACCAGGACGGCCAGCGCGACGACGGCCGTGACGGTGGGCGGCGCGATGGCGAGCCAGTCGACGGACTGGATCAGGGAGCCCATCAGTTGCCTCCTCGGAGGAGCTGCTGAACGGCCGGGTCGGTGAGGCCGAGGAGGGCCGCGGGCCAGAGTCCGGCGAGGACGGTGAGGGCGACGAGGGGGGTCCAGGCGGCGAACTCGTAGGACAGCACGTCGGTGGGTGCGTTCTCCGCGGTGCCGGCGGTCTGCGGCCGGGTGCTGCCCCCGTCGCCGCCCATGCACACCCGGCGGACGACGACGAGCATGTAGGCGGCCGTCAGGAGCGTGCCGAGGCCGGCCAGGGCCATGAACGTCAGGAACGCCGGGCGGCTGAGCCCCTCCGCCGGGCGGAAGGCGCCGAACATCGCGAGCATCTCGCCCCAGAAGCCGGCCAGGCCGGGCAGGCCGAGGGAGGCGATCGCGCCGAAGGCGAGGAGCCCGCCGAGGCGGGGTGCCTTGCCGTAGAGGGCGGCGCCGGTGCGGCCGGAGAGGGCGTCGAGGTCGCTGGTGCCGTAGCGGTCCTTGACCGCGCCGACGAGGAAGAAGAGGAGGCCGGTGATGAGGCCGTGGGCGATGTTGGCGAAGAGGGCGCCGTTGAGCCCGGTGGGGGTGAGCGTCGCGATGCCGAGCAGGACGAAGCCCATGTGCCCGACGGAGGAGTACGCGATGAGGCGCTTCAGATCTCCCTTCGCGCCGCGGCGGGCGAGGTTCAGGCAGACCAGCGAGCCGTAGATGATGCCGACGGCCGCGAAGGCGGCGAGGTAGGGCGCGAAGGTGTGCGCGCCGTCCGGGGCGATGGGCAGGACGATGCGGACGAACCCGTACGTGCCCATCTTCAGCAGCACGCCCGCCAGGAGGACCGAGCCGACGGTCGGGGCGGCGGTGTGGGCGTCGGGCAGCCAGCTGTGCAGGGGCCACATGGGGGCCTTGACGGCCAGTCCGGTGCCGATGGCGAGGACGGCGATGAGCTGGGTCGTGCGGCTCAGCTTCGCCCCGTTGTCAGTGGCGAGTGCCACCATGTCGAACGTGCCGCCCTTGATCCCGACCAGGAGGAGGCCGAGCAGCATCACGACGGAGCCGAGCAGCGTGTAGAGGATGAAGCGCCAGGCGGCGCGCTCCCTGCCCTCGCCGCCCCAGCGGGCGATGAGGAAGTACATCGGGATGAGCACCATCTCGAAGGCCAGGAAGAACAGCATCAGGTCGAGGACGGCGAAGGTCGCGAGGGTGCCGGACTCCAGGACGAGGAGCAGTGCGACGAATGCCTTGGGAGACGGGCCCGCAGGCATTTTGAAGTAGCTGTAGAGCGCGCAGAGGAAGGTCAGCAGCGCGGTCAGGACGAGGAGGGGGAGCGAGACGCCGTCCACGCCCAGGTGGATCCGGATGTTCAGGGCCGGGATCCAGCTGATGTCGGTGGTCGCCTGCATGCGGGCCGGGCTGTCGTGGTCGAAGCCCGCGGCGAGGGCGATGCTCAGCGCGAGGACGGCGCCGGTGACGGTGACGCCGTGGCGGAGCACGGCCTGTTCGGGGCTCCTGCCCTTGAGGCCGGGCGGGGCCGGCAGCAGGGAGGCCACGGCTCCGACGAGGGGGAGGACGACAACGGCGGCGAGGAGGTACTGCATGGTGGTGTGATTCATGGATCAGGCCCTCCTCAGGGATTCGGCTCCGGCGAGCCCGCCCGCGAGGGGTGTCGGTCGGAGGCGCGAGGGTCGCGCCGCGCGGGTGTGCGGCATGGTCAGGCTCCCGTGCCCGTGGCGAAGAGGACCGCGGCGACGGCCAGGACGACGGCGCCGGCGAACAGGGCGCTCAGGTACGTCTGCACGTTGCCGGTCTGGGCGCGGCGTACGGCCTCGCCGAGCAGGCGGGGTGCGCCGGCCGCGCCCCGCACGTAGGTCTCGACGACCTCGCGGTCGAGGAACCGGGCGAGGCGGGCGGCTGCGCGCGTGGGCCGGACGAACAGGGCGGAGTAGACGGCGTCCAGGTGGAAGCCGGCCGCGGCGTGGCGGTGCAGGGGGCCGAGGAGGGCCCGGCCGGGGTCGGCCGGGTCGGGTGCCGCCGCGATGTCGCCGTAGGCGGCCTCGTGGGTGGCGATGCTCTCCTCCTCGGAGACGTACGGGGCCGCGTCCGGGTCGGCGGCGACGGCGCCGAGGGGGGTGCGGGCGGCGAGCGCGGCGGTGCGGCGCCAGGCCGCGTACATCACGATCGCGCCGGCGAGGGCGCAGCCGGTGGAGAGGACGGAGGTGGTGAGCGTCGGGGTGAGCGATCCGCCGTCGAACCAGTCGGGGAGCTTCCAGGCGGCGAGGCCGAGCGCGAGCGTGGGGACGAACAGGATCCACAGGACGGCGTTCATCGCGGCGGGCTGCTTGCCGTGGCCGGCGGCCTCGGGGCCCGTGCCGCGGAAGGCCATCAGCCACAGGCGGGTGGCGTAGGCGGCCGTGAGGAGCGCCGTGAGGAGCCCCGCGGCGAGGACGAGCCAGCCGGCCGCGCCGGGGATGCCCTCGGCGTCGCCGGAGGCGGCGTGCTCGGCCGCGCCGAGGACGGCTTCCTTGGAGAAGAAGCCGCTGAACGGGGGGATCGCGGCGAGCGCGAGGAGGGCGACGGTCATCGTCCAGTACGCGTCGGGGATGCGCTTGGCGAGGCCGCCCGTGCGGGCCATCGCGGCCAGCGAGTTCGTGCCGGCGGCGTGGATGATCACGCCTGCCCCGAGGAAGAGGAGGGCCTTGAACGCGCCGTGCGAGACCAGGTGGAAGACGGCCGCGCTGCGGTCGCCGACGGCGAGGGCGCCGGTCATGTAGCCGAGCTGGCCGACGGTCGAGTAGGCGAGGACGCGCTTGATGTCGTCCTGGGCGAGGGCCGCGAGGCCCGAGCCGACCATGGTGACGGCGGCCATCACGGCGAGCACGACGAGCGCGGCCGTGGAGGCCGCGAAGAGGGGGAGGAGCCGGGCGACGAAGTAGACGCCGGCCGCGACCATCGTCGCGGCGTGGATCAGCGCGGAGACCGGCGTGGGGCCGGCCATCGCGTCGGGCAGCCACGTGTGCAGCGGGAACTGCGCCGACTTGCCCGCGACGCCCGCCAGGAGCAGCAGCGCGATCAGCGTGGGGTGGTCGATGCCGCCGGAGGTGACGGCGGTGAGGATGCCGTTGATCCGGAACGTTCCGGCGTCGGCGGCCAGCGCGAGGATGCCGATCAGGAAGGGGACGTCGCCGAGCTTGGTGACCAGGAAGGCCTTGAGGGAGGCGCTGCGCGCGGCCTCGGTCTCCCAGTAGTGGCCGACCAGGAAGTACGAGCAGATGCCCATGATCTCCCAGCCGACCAGCAGCACCATGAGGTCGCCCGAGTAGACGACGAGCAGCATGGCCGCGGTGAAGAGGGAGACGAGGGCGGCGTAGGAGGGGTAGCGGGGGTCGTCGCGCAGGTAGGCCGTCGAGTAGAGCTGGACGCAGGTGGCGACGACGCCGACGAGGAGCGCGACGAGGACGGCGAAGCCGTCGAGGTGCAGGGCGAGGTCGACCGGCACGGAGCCGGTCGGGGTGAGCCGGGTGGCGGCGTCGAGCGCGTCCCCGCCGCCCTGCCGCCAGGCGACGACGGCGGCGAGCACGGCCGCGGCGAGCGTCGGCAGGACGGCGAGGGGCCGTACGAAGCCGGGTGCGCGGCGGCCCGTCAGGAGGCCCGCGAGGGCGCCGAGGAACGGCAGCAGGGGGACGAGGACGGCAGTGGTCGTGGTGCTCACGCGGCGGCCTCGGCCTTCTCCTCGCGGTCTGTGCGTTCGGTGTCGGGTCCGGCGTCGGGGGCGTCGTCGCGCAGGTCGCGCAGGCGGTCGACGTCGGCGGTGCCGCGGTTGCGGTGGACCTGCAGCACGATCGCCAGGCCGATGCCGATCTCGGCGGCGGCGATGGCGATGGTGAAGAGGGTGAGGGCCTGGCCCGCGTGCAGCTCGTCGCGCAGCCAGACGTCGAAGGCGACGAGGTTGAGGTTGACGGCGTTGAGCATCAGCTCGACGGAC
This sequence comes from Streptomyces sp. XH2, assembly GCF_049725035.1. Taxonomy (NCBI): domain Bacteria; kingdom Bacillati; phylum Actinomycetota; class Actinomycetes; order Kitasatosporales; family Streptomycetaceae; genus Streptomyces; species Streptomyces sp. XH2. Next base: position 105,308 of record NZ_JBMMMZ010000013.1, on the reverse strand, counting down.
ATCAGGACCAGGATCGCGTTGCGCCGGGCCAGGACGCCGTACAGGCCCGTGCAGAAGAGGAGGGCCGCGAGGACGGCCGGGTAGACGAGGTGCATCAGCGCTTCTCCTCCTTGCCTCTCTTGCGGGAGAGGACGATCGCGCCGACGAGCGCGGCGAGCAGCAGCACGGACAGCGCCTCGAAGGGCAGCACCCAGTGCCGGAAGAGGATCTCTCCGGAGACCTTCGTCGTGCCCTGGGGGGCGTCGCCGTCCAGGCCGATCCAGGTCGTGCGGAACGCGTCCACGACCACCCACACGAGGGCGGCCGCCGCGGCCGTGGCGACCCCGAGGGCGGCCCAGCGGTTGCCGGAGTCGGCGTCCGGGGAACGGCCGATGGGGGCCTTGGTGAGCATGAGCCCGAAGAGGAGCAGGACGACCACGGAGCCGACGTAGATCAGGACCTGGACCCAGGCGATGAACTCCGCCGTCAGCAGCAGGTACTCCACGGCGAGCCCGCCGAGGGCGACGACCAGCCAGAGGGCGGCGTGCACGAGCTGCCTGGTCGTGACGGTCACGACGGCCGCGCCGAGGGTGACGAGGCCGACGAGGAGGAAGACGATCTCGACGCCGGCCGGGGAGAGGAAGCCGTGCGCGGCGGTGCGCGCGGCGAGCGTCGCGGTGCCGGTGAGGGTGCCGGTGCCGGTGCCGGTCATGCGTCTCCCTCCTTCTCCTGGGCCTGCTTCTCCTGCTCCTGCTTTTCCTGTTCCGCCTGCGCGGCCAGCTTCTCCGCCGTCTTGCGGGCCGCCGCGATCTCCTTCGGTTCCTCGGCCGCCGGGTCGAGCGCCGGCGGCTCCGGCACGGTCCACATCCACTCGCGGAGCTTGTCGCGCTCGTGGACCAGGTCCTGGATGTCGGTCTCGGCGTACTCGAACTCCGGCGACCAGAACAGCGCGTCGAAGGGACACACCTCGATGCAGATGCCGCAGTACATGCACAGCGAGAAGTCGATCGCGAAGCGGTCGAGGACGTTGCGGCTGCGCTCGCGGCCGCCCGGGGCGGCCGGGGGCACCGTCTCCTTGTGGGAGTCGATGTAGATGCACCAGTCCGGGCACTCGCGGGCGCACAGCATGCAGACCGTGCAGTTCTCCTCGAACAGGCCGATCACGCCGCGCGTGCGGGGCGGGAGCTCGGGCTGGACGTCCGGGTACTGCGCGGTGTGCGCGCGGCGCGTCATCGTGCGGAGCGTGACGGCGAGGCCCTTGGCGAGGCCGGAGCCGGGAATGCCCATTACTGGGTCACCACCTTGACGACGCCCGTCAGCGCGATCTGCGCCAGGGCGAGGGGGATGAGGACGGTCCAGGCCAGCTTCTGCAGCTGGTCCTCGCGCAGGCGCGGGTACGTCACCCGCAGCCAGATCACGACGAAGGCGAGGACCGCCGTCTTCAGCAGCGTCCACACCCAGCCCAGGCCGTCCGCGCCGAACGGGCCGTGCCAGCCGCCGAGGAAGAGGACCGTGGTCAGGCCGCACAGCACGACGATGCCCGCGTACTCCGACAGCAGGAACAGCGCGAAGCGCAGGCCCGTGTACTCGGTGTACGCACCGAAGATGATCTCCGAGTCGGCGACCGGCATGTCGAACGGCGGGCGCTGCAGCTCGGCGAGGCCGGCGACGAAGAAGACCACCGCGCCGACCAGCTGCCACGGCACCCACCACCAGTGGAAGGCGTCCACGATCCCCGGCAGCGAGACCGTGCCCGCCGCCATCGCCACGCTCGCCGCGGCCAGCAGCATCGGCAGCTCGTACGCCATGAGCTGCGCGGCCGTGCGCAGGCCGCCCAGCAGGGAGAACTTGTTGGCCGACGCCCAGCCCGCCATCAGCGAGCCGAGGACTCCGACGCCCATCACGGCGAGGACGAAGAAGATGCCCGCGTCGACGACCTGGCCCACCGCGTTGCCCGGGCCGACCGGGATCGCGACCAGCACGAGGAGGTACGGGAGGAGGGCCACGGCCGGTGCGAGCTGGAAGACGCGGCGGTCCGCGCCCGCCGGGACCACGTCCTCCTTCTGCGCGAACTTCACGCCGTCCGCGACGAGCTGGGCCCAGCCGTGGAAACCGCCGGCGTACATCGGGCCGAGGCGGCCCTGCATGTGGGCCATCACCTTGTGCTCGGTCTGGCCGATGACCAGGGGCAGCACGAGGAAGACGACGAAGACGGCGAGGAGGCGCAGGACGACGTCGAGAGTGTCGCTCATGCGGGGTCGCCTCCGGCGGGGTTGGTGTCGTTCTGGGGTTCGCCGTCTCCGGTCGCGTTTCCGGCTCCGCCGGGAGCGTCAGTGCCCTGGGACTCCGACTCGGCCGGGGCCGCGGCCGGCTCGGCGCCGGGGGCCTCACCGGACGGCGATTCCGGCACCGCCGGACTCCGCCGCTCGGGCTGAGCGCCGTCGCGGCGGGGGGAAGCGGGCGGCTCGGTCGAGTCTTCCGGGGTTCCGGGCTTTTCGGGCTCTTCGTCGAAGGCCGGGCGGGCGTGGTGCCACGGGGCGTCGGAGGAGCCGGCGGCGGCCGGGCGGGCACGCCTCGGGGCGGGCTCCCCCGCCCGGCCGGCGGAGCCGTCCGCCGCGCCGCGGGCCGGGGCCGTGTCTTCGGCCGCCTGGCCGGCCGAACCGTCCGCCGCGCTGCGGGTGCGCCGGGCCGGAGCAGCGGCGCCTTCCGTCCGGCTCGCCGAGCCCTCGGACGCGCTGGGGGTACGGCGCGGTGCCGCGCCGGCCTCCGCCTGGCTGGCCGAACCGTCCGCCGCGCTGCGGGTGCGCCGGGCCGGGGCCGCGCCCTCCGCCTGACTGGCGGAGCCGTCCGCCGCGCTGCGGGCACGACGAACCGGAGCTGCGACCTCCATCTGACTGGCGGAGCCGTCCGCCGCGCTGCGGGCACGACGCGGCGGTGCCGCGGCCTCCGTCTGGCTCGCCGAGCCCTCCGTCGTCGTGCGGGTGCGGCGGACCGGGCGATCGCCCGCTGCCCGGGGGGCGCGGGCGGGGCGGGCCGGGGCCGGGGGGAGCTGGCCCTTGAGGGGGCCCCATTCGTTGGGGTCGGGGACGCCCGGGGGCAGCATCTGGCGGCGCTTGGGGCCGCCGTCCGCCGCCTCGCCCGGCTCCTTCGCGCCCGGCCACGCCTTGGCGACCCGTGCCGCCAGGACGAAGTCCTTGCGCAGCGGGTGGCCCTCGAAGGCGTCGGGGAGGAGGAGCGGGGCCAGGTGCGGGTGGCCCGGGAAGTCGATGCCGAACATCTCGTGGGTCTCGCGCTCGTGCCAGGCGGCACCCGCGTAGACGCCCACGGCGGTGGGCAGCGCCGGCGCCTCGTGCGGCACCGTCGTGCGCAGCAGCAGCCGGCGCGTGCCCGCTCCCCCGCCCGGCAGCGCGGCCAGGTGCGCGCAGACGCGGAAGCCCGTACCGGGCTCGTCCACGGCGCTCAGCCAGTCGAAGAAGGTGCAGCCCAGCCGGTCCCGGGCGGTTTCGAGCGCGGTGATCCACCGCTCGGCCGGGACGTCGACCGTGAGCAGGTCGTACGTCTCCTGCGCCGTCGCGCCTTCGCCGAAGAGCGCGACCGTCCCGCCCGGCAGCCAGCCGACCGCGGTCTCGGGAGCGGATCCGGCGGATTCGGCGGATCCGGCGGATTCGGAGACGGGAGGCTCTTGCGTCGGCTCGCTCATCGGTCCGTCTCCTCCGGCGTGGCCGACGGCGCCGGCGGCGGCGTGACCAGCCCGCTGCGCAGGGCGGCGGCAGAGGCCCCCGTCCCCCCGGCGGAGCCGTACCGCTCGCCGAGCGACTCGCGCGCGATCTTCTCCTGCAGCTTCAGGATGCCCTGGAGCAGCGCTTCCGGCCGCGGCGGGCACCCGGGCACGTACACGTCCACGGGAATGATCTGGTCGACGCCCTTGGTGACGGCGTACGAGTCCCAGTACGGGCCGCCGCAGTTCGAGCAGGCGCCGAAGGAGATCACGTACTTCGGCTCGGGCATCTGCTCGTAGAGCCGCTTCACGGCGGGCGCCATCTTGTCCGTCACCGTGCCGGAGACGATCATGAGGTCGGCCTGCCGGGGCCCGGGCGCGAAGGGGATGACGCCGAGCCGGATGAAGTCGTGCCGCGCCATGGACGCCGCGATGAACTCGATCGCGCAGCAGGCGAGCCCGAAGTTGAAGACCCACAGGCTGTAGCGGCGTCCCCAGTTCAGGACGACCTTCATCGGCTCCGGGGCCAGCCTGGCCAGGGGGCCGAGGCGGCGGGGCTCGGGCAGGTCCACGGGTGTCACGTCCACTCCAGGACGCCCTTCTTCCATGCGTACAACAGGCCCACGGCGAGGAAGCCGAGGAAGATGAACATCTCCACGAGCGTGGCCCCGCCGAAGCCCGGCGCGGCGAACACCGTCGCCCAGGGGAACAGGAAGATCGAGTCCACCGCGAAGATCACGTACAGGAAGGCGTAGACGTAGTAGCGGACCTGGGTGTGGGCCCAGCCCTCGCCGACGGGGTCGACGCCGCACTCGTACGTCAGCAGCTTCTCGGGCGTCGGCACGACGGGCCGCAGCAGCCGCCCGGCCCCGAAGGCCACGGCGACGAAGAGCACGCCGACCACGGCGAGCAGCCCTACCACGGAATAGCTCTGGAAGTAGTCCGCGGCCACGTCCGCCCTCGCTCCCTGTCCCGCGTGTTCGACGTTCTGTACGCACGGGAGTCTAGGCCCTGGTGGGGTTATCCCCACCCTTCCCCACCCACGGCCCCCATGGCGGGGGCCCGTACCGGCCGTGCAGGCTTGGGGGTATGACCGCCAGCAGTGCCGCGAAAAGCACGTCGAGCAACACCGGAACCATCAGAGGTGACAAAAAGTATACAAACACCTCTTACTCGGATGATTCCGGCGACGGCGACGGTCAGCTCCCTCCTCTCCCTCCGGCCCGCTTCGCCTTCGACGCCCGGACGTGGAAGGAGGTCGCGCACCTCCTGCTCAACCTGCCGGAGGCGCTCCTCGGCTTCGTGTACGTGTCGGTGTGGCTCTACGCAGGCGTCCTGTCGTCCCTCACGGTCATCGGCCTGCCGCTGCTGGCGCTCGGCCTGACGGGAGCGCGGGCGCTGGGCCGCGTCGAGCGGCGGCGGGCGCGGGCGCTGCTGGGCCTGCACGTCGAGGAGCCGAGCCCGCTCGCGCGGCAGCGGCGCAGCCACGGCTTCTTCCCCTGGATGTGGTCGGCGCTGAAGGACCCGGTCGGCTGGCGCACCACCCTCTACGGCTTCATCCGGCTGCCCTGGGGCGTCCTGACCTTCGCGCTCACCCTGTGCCTGCTCCTCGTCGGCTGGCCGTTCCTCGGTTTCGCCGCGCGCGGCATGACGAACCTGGACCGCGCCATGGTGCGCGGCCTGCTCAGCCCGTCCAGCGAGCTGGAGCGGCGGATCGCGGAGCTGGAGCAGGACCGCGGGGTGGTCGTGGACACGGCGGCCGCCGACCTGCGCCGCATCGAGCGCGACCTCCACGACGGCGCCCAGGCCCGCCTCGTCGCCCTGGCGATGGGGCTGGGCCTGGCGAAGGAGAAGGTCCTGGAGGACCCGGAGGCGGCGGCGCGCATGGTCGACGAGGCGCACGGCGAAGTGAAGCTCGCCCTGCAGGAACTGCGCGACCTGGCCCGCGGCATCCACCCGGCGGTGCTGACGGACCGCGGCCTGGACGCCGCGCTGTCGTCGGTCGCGGCGCGCTGCACCGTGCCGGTGTCGGTCTCGGTCGACCTGGACGAGCGCCCGGCGCCGGCAATCGAGGGCATCGCGTACTTCACGGTCTCCGAGCTGCTGCAGAACGTCAGCAAGCACAGCCGGGCGCGGACGGCCGAGGTCGAGCTGTGGCGCAAGGGCCGGCGGCTGCTCATCCAGGTGCGCGACGACGGCCGGGGCGGGGCGTCGACGGCCTCGGGCAGCGGGCTGGCCGGGCTCGCGGAGCGGCTGGGCTCGGTGGACGGCCTCTTCGCGGTGGAGTCCCCGGCCGGCGGGCCGACGATCGTCACGGCGGAACTGCCGTGGCGCGACCGGGCCGCGGGCTAGGCGGCTGCCGGCCCCTCCGCGGGGGGCGGGCTGTTCGGCACCGCCGGTTCGCCACATCGTGGTTCCGCGCCGTTGCAGCGGAAGAGAAGTGCCCGCCGCGCGGAATCGCCTGGGCCCCTGCCCGGCGGGCGGGGGTAGGGACAACCCCACCTCCCGGACACCGACTCCCACCATGGCCCGGGCCTGTCCGCTCCGCGAGCCTTGACGTACGGAAATCACCGCGACCAGCGACCGGCGACCAGCGACCAGGGAGAGACCACCGTCATGGCCATGGACTACGGGCGGGCGGCGCATCACGACGCACGCCGCCCCCACCGCGTGCCCGCCGTGCTGCGCGCGCCCTTGGAGGCCCGCACCTGGCGCGAGTTCCTCCACCACCTGCTCAGCCTGCCGATCGCGGTCGTCGCCTTCTCCTTCGCGGTGACGATGACGGCGGCCGGCGTCGGCATGCTGATCACCTTCGTGGGCGTGCCGGTGCTGGCCGCGGGGCTCGTCGGCGTACGGGCACTGGGGGCGATCGAGCGCGCCCGCGCCCGGGTCCTGCTCGGCATGGAGATCAGCGAGCCGGAGCCCGTGCGCGCGCGGAACGGGCGGCGCGGGCTCCTGCCGTGGACCGGGGCGCTGCTCAAGAGCGGCGTGTCGTGGCGGCACATGCTCTACGCGGTGCTGCACCTGCCGTGGGCCGTCGCGACGTTCACGATCTCGCTCGTGACGTGGTCCGTCGGCTGGACGCTGTTCCTCTACCCGGCCTACTCGTGGATGTACCCGACGTGGTGGGGCCAGCCCGGCATGCAGCTCGGCGGCGACTCCGTGCACGGCGCGGGCATCTACGTCGACAACCCGTTCGAGATCGCCGTGACCTGCGGCGTCGGCCTGCTCGTCGTGCTGGCCACCCCGTGGGTGATCCGCGGCCTCGCGTACGGCGACCGGCTGCTGGTGGCCGGACTGCTCGGCCCCTCGCGGCTCGCCGAGCGGGTGTGGGAGCTGGAGGAGGACCGCGGCGTGGTCGTGGACACGGCCGCCGCCGACCTGCGCCGCATCGAGCGCGACCTCCACGACGGCGCCCAGGCCCGCCTCGTCGCCCTCGCCATGGACCTCGGCCTCGCCAAGGAGAAGCTGGAGGAGGACCCGGAGGCGGCGGCCCGCATGGTCGACGAGGCGCACGGCGAAGTGAAGCTCGCCCTGCAGGAACTGCGCGACCTGGCCCGCGGCATCCACCCGGCGATCCTCACCGACCGGGGCCTCGGCCCGGCCCTGTCCGCGCTGGCCGCCCGCTGCACGGTCCCGGTGCAGGCCGAGGTGGACCTGCCGGCCCGCCCGGCGGCGGCGATCGAGGGCATCGCGTACTTCACGGTCTCCGAGCTGCTGCAGAACATCAGCAAGCACAGCGAGGCGCGGAGCGCGCGGGTGGACGTGTGGCGCTCGGCGGACCGGCTGATGCTGCAGGTGTGGGACGACGGCAAGGGCGGTGCGTCGACGGCCGGCGGCAGCGGGCTGGCCGGGCTCGCGGAGCGGCTGGGCTCGGTGGACGGCCTGCTGGTGGTCCACTCCCCCGAGGGCGGGCCGACGACGGTGACGGCGGAGCTGCCGTGGCGCGGTTAGCGCTGCGCTCCGGCTCGGGGCACCGGCGCAACGGTCCGGGGCCGGTTCGGCACCGCCGGGCACCCCGGTGGGGGCCGGGCGCCGTCGCGGCGGAGGGATTGCCGCGAGGGCGACGGGGGGAGAGCCCGCCCCCGGGGCCCGGGCCCCGGCCCCCGCTTGCCGCAGGCAAGAAAAGTCCGCCGCAACGGCGATAAGCCACAACGGCGCGTTCCGGCGGCGCCGGACGTCGTCAAGCCGTACGCCCCCCGCCCGTGACATCCTGATGTCCGTCATACGTCGCCGGACGGGGGAGCCACACGCCGTGGAGGACAGGGTACGAGTCGTCATCGCCGAGGATTCGGTGCTCCTCCGGGAGGGTCTGACCCGGCTGCTGACCGACCGGGGCCACGACGTCGTGGCCGGTGTCGGCGACGGCGAGGCGCTGATCAAGGCCGTCCGCGAGCTCGCGGCCCAGGGGGCGCGGGCGGCCGGGGGGGGGGCGGGCGTCCCCATGCCGCCCACCCATACGGACGAGGGCGTGCGCGCCGCGGTGGAGCTGCGCCGCCGTCATCCGGGGCTGGGCGTGCTGGTCCTGTCGCAGTACGTGGAGGAGCAGTACGCGACGGAGCTGCTGGCCGGCAGCAGCACGGGCGTGGGCTACCTGCTCAAGGACCGGGTGGCCGAGGTCCGCGAGTTCGTGGACGCGGTGGTGCGGGTGGCGCGCGGCGGCACCGCGCTGGACCCCGAGGTCGTCGCCCAGCTGCTGGGCCGCAGCCGGAAGCAGGACGTGCTCGCGGGGCTCACTCCGCGCGAGCGCGAGGTGCTCGGGCTGATGGCCGAGGGGCGCACGAACTCGGCCGTCGCCAAGCAGCTGGTGGTGAGCGACGGAGCGGTCGAGAAGCACGTCAGCAACATCTTCATGAAACTTGGGCTTTCCCCTAGTGATGGGGATCACCGGCGGGTGCTGGCCGTGCTGACCTACCTCCGCTCCTGATCGACTGACGCCGCCTCAATATGGGAGAGCCGCCCTGGTGGGAGGGGGTCGGCCGCCGGGAGACCTAGCACGAAAGACCTAGCACGGGCGGGCCCGCGGGGCAGCGTTCACGGGACCGCCAAACCCTCCCGTACCGGGACAAGTGGAAGCCTCATCCTCCGCTTCTTCTTGTGATCCATCCGGGGTAGGCAGGCCTTACCCACGTACGATGGCGTGGGTAAGCCGGTCGGGCACCACCGAGTGCGCGCCGCCGCCAGAGGGAGGTCCGAAGCAGTGACCAGCCAGGTCAGCAGCCCGGCCGAACAGGCCGTACCAGCCGAGCAGCCGAGCGGGGCCGCGGCCCCGTCGCCCGTGGACTCCGGTCCGCCGTCGGCGAAGGAGGTGCGGCGGCTGGACAGGGTGATCATCCGGTTCGCGGGTGACTCCGGGGACGGCATGCAGCTGACGGGTGACCGTTTCACTTCCGAGACCGCCTCGTTCGGCAACGACCTCTCCACGCTGCCGAACTTCCCCGCCGAGATCCGCGCCCCCGCCGGCACGCTCCCGGGCGTCTCCTCGTTCCAGCTGCACTTCGCCGACCACGACATCCTCACCCCGGGCGACGCCCCCGACGTGCTGGTGGCGATGAACCCGGCCGCGCTGAAGGCCAACCTCGCGGACGTGCCGCGCGGCGGCGAGATCATCGTCAACACCGACGAGTTCGCCAAACGCGCCATGGCCAAGGTCGGCTGGGCCACCAGCCCGCTGGAGGACGGCACCCTCGACGCCTACCACGTCCACCCCGTGCCGCTGACCACGCTGACCATCGAGGCGCTGAAGGACTACGGGCTCTCCCGCAAGGAAGCCGAGCGCAGCAAGAACATGTTCGCGCTGGGCCTGCTGTCGTGGATGTACCACCGCCCGACGCAGAACACCGAGGACTTCCTGCGGAAGAAGTTCGCGAAGAAGCCGGAGATCGCCGAGGCGAACGTGACGGCCTTCCGGGCCGGCTGGAACTTCGGCGAGACGACCGAGGACTTCGCCGTCTCCTACGAAGTCGCCCCGGCCACAGCCGCGTTCCCCGCCGGCACCTACCGCAACATCTCCGGCAACCTGGCCCTGTCGTACGGCCTGATCGCCGCCGCCCGGCAGGCGGACCTGCCGCTGTACCTGGGCTCGTACCCGATCACGCCGGCCTCGGACATCCTGCACGAGCTGTCGAAGCACAAGAACTTCGGCGTGCGCACGTTCCAGGCCGAGGACGAGATCGCCGGCATCGGGGCGGCGCTGGGCGCGGCCTTCGGCGGCGCGCTGGCCGTCACCACGACCTCCGGCCCCGGCGTGGCGCTGAAGTCGGAGACGATCGGCCTCGCGGTGTCGCTGGAGCTGCCGCTGCTGATCGTCGACATCCAGCGCGGCGGCCCGTCCACCGGTCTGCCGACGAAGACCGAGCAGGCGGACCTGCTGCAGGCGATGTACGGGCGCAACGGCGAGGCGCCGGTGCCGATCGTGGCGCCGAAGACGCCCGCGGACTGCTTCGACGCCGCCCTCGACGCGGCGCGCATCGCGCTGACCTACCGCACGCCGGTGTTCCTGCTCTCCGACGGCTACCTGGCCAACGGCTCCGAGCCGTGGCGGGTCCCCGAGCCGGACGAACTACCCGACCTGCGCACGCAGTTCGCCACCGGTCCGAACCACACCCTGGCCGACGGCACCGAGGTGTTCTGGCCCTACAAGCGCGACCCGCAGACGCTGGCCCGGCCGTGGGCCGTGCCGGGCACGCCGGGGCTGGAGCACCGCATCGGCGGCATCGAGAAGCAGGACGGCACGGGCAACATCTCCTACGACCCGGCCAACCACGACTTCATGGTCCGCACCCGCCAGGCCAAGACCGACGGCGTCACCGTGCCGGAGCTGACCGTCGACGACCCGTCGGGCACGGCCCGCACCCTCGTCCTGGGCTGGGGATCGACCTACGGGCCGATCACCGCCGCGGTCCGCCGGGTGCGCGCCGCGGGCGACGAGATCGCCCAGGCCCACCTGCGTCACCTCAACCCCTTCCCCGCCAACCTCGGCGAGGTGCTGGGGCGCTACGAGAAGGTCGTGGTGCCGGAGATGAACCTCGGCCAGCTCGCCACCCTCCTGCGGGCCCGCCATCTGGTCGACGTCCGCTCCCACACCCAGGTCAGCGGCATGCCCTTCAAGGCCGCCCAGCTTGCAGACGTGCTCAAGGAGGCCATCGATGACTGAGGCACTGAAGCTGGTGCCCAAGGCCGAAGCCCAGCAGACGATGAAGGACTTCAAGTCCGACCAGGAAGTGCGCTGGTGCCCCGGCTGCGGCGACTACGCCATCCTGGCCGCCGTCCAGGGCTTCATGCCCGAACTCGGCCTGGCCAAGGAGAACATCGTCTTCGTCTCCGGCATCGGCTGCTCCTCCCGCTTCCCGTACTACATGAACACGTACGGGATGCACTCCATCCACGGCCGCGCCCCCGCCATCGCCACGGGCCTGGCCACCAGCCGCCGCGACCTGTCGGTCTGGGTCGTCACCGGTGACGGCGACGCCCTGTCCATCGGCGGCAACCACCTCATCCACGCCCTCCGGCGCAACGTCAACCTCAAGATCCTGCTGTTCAACAACCGGATCTACGGCCTCACCAAGGGCCAGTACTCGCCGACGTCGGAGACCGGGAAGATCACCAAGTCCACGCCCATGGGCTCCCTGGACGCGCCCTTCAACCCCGTCTCGCTCGCCATCGGCGCCGAAGCGTCCTTCGTGGCGCGGACGGTGGACTCCGACCGCAAGCACCTGACCGAGGTCCTGCGGCAGGCGGCCGAGCACCCCGGCACGGCGCTCGTGGAGATCTACCAGAACTGCAACATCTTCAACGACGGCGCCTTCGAGCCCCTCAAGGACCGTGACCAGGCCAAGGAAGCGGTCATCCGCCTCGAACACGGGCAGCCCATCCGCTTCGGCGCGGAGAACGACAAGGGCGTCGTCCGCGACCGGGCCACCGGCGACCTGAAGGTCGTCGCCGTCACCCCCGAGAACGAGGGCGACATCCTCGTCCACGACGCGCACGCCGCGTCGCCGACGACCGCCTTCGCGCTCTCCCGCCTCGCCGACCCCGACACCCTGCACCAGACCCCCATCGGCGTCTTCCGCAGCGTCGACCGGCCCGTCTACGACACCCAGATGGCCGACCAGCTCGAAGCCGCCATCGAGCAGAAGGGCAAGGGGGACCTCGGCGCCCTCCTCGCCGGCAACGACACCTGGACGGTAGTCGGCTAGCCGCGCCCCACGCACTTTCACCGCACGCCGGACGGGCTGACGATTCAGCCCGTCCGGCGTTTTGCGCGCCCCGGACCCGGGGCGTCTCATCGCCGGACGCCGGGGCAACCGCTCTCATATGGGTATGGCCGACCCCGAAGTCACGCCCCCGCCCGCCGTCCGCGACCGGCTCGCCTACCGCGTGAAGTGCCGGCTGCTCGGGCCGCCGCTCGTCACCGAACAGCTCTCCCACGAGAAGCTCGGCAACCCCCTGGCGCTCGGGGTGCTGGCCTCCGACTGCATCTCCTCCACCGCGTACGGCAGCGAGGAGATGCTGCGCATCCTCGTACCCGTCGTCGGAGCCGCCGCGTTCACCCTGCTCATGCCCGTGACCGGCGCGATCCTGCTCGTCCTGCTGCTGTTGACGCTCTCGTACCGCGACGTCGTGTCCGTGTACACGCGCGCGGGCGGCTCGTACGTCGTCGCCCGCGAGAACTTCGGGCCGCGCGTCGCCCAGATCGCCGCCGTCGCGCTGCTCGTCGACTACATCGTCACCGTCGCCGTGCAGACCGCGGCCGGCACGGACGCGCTGATCTCCCTGGCCCACCTCACGGGCGACGGCTACACCGGCCTCGACCACCTCAAGCTCCCCATCACCACCGGGATCGTGGTGCTGCTGATGTACGGGAATCTGCGCGGGATCCGCGAGGCGGGGCGGACGTTCGCGGCGCCCGCGTACCTGTTCATGCTCGCCGTCGCGCTGATGCTCGTCGTCGGCCTCGTCCGGGCCCTCGACGGCGGGCTGCCGCACGCCGACCTGCACGCCGGCGGGGTCGTACCGCTCGGCCAGGCGCAGAGCGGCTGGCTCTACGGCGCCTCGCTGTTCATGGTGCTGCGCGCCTTCGCCAACGGCGGCTCCTCGCTGACCGGCCTGGAGGCCATCTCCAACAGCGTCTCCGTCTTCCGCAGCCCCCAGGGCGTCAACGCGCGGCGGACGCTGACCGTCATGAGCTGCGTCCTCGGCACCATGGTGCTGGGCGTCTCCGCCCTCGCCCACTTCACCCACGCCGTCCCGTACACGGACGGCAACCCGACCGTCATCGCCCAGGAGGCCGACCTCGTCTTCGGCAGCGGCTGGGCGGGCACGGCCGGGCTCGTGTACGTCCAGCTCGCGACCGCGCTCATCCTCTACACGGGCGCGAACACGCCCTTCACCGGCTTCCCCTTCCTCGCCAGCTTCGTCGCCGAGGACCGCTTCCTGCCCCGCAAGCTGATGCGGCGCGGACACCGGCTCGCCTTCTCCAGCGGCATCATCGCGCTCACCGTCGTCGCGCTCGCCCTGCTCCTCGTCACGGGCGCGAACGTCGACAAGCTCGTCGCCCTCTACGCGATCGGCGTCTTCACCGGCTTCACGATGGCCGCCGCCGGGATGACGGCCCACTACTGGCGGCGGCGCGAGAGCCACTGGAAGACCGGGGTGAACCTCGCGGCCGCCGTCGTCTCGGCCCTCGTCGTCGTGATCTTCGCGATCACCAAGTTCACCGAGGGCGCGTGGCTGGTCGTGGTGGTCTTCCCGCTCGGGGTCTGGGCGCTCATCCGCATCAACCGCGAATACCGGGAAGAGGCCGCGGCGCTGGAGGAGATGACGCCGTTCGACGACGAACCGCGGTGGCGGCGGCACTTCGTGTACGTCCTGGTCGACGTCCTCGACCTCGCCACGGTCAAGGCGCTGCGGTACGCGCACGAGCTGCGGCCGGACGAGGTGCGGGCCGTGCACTTTGCCATCGACGAGACGCGGGCGCGGCGGCTCGCGGCACGGTGGGAGGAACTGCCGGGCACGAACGTGCCGCTGGAGCTCGTCGAATGCCCGGACCGGCGGCTGCGGCACGCGGTCGCGGGGCTCGCCTCACGCGTCACGGCCGACGGGACGACGGCCCTGACGCTCCTCGTCCCCCGCCGCACGTACGCCCGCCCGCTCGGCGCGCTCCTCCACACGGACTCGGGTGACGAACTCGCGAAGACGCTGCAGCGGCTGCCGAACGTGGCGGTGACGGTGGTGCCGTTCGATGTGACGGTGGCGATGGAGAGGCTGCGGGCGCGTAGGGCCTGAGCGGCACCGGCACCGCCGGACCGGTCGACGGTGGTTGCGCACCGGCGGCGGTCAGCCCACCGCTACGTGCCCGGCGGTGCCGAACCCTCCTCGGCTACCTTCACAAGGACGACGACCTTGGAGGGGACATGCCCACACCACCCGCACCGCCGCCCCGCAGCGAAAGCCGAAAAGGCCTGCTCTGCGCCTTCGCCGCCTACGGGCTGTGGGGCCTCTTCCCCCTCTACTGGCCGCTGCTCGACCCCGCCGGCCCCGCCGAGATCCTCGCCCACCGCATGGTGTGGTCCCTGGCCGCCGTGGTGGCCGTGCTCGCCGTGACCCGCCGCTGGGCGTGGATACGCCCGCTGCTCCGGCAGCCCAAGCGCCTCGGCCTGATCGTCCTGTGCGCCGCCACGATCTCGGTGAACTGGGGGGTGTACATCTGGGGCGTCAATTCCGGGCACGTCGTGGAGACGTCGCTGGGCTATTTCATCAACCCCCTGGTGAGCATCGCGCTCGGCGTGGCCGTCCTGCGGGAACGGCTGCGGCCCGTGCAGTGGGCGGCGGTCGGCGTCGGCGCGGCCGCCGTGCTCGTGCTGTCGCTGGCGTACGGGCGGCTGCCGTGGATCGCGCTGGTGCTCGCGGCGTCGTTCGGCACGTACAGCCTGGTCAAGAAGCAGGTGGGGCTGGACGGGCTGGAGTCGATGGCGGCGGAGACGGCCGTGCAGTTCTTGCCCGCCGCGGGGTTCCTGGTGTTCCTGGGGGTGACGGGGCGCAGCACGTTCCTGTCCGCGGGCGCGGGGCACACGGCGCTGCTGATGTGCTCGGGGGCGATCACCGCACTGCCGCTCATCCTCTTCGGCGCGGCCGCGGTGCGGCTGCCGTTGTCGGTGGTGGGGATGGTGCAGTACCTCGCGCCGACGTTCCAGTTCGTGCTGGGTCTGCTGGTGTTCCGCGAGGGGATGCCGCCGGAGCGCTGGGCCGGCTTCGCGCTGGTGTGGCTCGCCCTGGCGCTGCTGACGTGGGACGCGCTGCGGACGGCGCGGCGCGGGCGGGCGGAGCTGCGGGAGGCGGAGGCCCGGGCCCGTACGACCGGCGCCACGGCCGCTGCCACGGTCGGGGGCGCGACCGGTGCCACGACCGGGGGCGCGACCACGGGCAAGAGCTTTAACACAGAAGTCACATCAGCCTCAGAGACACCAGAAGTCACAGCTCAGGGCCAGTAACCAGCCGCCCGATATCCGGAAACCGGCGTCCCGTGTCCGGAATCCGCCCTTGACGCTCCATCAGGCCGCCCCCAACATCATGGCCACGTCAAAAGGAGTTGGGAGCCCCCCATGCCTGAACTCAACGGACCAACCCTGCCCACCCACCCGCCGAGATCCGCGGGCCGCACCCGCCCGGCCGGCCTGCTGGCCACCGGCGCCGCGCTCGCGGCCACCCTGCTCGGCGTCGCCGCCGGCCCGGCCCTGGCGGTCCCCACCACCGCCGCGGCCCGGCCCGCCGTCGCCGCCGGACCCGACATCCCCGTCGCCAACGTCAAGGCCCACCTCGCCCAACTGCAGTCCATAGCCACCGCCAACGGCGGCAACCGCGCGCACGGCCGCAGCGGCTACAAGGCCTCGATCGACTACGTGAAGGGCAAGCTCGACGCCGCCGGGTTCACCACCACCGTGCAGCAGTTCACCACCGGCGGCGCCACCGGCTACAACCTCGTCGCCGACTGGCCCGGCGGCGACGCGGACCACGTCGTCTTCGCCGGGGCCCACCTGGACTCCGTCTCCGCCGGGCCGGGCATCAACGACAACGGCTCCGGTTCGGCCGGCGTCCTCGAAACCGCGCTCGCCGTCGCCCGCGAGGGCTACAAGCCCGCCAAGCACCTGCGGTTCGGCTGGTGGGGCGCGGAGGAGCTCGGCATGCGCGGGTCGAGCTACTACGTCAACCAGCTGCCGGCCGGCGAGCGCGGCAAGATCGACGCGTACCTGAACTTCGACATGATCGGCTCGCCGAACCCGGGCTACTTCGTCTACGGCTACGACCAGAACCTCAAGGCCCTCTTCGAGAACTGGTTCGCCGCGAAGAACATCGCCACCGAGATCGACACCGAGGGCGACGGCCGCTCCGACCACGCGCCCTTCCAGAACGCCGGCATCCCCGTCGGCGGCCTCTTCAGCGGCGCCGACTACCGCAAGACCGCGGCCCAGGCCCAGCAGTGGGGCGGCACCGCGGGCCAGCCCTTCGACCGCTGCTACCACTCGTCGTGCGACACGTCGGCGAACATCAACGACAAGGCGCTCGACACCAACACCGACGCGATCGCGAGCGCGGTGTGGACGCTGAGCGGCGGCACCACCAACCCGCCGCAGGGGAAGGTCTTCGAGAGCAAGAGCCCGCTCCCGATCCCCGACGCGGGTGCGGCCGTCGAGTCGCCCGTGACGGTCTCCGGGCTGACGGGCAACGCGCCGTCCGCCCTCAAGGTCTCCGTCGACATCACGCACACCTACCGCGGTGACCTGGTCGTCGACCTCGTCGGGCCGAGCGGGCGCGCGTACCGGCTGAAGGACTCCAGCGGCAGCGACGCCGCGGACGACGTCATCGCCACGTACACCGTGGACGCCTCCGGGGAGACCGCGAACGGGACGTGGAAGCTCCGCGTCCAGGACATCGCCGCGCAGGACACCGGCCGGATCAACGGCTGGAAGCTCGCCTTCTAGACCTCTCCTTCCGGACCACAATCCGGAATCCGGACCACTGAGGGCACAACCCCGCAGCGGGGCCGGGGGGCCGGGGCCCGCCCCCCCCGCCCCCCCCCCGTAGGGGGCCGG
>NZ_JBMMMZ010000013.1:0-88510 GCF_049725035.1 Streptomyces sp. XH2 | reverse complement strand
GGCCCCCCGGTGGGCACACCCCCGCTGGGGGCCGGGGCGCCCTTGACCGGCCTCCCGGGCCCGCACCTTTTCGGTGCCCGGCCGGCCGCCGGATGGAAGCCGGGTGGAAGGAAGCGCCGCCGCAGGCTAAAAGGACCCCGCCGCAACGGCACTCCGCCACCGCGACGAGGGTCCGGCGGAATGCGTGGCGCCCGCATGGGCGCGTACGGCTGGGCCCGGCCGCTAGGCCGTCACGTCCTTCGCCGTGAACCGCGCCCACGCCGCCGAGCCGAACACCGCCGCGTACAGCGCCTGCAGGCCCAGGTTGTCCAGCAGCTGGTCCCAGTAGACCGGGGCGCGCAGCAGGTCCGCGAAGCTCAGCCAGTAGTGCGGGAAGAGATACGGCTGGACCGCGTGCAGCTGCGGGAACTGGTCGACGATCTGCGCCGTGATCAGCAGCCCCACCGTGGTGGCCATCGCCGCGATCCCGCTGTTGGTGAGTGTGGACACGAACAGCCCGAGCGCCGCGATGCCCACCAGCGACAGCACCACCGCCCCCGCGACCGCCAGCGCCCGCAGCAGCCCCTCCCCGAAGGAGACCGTCACCCCGCTGATCAGGGTCACGTCGCCGAGCGGGAAGAGGAGCGCGCCGACGGCGAGCGCGGAGGCCGCGACCGTCAGGGTCGCCGCGCAGCAGAAGGCGAGCGTCGCCGTGAACTTGGCGAGCAGCAGCCGGGTGCGGCCCGCGGGGGCGACGAGGAGGTAGCGCAGGGTGCCGGAGCTCGCCTCGCCCGCCACCGAGTCGCCCGCGACCACGCCGACGGCCATCGGCAGGAAGAAGGGCAGGGTCGCGGCGAGGGAGGTGAAGACCAGGAAGAGGCCGTTGTTGGTGACCTGGCTGATGAACGCCGGCCCCGCTCCCCCGCGCCCGGCCGCGCCGCCGTCGCCCGTCTCCATCTTCACGGCGATGCCGACCAGGACGGGAACGGCCGTCAGGACGCCCAGCAGCGCGATCGTGCGCCACCGCCGGAAGACCGTCCCCACTTCGCTGCGGAAGAGCGACAGGGCCCACAGCGGGCTCGGAGCGGGCCGCGCGGCGGCCGCCGTGGTGACCTCAGCCTGCGACATCGAATCCCTCTCCGGTGAGTGCGACGAAGGCGTCCTCCAGGGAGGCGCGGGCGGTGCCGAAGGAGCGGACGCGGACCCCGGCCCGCACCAGGGCGGCGTTGAGGTCGGCGAGCTCGCGGACCACGGCGGGCAGTTCGCCGGTGACGCGGTCGTCGTCGACGGTGAGGTCGTTCAGGCCGTGCTCCTTGAGCACGCGGACGGCCTCCGCCGTGTCGGGCGTGGTGACGGTCAGCCTGCCGCGGGCGGAGGAGGCCAGCCCGGCCACCGTGCCCTGGGTCAGGAGGCGGCCCTGGGCCATCACGGCGGCGTGCGTGCACACCTGCTCGATCTCGTCGAGCAGGTGCGAGGAGAGGAAGACCGTGGTGCCCTCGGAGGCGAGGCCGCGCACCAGGGTGCGGATCTCGCGCATGCCCTGCGGGTCGAGGCCGTTGGTCGGCTCGTCGAGGACGAGCAGCTCGCGGGGCTGCAGGAGGGCCGCGGCCAGGCCCAGGCGCTGCTTCATGCCGAGGGAGTACGCACGGGCCTTCTTGCCCGCCGCGGCGACCAGCCCCACCCGGTCCAGGGCGGCGTCCACCCGGGCCCGCCGGGTGCGCGGGTCGGCCGTCGGGTCGGCCGCGTCGAACCGCAGGAGGTTGTCACGGCCGGTGAGGAAGCCGTAGAGGGCGGGCCCCTCGATCAGGGCGCCCACCCGGGGCAGCACGCGCCGCCCGGCCCGCGGCATCTCCTCGCCGAGGACGCGGGCGGTGCCGGAGGTCGGCTCGATCAGCCCCATGAGCATGCGGATCGTCGTGGTCTTGCCGGAGCCGTTGGGGCCGAGGAAGCCGAAGACGCTGCCGCGCGGCACGACGAGGTCGAGCCGGTCGACGGCGAGCTGCCCGCCCCGGTAGCGCTTGGTGAGCGCGTGGGTGGCTATCGCCGGTTCCCCGGCGGCGGACAGCTCCTCCATCGGGCCTCCCCTTGCGGTGTGCTTTCCCTTGCCGTGTGCGTCGCGGGCGCCGTGTGCTTCGCGGGCGCCGTGTGCTTCGCGGGCTACTTCGACGCGGCCTTGATCAGCGCGTCCTTGGTGACGGCGCCCACGTACACCTTGCCGTCGTCGGTGACCAGGGCGTTGACCAGGCGGGTGCTGAAGACGTGGCCCGAGCCGAAGGAGCCCGAGACCTTGCTGCCGAGGCCGTCGATCAGGGCACCGGCCGGGCCGGCGTCCTTGGCGCCCTTCGCGCCCGCGCCCATGCCGCCGGGCGCCTTGAGCTCGGCGATCGACGTCCAGCTCTTGCCCAGCACGTTCATGCCGGAGAGGTCGGGCGCGCCCGCGTCCTTGCCCGGACCGGCCTTGTGCTCCTTGCCGCCCTGGCCGTCCGCCTTGTCCTCGGTGACCTTCGCGCCCTTCGGCGGCTTGAAGTCGAAGGTGTCCGCGCCCGGCTTCCCGAAGTCGACCTTGGTGAACGCCGCGTCCACGACGGCCTTGCCACCGCCCTTCGGGCTGAGCGTGAACTTCAGCGGCACACCGGTCTTCGCGTCCACCGCGATGCGCACCGCGCCGACCGTCGTCTCGGCCGCCTTGGGCTTGAGGACCAGCTGGTAGGCGTCGCGACCGGCGACCTTGGCCGTGCCGTCGACCGTCACCGACGTGGAGTCGCCGACCGCGGCGAGCGTCTTCTTGGCGAGCTCCTGCGGCGAGGCGCCGCGCAGCTCCTGCGGGGCCTCCTTGCCGCCGTGCGCACCCTTGGGGGCCGTGGAGTGGTGGACGGTGTTGCTCTTGCTGTCGTACGCCCAGACCTGGTCGCCGTTGCGGATCATGCTGTACTCCGCGGCGCGTTCCACGATCGACAGCCGCTGCTTGTCCGGGCCGTCGGCGGCCACGCGCAGCGTGTGCGTACCGGAAGCGAGCTCGGTGAGCTTGGCCTGCGGGGAGGTGTCCGCCCCCGCGTCCTTGCCGCCGGAGCCGTGGCCCGCCTTGCCGCCGGCCGGGGCGTCGCCCAGTGAGAGCCCGGACGGCAGCGAGGGCAGGCCCAGGTCGGTGGTGACCTTGACGGTGCCGGACAGCTGCTGCGTGTCCGACTGCGCCGCCTTGGCTATCAGGTCCTGCGCGCTGATCTTGGGCAGATCCGGGTCACCGCTGCTCGCGAGCGCGGTGCCGATGCCGATCGACGCCGCGGCGACTCCGGCCACCGCGACCGGGACGGCGTAGCGGACGGCCTTGCGGCGGCCGTGCGCCCGCCGGGCGCCTTCTCCGGCGTCGGCCGCCCCGTCGGTGCCGTGGGTCGGTTCGATGCGTGCCATGTCCTCTACCTCCGTCGTCGGCGGCGGTCTCGACCTGTCGTGCACTCGCCACCCCCCACGGCTCATTGTGAGCCCGGCCGCTCGGTGGTGGAGCGGGGAATCCGGAGGAATTCCCCTGCCTCGAGACACTTCGATTCCACCAGACCCCGCCTGTCAGGTCATCAGACGACGGGATCAAGTCCGCGTACCTCTTGGGTAGGACATCCCTTACGGGGAGACCGACTTTCGGGTGGAGCGGGGACGCCTTCCGGCTGGGGTGGCCCGGCTTCCGGCGGGAGCGACACGTCTTCCGGCTGAAGCGGCCCGACTCCCGGCGGGGCCCCGGGACCTGCGGCGGAGCCACGACAAACATGCCCGCCGCCACGGCACCGAGCCCCCACGGCGAGGGCCCGGCGGACGACAGAACGGCCGGAACCCGCGCGTGCGGCAAAAGCCCGGCGCTAGCCGGCCCGGTGGACCACCGCGTCGCAGAGGTTCTCCAGCGCGGCCTTCGCGTAGCAGTCCGGCAGCGGGGCCAGCGTGGCCCGCGCCTCCTCCGCGTACCGCACGGTGTCGCGGCGGGCCTGCTCCAGCGCGGGGTGGGCGCGCAGCCGGCGCAGCACCTCGGCGTGGAGGGCGTCGTCGGTGAGGTCGCCGTCGAGCATCTCGCACAGTTCGAGGTCGGCGGCCGAGCCGGTCGCGGCGGCCTGGGCGCGCAGGTGCAGGACCGGCAGGGTGGCGATGCCCTCGCGCAGGTCGGTGCCGGGCGTCTTGCCGGACTCGTGGGAGTCGCTGGCGATGTCGAGGACGTCGTCGGCGAGCTGGAAGGCGATGCCGAGGCGCTCCCCGTAGTGGGTGAGGATGTCGACCGTGCGCTCGTCGGCGCCGGACATCATCGCGCCGTACCGGCCGGAGACGGCGACCAGCGAGCCGGTCTTGCCGGCGAGGACGTCCAGGTAGTGCTCGATGGGGTCGCGGCCGTCGCGGGGGCCGGCGGTCTCCAGGATCTGGCCGGTGACCAGCCGCTCGAAGGCCTCGGCCTGGATGCGGACGGCCTCGGGGCCGAGGTCGGCCAGGATGTGCGAGGCGCGGGCGAAGAGGAAGTCGCCGGTGAGGACCGCCACGGAGTTGCCCCAGCGGACGTTGGCGCTGTCGACGCCGCGCCGCTTCTCGGCCTCGTCCATGACGTCGTCGTGGTACAGCGTGGCCAGGTGCGTGAGCTCGACGACGACGGCGGACGGCACGACGCCGGGGGCGTAGGGGTCACCGAACTGGGCGGCGAGCATCACCAGCAGTGGCCGGAAACGCTTCCCCCCGGCGCGCACGAGGTGCTGCGCGGCCTCGGTGATGAAGGGCACGTCGCTCTTGGTGGCCTCGAGGAGGCCCTCCTCGACAGCGGCCAGTCCCGCCTGGACATCGGCTTCAAGAGCCTGGTCCCGCACGCTCAGCCCGAAAGGCCCGACGACGGTCACGAGGGGTACTCCTGTCTGCCTGCGAACACGGGGTTTGTCGATGTGTCGCTGTCTCCACCGAAAGTCAGCGTATCCGGTCGGCTCTGGATCACCGTGGCCACCCGTCCGGGTTGCGCTGCCGAGGACCCTGCGCGGGCCCCCGTCCCGGCCGGTGTGCGGGGCCTTCGGGGCCCGTTGCGCCGGCCTGGGGAGCGTGCAGGTGTACGACGCGGGTGCGACCTGACGTGTGCCCCGTGGCGGCCTTGGTCACCCCATGGGGGCCCCTGCCGGGCGGGCTCGGGGCCGTGGATTTCGGCCATCCGCGGGCGGGCGGGGCGGTTCGCACCGCGGGGCCGGCTCCGGCCGGAGCCGGCCGTCCTTCCCGCCACGGTGGCGCAACCACCGGCGGCGTGCCCGGCGGTGCCGATCCGGGGGCCGGGTGAGTCCGGCACCGCCGGTCGGGTCGGATGTGGTTGCTCGCCGCCGCGACGGAGCGTCCATGGCCGGCTGCCGGCCTTGTGCGCGGCTCGGTGCGTTGCCGCTGGGCAAGAAAAGCCCGCCGCCACGGCGAGCAACCACCCGCAAGAAACCCGGCGGTGCCGAACCGAGCCTCGGGCAGGTCCGGCACCGCCGGCCACATCCGTGAGGGCCGATCGCCATCCCGGCGGAGATTCCTTGCCCAGCGGCAAGGCACCGCCCCCCAGGGCTGCCCCGCCTCTTGCCACAGCCAAGAAAACCCCGCCGCCACGCCTCGCAACCACCCACAACGCACCCGGCGGTGCCGACCCCGGGCCCAGGCCGGTCCGGCACCGCCGGCCACATCCGTGAGGGCCGATCGCCGTCGCGGCGGAGATTCCTTGCCCCGCGGCAAGGGGCCACGGCGCCGTGCCGCCCCGCAGAGCGGGCGGCGGCCCGCCCGCTGCCCCACCCCTTCGGGTTACGGCAGTGGGCGGGCCGGGGCCGGGCCGGGGTTACGGCAGTGCCGCGACCGCCCGTGCCAGCCGCGGCGAGGCGTACTCCGTGCCGCAGACGAACCGCATGACCGGGCCGTAGCTGGCCGCGGCCGGCAGGCCCGTGAAGAACAGCCCCGGTACCGAGGCGCGGTAGCCGGGGCCGAGGCGGGGACCGCCCGCGCCGACGGCGAGCCTGGTGCGCAGGCCGTGGCCGAGGAAGTCCATGGCCGCGAGGTCGACGCGGTAGCCGGTCGCCGCGATGACGTGGTCGGCGGCGAGCTCGCCCGCGCTGGTGCCGTCCGGGCCGATGAGGTCGAGGACGGGGCGGCCCTGTTCGACCCGGGCCGAGCCGATCCGCGTGCCCTCCGAGACGTGCACCCGGCCGATGAAACGGTCCCGCAGCCACCAGGCGCCGAGGGGGCCGAGCACACGCCCCACCAGGAACCGGCGGGCCGGCGCCGGAAGATGGCGGAATCCATCGGCGTGATACGAGAACGCGTAGAGCGACCAGGCCCGGCCGAACGGCGTGTCCGGCTTCAGCCGCGGCTGCCCGTCCGGCGCCGCACCGAAACGGACCGCGCCCTTCCGGCGGGCGACCACCCGTACCGAAGCCGCCCCGGCATCGGCCAGCAGCACGGCCGTCTCCAGCGCCGACTGCCCGGCCCCGACGACCACGACCTCGCGCCCCGCGAACGGCGTCAGGTCCCGGTGCTGGGAGCTGTGCGAGACCGGGCCCGCGGCGGACGGGCCGTCCGGGACGGCCGCGGCCAGCTGGGGCGGGAGCTGGGCCAGCCCGCTGAGACCGCTGGCGATCACCACCGCGCGGGCGGCGAACTGCTCCCCGGAGTCGAGCTTCAGCTCGAAGTCCGCGGCCCGCCGGTCCACGGACACCACACGCACCTGCTCCAGCTCCGGCACCAGCCGCTCCTGAAACCACAGGCCGTAGCGCGAGAAGGTCTCGACCGGGATGGTGTCCCAGTCCGATTCGAAGCGCCGCTCGCCGGTCTCCCGGCAGAAGTCGAGCAGGGTGTGCCCGGGCTGCGGGGCGTCGATGCTGGAGGCAGAGGGGGTGGATTTGAGAATCATCCCGGCGGGCATGTTCTCGCGCCAGCTCACCATCGGCGAGCCGAAGACGCGGGTCCCTATCCCGCGGGCCCGCAGATGGGCGGCGGTCGACAGACCGTACGGGCCGGCCCCGATGACTGCTACGGGAAGTGTCACGAGTCCCCTCCCAGGGCGTTCACTGCTGGCTGCTCGTGCTCGTTCACTCGTTGCTCGTTACGCGCCGATCACCGGTCGGCAAGGGCCGCCGGATCCGCGGGCCCGGCTCACTTCGGGACGGACGCGGCGGCCCGCCTGGAGCGCCACATCTGCCACAGGTGCCGCACGCCCGGCCGCACGAACCGGGCGAGCATGGTGAAGAACGGCTTCATGTCGTCCCGCGCGACCCAGGCCAGCTCCGTGCTGCTGGCGCGCGCGGGCGCGTGCGGGGTGGTGTAGCCGCTGCGGCGGTACGCGGCGAACGCGGGCAGGTCGATGTTCTCCACGACGAACCGCCGCCCCGCCGGCTGCTCGCCCTCGGGAACCCTGCGCCCGGTCAGGTCCAGGTGCTGCGCCCGGACGACGTCCACGCCCGTCTCGCTCTCGAAGAGCCGGAACTGCGCGCCCATCCGGGGGTTGAAGTCCAGCAGCTTGTACCGCCCGTCGCGGCGGTCGAAGCGCCAGTCCAGGTCGACGATGCCGCTGAAGCCCACCTGCTTGATGAACTGGGCCGTCATATCGGCCAGTTCGGGATTGTCCACGACGTAGGCGTTGGCGGTCATGCCGGCGTGCGGCGGCCAGGAACGCACCTTCACGCCCGTGAACATCGCCAGCGGCGTGCTCTCGGCGTCGAAGTACGCGTGGACGATCCAGTCCTCCGCCTGCTCGCGGGGCAGGTACTCCTGGAGGATCACTCCGGGCGACGGGCCCCAGCCCTGCGCCAGCTGCAGCAGCTCGCGCGGGCCGTGGATCCGGGTGGTGCCGTGCACGGCGGGCTTGCGGCGGCGCTCGAACGCCTCCCGGTTCTTGGCGACGAGGGGGAAGCGGGCGCGCTCCGCGAACTCCTCGATCTCCTCGAACGAGGCCGGGAACAGGGCCTCCGGCGACGGCACGCCGTGCTCCACGCAGAGCTCGTGCAGCCCCTGCTTGCTCGCCAGCCGTCGCGGCAACTCCGGCTCCACCCGCGGGAAGAGGAAGCTGCCGCAGAGCTCCGCGGAGTG
Source organism: Streptomyces sp. XH2 (assembly GCF_049725035.1). Lineage (NCBI taxonomy): Bacteria > Bacillati > Actinomycetota > Actinomycetes > Kitasatosporales > Streptomycetaceae > Streptomyces > Streptomyces sp. XH2. Next base: position 80,479 of record NZ_JBMMMZ010000013.1, on the reverse strand, counting down.
CTCGGCGATGAGCACCGCGGCCTCTTCGTCGGTGGGGATCAGCACGGCCGGCCGGCCGATCCCGCGGCCGATCCGCAGCAGGCCCTCGACCAGCTCGGCGGGCTGCTCGGTGCCCGTCGTCCGCCAGACGAAGCCGCCGCGCAGATAGCGGGAGACGGCGGCCGGCGTCCAGCGGTCCTCCGTGATCGCGTACATGGGCACGCCGAGTCTGCCGAGGCTGCGGATCGCGCCCACCCCGCCGTGGTGCAGGGGATAGTCGCCGATCTTCACGATCAGTCCTGGAACGGACCGGTCCGCCGCGATGGGCGTGCTCCTGCTCGCCACCAGCATCCCCCTCGGCCCCTCAGCCGCAGCGGCCCCCCACTGTGCTTGGCCCGATTAAGGACGCTACTTCGGAATCGCCGCTTCCAGCAAGGAATTACCGGATATTGCGCGCTCTTTAGCCGAAGGCCGGACGGTGGTTCGGACAGCGGTTCGGAGGCCGGTCCGCGTGGGCTGCGGGCAGCCGTTCGGGGCACCGCGCGAGGGCGTCCCCGGCCCCCCGCGCAGGGACCCTCCTGACACCCCTTGTCTGGCGGCCACCAGCACGTAATGTGGGCCGCGGACCCCCACCCGGGCCCACCGGCTTCCCGGAGCTTCCAGGAGAGAGCGAGGCAGCGTTCCATGCCCCAGCACAGCCCCCGCGAGCTGCCCGAAGGCGACCCCTTCGGCGCGGACACCCTCCCGTACGGCGTCTTCACCACCGCCGACGCCCCGGACCGGCCCCGCATCGGCGTCCGCTACGGCGAGTCCGTCCTGGACGCGGCGGCCGCGGCCGCCGCGCACGGCTCCGCGCACGCCGCCCTGCTGGAGGCCCCGACGCTGAACCCCCTCCTGGCCGCCGGCCGGCCCGTCTGGCGCGCCGTGCGCGCCGAGATCCGCTCCTGGCTGGCCGACGGGCCCTTCCACCCGCTCTCCGAGGTGACGCTGCACCTGCCGTTCGAGGTCGCCGACTACGTCGACTTCTACTCCAGCGAGCACCACGCCACCAACGTCGGCCGCATCTTCCGGCCGAACGACGAGCCGCTCACGCCGAACTGGAAGCACCTGCCGATCGGCTACCACGGCCGCGCCGGCACCGTCGTCGTCAGCGGCACCGACGTCGTGCGCCCCCAGGGCCAGCGCAAGGCGCCCGCCGACGCGCTCCCCTCCTTCGGCCCCTCGCGCCGCCTCGACATCGAGGCCGAGGTCGGCTTCGTGGTCGGCGCCCCCGCCGACGCGCCCGTGGGCCTCGCGGACTTCCGCGAGCACGTCTTCGGCGTCTGCCTCGTCAACGACTGGTCCGCGCGCGACCTGCAGGCGTGGGAGTACGTGCCCCTCGGCCCGTTCCTCGGCAAGTCCTTCGCCACCTCGGCCTCGGCCTGGATCACCCCGCTCGACGCCTTCGACGAGGCCCGCACGGCCCCGCCGGAGCGCACCCACCCGCTCCTGCCCTACCTCGACGACTCCGCGGCCGAGCCGGGCGGCCTCGACCTGCGCATCGAGGTGAAGATCAACGGCGAGACGGTCTCCCGGCCGCCGTTCTCCGCCATGTACTGGACCGCGGCGCAGCAGCTGGCGCACATGACGGTCAACGGCGCCACCCTGCGCACCGGCGACTTCTACGCCTCCGGCACGGTCAGCGGCCCCGAGCCGGACCAGCTGGGCTGCCTGCTCGAACTGACCGCGGGCAAGGGCCCGTGGCTGGAGGACGGAGACGAGGTCACGATCACGGCCTGGGCGCCCGGCCCCGGCGGGGCCCGGATCGGCCTCGGCGAGGTCACCGGCCGCATCCTCCCGGCCCGCGAGGCGTGACGCCGTGACCGCCGCCGCCCCGCGCCTGACGCTCCCCGAGGAACTGCTGCTGCTCTGCTTCGACCCGGTGAGCGGGCGCAAGCTGATGCGCGCCGGCCAGTCCTCGGGCTACGGCGTGGCCGGGGCGGCGCTGACCGAACTGCGGCTCGCCGGGCGGGTCGTGGAGGTGCGCGGCCGGGTGCAGGTCACGAACCCGCTGCCGCCGGACGACCCGCTGCTGGCCATGGCGATGGCGAGCCTGCAGCAGCCCGGCAAGGGCGACGGCGGGCCGCGGACGGCCCGCTGGGTGCGGAGCGCGTCGCGGCACCTCGAAGAGGCGTGGCTGGCGCGGCTCGCGGAGAGGGACGCGCTGCGCGTGGAGCCCCGCCGCTTCCTCGGCGTCATCCCGTACAAACACTGCTCCATGGGCCCGGTGGACCTGACGACGGCGGCGCGGGAACGCTTCGAGCTGGCCCGGCGCGGGGGCTTCGCCGATCCGCGGGCCCGCGCGCTCGCCGCGCTGGCGTCCGCCATCGGCATATCGGGGGCGCTCTGCCCCGGCTGGGACCGCCGGCCCGAGCGGCAGGCCATGCGCCGGCTCATGCGTGCGGACTGGGTGGCGCGGGCCGTGCACAAAAATGTGATGAGCGATAGCGCGGACGGCGGGGGCGGGGGCGGCTGAGCCACCTCGGAGTGCGGGTTCAGGGCTGCTAACTTGTCATGCCCTGAACCAGGCTTAAGGAGAGACGTGCGCAAGGCAGTACAGATCACGGGGGCGGCGCTCTGCGCCGCTGTGCTGATGACCGGTTGCAGCAGTTCGAGCGACGGCGGCAAGAAGGACGACAAGCCGGTCGGCGGCGCCACGCCGACCTCCCAGGCCCCGGCGGAGCAGCCGTCCTCGCCGGCCACGGACGCCGGCGGGCAGCGCGCGTCGGCGGCCACCCTCGCGGGCGGCTGGTCGAACAACGGCAAGCTCGCCGACCAGAGCCTCCTCATCCTGGTGTTCACCCAGAACACGGTGACGCTCAGCGGGAAGACCGCCTGCTCGGGCACGCTCGTCACCACCTCGCAGCCTGCGACGATCACGATCAAGCACTGCCAGGACAACAGCACGGACTACGCCACGGGCACCATCAAGGACTTCGACGGCAAGTCCTTCACCGTCGCCTGGGCCTCCGGCAAGCAGGACAAGATGAGCAAGACCGTCGGCTCCGACGGCAAGCCGGCCGGCGTCCCCGGCGGCATCGCGGGCGGCCTGCCCACCAAGCCGAAGAGCTGAACCCCGTACGCGTGCCGCTGCCCGGCAACCGGGGAGGGTTGCCGGGCAGCGGCACGTGGACGAGACGGGCCCGCGCGGACGGCCCCGCCGGCCGGCGTCACCGCACGAAGACCCCAGCCTGGCCCGCCAGGTCGAGGAAGTACTGCGGCGCCACGCCCAGCGCCAGCGTCACCGCCACCCCGATCGCGATCGCCGAAGACGTCAGCGGGCTCGGGACGGCGACCGTCGGCCCGTCGGCCTTCGGCTCGCTGAAGAACATCAGCACGATCACCCGGATGTAGAAGAACGCGGCGATCGCCGAGGACACGACACCGACGATGACCAGCGGCCCCGCCCCGCCCTGCGCCGCCGCCTTGAACACCGCGAACTTCCCCGCGAACCCGCTCGTCAGCGGAATGCCCGCGAAGGCCAGCAGGAACACCGAGAACGTCGCCGCCGTGAGCGGCGAACGGCGGCCCAGCCCCGCCCACTTGGACAGGTGCGTGGCCTCGCCGCCCGCGTCGCGCACCAGCGTCACGACCGAGAACGCGCCGAGCGTGACGAACGAGTACGCGCCCAGGTAGAACAGCACGGACGACACCCCGTCGGGCGACGTGGCGACGACGCCGGCGAGGATGAAGCCGGCGTGGGCGATGGAGGAGTAGGCCAGCAGCCGCTTCACGTCGGTCTGGGTGACGGCCACGATCGCGCCCACCAGCATGGTGACGATCGCGACGCCCCACATCACCGGCCGCCAGTCCCAGCGCAGCCCCGGCAGGACCACGTACAGCAGCCGCAGCAGCGCGCCGAAGCCGGCGACCTTGGTGGCGGCGGCCATGAAGCCCGTGACGGGTGTGGGGGCGCCCTGGTAGACGTCCGGCGTCCACATGTGGAAGGGCACCGCGCCGACCTTGAAGAGCAGGCCCACCAGGACGAGCGCGCCGCCGATCAGCAGCAGGGCGTCGTTGCCGGTGGTCGCGGCGAGGGCCGGGTCGAGCATCCGGACGGAGCCGTTCACGACGTCGGCGATGCCGGAGTAGGTGACCGTGCCGGCGTAGCCGTAGAGCAGGGCGACGCCGAAGAGCAGGAAGGCCGAGGAGAAGGCGCCGAGCAGGAAGTACTTGACGGCCGACTCCTGGGACAGGAGCCGCTTGCGGCGGGCCAGCGCGCACAGCACGTACAGCGGGAGGGAGAAGACCTCCAGGGCGACGAAGAGCGTCAGCAGGTCGTCCGCGGCGGGGAAGACGAGCATGCCGCCCACCGCGAAGAGCATGAGCGGGAACACCTCGGTGGTGGTGAAGCCCGCCTTGACCGCGTCCTGCTCCGCCCGGCCGCCGGGCACGGCGGCACCCTGGGCGGCGAAGGAGTCGACGGGCCGGCCGTGCGCCGCCGGGTCCAGGCGCCGCTCGGCGAAGGTGAACACCGCGACGAGGGAGACGAGGAGAATGGTGCCCTGCAGGAACAGCGCGGGGCCGTCCACGGCGACGGCGCCCATCGCAGCGGCGTGCGCCTTGCCCGTGCCGTAGCCGCCGGCCGCGAGGGCGACGACGGCGGCGAAGGCCGCGGCCAGCGCGACGCACGTCAGCAGCAGCTGGGCGGGGTGGCGGGTGCGCCGCGGGAGGAACGCCTCCACGAGGATGCCGAGGACCGCGGCGCCGAGCACGATCAGCGTCGGGGACAGCTGGGCGTACTCGATGTGCGGTGCCGGGATCTTCTGCGGCGCGTCCGCCGACATCGTCCACAGGCTGTGGACGGATGCTGCGTGGCTCACTTCGCGGCCTCCACATCGTTCACATCGGGCTTGGGGTCGGCCTGGTGCACCTGCGACATCGTGTGCCTGACCGCCGGGTCGAGGATCTCCGTCAGCGGCTTCGGGTAGACGCCGAGGAAGAGCAGGACGGCGATCAGCGGGGCCACGACGGCCAGCTCGCGCGCCCTGAGGTCGGGCATGCCCCGCACCTCCGCCTTCACCGGCCCGGTCATGGTGCGCTGGTAGAGCACCAGGATGTACAGCGCGGCGAGCACGATCCCGAGCGTGGCGATCCCGCCGGCGACCGGATAGCGGCTGAACGTGCCGACGAGGACGAGGAACTCGGAGACGAACGGCGCGAGGCCGGGCAGCGACAGCGTCGCGAGGCCGCCGACCAGGAAGGTGCCGGCGAGGACCGGGGCGACCTTCTGCACGCCGCCGTAGTCCGCGATGAGCCGCGAGCCCCGGCGGGAGATCAGGAAGCCGGCGACGAGCATCAGCGCGGCCGTGGAGACGCCGTGGTTGACCATGTAGAGCGTCGCGCCGCTCTGGCCCTGGCTGGTCATCGCGAAGATGCCGAGCACGATGAAGCCGAAGTGCGAGATCGAGGCGTACGCGACCAGCCGCTTGATGTCCCGCTGCCCGACCGCGAGCAGCGCCCCGTACAGGATGCTGATCAGGGACAGCACCACGATGACGGGGGTGGCCCACTTCGAGGCCTCCGGGAAGAGCTGGAGGCAGAAGCGGAGCATCGCGAACGTGCCGACCTTGTCGACCACGGCGGTGATCAGCACGGCGACGGGGGCGGTGGCCTCGCCCATGGCGTTGGGCAGCCAGGTGTGCAGCGGCCACAGCGGGGCCTTCACGGCGAAGGCGAAGAAGAAGCCGAGGAACAGGGCGCGTTCGGTGGTGGTCGCGATGTCGAGCTTGCCGGCCGCGCGGGCCTGGACGATCTCCTGGAGGGAGAAGGTGCCCGCGCCGAGCTGGTCGGCGGTGACCGCGTACAGCCCGATGACGGCGGCCAGCATGATCAGCCCGCCGACGAGGTTGTAGAGGAGGAACTTCACGGCGGCGTACGAGCGCTGGGCCGCCGCGCCCGCGTCACCCTGCCCGGCCGCGCCGTCCCCGAAGCCGCCGATGAGGAAGTACATCGGGATCAGCATGGCTTCAAAGAAGATGTAGAAGAGGAAGACGTCGGTGGCCTCGAAGGAGATCACCACCATCGCCTCGACCATGAGGATCAGCGCGAAGAAGCCCTGGACGGGGCGCCAGCGCGAGGAGCCGTCCGCGGCGGAGCCGCTGTCGGACGCGGCCCGGGGGTCGGCGTCGTGCCAGCCGGCCAGCATGATGAAGGGGATCAGCAGGGCGGCCAGGCCGATGAGGACCACCGCGATGCCGTCCACGCCCAGCTCGTAGCGGACCCCGAAGTCCGCGATCCAGGCGTGCGACTCGGTGAGCTGGAAGGGCCCCTTGGTGCCGGGGTCGAAGCGCACGAGCTGCACGGCCGCCAGGGCGAGCGTGGCGAGCGAGAAGGCGAGCGCGAGCCACTTGGCGGCGGTGCGCCGCCCGGCCGGCACGGCCGCGGTGGCGACCGCACCGACCGCGGGGACCGCGGCCGTGAGCGTCAGCAGGGGAAAGGCCATGATCAAACCGCCCTCATCAGCAGGGTGGCGGCGATGAGCACCGCCGCACCGCCGAACATCGAGACCGCGTACGAACGGGCGTAGCCGTTCTGCAGCTTGCGCATCCGGCCCGACAGGCCGCCCACCGAGGCGGCGGTGCCGTTGACGACGCCGTCGACCAGGGTGTGGTCGACGTAGACCAGGCTGCGGGTGAGGTGCTCGCCGCCGCGGACCAGCACGACGTGGTTGAAGTCGTCCTGCAGCAGGTCCCGCCGGGCGGCCCGGGTGAGGAGGCTGCCGCGGGGGGCCGTGACGGGCACGGGCCGGCGCCCGTACTGCGCCCAGGCGATCGCCACGCCGATCACGAGCACGACCATGGTGGCGGCGGTGACGGTGAGGGCGCTGACGGGCGAGTGGCCCTCCTCGTGCCCGGTGACCGGCTCCAGCCACTTCAGGAAGGTGTCGTTGATGCTGAACAGGCCGCCGGCGAAGACCGATCCGAAGGCGAGCACGATCATCGGGACGGTCATCGTCCGCGGCGACTCGTGGGGGTGCGGGAGCTCGCCGTGATCGTCGGGCTGCCAGCGCTTCTCGCCGAAGAAGGTCAGCAGCATCACCCTGGTCATGTAGTACGCGGTGATGGCCGCGCCGAGCAGGGCCGCGCCTCCCAGGATCCAGCCCTCGGTGCCGCCCTTGGCGAAGGCGGCCTCAATGATCTTGTCCTTGGAGAAGAAGCCGGACAGCCCCGGGAAGCCGATGATGGCGAGGTAGCCGAGGCCGAAGGTGACGAACGTGACCGGCATGTAGGTCCGCAGGCCGCCGTAGCGGCGCATGTCGACCTCGTCGTTCATGCCGTGCATGACGGACCCGGCGCCGAGGAAGAGCCCGGCCTTGAAGAAGCCGTGGGTCACCAGGTGCATGATCGCGAAGACGTAGCCGACGGGGCCCAGCCCGGCGGCGAGGATCATGTACCCGATCTGGGACATGGTGGAGCCGGCCAGGGCCTTCTTGATGTCGTCCTTGGCGCAACCGACGATCGCACCGAAGAGGAGCGTGACCGCGCCGACCGTGACGACCGCCGTCTGTGCGTCCGGCGCCGCGTCGAAGATCGCTCCGGAGCGGGTGATCAGGTAGACGCCGGCGGTCACCATCGTCGCGGCGTGGATGAGGGCCGAGACCGGCGTCGGGCCCTCCATCGCGTCCCCGAGCCAGGACTGCAGCGGCACCTGGGCGGACTTGCCGCACGCGGCGAGCAGCAGCATCAGCGCCACGGCCGTCAGCCTGCCCTCCCCCGCGCCGGTCGCCCGCTCCAGGACGGGGTCGAAGGCGAAGGTGCCGAACGTGGTGAACAGCAGCATGATCGCGATCGACAGCCCCATGTCGCCGACGCGGTTGACCAGGAACGCCTTCTTGGCGGCGGTGGCCGCGCTCGGCTTGTGCTGCCAGAAGCCGATCAGCAGGTACGAGGCGAGGCCGACGCCCTCCCAGCCCACGTACAGGAGCAGGTAGTTGTCGGCGAGGACGAGCAGCAGCATCGCGGCGAGGAAGAGGTTGAGATAGCCGAAGAAGCGCCGCTTGCGCTCGTCGTGGGCCATGTAGCCCACCGAGTACAGGTGGATGAGCGAGCCCACGCCCGTGATCAGCAGGACGAAGGTCATCGACAGCTGGTCGAGGTGGAAGCCGACGTCCGCGCGGAAGCCGCCGACGGGCACCCACTGGAAGACCGTGACGTCCAGGGCGCGCTCCTCGCCGCTCTTGCCGAGCATGTCGGCGAAGAGCACGGCGCCGAGCGCGAAGGACACGGCCGCGAGCAGGGTGCCCAGCCAGGGGCCGCTCCGGTCGAGCCTGCGCCCGCCGCACAGCAGCACGCCCGCACCCAGCAGGGGCGCGAGGACGAGCAATCCGATGAGGTTCTCCACGTCAGCGTCCCCTTACAGCTTCAGCAGGCCGGCGTCGTCCACCGAGGCCGAGTGCCGGGAGCGGAAGATCGTCACGATGATGGCGAGGCCCACCACGACCTCGGCCGCGGCCACGACCATCGTGAAGAAGGCGATGATCTGGCCGTCGAGATTGCCGTGCAGCCGGGCGAAGGTGACGAACGCCAGGTTGCAGGCGTTCAGCATCAGCTCGACGCACATGAAGATGACGATCGCGTTCCGCCGGATGAGCACGCCGGCCGCCCCGATGGTGAACAACAGGGCCGCCAGGTAGAGGTAGTTGACCGGGTTCACTTGCCCGCCCCCTTCGCGTTCGCGTCGGCGTCCTCGCTGCGGCCGCGCTCCAGCCAGTCGCTGGAGCGCTGCTCCAGGGCCTTGAGGTCCTGGAGGGCCTCGCCCGAGACGTCGCGGACCTGGCCCCGGGCGCGCAGGGTGGGGCTGACGGTGAGGTCGGAGGCGGTGCCGTCGGGCAGGAGGCCGGGGATGTCCACGGCGTTGTGCCGGGCGTAGACGCCCGGGGCGGGAAGCGGGGTGATCTGATTGCCCTCGCGGACGCGCTGTTCGGCGCGCTCGCGCTGGGTCGCGGCGCGCTCGGTGCGCTCGCGGTGGGTGAGCACCATCGCGCCGACGGCCGCGGTGATCAGCAGGGCGCCGGTGATCTCGAACGCGAAGACGTACTTGGTGAAGACGAGGGCGGCGAGGCCCTCCACATTGCCGCCGGCGTTGGCCCGGCCGACGCCGTTCCACTCCTTCAGGGAGGCGTTGGCGATGCCGGCCATGAGCAGGATGCCGAAGCCGAGCACGCACAGCCCGGCCAGCCACCGCTGGCCCCTGATGGTCTCCTTGAGGGAGTCGGCGGCGGTGACGCCCACGAGCATGACGACGAAGAGGAAGAGCATCATGATCGCGCCGGTGTAGACGACGATCTGGACGACGCCCAGGAAGTAGGCGCCGTTGGCGAGGTAGAACACCGCCAGCACGATCATGGTGCCGGCGAGTGAGAGGGCGCTGTGCACGGCCTTCTTCATGAAGACGGCGCCCAGCGCCCCGAGGACGGCGACGACGGCCAGGATCCAGAACTGGACGGCCTCACCGGTCGAGGTCGTGGCGGCGGCCGAAGCCGCCAGGGAAGAGGCGTTCACGCGTCGGCCCCTTCCTCGTGCGGCTTCTCGCCCTTCGAGGTCGCGACCTGGCGGACCGTGCCCGGCGCGGCCTCCGTCACCAGCCCGCGGTAGTAGTCCTGTTCGGTCATGCCGGGGAAGATCGCGTGCGGCGAGTCGACCATGCCCTCCTCCAGGCCCGCGAGCAGCTCCTCCTTGGTGTAGATGAGCGACTCGCGGCTGCTGTCGGCCAGTTCGTACTCGTTGGTCATGGTGAGGGCGCGCGTGGGGCACGCCTCGACGCACAGGCCGCACAGGATGCAGCGGAGGTAGTTGATCTGGTAGACGCGGCCGTAGCGCTCGCCCGGCGAATAGCGCTCCTCGTCCTTGTTGTCCGCGCCCTCCACGTAGATGGCGTCGGCGGGGCAGGCCCAGGCGCACAGCTCGCAGCCGATGCACTTCTCCAGGCCGTCCGGGTGCCGGTTGAGCTGGTGGCGGCCGTGGAAGCGGGGGGCCGTCGGCTTCTTGTACTCCGGGTACTGCTCGGTCAGCCGCTTCTTGAACATGGCCTTGAAGGTCACGCCGAAGCCGGCCACGGGATTGCGGGGGGTGTCGCGGGACGCTTCGCCCCCGGGGTCGGTAGCCACTGCCGTCAGCCCTCCTTTCCGTCACGCACAGTATCGGGCCCACCACTGACAATGAGCTCTCCGTCACGGCGCGGTCGGCGGCGCGGCACCGGCGGCGGCGTCTGCCCGGGCAGCGGCGGCACGGGGAATCCGCCGCCCGTCGGGTCGAACTCCCGCTCCGGCGCGGCCTCCCCGTCCCCCTGGCCGCGCTCGCCCTTGCGGAAGATGTCCGCGACGAAGGAGAGCAGCAGGACCGCCACGACGGCGCCGCCGACGTACAGCACGATCCGCTGGAAGTCGTAGTTCTCGTTCCGCAGCGCCCGCACCGAGGCGACGAGCATCAGCCACACCATCGAGACCGGGATAAGGACCTTCCACCCCAGCTTCATGAACTGGTCGTAGCGCAGCCGCGGCAGCGTGCCGCGCAGCCAGATGAAGAAGAACAGCAGCAGCTGCAGCTTGATCACGAACCACAGGAGCGGCCACCAGCCGTGGTTCGCGCCCTCCCAGAACGCCGAGACCGGGTAGGGGGCGCGCCAGCCGCCGAGGAACAGCGTCACGGCCACCGCCGAGACGGTGACCATGTTGACGTACTCGGCCAGCATGAACATCGCGAACTTGATGGAGGAGTACTCGGTGTTGAAACCGCCGACCAGGTCGCCCTCGGACTCCGGCAGGTCGAACGGCGCCCGGTTGGTCTCCCCCACCATCGCCACGATGTAGACGAGGAAGGACACCGGCAGCAGCAGCACGTACCAGCGGTCGTGCTGGGCCTCCACGATCGCCGAGGTCGACATCGACCCGGAGTAGAGGAAGACGGCGGCGAAGGAGACGCCCATCGCGATCTCGTACGAGATCATCTGGGCGCACGAGCGCAGGCCGCCCAGCAGCGGGTACGTCGAGCCGGACGACCAGCCCGCGAGCACGATGCCGTAGATGCCGACCGAGGCCGTGGCGAGGATGTAGAGCACGCCGATCGGCAGGTCCGTCAGCTGCATCGTGGTGCGGTGCCCGAAGACGGAGATCTCGTTGCCGGCGGGGCCGAAGGGGATCACGGCGATCGCCATGAACGCGGGGACGGCCGCCACGACGGGGGCCAGCAGGTAGACCGCCTTGTCCGCCCGCTTGACGATCACGTCCTCTTTCAGCATCAGCTTGATGCCGTCCGCGAGGGACTGCAGCATGCCCCACGGGCCGTGCCGGTTGGGGCCGATCCGCAGCTGCATCCACGCGACGACCTTGCGTTCCCAGACGATCGAGAACAGCACGGTCAGCATGACGAACGCGAAGCAGAAGACCGCCTTGACGACGATCAGCCACCACGGGTCCCGGCCGAACACCGACAGGTCCCCGGCGGCCAGCTCGCTCAGGCGGTAAGCCTCCACAGTCTTCACTACCGCGCCTCCGGTGTCCCGGTCCCGGTGCCCTCACCGGAATCCGCCCCGATCCGTACGAGCTCGCCGGGGCGCGCGCCCGTGTCCCCGGCGACACCGCCGCCCGCCGAGTTCAGCGGCAGCCACACCACGCGGTCCGGCATGGCCGTCACGCGCAGCGGCAGCCGTACCGTTCCGGCGGGGCCCGTCACCGCCAGCACCTCTCCGTCGCGCACGCCCGCCTCGGCGGCGGTCGCGGGCGACAGGCGGGCGAGCGCCGCGTGCCGCGTGCCGGCGAGGGCGTCGTCGCCGTCCTGCAGGCGGCCCCGGTCCAGCAGCATCCGGTGGCCCGCGAGGACCGCCTCGCCCGCGCCCGGCTGCGGCAGCGGCCGGGCGGTCTCCGCCGGGTCCGCGGCGTGCTCCCCGTCCCACGGGCCGAGGCGGCGCAGCTCCGCGCGCACGGCGTCGGTGTCGGGCAGGCCGAGGCCGATGCCCATGGCGTCGGCCAGCATGTGCAGCACGCGGGCGTCGGCGGGCACGTGGCGGCGCGGCAGCTGGTCGGGCTTGATCGCGACCCCGAACGGCCGGGCCCGGCCCTCCCAGTTGAGGAACGTGCCCGCCTTCTCGGCGACGGCCGCCACCGGCAGGACGACGTCCGCCCGGTCGGACACCTCGCTCGGCCGCTGCTCCAGGCTGACCAGGAAGCCGACGGCGTCCAGGGCCTCCCGCGCGCGGGCCGGGTCGGGCAGGTCCGCGACCTCGACGCCGCCCACGAGCAGGGCACCCAGCTCGCCCCGCGCGGCCGCCTCCACGATCTGGCCGGTGTCCCGGCCGGGGCTGCGCGGCAGGCCGGACACGCCCCAGGCGGCCGCGGTCTCCTCGCGCGCCCGCGGGTCGGTGGCCGGGCGGCCGCCGGGCAGCAGCCCCGGCAGGGCCCCCGCCTCGACCGCGCCGCGCTCGCCGGCCCGGCGCGGGATCCACACCAGCCGCGCGCCGGTCGCCGAAGCCGCGGCGACGGCGGCCGTCAGCGCGCCGGGCACGCCCGCGAGCCGCTCGCCGACGACGATCACGGCCCCGTCGGCGCGCAGGGCGTCGCCCGCGGCCTGCCCCGGGGCGTCCAGGCCGGCCGCGTCGGCCAGCGCCCGCAGCCACGCGGTCTCGGTGCCGGGCGCGGCCGGCAGCAGCGTGCCCCCGGCCTTCTCCAGACCACGGGTGGCGACCGCGCCGAGCGCGAAGACGCGCTGCCCGTGCTTGCGCCAGGCCTTGCGCAGCCTCAGGAAGACGCCGGGCGCCTCCTCCTCCGCCTCGAAGCCCACGAGCAGCACCGCCGGGGCCTTCTCCAGCGCCGCGTACGTCACCCCGCTGCCGTCGAGATCCCGGCCCCGGCCCGCCACGCGGGCGGCCAGGAAGTCGGCCTCCTCACCGCTGTGCACCCGGGCCCGGAAGTCGACGTCGTGCGTGTCGAGCGCCACGCGCGCGAACTTGGCGTACGCGTACGCGTCCTCGACCGTCAGCCGGCCGCCGGTCAGGACGCCCGCCCTGCCGCGCGCCGCCGCCAGCCCGCGCCCCGCGGCCTCCAGCGCCTCCGGCCAGCTCGCGGGCGCGAGCACGCCGTCCGCGTTCCGCACGAGCGGGTGGGCGAAGCGCTCCGGCCGCTGCGCGTAGCGGAACGCGAAGCGGCCCTTGTCGCACACCCACTCCTCGTTGACCTCCGGGTCGTCGGCGGCCAGGCGGCGCATCACCTTGCCGCGCCGGTGGTCCGTGCGCAGCGCGCAGCCGCCCGCGCAGTGCTCGCACACCGCCGGCGACGACACCAGGTCGAAGGGGCGCGAGCGGAAGCGGTACGCCGCCGAGGTCAGCGCCCCCACCGGGCAGATCTGGATGGTGTTGCCCGAGAAGTACGACTCGAAGGGCACGCCCTCGCCCGTGCCGACCTGCTGCAGCGCACCGCGCTCCAGCAGCTCGATCATCGGGTCGCCCGCGATCTGCTGCGAGAAACGGGTGCAGCGCGCGCACAGCACGCACCGCTCGCGGTCCAGCAGCACCTGCGGGGAGATGGGCACCGGCTTCTCGAAGGTCCGCTTGCGGCCCTCGAAGCGGCTGTCCGCCTGCCCCGCCGTCATCGCCTGGTTCTGCAGGGGGCACTCGCCGCCCTTGTCGCAGACCGGGCAGTCCAGCGGGTGGTTGATCAGCAGCAGCTCCATCACGCCGCGCTGCGCCTTCTCCGCGACGGGCGAGGTCAGCTGCGTCCGGACGACCATGCCGTCGGTGCAGGTGATGGTGCAGGACGCCATCGGCTTGCGCTGGCCCTCCACCTCCACGATGCACTGCCGGCAGGCGCCGGCCGGATCGAGCAGCGGATGGTCGCAGAAGCGGGGGATCTCGATGCCCAGCAGCTCCGCGGCGCGGATGACCAGCGTCCCCTTGGGGACGGAGATCGCGGCGCCGTCGATGGTGAGGGAGACGAGGTCCTCCGGCGGCGGCTCGACGCCCCCTCCTCCGGAGGGGGCAGACGTCGTGACCGTCACGCGTTCACCTCCAGGGGGAAGTTCTGCGGGCCGTCGGCCCACAGGGTCGACTTCGACGGGTCGAAGGGGCAGCCCTTGCCCGTGATGTGCTGCTCGTACTCCGCGCGGAAGTGCTGCAGCGAGGAGAGGATGGGCGCCGCGGCGCCGTCGCCGAGGGCGCAGAAGGACTTGCCGTTGATGTTGTCGGAGATGTCGGCGAGCTTGTCGAGGTCGGCCTTGCGGCCCTTGCCGGCCTCGATGTCGCGCAGCAGCTGGACGAGCCAGTACGTGCCCTCGCGGCAGGGCGTGCACTTCCCGCACGACTCGTGCGCGTAGAACTCCGTCCAGCGGGTGACCGCGCGCACCACGCACGTCGTCTCGTCGAAGCACTGCAGCGACTTGGTGCCCAGCAGCGAGCCGGCCGCACCCACGCTGTCGAAGTCCAGCGGCACGTCGAGGTGTTCGGGGGTGAACATGGGGCTGGACGAGCCGCCCGGCGTCCAGAACTTCAGCCGGTGGCCGCGCCGCATGCCGCCGCTCATGTCGAGCAGCTGGCGCAGCGTGATGCCCATGGGGCCCTCGTACTGGCCGGGGTTCGCGACGTGCCCGGAGAGCGAGTAGAGCGTGAAGCCGGGGCACTTGTCGGTGCCCATCGAGCGGAACCACTCCTTGCCCCGGTGGAGGATCGCGGGAACCGACGCGATGGACTCGACGTTGTTCACGACAGTGGGGCAGGCGTAGAGGCCGGCGACCGCGGGGAAGGGGGGCCGGAGCCGGGGCTGGCCGCGGCGGCCTTCGAGCGAGTCGAGGAGGGCGGTCTCCTCGCCGCAGATGTACGCGCCCGCGCCCGCGTGCACGGTCAGCTCCAGGTCCAGCCCGGAGCCGAGGACGTTCGTGCCGAGGTAGCCCGCGGCGTAGGCCTCGCGCACGGCCTCGTGCAGCCGGCGCAGCACGGGGACGACCTCGCCGCGCAGGTAGATGAAGGCCCGGTTGGAGCGGATCGCGTGGCAGGCGATCACGATGCCCTCGATGAGGGTGTGCGGCGCGGCGAAGAGCAGCGGGATGTCCTTGCAGGCGCCCGGCTCGGACTCGTCCGCGTTGACCACGAGGTAGTGCGGCTTGCCGTCGCCCTGCGGGATGAACTGCCACTTCATGCCCGTCGGGAAGCCCGCGCCGCCGCGGCCGCGCAGGCCCGAGTCCTTCACATAGGAGATCACGTCGTCGGGGGCCATCGCGAGGGCCTTGCGCGCGCCCTGGTAGCCGTCGTGGCGCAGGTAGGTCTCCAGCGTCCACGAGCGCGGCTCGTCCCAGAACGCGGAGAGCACGGGGGCGAGCAGCTTCTCCGGGCTCGTCTCCCCCATCGCTGGTGCCATGGTCATCCCTCCCCCTCCTCGTGGTGCGGTGCGGGGCCCTCGTCCTGTGCCGGAGCGCTGCGGGGCGGGCCGACGCGGGGCGCGTGCTCGCCCTTGGCCAGCCGCAGCCCCGCCAGGGAGGCCGGGCCCGCGCCGCCGCTCGCCTCGACCGCGCCGGGGCGGGGGTCGGAGAAGCCCGCGAGGATCCGGGAGGTCTCCCGGAAGGTGCAGAGCGGGGCGCCGCGGGTCGGCTCGGCGGGGCGGCCCGCGCGCAGCTCGTCGACGAGGGCCTTGGCGCTCTCGACGGTCTGGTTGTCGAAGAACTCCCAGTTGACCATCACGACGGGCGCGAAGTCGCAGGCGGCGTTGCACTCGACGTGCTCAAGGGTGATCTTGCCGTCGGGGGTGGTGCCGCCGTTGTCGACGCCGAGGTGCCGGCGCAGGCCCTCGAAGATCGCGTCGCCGCCCATGACCGCGCACAGGGTGTTGGTGCACACCCCCACCTGGTACTCGCCGCCCGGCTCGCGCCGGTACATCGTGTAGAAGGTGGCGACCGCCGTGACCTCGGCGATGGTCAGGCCGAGCACCTCGGCGCAGAAGCGCATGCCGGTCCGGGTGACGTGCCCCTCCTCGGCCTGGACGAGGTGGAGCAGCGGCAGCAGGGCGCTCCGGCTGTCGGGGTAGCGGTCGATCACCTCCTTCGCGTCGGCCGCCAGCCGCTCCCGCACCTCCGCGGGATAGTCCGGCGCGGGGAGCGAAGGCATCCCCAGCTGTACGTCATGGCTCACCGGTCGACGCCTCCCATCACGGGATCGATGGACGCCACCGCGACGATCACGTCGGCCACCTGGCCGCCCTCGCACATCGCCGCCATGGACTGCAGGTTGGTGAAGGACGGATCGCGGAAGTGGACGCGGTACGGGCGCGTGCCGCCGTCGCTGACGACGTGCACGCCCAGCTCGCCCTTGGGCGACTCGACCGCGGCGTAGACCTGGCCGGGCGGCACCCGGAAGCCCTCCGTGACCAGCTTGAAGTGGTGGATCAGGGCCTCCATGGAGGTGCCCATGATCTTCTTGATGTGGTCGAGGGAGTTGCCGAGGCCGTCGGGGCCGAGGGCCAGCTGCGCGGGCCAGGCGATCTTCTTGTCCGCGACCATGACCGGGCCGGGCGCCAGCCGGTCCAGGCACTGCTCGATGATCCGCAGGGACTGGTGCATCTCCTCGATGCGGATGAGGAAGCGCCCGTACGCGTCGCAGGTGTCGGCGGTCGGCACCTCGAAGTCGTAGGTGTCGTAGCCGCAGTACGGCTGGGACTTGCGCAGGTCGTGCGGGAGGCCCGTGGCCCGCAGGATGGGACCGGTCGCGCCGAGGGCCATGCAGCCGGCCAGGTCGAGGTGGCCGATGTCCTGGAGGCGGCCCTTGAAGATCGGGTTGCCGGTGGCGAGCTTGTCGTACTCCGGCAGGTTCTTGCGCATCTTCTTCACGAAGGCGCGCACCTGGTCCACGGCGCCGGGCGGCAGGTCCTGCGCGAGGCCGCCGGGGCGGACGTAGGCGTGGTTCATGCGCAGGCCGGTGATCAGCTCGTAGATGTCGAGGACGAGCTCGCGGTCCCGGAAGCCGTAGATCATGATCGTGGTGGCGCCGAGCTCCATGCCGCCGGTGGCGATGCACACCAGGTGCGAGGAGATTCGGTTCAGCTCCATCAGCAGGACGCGGATGACCGAGGCGCGGTCGGGGATCTGGTCCTCGATGCCCAGCAGCTTCTCCACGCCCAGGCAGTACGCCGCCTCGTTGAAGAACGGGGTCAGGTAGTCCATGCGCGTGACGAAGGTGGTGCCCTGCGTCCACGTCCGGTATTCGAGGTTCTTCTCGATGCCGGTGTGGAGGTAGCCGATGCCGCAGCGGGCCTCGGTGACGGTCTCGCCGTCGATCTCCAGGATCAGGCGGAGCACTCCGTGGGTGGACGGGTGCTGCGGGCCCATGTTGACGATGATGCGCTCGTCGTCGGCCTGTTTCGCCTCTGCCGCCAGCTCGTCCCAGTCGCCGCCGGTGACGGTGTAGACGGTGCCTTCCGTGGTCTCGCGCGGGCTTGCCTGTGATGCGCTCATCAGCTGTACGACCTCCGCTCGTCCGGAGCCGGGATCCGGGCGCCCTTGTACTCGACGGGGATGCCGCCGAGGGGGTAGTCCTTGCGCTGCGGGAAGCCCTGCCAGTCGTCCGGCATCATGATCCGCGTGAGCGCGGGGTGGCCGTCGAAGACGAGGCCGAAGAAGTCGTAGGTCTCGCGCTCGTGCCAGTCGTTGGTGGGGTAGACGTCCACGAGCGACGGCAGGTGCGGGTCGTCGTCGGGGACGCTCACCTCCAGCCGGATCAGCCGGTTGTGGGTGATCGAGCGCAGGTGGTAGACCGCGTGCAGCTCGCGGCCCTTGTCCCCGGGGAAGTGCACTCCGCTCACGCCCGTGCACAGCTCGAAGCGGAGCGCGGGGTCGTCGCGGAGGGTGCGGGCGACGCGCGGGAGGTGCTCGCGGGCGATGTGGAACGTGAGCTCGCCGCGGTCGACGACGGTCTTCTCGACGGCGCTCTCCGGGAGGAGGCCCTGCTCCTCCAGGGCGCCCTCCAGCTCGTCCGCCACCTCGTCGAAGTAGCCGCCGTAGGGGCGGGTGGCCTCGCCCGGCAGCCGTACGGTGCGCACCAGGCCGCCGTAGCCGGAGGTGTCGCCGCCGTTGCGGGCACCGAACATGCCGCGCTGGACGCGGATCTCCTCGCCGTGCTCGCCGCGCTGGCCCGGGAGGTTCTGGGCGTTCAGGTCCTTGTCGGGGTTCACGCCGTTGGCGTTCGGCTCGCCGCCGGCCGCGGGTCCGCTCATCGCAGCAGCCCCTTCATCTCGATCAGGGGCAGGGCCTTCAGGGCGGCGTCCTCCGCCTCGCGCTCGGCCTTCTCGCGGTGCGGCCCGAGCTTCTCGCCCTGGATCTTCTTGTGCAGCTTCAAGATCGCGTCCATCAGCATCTCGGGGCGCGGCGGGCAGCCGGGCAGGTAGATGTCGACCGGCACGATGTGGTCGACGCCCTGGACGATCGCGTAGTTGTTGAACATGCCTCCGCTGGAGGCGCAGACACCCATGGAGATCACCCACTTCGGGTTGGGCATCTGGTCGTAGACCTGGCGCAGGACGGGGGCCATCTTCTGGCTGACCCGGCCGGCGACGATCATCAGATCGGCCTGGCGGGGCGAGCCGCGGAAGACCTCCATGCCGAAGCGGGCCAGGTCGTAGCGGCCGGCGCCGGTGGTCATCATCTCGATGGCGCAGCAGGCCAGGCCGAAGGTCGCCGGGAAGACGGACGACTTGCGGACCCAGCCGGCGGCCTGTTCGACGGTGGTCAGCGCGAAGCCGCTGGGCAGCTTCTCCTCGAGTCCCATGTGGTGCCCCCTAGTCCCATTCCAGGCCGCCGCGGCGCCAGACATAGGCGTAGGCGACGAAGACGGTGAGCACGAAGAGCAGCATCTCCACGAGCCCGAACAGACCCAGGGCGTCGAAGGTGACGGCCCAGGGGTAGAGGAAGACGATCTCGATGTCGAAGACGATGAAGAGCATCGCCGTCAGGTAGTACTTGATCGGGAAGCGCCCGCCGCCCGCGGGCTGCGGGGTGGGCTCGATACCGCACTCGTAGGCCTCGAGCTTGGCGCGGTTGTACCTCTTGGGCCCGACGATCGAGGCCATGACCACGGAGAAGATCGCGAAGCCTGCCCCGAGGGCTCCCAGTACGAGGATGGGCGCGTAGGCGTTCACCGCTCCTCGCTCCTTCCAGTCGACGCTGACTGCCGGCTCAACCAACCCGGCCGGGCGGACCGCCCCTGCGGGCCACCGGAGATCACCGCGAAGATCGCCGATATGTGAGGCAGTTCACAAGCCCGGGTCGATTGCATCCTATGCCCGTCGGTCTGTGATCTGCGACACGGGGTACACACCCGCGTTTGTGATCTCCACCACCTGACGAACGATCACCAAGTCGGATGAGCGGCGATCTTCGTACACGAAGCGCACAAGTGATCACGAGGGGTGACATTCGGCCGCCCTGCACCTGGTCGGAGGGGTGGTGCACTATCAAGAAGCACGCCGTGCGGGCAAATTGGCACGGGCCGCCGTCAACTGATATGGGGCGGCCTCCTGCTGACCCGGCATCGCCCGCGGCGCACTCCTGGTGCCTTCGTTCACGAGAGCCCGCACGGGGCGGCCGGGACGTGAGCTGCGCCACGCGCCAGGAGGTTCGCGGGCTGGATTTCGTGGGTAGCCTCGACACGCGAGCCGTGATGGTGATATGACCATCGCCGATCATGACCGGTGGCCAAAACCCCATGCTGAGGCGGCTGATAGGGGTTCACGGGCGATCGATCACCGTGATGTTCCCGTGATCAAATGCCCGAATTCTGAGTGTGCACACGTCAATTGTGACGCACGTCACCTTTATTGAACTCAACCTGCGCGGACTGATAGTCCGTTGTCCCATGTCCCCCAACGCGCACATAACCAGCCACCGGAAGCCCCGTCGTACGGCCACCCAGTCGTGGGTCGTCCGCACTGGTGTTGCCGGTGGCGTCCTCAGCACCCTGGCCGTGGCCGGCGCCGGTTCCGCCACCGCCGCCGAGAAGCCCGTCGAGGCGACCGTCGAGATGCCCGCGGTCAACGCGGCCCTGGCCACGTCCATCGCGCAGAGCGCGGCGGCCACCCAGCAGACGTCCTTCGACTTCCAGGACCGCGCGCAGCAGGACGAGGCGACCAGCAAGGTCGAGGCCGCCGCCAAGAAGGCCGCTGACGAGGCCGAGCGCAAGGCGGAGGCGGAGCGCAAGGCCGCCGCCGCCAAGGAGAAGCGCGAGAAGGAGGAGGCCGAGCGCGCCTCCCGCGCCACCGAGCGCACGAGCCTCAGCACCAAGTCCGCCGCCCAGACCTCCGAGGACGCGGCCACGGCCGCCTCGTCCTCCTCCAAGGGCGCCACGGGCTCCACCTCCACCCTGGTGTCCTTCCTGGAGGCCCAGCTCGGCAAGGCGTACGTGATGGGCTCCACCGGCCCGTCCTCCTACGACTGCTCCGGCCTGGTCCAGGCCGCCTACAACCAGATCGGCATCAGCCTGCCGCGCGTCTCGCAGGACCAGTCGACGGCCGGCACCGCGGTCTCGCTGAGCAACCTGCAGGTCGGCGACATCCTGTACTGGGGCCCCGCGGGCAGCGCGTACCACGTGGCCGTGTACGTCGGCGGCGGCAAGTTCATCGGCGCGCAGAACCCGAGCACGGGCATCGTCGAGCGCAACATGAACTACGACCCGCCCACCGGCGCGGTCCGCGTCCTGTAACCCAGGACGCCGGAAGACGTACGAAGGGCCGCCGTCCCACCGCTCGGGACGGCGGCCCTTCGGCATGCCCGCCGGCGGCCGTGTCCCCCGCACGGCCCGCGGCGCGGCTGCCGGCCGGACGCCCTGCGACCCCCGTCACCCACAGGACGCGTCCCCGGCCTCCCCCGTACCGGAACGGGCACTCCGAGCCGCTGGAGAAGCGCCCGTCCCGGTATGTGAAGTCTGCAAGCACCGTCACCGGCGGGACAAAGCCCTTCGGCGGGAGCCGAATCCGGACGCGCGCGGGGTCCCGGGCGAATCCGCGCGAAGCCCTGCGCGGAGGTTCCCCGCGCGGGCGCCGTCGCGCTACCGTCGGTCGTCGTGCTCCGCATCCACTTCGGCCCGGACGACCTCGGCAGGGTGCGCCTCACGCCCGGCCCGGACCCCCTGGCGGAGGCGGCGCTGAGCCTGCCCGTGCTGCAGAACCGCTGGATGGGCGGGATCGCCCTCGACGGCTGGCGGCAGCGCACCCAGCGCGGCCTGAGCCCCCTCATGCGGCCCCTGCTGGAGCTCGCCCCGGCGGACATGGGCGAGTACCTCCCGGAGGCGTTCCTGCACGCCGAGGACGGCGCCACCACGCTCGGGGAGAGCCTGGAGTCCGTGTGGGCCCTGCCGCAGAAGGTCTGGACGGCCGAGCTGGAGTGCGCGCTGGACCACCGCCCCGTGCCACAGTGGTTCGGCGACCTGCACACCGCCGACCGGCCGGCCGCCCGCACCGTCGACCAGGCCTTCCGCTCGTACTACGACACGGCCCTCGCGCCCTACTGGTCGCAGGTGACCGCCTGCGTGCGGGCCGACCGCACGCGCCGCATCCGCACCGCCGCGGAGCAGGGCGTCGAGCACCTCCTGGCCACCCTGCACCCCACGGTGCGCTGGGAGTCGCCCGTGCTGCACGTGCCCTGCATGCACAACGAGGGCTTCCACCGGGACTTCCACGACGTGCACCTGGCGGGCCGGGGCCTGACCCTCACGCCCTCGTTCTTCTGGCCGCACCCCACGGCGCGGGCCCACAGCGCGGACGACGAGGCGCCCATCGACCTCTGCTACCCCGTCGCCCTCGACCTCACCGCCTACCAGACGGTGCTCACCGGCCCCGCCGGGAGCGGCTCCGGAGACCTCGCGCGGCTGACCGCACTGCTCGGGCGCACCCGCGCCCGCGTGCTGGACGCGGCGGCGGACGGCGGCAGCACCGCGCAGCTCGCCCGCCGCGCCGGGGTCTCCCCGGCCTCGGCGAGCGAGCACGCGACCGTGCTGCGGGAAGCGGGGCTGCTGACCACCCGCCGCAACGGGCCGTCCGTGCACCACACGCTGACGCCGCTGGGGCTGGCGCTGCTGAACGGAGTGGCGTAGTTCTCCACAGGGGATCTCCGCAGGGATCTCCATAGGACATCTCCGCAGGGGATCTCCATAGGGGCTCGCCACAGGGCCCTTGCCGGGTGGCCCGTTCCCGGAAGTCACCCGAAGGACGGACCCCCCGTCACGCCTTCGGCGCCACCTTGCTCAGGCCGTTGATGATGCGGTCCATCGCGTCGCCGCCCGTCGGGTCCGTGAGGTTCGCCAGCATCTTCAGCGTGAACTTCATCAGCAGCGGGTGCGTCAGGCCGTGCTGGGCACCGATCTTCATGATCTTCGGGTTGCCGATGAGCTTCACGAACGCCCGGCCGAGCGTGTAGTAGCCGCCGTAGGTGTCCTTGAGGACCTTCGGGTAGCGCTGCAGGGCCAGCTCGCGCTGCGCGTACGAGGCGCGCGCGTGCGCCTGCACGATGACGTCCGCGGCGATCTGCCCGGACTCCATGGCGTACGCGATGCCCTCGCCGTTGAACGGGTTCACGAGCCCGCCGGCGTCGCCGACCAGCAGCAGGCCGCGCGTGTAGTGCGGCTGGCGGTTGAAGGCCATGGGGAGGGCGGCGCCGCGGATCGGGCCGGTCATGTTCTCCGGGGTGTAGCCCCAGTCCTCGGGCATCGAGGCGCACCAGGCCTTGAGGACCTCGCGCCAGTCCAGCTCCTTGAAGGACTCCGAGGTGTTGAGGACGCCGAGGCCGACGTTGCTCGTGCCGTCGCCCATGCCGAAGATCCAGCCGTAGCCGGGCAGCAGCCGGTCCTTCGGGCCGCGCCGGTCCCACAGCTCCAGCCAGGACTCCAGGTAGTCGTCCTCGTGGCGCGGGGAGGTGAAGTACGTCCGCACGGCGACGCCCATCGGGCGGTCCTCGCGGCGGTGCAGGCCCATGCCCAGCGAGAGCCGGGAGGAGTTGCCGTCGGCGGCGACGACGAGCGGGGCGCGGAAGGTGACCGGCGTCTTCTCCTCGCCGAGCTTCGCCTCGACGCCCACGATGCGGCCCGTGCGGTCGTCGATGACGGGGGCGCCCACGTTGCAGCGCTCGTACATCCGGGCGCCGGCCTTCACCGCGTTGCGGGCCAGCTGCTCGTCGAAGTCGTCGCGCTTGCGGACCAGTCCGTAGTCCGGGAAGGACGCGAGGTCCGGCCAGTCGAGCTGCAGCCGGACGCCGCCGCCGATGATGCGCAGGCCCTTGTTGCGCAGCCAGCCCGCCTCCTCGGAGATGTCGATGCCCATCGACACGAGCTGCTTGGTGGCGCGCGGGGTCAGGCCGTCGCCGCACACCTTCTCGCGCGGGAACGCCGTCTTCTCCAGCAGGAGGACGTCCAGTCCGGCCTTGGCGAGGTAGTACGCGGTGGTCGACCCGGCCGGGCCGGCCCCGACGACGATCACATCCGCGGAGTGTTCGGTATCGGTCACGGTCGGCTCTCCCGGTTCGGCTGAGGACTGGTCACCCGAGTCTATGAGCCGCCCGCCCGCCCCCGGGTGGGGGCCACCCATGCCCCGCGGAGCTTCAGCCGGAAGCCCGCGAGCCGGCCTGCCAGGAGCCGAGCGCGGTGTCGAAGGGCTTCCGGGTCGCGTCCCCCTCGTCCCGGCCGGCGAACATGATGGCGTACTCGGTGCCCGAGGCGTCCACGTACGCCTGGTTGTAGGCGTGCATGGTGCGGCCGGTGGACTTCTCGGTCCAGGTCCACTCCCACAGGGCGCCCGGCCGGCCCTGGAAGGTGTTCCGCGTCATCGACACGCGCCGGTAGCCGTTCTGCCCCTCCCCGCCCTTCTCCAGCTCCTGGAAGTGCTCGTACGGCGCCTGCTTCGTGTCGCGCACGATGCCGATCCGCAGGTGCTCGGGGCCGGTGCTGCCCGTGTAGTCGATCTGGCCGCTCCCCTTGTCCTCCCGGCGCCATCCCTTGGGCACCGCGAGCGCGAACCCCTCCGGAGCGGTCACCTTCTCGTAGCCGCCGGGAACGGGCTCCGCGGACTCCGGGCCGGACGCCGACGGGGAGGCGGACACGGACTCGGAAGGCGACGGCGACGCGGAGGCCGGCGCGGAGGCGGACGGAGACCCGGACGGCGACGCGGACGCGGAGGGCGACGGGCCGGCCGGCGCGCTCGGCGCCGCCGGGGGCGCGGCCTGTGCGGCGGGCGTCTCGTCGTCGACGCCGAGGGTGTGCTGCTTGCCGCCGTCCTTCTTGCCGTTCGACAGCAGCACGCCGCCCACCACGGCCCCGCCGAGCACGCAGACGGCCAGCCCGACCCCCACCCACTTGAGCACGCCGGAACGGCGGGGGGCGGCGGGGAACCCGTAGGCGTTGAACTGCCCGGGAGCGGCCCCCGCGTGCGTCCGCGGCCGCCCGCACTTCATGCAGAAGTGCGCCTCCTCCCGGACGAACGGGGTACCGCAGTGAAGACAGACAGGCATGAGGCGCTCCGGGGCTCGGGACGGTCGTGCGGAGGCGGACGATCTTGATCGTATCGACCGTGGGCGCCCTGCCCATGACAAACCGTCGAAGGCCGGCGGGGCCCCGGAGCGGGCCCCGCCGGTCACCCCCGGAGGGGAGGGCTCAGCCCGCCGCCCTGGTCCCCCGGTGCAGGGCGACGACGCCACCGGTCAGGTTGCGCCACGCGACCTTCGACCAGCCCGCCTCCTGCAGCAGCCCGGCGAGCGCCGGCTGGTCCGGCCAGGCGCGGATCGACTCGGCGAGGTACACGTACGCGTCGGGGCTGCTGCTGACGGCCCGCGCGACGGGCGGCAGGGCGCGCATCAGGTACTCGCTGTAGACCGTGCGGAACGGCGCCCAGGTGGGCGTCGAGAACTCGCAGATCACCACGCGGCCGCCGGGGCGGGTGACCCGCAGCATCTCGCGCAGCGCCGCACCGGTGTCCTGCACGTTGCGCAGCCCGAAGGAGATCGTGACGGCGTCGAACACGCCGTCCGCGAAGGGCAGGCGCGTCGCGTCGCCGGCGGTCAGCGGCATCCAGGGGTTGCGCTTCTTGCCCTCGCGCAGCATGCCGACGGAGAAGTCGCAGGGGACGACGTACGCCCCGTCGACGACGAACGGCAGCGACGAGGTGCCCGTGCCGGCCGCGAGGTCCAGCACCTTCTCCCCCGGGCGGGCGTCGACGGCCCGGGCGACGGCCTTGCGCCACAGACGGGCCTGGCCGAGCGACAGCACGTCGTTGGTGAGGTCGTATTTGGCCGCCACGTCGTCGAACATCGCGGCGACTTCGTGCGGCTGCTTGTCCAGGGATGCTCGGGTCACGCCCCCATTGTTCACCCCCGGGGCGGGCGGGAACGCAGAGGGGCGGGAGGCTTGGTCGGGGACGGCCCGCCCGGGAAGGACCGGCCGTCCTGCGGTGCCGACTGCGCTCGTCCCGGGAGCCCCCGCTCCCCGGGACCGCCGGACCCCCCGCCCGGCGTTGCGCGCCCTTGCGGCCCGGCGTGCCGAAACCGTTGCCAGGGCCCTCCACAGTGACACCGCGGGACGCCCGTAGCGGCCGTCCCCGCGTCACTCATCCTGCCCCGCGGAACGGACCGCGGCCCTCCGCATTGACGGTGCCCTGATGTGCGGCACGGCCGTCCTTACGGATCACTGACGGGCCGCGTCCGCCGCATCCGCTCAGCGGCTCCGGTACACCAGCCGGCCGGCGAGCACCGTCGCGACGCACGTGGCCGCGCCCGCCTTCAGCAGGGCGGCCTCGTCGGGCACGTCGAAGACGGCGAAGTCGGCCGGTCCGCCGACGGCGAGGGGCGCTTCGACCGAACCGGGCAGGTCCCTGCCCTCTTGCAAGGGGTCGAGATCCGGCTCGCCGGTCAGGATCCCCGGCGCGAGCAGGGCCGGCACGACCCGCAGCCCCGACCGGGCCACGGCCGCCGACACCACGGGGTCCTTGAAGCCGCCCATCGCGGCCACCGCCGTCGTGCCGTGCCGCAGCATCTGCTGCAGCCCTCGCCGGACACTGCCCGCCCTGCGGGTCTCGGTCATCTCCAGCGCCGCCCGCCGCTCGCCGGTGAGCGGGCGGTCCCCGAGCTGGTCGTACTCGCGCGGATCCGGGTAGTAGGCCTCGCTCAGCAGCCGCACCGCGTGCCACTGCCGCAGCCCGGGCGTCAGCACCCCCGGCCAGCGCCGCACGCGCGCCTGCGGGAAGGCCGCGGCCACGTCCTCGTACGGGCCGACGGCCGCGACCGTGTCACCGTCCACGGCCACGGCGCCGCCGGGCACGGGAGCCGCGCCCGGGGCGGCGGTCAGCAGCAGGCCGGCCGTGTGCAGCGTCAGCACGGCGGCGTCAGCCCGCGTCGATGAGCTTCAGCTCGGGGTGCGCCGTGCCGCCCTCGATCGCCGTCGACGACAGGTGCGAGACGACGCGGTCGTCGACCGGGTCGTTCGCCGGGTCGTCGTGCACGACCAGGTGCTCGTACGTCGTGGCGCGCTGCGCCGGGACCCGGCCCGCCTTGCGGATCAGGTCGATGAGCTCCATGCGGTTGGAGCGGTGCTTGGCGCCGGCCGAGGAGACGACGTTCTCCTCCAGCATCACCGAGCCCAGGTCGTCCGCGCCGTAGTGCAGCGACAGCTGGCCCGCCTCCTTGCCGACGGTCAGCCAGGAGCCCTGGATGTGGGCGACGTTGTCGAGGAAGAGCCGGGCGACGGCGATCATCCGCAGGTACTCGAAGACGGTCGCCTGCGTACGGCCCTTCAGCACGTTGTTCTGCGGCTGGTAGGTGTACGGGATGAAGGCGCGGAAGCCGCCCGTGCGGTCCTGCACGTCACGGATCATGCGCAGGTGCTCGATGCGCTCGGCGTTCGTCTCGCCGGTGCCCATGAGCATGGTGGAGGTCGACTCGACACCCAGGGTGTGCGCCAGCTCCATGATCTCCAGCCAGCGCTCGCCGGACTCCTTCAGCGGCGCGATGGCCTTGCGCGGCCGCGCCGGCAGGAGTTCGGCGCCGGCGCCCGCGAAGGAGTCCAGGCCGGCGGCGTGGATGCGGCGGATCGCCTCCTCGGCGCTCACGCCGGAGATCCGCGACATGTGCTCCACCTCGGACGCGCCGAGGGAGTGGATCACCAGCTGCGGGAACTCCTTCTTGATGGCCGAGAAGTGCTCCTCGTAGTACTCCACGCCGTAGTCCGGGTGGTGGCCGCCCTGGAACATGATCTGCGTGCCGCCGAGCTCCACGGTCTCCGCGCAGCGGCGCAGGATGTCGTCGAGGGGGCGCGTCCAGACCTTGTCGCTCTTCGGCGGGGCGTAGAAGGCGCAGAACTTGCACGCCGTGACGCACGAGTTCGTGTAGTTGATGTTGCGCTCGATGATGTACGTGGCGATGTGCTCGATGCCCGCGTAGCGGCGGCGCCGGGCGGCGTCCGCGGCGGCTCCCAGGGCGTGCAGCGGAGCGTGCCGGTAGAGGTCGAGCGCCTCCTCCGGGGTGATGCGGCCACCGGCGGCGGCACGGTCGAGGACCGCGGTCACATCCATGGGCGTGAGTTCGGCCTTCTCGCTCACCGGGGCGTCCCTTCGGAGGGGGTTTGACACGACCGTCAGCCTACGCCAGGGCCCTGACGGGCCGGGGGGTGGGCGGTCAACCGGTGCGGGCGAGCGTCGCGGTGGGTCTGCCGCCCCCGGCGTCGTCGGAAGCGAAGCGGATCTTCCCGTCCGGGGCGAGCCGGTAGGTGACCGTGGCGGTCGCGCTCGTGCAGAGGGCACCCCGCTCCCCGTCCGTGCTCTCCTCCAGCACGAGCCGGTCGGCGGTCGAGGAGAGGAGCTTCGCCTTGCTGTGGCACTGCACGGTCCCGAGCACGTCATAGGTCGTACGGATCACGTAGTCGCCCTTGCCGCCGCCGGCGATCACGCTGGACATGGTGCCGTTGGCGAGGCCGTTGCCCGTGACGACACTGCCGCTCCAGGTGCCGGTGAAGCCCGGCGGCACGGCAGCCGGCCCGGCGTCCGGGCGGGCGGAGCGCGTGGCGGCCGGAGGCTCCTCGCCACCGCCGCCGGACGGAGGGATCACGCCGAACAGGTAGAGCAGGACGGCCGCCGGCACCGCCGGCAGGAGCACTGCACCGGCCAGTACCCGCCCCCGGCGGAACCGGCGCGCCCCGCCCGCCTCCGCAGGCGCTCTCTCCTCAGGCACACCCGCCTCTGCAGGCGCAGCCGCCTCCGTCGCAGGCCCGCCGTCCGCGGCCCCCGGCGGCGCGAGTGTGCCCGCTGCGCCCGGCTGCACCGCGGGCGCGCCGCGCCGCACGGGCGGCACGGCCTCCGGGCGCGGCCCGTACTCTCCCGGCGGCGCCCCCGGCGCGGTCGCTTCCAGGGCCAGCAGTTCCACCGCCCGGTGGGCCGCCTCCTCGACGAGGCTTCCCGGCAGCCAGCCCGCGCCCGCCGGGGCGTCCGCGCCGTCCGGGGCCAGAGCGGCGGCGATCTCCCGCGGGGCGGGCCGCGCCGCCGGGTCCTTGGCCAGGCAGGACTCCACCAGGGAGCGCAGGCCGCCCGCCAGGGCGGGCCCGAGGACCGGCGCCTCGTGGACGACCTTGTAGAGCAGGACCGCCGCGTTGTCGCCGGGGAACGGCGGCCCGCCCGTCGCCGCGTAGGCGAGCACCGCCCCGAGGGAGAAGACGTCCGCGGCCCCCGTCACCGCGTGCCCGAGGATCTGTTCCGGCGCCATGTAGCCCGGCGAGCCGACGGAGACGCCGGTCGCGGTCAGTGACGCCGTGCCCTCCGTGGCCCGGGCGATGCCGAAGTCGATCAGCCGGGGCCCGTCGACGGCGAGCAGCACGTTGGACGGCTTGACGTCGCGGTGGACCAGGCCGAGCGCGTGGACGGCCGCGAGGGCCTGCGCGAGCCCCGCTCCGAGGGCCCGTACGGTCCGCTCCGGCTGGGGCCCGGTGGCGAGGACGGCCTCGGTGAGGGACGGGCCGGCCACGTAGCCCGTGGCGACCCAGGGCAGCGGGGCGTCCGGGTCGGCGTCCAGGACGGGCGCGGTCCACGCCCCGCCCACGCGGCGGGCCGCGGCCACCTCGCGTCGAAAACGCGCGCGAAATTGGTCATCCAGGGCAAAATGGGGATGCACCACCTTGACGGCCACGGTGCGGCCGCCGGCGCTGCGACCCAGGTACACCCTTCCCATACCGCCCGCGCCCAGCCGCCCCAGCAGCCGGTACACGCCGATGACCTGCGGGTCTTCCGCCTGCAAGGGCTCCATCGGGCCTTTCGCCTCCCCCGGCGGGGGCCTGCGGACCCCGGTCTCGGCCTATGACTCAATTCACGGGGTGCCTCAGGAACCCCCCAGGGCGGTTTCCCCATCCACACGGACGGAACAAACCGCCATGTCCTTCGGGGCAGCAGCAACGTCCGGAGCGACGCGATGACGCACCAGCAACAAGGGATCTGCCGGTCCTGCGGCCACCCCTGCGGCCACGGCCGCGGATCCCGTGGCAAGAAATGGACGATCATCGTGGCGTCCATAGCCGTGGTGGGCCTCATAGCCGCCGGCATCCTGAACTACTTCAAGATCGGCCCGTTCTCGGACAAGGGCAAGCCGGTCAGCTTCGGCCAGGAGCAGCCGGGCAACGGCGGCGGCCAGGCCGGCGGCGCGAACGCCGCGAAGCCGGACTCCCCGGTGCTGATGCCGACGGGCCCGGCGGCCGAGTTCAAGAACACCAGCACCCTCTCCGACGGCACCCAGGTGGCCGTGACCACCCTGGACGGCAAGAAGTCCGGCTTCAAGGGCAAGGTGTGGGTCTGGGCGCCCAAGGCGTACAAGGACCCGAAGTTCAAGGACCACGGTTTCCCGGTCCTGATCGCGCTCCCGGGCGGCCCCGGCTTCCCGAACAACTACTGGATGGACGACGGGGGCCTGCACCTCGAGTCGTCCGTCACCAAGTGGTACAACGAGGGCAAGGGCAAGCCGTTCATCCTGGCGATGCCGGTCCTCAACCCGCAGCCGGACACCGGCGGCCTCTACTGGGACGGCAGTGACATCCCGGGCCAGCCGAAGATGGGCACCTGGCTGACCGAGGACGTCCCGGACCTGATCAAGGCCAACTTCCGCACGGTGAAGTCGCGCGACGGCTGGGCGTTCATGGGCTCCTCCTCCGGCGCCTTCGCGGGCCTGAAGGCCGTCCTGAAGCACCCGGACAAGTTCAAGGCCGTGATCGCGTCCGGCCCGGACATCGTCCCGGACTCGCGGCTGTGGAACGGCCACGAGAAGGAGAAGGCCGAGAACAACCCCGAGGTGCTGGCCAAGCAGCTGATCGCCGCGAACAAGCCCGGGACCGACGTCTACCTCGCGTTCCAGTACGGGACGAAGGAGTCCAGCGTCATCCCGCACGTGGACAAGTTCATCGCCACCTACGGCAACAAGGGCCCGGTCCACACCCGCCTGCAGAAGATCGAGGGCGGCAAGCACAACGCCGTGACCTACATCCAGGGCATGGACATGGGCAGCATGCAGTGGATCAGCGAGCAGATGGTGGGCCCCGTCGCCCCGTAGGCCCGCTGCGGTTCGTTCCTGCCCGGAGCCCTGATCCCCTCCCCGGGGGTCAGGGCTCCAGCAGTTCCACCCGCACGTCGGCCGGGAAGCCGGTCGTGGGGCCCGTGCGGCGGGCGAACTCGGTCACGCCCGCGAGCTGCTCCGGCCCGAAGCGGAAGTCCAGCGTCGTGAAGTAGCGCTCCAGCAGCCCGGCGTCGAAGGCCTCCCACCGCGCCGCCTGCTCGGCCACCTTCGCGACCTCCTCCAGGGACACGTCCCGGGACGCGAGGAAGGCCTCGTGGACCTTGGCGACGATCTCCGGCTCGCGCGCCAGGTAGTCCTTGCGCACGGCCCACACCGCGAAGACGAACGGCAGGCCCGTCCAGTCCTTCCACATCCGCCCGAGGTCGTGGACCGCAAGGCCCAGCCGCGGGGCGTCGTGCAGGGAGGCCCGCAGCGCCGCGTCGCCGATCAGCACGGCGGCGTCCGCCTCGCGCATCATCAGGCCCAGGTCCGGCGGGCAGGTGTAGTAGTCCGGGCGCACGCCGTACTGGTCCGCCAGCAGGAGCTGCGCCAGGCGCACGGACGTACGAGAGGTGGACCCCAGCGCGACGCGGGCGCCGTCCAGCTCGCTCAGCGGCACCTGCGAGACGATCACGCAGGACATCACCGGGCCGTCGCAGCCGACGGCGATGTCCTTGAGGGCGACCAGGTCGTCCGCGTTGCGCAGGAACTCGACGAGGGTGACCGGGGCGATGTCCAGCTCGCCCTCGATCAGCTGCCGGCTGAGCTTCTCGGGGGTGTCCTTGGTCAGGTCCAGGTCCAGCAGGCTGCCCGTGCGGGCGAGGCCCCAGTAGAGGGGCAGGCAGTTCAGGAACTGGATGTGACCCACGCGCGGACGGCTGCGCCGAAGGTCACCTGCGGGAGAGCCGGCATCGGGGTCGGTCGTTACGGCCGAGGCTGAAATGTCCACATCGGGAGGCTAGTCCCGGACCGCCGGACCGATGGGGCCGGGGGGTGCTCCGGCCGGGTGCCCGACCGGGGATCTTTTCCGTCCGGAACACCGGGAAAACCATCCGACAGCGTGATCTTCAACTCCTTCCGCGAGAGAACCTCGCGTGCTAGGCTCGCCGCAAGTTGCAGTTTGGTTTCCCTTGCAGTACAGAGCCTGCGGAGCATGTGACCCGCAGGCTTTTGTAGTTTTCAGACTTCTCGCAGGTTCTGGAGCAGGGCAACCCTTTGGGCCCAAGGAGGGCTTTATGGCTACCGGAACCGTGAAGTGGTTCAACGCTGAAAAGGGCTTTGGCTTCATCGCCCAGGACGGCGGGGGCCCCGACGTCTTCGTTCACTACTCCGCGATCAACGCCTCTGGCTTCCGCTCCCTCGAGGAGAACCAGCAGGTCAACTTCGACGTCACGCAGGGCCCGAAGGGCCCGCAGGCGGAGAACGTCACCCCGGTCTGATCTTCGGATCCTCCGGTGTGACGCCTCGACCGATCGCGGTCGACGCGCCGTACCCAAGGAGCCCGGCCTTCCGCTTCGGCGGAGGTGCCGGGCTCCTGCCTTTTCCCGATCGTTCATGAACTCTTAGCGACTTCTTATCGATCAGTTTTTTTCGTTTTCTTTCGTTCGGGCGGGGATTCCGATCACCCGCGGGCGATCACGGAGGTACGGGCGTTTCGGAGTTTCGTCCGAGGGTTTCGCGACGAGACATGAGTGACCGGACACAACTGAACAGTCAGGAGAGCCGCATGCACTTGCGCACGCACCTGCGTTGGCACCTCCGTACGAAGCAGCTCCGCGCGAAAACGTGGGCCGCCGCCGGCGCCCTCGCCGTCTCCCTCGGCCTCGCGGGCACCGCGGGCACCGCGGGCGCCTGGCCCGCCCCCGCCCCGGGCGAGATCGTCACCTCCGCCCCCACCTCCTTCCACCCCCTGCCGGGCCAGCCCACCCGCACCAAGGCGTGGCACATCACCTACCGCTCCACCACCGCCACGGGCGCCCCGGACGTCGTCTCCGGCACCGTGATCGTCCCCCAGGACGGCAGAACCGGGCCGCGCCCGCTCGTCACCTACGCCGTCGGCACCGTGGGCCTCGCCGACCAGTGCGCCCCCTCGGCCGGCTTCCCGTACGGGACGACCGTGGAGGGCAACCTCATCCAGCTGCTCACCCTGCGCGGCTGGGCTGTGGCCGTCACCGACTACGAGGGCCTCGGGACGCCCGGCACCCACACGTACACCGTCGGCCGCTCCGAGGGCCACGCCGTCCTCGACGCCGCCCGCGCCGCGCAGCGGCTGCCCGGCACGGGCCTGACCCCGGACGGCCCCGTCGGCATCATGGGCTACTCGCAGGGCGGCCAGGCCGCCGGCTGGGCGGCCGAGCTGCACGACGCGTACGCGCCCGAGCTGAACGTCAAGGGGACGGCGGCCGGCGGCGTCCCCGCCGACCTCATCAAGGCCGCCGAGTTCAACGACGGCCGCATCGGCGCGGGCCTGATCCTCATGGCCGCGATCGGGCAGGACGCCGCCTTCCCCGAGCTGGACCTCGCCTCGTACCTCAACGACAAGGGCCGGGCCAAGGCCGCCTTCCTCACAGCGCACTGCGTGACGGCCGGCACCGCCGCGAACCTGTTCAGCAGGATCTCCGACGTGACCGTCCGCAACCCGCTGCAGCAGCCGGACTGGCAGCGCGCCCTGCGCTCCTCCGACCTCGGCACGCACGCCCCCGACCGGCCCGTGCACCTCTACCACGGGACGCAGGACGAGATCGTCCCCTACGACAGCGCCGCGCTGCTGCGCGCCGGCTGGTGCGCGAAGGGCGCCGTGGTGGACTGGAAAGCCCTGCCGCAGGGCGCGCACGGCTCCAGCCTGGCCGCCGAGTCGGTGCCGGCGGCGAACTGGCTCGCGGACCGGTTCGCCGGCGAACCGGCGGCGGGCAACTGCTGACGGCTCGCGGTGCGAGCGCCGGGCCGTCCCCGCTCAGCGCTCGTACAGCCGCTCCACCTCGTCCGCGAAGTCCCGGGCTATCACCGCGCGTTTGAGCTTCAGGGACGGCGTGAGGTGGCCGGCGTCCTCCGTGAAGTCGACGGTCAGGACGGCGAAGCGCCGTATCGACTCCGCCCGCGAGACCGTCGCGTTCGCGTCGTCCACCGCCGTCTGCAGCTCCGCGAGCAGCTCCCCGTCCCGCACCAGCTCCTCCGGCGCCAGCCCCTCCTTGCGGTGCATGCGCACCCAGTGGGCGATCCCGTCGGGCTCCAGGGTCAGCAGGGCCGTGACGTACGGGCGGTCGTCGCCGACCACCATGCACTGGCCGACGAGCGGATGCGCGCGCAGCCGGTCCTCCAGCGGCGCGGGGGCGACGTTCTTGCCGGCGGAGGTGACCAGCAGCTCCTTCTTGCGGCCGGTGATGGTGAGGTAGCCGTCCGCGTCCAGCGCGCCCAGGTCCCCGGTGGGGAACCACTCCCCCGGCGCCGCGGGCACCGCCTCCCCGCGCTCGCCGTCCCAGTAGCCGGCGAAGACGTGCCCGCCGCGCAGCAGCACCTCGCCGTCCTCCGCGATCCGCACGGCGCCGCCCGGCAGCGGCCAGCCGACGGTGCCCAGGCGGGGGCGGTGCGGCGGGGTGAGGGTCGCGGCGGCCGTGGTCTCGGTGAGCCCGTAGCCCTCGAAGACGTCGATGCCCGCGCCCACGCAGAAAGCCGCGAGGCGCTCGCCGAGCGGGGAGCCGCCGCTGATCACGTAGCGGACCCCGCCGCCGAGGGCGGCCCGGATCCGGCGGTAGACCAGCGGGTCGTACAGCGCCCGGGCGATCCGCAGGCCGGGGCCGGGCCCGGGGCCGCTGCCGTGCCGGCGGGCCAGTTCCGCCTCGCCGTAGCGGCGGGCGACGCGGGCGGCGCGGTCGAAGGAGGCGGCGCGGCCCAGCTTCTCGGCGGTCGCGCGGCCGGTGTTGTAGACCTTCTCCAGCACGTACGGGATGACCAGCAGGAACGTGGGCCGGAAGCCGGCGAGGTCCGCCAGCAGGTCCTCGGTGCGCAGGGACGGGGCGTGGCCCACGCGGACGCGGGCGCGCATGCAGCCGACGGCGACGGTCCGGCCGAAGACGTGCGAGAGCGGCAGGAAGAGGAGGGTGGCGGCGGGCTCCTTGCTGACCGCCTTGAAGACGGGGTGCAGCAGCTCGGTGGAGTTGTCGGCCTCGGCGAAGAAGTTGGCGTGGGTGAGGACGCAGCCCTTGGGGCGGCCGGTGGTGCCCGAGGTGTAGATGAGGGTGGCGACGTCGCCGGGGCCGCGGGCGGCGCGGGCCTCGGCCACGGCGTCGTCGGGCAGGCCGCGCCCGGCCGCCACCAGGCGGGGGACGGCGCCGGCGTCGAACTCCCACAGGTGGGCGAGGCCCGGGAGCACGGCGCGCTCCCCCTCCACCAGGCGCGTGTGGTCCGGGCCCTCGACGGCGCAGGCGGCGGCCCCGGAGTCCTGCAGGATCCAGCGGACCTGGGAGGCGGAGGAGGTGGGGTAGACGGGGACGGTGACCAGCCCGGCGGCCCAGGCGGCGAAGTCCAGCAGCGTCCACTCGTAGCGGGTGCGGGCCATGATGGCGAGCCGGTCGCCGGGCCGCAGCCCGTGGGCGATCAGGCCCTTGGCGGTGGCGAGCACCTCGGCCGCGAAGGCTGCGGCGCTGACGTCGCGCCAGGTGCCGTCGGGCTGCTTGCGGCTGAGGACGGGGTCGGCGGGGGCCTCGGCGGCGTTGTCGAAGGGCAGGTCGCCGAGCGAGCCCCGCGCCACGGGCGGGACGAGCGGAGGGAGGGACGCTTCGCGGACGACGCCGTCGACGAAGGTGATGCGGGGTGGGGCTGCGGTGTACGGAATGGACACGTGCGGCTCCCTACGGGGGCTACCAGTCGGTAAGTGGCGGCAATCTACGCCCGGGGAGCCACGCTTTTGAAGACCGCGGGAGGGCCTGGACGGCCGTTATTCGCCGAACGCCGCTCCGCTGCGCGGGGCGCGGGCCGGCCCGGCACCGCCGGAACGCACCGCCGCAGCGTCTTTCCGCCGCGGCGGAAAGAGAAGCGCCTTCGGCAGCAAGAACCCCCGCCGCAACGGCAAGACACCCCCGCGGCGAGGGTTCGGCGGAACACCCCGCGGGCCGGTCCGGCACCGCCGGAACTCACCGTCGGAGTGCCCCGCCGCAGCGGCGGAAAAGGACCGCCCGCGCCGAAGGCTCCGCCCCGCGAGCCCCGCGCGGAAAGAGAGAGCCCGCACCAGCGAGAACCCCCGCCGCAGCGGCGCGCAACCGCGACGGCAAGGGTCCGGCGGACTGGCCGCCTGCCGGTGGCACTACGTCCGCACTACGTCCGCGCACCGCCGCCCGCGGCGACGGGCGCCCAGCGCCGCCCGTGGGCCAGGTTCTCCAGCCCGGTCCACGCGAAGTTCATCAGCGTCGCCGCCGTCTCCTGCTCGGAGGGGGCGCCGTCGCGTTCGTTGGACCAGCCGGCGAGCGACTCGGCCGCGCCCACCAGGGCGTGGGCGAGGCCGGCGACCTCGGTCTCGGGCAGCGGCACGGTGCAGCCGCCGTCCGCGGCCGTCTCGGTGATCAGCTGGGTGACCACGTCGACGAGCTGCTGCCGCAGGGCGCCCACCTCCAGGGCGAACGGTTCGCCGTGGGTGCGCGCCTGGCAGTGCAGGACGGCCCAGCCGTCGGGGTGGGCGGCCGTGTGGGCGAAGAACCCGCGCAGCCCGTTCCACAGCCGCCGGTCGGCCGGCGCCCCCGGGTCCACGGCGGCCCGCACGGCCGCCATGAGCGCCTCGGCCTCGCGCCGGATGCAGGCGCTGAAGAGGTCTTCCTTCGAGTTCAGGTAGAGGTAGACCAGGGGCTTCGACGCCCCGGCGAGCTCGGCTATCTCGTCCATCGACGCGGCCCGGTACCCGCGCCGGGCGAAGACGGCCACGGCGGCGTCGAGCATCTGGCGCTCGCGCACCTCCCGCGGCATGCGCTTGGGCCTGGTCTGTGCAGCAGCAGTCACGACAAACATCCCTCCGCCCCCGTCGTCACGTTACCGGCAGGTAATGTTACGGGGCGGAGGGATGCGGGGTAGGGCCGTTCGGGCCTTACCTACGGACGGGTCAGTCAAGATCCCGTCAGCAGCGGCCCTCGCACGCCGTCCGTCAGGCCGCCACGGGCTGCGGCGCGGCCTCCGCACGGGGCTCGTCGTCCAGGCGGGAGCCGTCGGCCGTCGCGTACGCCTCGCGGTCCAGGATGCCCTCGCGGGAGGCCACCAGGATCGGGACGACGGATTGGCCGGCGACATTCGTTGCCGTACGCATCATGTCCACGATCGGGTCTATCGCCAGGAGCAGACCCACACCCGCCATCGGCAGGCCCAGCGTCGACAGCGTCAGGGTCAGCATCACCGTCGCGCCGGTCAGGCCGGCGGTCGCGGCCGAGCCGATCACCGAGACGAAGGCGATCAGGATGTAGTCCTTGACCTCCAGCGGCACGTCGAAGACCTGCGCGACGAAGATCGCGGCGATGGCCGGGTAGATCGAGGCGCAGCCGTCCATCTTGGTCGTCGAGCCGAACGGCACGGCGAAGGACGCGTACTCCTTGGGCACGCCCAGGCGCTCGGTGACCTTCTGCGTCAGCGGCATCGTGCCCACCGAGGAGCGGGAGACGAAGGCCAGCTGGATGGCGGGCCAGGCGCCCCGGAAGAACTGCAGCGGGTTGACCTTGCCGACGCCGGCCAGCAGCAGCGGGTAGACCACGAACAGGACGAGGGCGCAGCCGACGTAGATGTCCGCGGTGAACGTCGCGTACTTGCTGAGCAGGTTCCAGCCGTACGTGGAGATGGCCGTGCCGACGAGGCCCAGCGTGCCCAGCGGGGCGAGCTTGATGACCCACCACAGGGCCTTCTGCAGCAGCTCCAGCACGGAGTGGCTGAGGGTGAGGACCGGCTTCGCCTTCTCGCCGGTCTTCAGGATCGCGATGCCCACGACCACGGCCATGAAGACGATCTGCAGGACCTTGAGCTGGGTGAAGGGCGTGACGACGTCGGTCGGGATGATGCCGGTGAGGAAGTCCAGCCAGGAGCCGTGCTTCTTGGGCTCGGCGCCGTCGGCGGCGGTCAGGCCGGTGCCCGCGCCCGGGTCGGTGAGCAGGCCGATGCCCAGGCCGATCACGACCGCGATCAGCGACGTGATCATGAACCACATCAGGGTGCGGGTGGCCAGCCGGGCGGCGTTGGAGACGTTCCGCAGGTTGGTGATCGAGACCAGGATCGCGAAGAACACCAGCGGCGCGATGACCAGCATCAGCAGCTGAACGAAGATGTCGCCGATCTTGCCCAGCGTGGTGGACAGCCAGGAGATGTCACCGCTCTTGGCGGCCCAGCCGAGCAGCGCGCCGACGACGAGACCGAGCAGGATCTGGGCCCAGAACGGGACCTTGGGCATGCGCCCGCGGACGGACGCCGTGGGGGACGGGGGTGTCGATGACAACGGAATCTCCGGTTACAGACGGAAGAAAAAGGGCGTGAGGCGCCGAGGAAATCCGTTTGCGCAGGATCTCCGGCCGCGGTGGACATGCGTCAGCGGCGACAACAGGCCGCGGTGACACAGCGGCAAAGATCGACGTGCAGGCGCGCCACGAGCACGGGGCCCGTGGGGAACTGGTGCGCTGCTGCTGTCTTCATGTCCAACACGTTAACACCCGGACTTTGAGGAGCCCAAAGGTCTTCTTTGGGTCCGCGGGACACCGGAACCCCGCCGGAAACGCCGGTGCCCCGGCGTGGAGCGGGTGGCTCCACGCCGGGGCACCGGCGAAAAATCGGGCAAACGTGACGAGGCTTACACCCCGTCCTCCTGGCCGGCGTTGGCGTTGATCGCCGCCTTCGCACGGTCCACGCGCTCCACGATCTGCACGGACATCGCGTCGCGCTGCTTGCGCAGCAGCACCCAGCTCAGCGGCGCGGACAGGATCAGCGAGAGCAGCACCATCCACATGAGGTTCGAGCTGCCCACGCCCAGCGGGATGACGTGCGCGTAGCAGAGCACGTAGACGACGGCGAAGCAGCCGATGAGCAGGCCGAATCGCAGGGCGGTGTAGCGGAGCGACGCGTACTTCTGGCTACTCACGGACGGGACCTTCTTCTCGACGACGACCGAAAGGGGCACGTACTTCAGTCAAATCAGCACAGCAGTCAAACCAGTACAGCACGCCCCGAAGTGGATCTCAGAGGCGCATCGCCTGCGGCGACTCGCGCAGCGAGGCGTCCGGGCCCGGGTACTCGCGGATGACCTCGTAGCGGGTGTTGCGCTCCACCGGGCGGAAGCCGGCCTCGCGGATCAGCTCCAGCAGGTCGTCACGGGTGAGCTTGTTGGGCGTGCCGTAGTTGTCGGCGTCGTGCGTGATCTTGTACTCGACGACCGAGCCGTCCATGTCGTCCGCACCGTGCTGCAGCGCGAGCTGCGCGGTCTGCACGCCGTGCATCACCCAGAACACCTTGACGTGCGGGACGTTGTCGAACAGCAGCCGCGAGACCGCGAAGGTCTTCAGCGCCTCGGCGCCCGACGCCATCGTCGTGCGGGCCTGGAGGCGGTTGCGGATCTTGCCGTCCTTCATGTCCACGAAGTCGTGCTGGTAGCGCAGCGGGATGAAGACGTGGAAGCCGCCGGTCTCGTCCTGCAGCTCGCGCAGCCGCAGGACGTGGTCGACGCGGTGGCGCGGCTCCTCGATGTGGCCGTAGAGCATCGTCGCCGGGCCCTTGAGGCCCTTGGAGTGCGCCAGGCGGTGGATGCGCGACCAGTCCTCCCAGTGGGTGTCGTGGTCGACGATGTGCTGGCGGACCTCCCAGTCGAAGATCTCCGCGCCGCCGCCGGTCAGCGACTCCAGGCCGGCGTCGATCAGCTCGTCGAGGATCTCGTCGGCCGGCAGGCCGGAGATCTTCTCGAAGTGCTGGATCTCGGTGGCGGTGAAGGCCTTCAGCGAGACGTTCGGCAGCGCCTCCTTGAGGGCCTTCAGCGAGCGCGGGTAGTAGCGCCAGGGCAGCGTCGGGTGGAGGCCGTTGACGATGTGCAGCTCGGTGAGGTTCTCGCTCTCCATCGCCTTGGCGAGGCGGACGGCCTCCTCGATGCGCATCGTGTACGCGTCCTTCTCGCCCGGCTTGCGCTGGAACGAGCAGTACGCGCACGACGCCGTGCACACGTTCGTCATGTTCAGGTGACGGTTGACGTTGAAGTGGACGACGTCGCCGTTCTTCTGCGTGCGGACGTGGTGGGCGAGCCCGCCCAGCCAGGCCAGGTCGTCGGACTCGTAGAGGGCGATGCCGTCCTCACGGGTCAGCCGCTCCCCGGCGAGGACCTTCTCCTCCAGCTCGCGCTTGAGCCCCGCGTCCATGACGTCCGCCTCTCCGATACTTCCGCTTTACGAACCCTCCCGAGCGTATCCCTACGCCTCGTCGGGCAGTTCGCCGACCCGGTTCTCCCACTTCGTGGAGAGCACGATCGTGGTACGGGTGCGGGCCACGCCCTTGGTGCCGGACAGCCGGCGGATGGTGCGCTCCAGGCCGTCCACGTCGCTGACGCGGACCTTGAGCATGTACGAGTCGTCGCCGGCGATGAACCAGCAGTCCTCGATCTCCTCCAGGTCGCGCAGCCGGCGGGCGACGTCCTCGTGGTCGGCGGAGTCCGAGAGCTGAAGGCCGATCAGGGCGGTGACGCCCAGGCCGAGCGACGCGGCGTTCACGGTCGCGCGGTAGCCCGTGATGACGCCGGCCGCCTCCAGGCGGTTGATCCGGTCGGTGACGCTCGGCCCGGAGAGGCCGACCAGCCGGCCCAGCTCCGCGTACGAGGCCCGGCCGTTCTCCCGGAGGGCCTGGATGAGCTGCCTGTCCACCGCGTCCATAACCTGGCACCTTTCAATAATCGGCGAACTCGCCGCGTTTCATGTAGAATCTAAGGCATGCAGGGCTTCACAGCCCGCAAATCTTCGCTCAACTCGCTAGATCAACGACGATCCTTCAGGAGTGACGTAACCGTGTACACGATCGAGATGGCCTACGCCCGCATGCGTGAGATGCAGGACCTGGCCAACCGCTCGCGTGCCCACCAGTCCGCCGAGCGCCGCGCCGAGGCCAAGGCCGAGCGCGCCACCAGCCGGGCCGCTCGCGCGAAGAAGCGCTAGTCCCCCTCCCGGGAGCGCGCCTCACCCAGCTCTCCCTTCCACCGGCGGTACAGCCGGTGCGGCACGCCCGCCGCATCCAGCACCCGCCCCGCGACGAAGTCCACCAGATCCTGGATGTGCGTCGCACCCGCGTAGAACGCCGGAGAGGCGGGCAGCACCACGGCGCCCGCCTCGTCCAGCGCCACCAGCTGCTTCAGCGACTGCCCGCTCAGCGGGGTCTCCCGCACGGCGACCACCAGCGGCCGCCGCTCCTTGAGCGTCACGCTCGCCACCCGCTGCAGCAGGTCCTTCGACAGCCCCAGCGCCACCCCGGCCACGCACGCCGTGCTCGCCGGGACGATCAGCATCCCCTTCGCCGGATACGAGCCGGACGACGGGCCCGCGGCGAGATCGCCCGCGGGCCAGTACCGGACGTCCTCCAAAGCGGCCTCCGCGAAGTGCGGCTTCCCGTCGGCACCCAGCGCCAGCCACTCGCGCAGGTCCTCCTGCCAGTGGGCGTCACGGAACTTGATCCCGGTCTCGTCCAGCAGCGTCAGCCGCGACGCGCGGCTCACCACCAGGTCGACGGCCTCACCGGCCGCCAGCAGCCCCCGCACCACGGCGGCGGCGTAGGGCGTGCCGGACGCGCCGGACACGCCGACCACCCACGGCCGCCGCTCCGGGCGCTGCGTTATACGTTCGTACGGCTCCACGCCCCCGAGCCTAGCCGCAGGCCCGGGAGCGCCCGCGCGAGGCGGCCCCGGCTAGACGCCGAGCCCCCGCGCCACCAGATCCAGCAGGGCGCACACGAAAAGCGCAATGCCGATGAACCCGTTGACCGTGAAAAATGCCCTGTTCAGGCGGGACAGGTCGTGCGGCTTGACGATCGTGTGCTCATAGAGGAAGGCACCGGCCACCACGGCCAGCCCCACCCAGAAGAACGCCCCCGCGTCCGTGACCGCCCCGTACCAGGCCAGCAGCCCCGTCGTGATCACGTGGCACACGCGGGCACCGTGCAGTGCCGCCGGGACGCCGAAGCGCGCCGGGGTCGACTTCACGCCGTGCGCCCGGTCCGCCATCACGTCCTGGCAGGCGAAGATCAGGTCGAAGCCGCCGATCCACACGCCCACCGCGAGGCCCAGGATCACCGCCTCCCACGACCACTCCCCCGTCACCGCGAGCCACGCGCCGACCGGGCCCATCGCCTGGGCCAGGCCCAGGATCGCGTGCGGGAAGTCGGTGAATCGTTTCCCGTACGGATAGACCACCATCGGGACGACCGCGATCGGGGCCAGCGCCAGGCACAGCGGGTTCAGCAGCGCGGCCGCGCCGAGGAAGAAGAAGACGGCGATGCCGGCGCCGGTCCACGCCGAGCGCACGGACACCGCGCCGGTGACGATCTCGCGGTTCGCCGTGCGCGGGTTCCGGGCGTCGATCTCGCGGTCGATGATGCGGTTGCAGGCCATCGCGAACGTGCGCAGGCCGACCATCGCGACGGTGACCAGCAGCAGCCGCGTCCAGTGGACGTTGCCGTAGGTCTTGAACATCGCGGTGAGGGTGGCGATGTAGGCGAAGGGCAGCGCGAAGACCGAGTGCTCGATCATCACGAGCCGCAGGAACGCCTTGACCTTGCCGCTCGACGGCGCGGGGCCGGGGTTGAGGACCCCCTCGGCAGCAGACGTCACAGCCCGTACTCCTTCCACCGGCGGTCGACCTTCGCCGCCGTCTCCGGGTCGGACTCGACCATCCGCGGCCAGCCCCCGTCGCGCGTGTAGCCCTCCTCGGGCCACTTCGCCGTCGCGTCGATGCCCGCCTTGCCGCCCCAGAACTGCTGGTACGAGGCGTGGTCGAGGTGGTCGACCGGGCCCTCGACGACCGTCAGGTCGCGCGCGTAGTCGGTGTTGCCCAGCGCCCGCCACGACACCTCGTGGAGGTCGTGCACGTCGCAGTCCGCGTCCACCACGATGATCAGCTTGGTCAGCGACATCATGTGCGCGCCCCAGATGGCGTGCATGACCTTCTGCGCGTGCTTGGGGTACTTCTTGTCGATCGAGACGATCGCGCAGTTGTGGAAGCCGCCGGACTCCGGCAGGTGGTAGTCCACGATGTCCGGGATGATGATCTTCAGCAGGGGCAGGAAGAACCGCTCCGTGGCCCGGCCCAGCGGGCCGTCCTCCGTCGGCGGGCGGCCGACGACGATGGACTGCAGCAGCGGCCGCTTCCGCATCGTCACGCAGTCGATCGTCAGCGCCGGGAACGGCTCCTGCGGCGTGTAGAAGCCGGTGTGGTCGCCGAAGGGGCCCTCGGGGAGCATCTCGCCCGGCTCCAGCCAGCCCTCGATGACGACCTCGGCGTTGGCCGGCACCTGCAGCGGAACGGTCTTGCAGTCGACCATCTCGACGCGCTTGCCGGAGATGAAGCCGGCGAACAGGTACTCGTCGATGTCGCCGGGCAGCGGCGCCGTGGAGGCGTACGTCACGGCCGGCGGGCAGCCGAAGGCGATGGCGACCGGCAGCCGCTCACCGCGCTTGGCGGCGACCTGGTAGTGGTTGCGGCTGTCCTTGTGGATCTGCCAGTGCATGCCGATGGTGCGCTTGTCGTGGCGCTGCAGGCGGTAGAGGCCCAGGTTCCGTACGCCCGTCTCCGGGTGCTTGGTGTGGGTGAGGCCCAGGTTGAAGAAGGAGCCGCCGTCCTCGGGCCAGGTGAAGAGCGCCGGCAGCCGGTCGAGGTCGACGTCGTCGCCGGTGAGGACGACCTCCTGGACCGGGGCGTCCTTGATCTTCCGCGGCGGGACGTGCGCCATCGAGCCGAGCTTGCCGAACGCCTCGCGCATCCCGGTGAAGCCCTGCGGCAGCTCGGGCTTGAGCAGGCCGCCGATCTTGTCGCTGATCTCGTCGTAGGACGTCAGGCCGAGCGCCTTGAGCAGCCGGCGGTCGGTGCCGAAGACGTTCATGGCCAGCGGCATGGCCGAGCCCTTGACGTTCTCGAAGAGGAGGGCGGGGCCGCCCGCCTTGTTCACCCGGTCCGTGATCTCGCCGATTTCCAGGTACGGATCGACTTCCGCCTTGATGCGCTTGAGGTCGCCGTCGCGCTCCAGCGCCCGGAGGAACGAGCGAAGGTCG
Organism: Streptomyces sp. XH2; assembly: GCF_049725035.1. Taxonomy (NCBI): domain Bacteria; kingdom Bacillati; phylum Actinomycetota; class Actinomycetes; order Kitasatosporales; family Streptomycetaceae; genus Streptomyces; species Streptomyces sp. XH2. The sequence goes on along the minus strand of NZ_JBMMMZ010000013.1, from coordinate 36,700 downwards.
TCGTAAGCCATGCGTTCCAGTATCAAGCACGCACTACGCTGGCTACGTATCGGGGCCGCGCGCGGCCCGTACCGCCGTCTCCGGGGAGCCGTCCGACATGCTCAGGTATCTGCCGTTCCTGCTGATCCTGGCGCTGTGGATCTACGCCTTCGTCGACTGCCTCAACACCCCGGAGAACGAGGTCCGCGGCCTGCCGAAGCTCGCCTGGGTGATCGTCATCCTGCTCTTCGGCGAGGTGCTGATCGGGCCGGTCGCCTGGCTGATCGCGGGGCGCCCGCGGGCCGCGGCCGCGGCGCGCGGCGGCGAGCGGAAGTGGGTCGCGCCCGACGACAACCCCGAGTTCCTGAAGTCGCTCCGGCGCGACCAGGGCGACCCGCCGCCCGCGGGCTGAGCCCGCCCCTGCCGGCCCGGACGCGAGCTGACGTCTCGTCAGACGATTCGCCCGACCGGCCGTCACCCGGCCTTCCGCACGTCACCCGCCGTACGGCGTAGCAGGTCATCCCCCGATCGGGTCATAAGAAAAGCAGATTCCGGCCCCTGTGCACCGCCCACCGGATCAACTCGCTCCTCTTCACAGCCATTTGGCACCCCGTTCACACACCCTCTCCTGCCCTTGACGCACCCGTGCCGGGAGAGTCCGAGAGGCCACACTGAGGCCTCACGCGACTCCAGGGAGAGGGGCACACGCCATGCCCGACATGACCCGACGCAGACTCCTCGGCTCCGCCGCGGGTGCCGTCGGCGGCGCCGCACTGTCGCTGCTGCCGCCGAGCGTGCAGCGGGCCGTCGCCACCGGCCCGGCCCGGCGCGGCTCGCTGCGCGACATCGAGCACGTGGTCCTGCTCATGCAGGAGAACCGGTCGTTCGACCACTACTTCGGCACCCTCAAGGGCGTGCGGGGCTTCGGCGACCCGGACGCCATCAAGCTGCCGGACGGCAAGGACGTCTTCCACCAGCCCGACGAGAAGAACCCCGCGGGCCACCTGCTGCCCTTCCACCTCGACACGCACAAGTCGAGCGCCCAGGCCATCCCGTCCACCAGCCACGCCTGGTCCGTGCAGCACGAGGCGTGGAACGGCGGGAAGATGGACCGCTGGATGCCGGCGCACCGCAAGGCGGACGGCGCGAACGGCCCGTACGTGATGGGCTACCACACGCGCGAGGACATCCCCTTCCAGTTCGCCCTGGCCGAGGCCTTCACCCTCTGCGACAACTACTTCTGCTCCGTCATGGGCCCCACCTGGCCCAACCGGCTGTACTGGATGACGGGCACCATCGACCCGGCCGGCACCCGCGGCGGCCCCGTCATCGACAACACCGCCCCCGAGCCGTACCGCTGGACGACGTACGCGGAGCGGCTGCAGGCGGCGGGGGTCAGCTGGCGCGTGTACCAGGAGGAGGACAACTACGGCTGCAACCTGCTGGAGCAGTTCCAGCAGTTCAAGGACGCGAAGCCGGGCGATCCGCTGTACGAGCGGGGCATGCGCAAGCTGCCCGCGGACGCCTTCGAGGAGGACGCCCGCAACGGCAGGCTGCCGGCCGTCTCCTGGATCATCCCGACGGCGGCGCAGTCGGAGCACCCGCGCTACCTGCCGGCCGCGGGCGCGGACTACGTGGCCCGGAAGATCGAGGCCATCGCGGACAACCCCGACGTGTGGGCGAAGACGGTCTTCATCCTGAACTACGACGAGAACGACGGCCTCTTCGACCACGTGCCGCCGCCGGTGCCGCCGGCGGGCACGGCGGACGAGTTCGTGGGGAAGCTGCCGATCGGCGGCGGCTTCCGGGTGCCGTGCCTGATCGTGTCGCCGTGGACGGTGGGCGGCTGGGCCGCGGGCGACGCCTTCGACCACACCTCGGTGCTGCGCTTCCTGGAGGTGTGGACGGGGGTGCGGGAGCCGAACATCAGCGCCTGGCGGCGGCGCGCCTTCGGCGACCTGACCTCGGCGTTCGGGTTCACCGACCGGGCCACGCGCCCGCCGCGGCTGCCCTCGGACACCGCGCAGCTGCTGGAGCAGGCCCGGTGGGACGTGACCCACCTGCCCAAGCCCACGCTGCCGGGCGCCCGCCAGACCCCGCCGGAGCAGGAGAAGGGCAGGCGGCCCAGGCGCTGACGGCCCTCAGGAGGCGCCCTCAGGAGCCGCCCGCGGGCGGTGCGCCGGGGTCGCCGGTGCCGCGCAGCTCGTACTCGGCGCGCAGCTTCCGCCACCGTTCGAGGGTCCATCCCGACCAGTCCGCGGGCCGGCCGGCGAGGGCCTCCAGCAGGTACTCGAAGTGGTGGTGCCAGCCCGCCAGGCAGTCCAGGCGGACGGTGTCGGGGCCGGTGAACTCGTTGGTGAAGTGCAGCAGCGTCCCGCCGACGGCGGCCGGGGCCTCCTCCAGCTCGAAGCGGATCCGGCCGTGGATCTCGACGGTGTACTCGGCCAGCCGCCGCGGCTGCCAGGCGGTGACGCGGCCGGGGGCCACGGTGGACTTCCCGGCGGCGTCGGTGTTCAGCCAGCGCAGCGTGATGGCCCCGCCCTCCCGCTGCTCGAACGGCTCGGCCGCGGCCAGCCACGTCGGCAGGCCCTCGGGGGTGGCGACGGCCATCCACACCTCGGGCAGCGGGTAGGGCAGCGACAGCTCGTAGCGCAGGAGGTGGCTGTCCTCACCTCGCGGCTCGGACTTCCCGTAGAGGGAGGGGATCTCCATACCCCCAGCTCTACCACCGCGGCCCGCCTCCCGCGCTCCGGGAAGCGCGGGAAACGGGCCGTACGGGGGGACGCGCGGCGGTCAGACGCCGGCGTACGAGTGCTTGCCGGTGACGAAGATGTTCACGCCGTAGTAGTTGAAGATGTAGCAGGCGAAGGCGGCCAGGGCGATGTAGGCGGCCTTGCGGCCCTTCCAGCCGGCGGTCGCGCGGGCGTGCAGGAAGCAGGCGTAGGCGACCCAGGTGATGAAGGACCAGACCTCCTTGGGGTCCCAGCCCCAGTAGCGGCCCCAGGCGGCCTCGGCCCAGATGGCGCCGGCGATGATCGTGAAGGTCCACAGCGGGAAGACCGTCGCGTTGATGCGGTAGCCCAGCTTGTCGAGGGTGGCGGCGGCGGGCAGGCGCGACATGGGGTTGTCGGTGCGCAGCGCGAGCTTGGCCTTGAAGCGGGCGTAACGGCGGTCCTGCGGCAGCTCGTCCAGGTAGCGGCGCAGGCCGGCGCCGGTGCGGCCCTCGACGAGGCGGGCCTCGTAGCCGTCGCGGAAGAGGTAGAGCAGGGTGGAGCAGGCGCCGACCCAGAACGCGGCGCCGCACAGGATCGCGGTGGAGACGTGGATCCACAGCCAGTACGAGTGGAGGGCCGGGACGAGCTGGTCGCTCTCGGTGTAGAGCACGGAGACGGCGAGGCCGAGGTCGAGGAGGATCGTGGTGGTCAGCGGCAGGCCGAGCCAGCGCACGTTCTTCTTGAAGGCCAGCAGGCCGAGGTAGACGCCGACGACCGTCATGCCGAAGGTCGTGGAGAACTCGTACATGTTGCCCCAGGGGGCCCGCTGCACGGACAGCGCCCGGGTGAGCACCGAGCCGGCGTGCAGCAGGAAGGACAGCACGGTCAGCGAGACGGCGATGCGGCCGTAGACGTCGCCCTTCTCGCTGGTGCCGGCGGCGCCGGGGCCGTCGGGCACGTCGCGGCTGCCGGTGGCGGCGCGGGTGACGACCTTGGGGCGCTCCAGGACGGCGGTGCCGCCGCCCTGGGCGCTCGCTCCGGCCGCGGCGGCGCGCGCGGCCCCGGCCTCGGTGGTGATCGCGGCGGCGGTGCGGCCGACGGCGCTCCGGCTGCCGAACACCCACTCGGCGATGTGGGCGAGGAAGGCCAGGGTGTAGACGGCCATGGCCGAATAGATCAGCACGTTGCTGATGTGGGCCAGGTTCTCGTTGGCTGCGGCAGCGATGGCGATCACGCGCGCGCTCCTTCGGATGCTGCGGAGGAATCCGCGGACTCTGCGGACTCCGCGGGGTCGGGGGCGTCCGTGGCGGTCACGGGCGGGGCGTCGGCCTGCAGGGCGCCGGCGAGGTCGGCGAGCTCCTCGGGGAGCTTCGCGGACTCGCTGCGGCCGAGGCCGGCCAGCTCGACGACGGTGTGCCCGTCCTTGCCGCGGACGGCCCGCACCCAGACGCGGCGGCGCTGGATGAACAGGGAGCCGGCGACGCCGGCGAGGGCGGCGACCGCGCCGGCGAGGGCGGTGGCGTTGCCGGGCTGCTGGGAGATCTGGAAGGTGGCCCAGGGCTTGATGCCCTCGAACTTCAGGGTGCCGCCGTCGGGCAGCGTCATGGTGTCGCCGACCTTGAGGGCCTGCGCGAAGGGGTTGCCGTCCTTGTCCTTGAACTGCTTCATCTTGGACACGTCGAGCTGGTAGACGTTCTGCGGTGTGCCGCTGTCGGTGCCGAGGCTGCCGTGGTAGGCGGTGAGGACGAGGCGCGGATTGTCCAGGTCGGGGAACTGGGACAGCATGGTGCCGGTCTTCAGGTCCAAGGTGGGCACGAAGTTGCCCTTGAAGCCGATCTGGTCCTTCGTGCCGTCCTTGGTGCGGTAGTCGCCGACCTTGAGGACGGTCGACTCGGTGATGTTGTTGTCGATCGGCAGGGACGGGATGCCGCCGCGGAAGGCGACGTCGCCCTGACCGTCGCGGACGGTGACGACGGGCGCGTAGCCGTGGCCGATCAGGTAGACCTTCGAGTCGGAGGTCTCCAGCGGCTCGTTGACCTTGACCGTGGCCTTGCGGCCGGGCCCGTCGGCGCCCTCGTGGTAGGTGACGTGGGCCTCGTAGGTGCGCGGGGTGCCGCGCTGGGGGCCGGTGCGCTCGTACGTCGCCTCGAAGTCGTCGAGGTAGAAGCTGAAGGGCTTGAGGTCGTCGGCCGTGAACAGCGAGCCGGACTTGAAGTCGTCGTACTGGACGAGCGTGTTGGCGAAGCCGTCGCCCTCGACGATCAGCTTCTGACCCTCGGACTTCCACAGCTGCCCGGAGGCGAAGGCGATGAGCAGCACGATGAGCGCGATGTGGAAGACGAGGTTGCCGGCCTCGCGCAGGTAGCCCTTCTCGGAGGCCACGGAGTCGCTGCCCCGCTCGGTGCGGAAGCGGCGCTTCTTCAGCAGCGCGCGGGCCGCGGCCAGGACCTGCTCGGGCTCGGCGTCCGTGCGCCACGTGGTGTGGGCCGGCAGCCGCTTGAGGTTGCGGGGGGCGGCCGGCGGGCGGCCGCGGAGCTGCCCGGCGAACTGCCAGGTGCGCGGGATGATGCAGCCGACGAGGGACGTGAACAGCAGGATGTAGATCGCGGAGAACCACACCGAGCTGTAGACGTGGAAGAGGCCGAGCTTGTCGTAGAGCGGCCCGAGCGTCTCGTGGGTCTTGCGCCACTCCTCGGCCTTGACCGCGTCCACGCCGGTCTGCGGGACGAGCGAGCCGGGGACGGTCGCCAGCGAGAGCAGGAACAGCAGGATCAGGGCGACCCGCATGGAGGTCAGCTGCCGCCAGAACCAGCGGGCCCAGCCGATCGCCTCGCGGGCGGTCCAGGCCACGTACCCAAGCGCTCCGGGCTTGCGGACGCCGCCGAAGGAGCCGGGCACGGCCTGGCCGCGCTCCTCCTCGGGGGCCGTGGACAGCTGCGAGCCGGCAGCGGCGTCCGTCTCGTCGGCCGCGCCGTCGGCGGCGGGGGGTGTCTCTGTCGTGCCCATTTACATCAGACCTCGGGGGAGAAAGAGCTGGACCACGTCTGCAGTTCGCGGATCATGCTGTCCCACACCCCCGTGACGAGGAGCACGCCGACCACGACCAGCATCAGCCCGCCGGCGCGCATGACCCATGCATAGTGCCGCTTGACCCAGCCGAACGCACCCAGCGCGCGCCGGAAGGCCACCGCGCTGAGGATGAACGGCAGGCCCAGGCCGAGGCAGTAGGCGACGGTCAGCAGCGCGCCGCGCCCGGCGCTGGCCTGGGTGGAGGAGAGGGAGAGGACGGAGGCGAGCGTCGGGCCGATGCACGGGGCCCAGCCGAGCCCGAAGAGCGCGCCCAGCAGCGGCGCCCCCACCAGGCCCATGGTGGGCCGGGTGTGGAAGCGGAACTCGCGCTGCCCGAATCTGTTCAGCAGACCCATGAAGGCGAGGCCCATCGCGATGGTGAGGACCCCCATCACCTTGGTGATCGTCTCCTGGTGGACCAGCAGCGCCCGGCCGACCCAGCCGAAGAGCGTGCCCATGGAGACGAAGACGAAGGTGAAGCCGAGCACGAAGAGGGTGGAGCCGGCGAGCATCCGGCCCTTGCGGGACTCCGCCAGATCCGCGCCGCTGACCCCCGTCACGTAGGAGAGGTAGCCGGGGACGAGCGGCAGCACGCACGGCGAGAAGAACGAGACCAGCCCGCCGAACAGGGCGACGGGCAGGGCCAGCAGCAGCGCCCCGGAGAGCACCGTCTGGTTCATCTCGCCGACGGCGACCGTGACGGCGGCGGAGGTGGCGGGGGTCACGGGGTCACTTCTCCGCGACCAGCGGGTCGAGCGTCTTGCGCAGCTCTTCCTCGGTCAGCGCCTTGATCGCCCGAGCGGCGATCTTCCCGTCGCGGTCGATGAAGACGGTGGAGGGGATGGACTGCGGGTTGAGGCTGCCCGCAGGGAAGCGCAGCAGGAGCTTGCCGGCCGAGTCGTAGAGGCTCGGGTACGGGACCTCGAACTCCTTCTCGAACTTGATCGCCGGGGCGGGGTCGGAGTCGCGGGTGTTGAGCCCGACGAACTGGACGCCCTTGTCCTTGTAGTCGTTGGCGACGTTGACGAGGTTCTTGGCCTCGGCGCGGCACGGGGAGCACCACGAGCCCCAGACGTTAAGGACGACGATCTTGCCCTTGTAGTCCTTGGCGATGTCGAGCTCCTTGCCCTCCAGCGTCTTGCCGGAGAGGTCGGGCGCGTCCTGCCGCCCGCCCTTGTCGCTGACGACGCTCACGCCGCCCGTGCCCTGCACGAACTGGGTCTGGCCGCCGCTCTTGGGGTTGTCGCCCGAGCCGCAGGCGGTCAGGGACAGGGCCGCGGCGGCGGCGAGGATGGCCGGCATGGTGATACGCCGGCGTGGTCCGGGGCGTCGAAGGGCGCGGCAGGCACTCATGTGAAAAGTTTCGCATGGTCCGTTTAGGGATCTTCCGCGCCCCCCTGTGACGTGAGCCGGCGCCCGGCGGGGCCCGGGAACGCGACCGCGCGGGCGGTCAGGCAGCCACCCTGGCGTGCCACTTCTCGCCGACCTCCAGCCGGCGCAGCGCGCTCAGCACGGCCGGGTCCTGGGCGTCCAGCCAGTCCACGAACTGGCGGAAGGAGACCAGCCGCACGTCCTTGTACCGATCGTCGGCGATGCGTTTCAGAGCTTCCTCCACCGCATCCATATAAATGCCGCCGTTCCACTCCTCGAAGTGGTTGCCGATGAAGAACGGAGCCCTGTTCGTCTCGTACGCCCGCTCGAATCCGGCGAGATAGGCGTCCAGGGCCTGCTGCCGCCATTCCGGATAGTGCACCGAAGGGCCGCGCGTGGTGTTCTTCGACTGATTGGCGAGGATGTTGTAGTCCATCGACAGGACTTCGAACGAATGCCCGGGAAAGGGAATCTGCTGCAGCGGGAGATCCCACAGACCGTGCTTCTTCGACGGCCACACCTGCGTCCCGCCCGGAGAACTCGCGTCATAGCGCCAGCCGAGCTTCGCCGCCGTCGGCAGCAGGTTGTCCTGCCCCAGCAGACACGGCGTCCGGGCGCCCACGAGCTCCTTGCGGTAGTCGAACGGCAACGGCTCCAGATCATCGAACCCGGTGTTCGTCCGCCACTCCGTGACGAAGGAGACCGCCTGCTCGATCTCCGACTCCCAGTCCTCCCCCTCCCACTTGCCGACCGACCCCTCGCCGGAGCAGAAGTGGCCGTTGAAGTGGGTGCCGATCTCGTGCCCCTCCAGCCACGCCTCCCGCACGTTCGCAAGCGTCGCCCGGACGTGGTCGTCGGTGAGGTAGCCGATGTCGGAGGCGCCGACCGGGTTGTTCGGCGGCTTGTAGTGGTGCCGCTTCGCCTCGGGCAGCAGGTACAGCCCGGACAGGAAGAACGTCATCCGCGCGTTGTGGTCCTGCGCCAGCTTCCGGAAGCGCGGGAAGAGCCCGTTGCCGACCTCGCCCGCCCCGTCCCACGAGAAGATCACGAACTGCGGCGGCCGCTGCCCCGGCTCCAGCCGCTCGGGCTCCGGCGGCTGGTTGGGCTGCGGCCCCGCGTCCGCCGTCGAACCGTCCCCGATCGGCCTGGCCTTCGCCCGCTCGACGGCCTTCGCCGCCGGACCGCTGCGTCGTTCCGGGGCCGCCGTGGACGAGCAGCCGGCGACGCCGCCCAGCGCCGCGGCCGCTCCCACACCCCACCCGAGGAGACCCCGTCGGCTGATGTCGCGCATGTCGACTCCGTCCGTACTCGCCGTGCCCCACGCCGTTGTCGTCCATATAAAACGACATTGCGTGAGAGGGCGCGTCGAGTACGGCGGTTGCGCAGTTTCCCCCGTCTTTACGGAGTTGCCCCGCATTTACGCAGCCGGAGCCGCCTTACGGAGCAACCCGGACTCCGCCGAAAGGGTTTCAGGCGCCGAACGCCTTGGACCCGCCCTTCACCGGCTTGGCCCCCGCAAGGAGATGCGCCGGCACCAGATCCCGGGCCGGCTCGCTGTACCCCACCGACACGATCCTGTCCCCCCGATAGGTGAACGTCGTCAGGCTCGCCAGGGTGCACTCCCGCCTCCGCGGGTCGTGCCACAGCCGCCGCCGCTCCACGAAGCTCCGCACGATCCAGATCGGCAGCTGGTGGCTCACGCACACCGCCTCGTGACCGCGCGCCGCGTCCTTCGCCGCGTCCAGCGCACTCATCATCCGCACGACCTGCTCGACGTACGGCTCGCCCCACGACGGGCGGAAAGGATTCGTCAGGTACTTCCAGTTCGCCGGCTTCTTCAGCGCGCCGTCACCGACCCCGAACGTCTTGCCCTCGAAGACGTTCGCCGCCTCGATCAGCCGCTCGTCCGTCGCAAGATCCAGCCCGTGCGTCTTGGCGATCGGCGAAGCCGTCTCCTGCGCCCGCTCCAGCGGCGAGGCCACCACATGGGTGATGTCCCGCCCCGCCAGGTGCTCCGCCACCCGGTCCGCCATCCGGCGGCCCAGGTCCGACAGGTGGTAACCGGCCCGCCGCCCGTAGAGCACGCCCTCCGGGTTGTGGACCTCACCATGGCGCATCAGGTGCACGACCGTGATGTCGTCCCGCCCCCGCGCCGCGTCCTTCGCCGAACTCACTTGGCCTCCCCCTCGGTCGCCTCGGCCGCCGCACGCGCCGCCGCCGGCAGCGCCGCCGCGATCCGCTCCACCGCCGCCTCGTCGTGCGCCGTCGAGACGAACCACGACTCGAACGCCGACGGCGGCAGGTACACGCCCTGCGACAGCATCGAGTGGAAGAAGGCGTTGAAACGGAACGACTCCTGCGCCCTCGCGTCGTCGTAGTTCCGCACCTCGCGCCCGGTGAAGAACACCGAGAACATGTTGCTCGCCGTCTGCAGGCGGTGCACCACGCCCTGCTTGGTCAGCGCCTCGCTCACCAGACCGCTGATCTCCGCGGACACCGCGTCGACCTTCGCGTACGCCGCGTCGTCCAGCAGCCGCAGCTGCGCCAGACCCGCCGCCGTCGCCACCGGGTTACCCGACAGCGTGCCCGCCTGGTAGACCGGGCCCGCCGGAGCCAGGTGCGCCATCACATCGGCCCGGCCGCCGAACGCCGCCGCCGGGAAGCCGCCGCCCATCACCTTGCCGAACGTCATCAGGTCCGGCTTCACGCCGTCGACGCCGTACCAGCCCGCCTTCGACGTGCGGAAACCGGTCATCACCTCGTCCGAGATGAACAGCGCGCCGTTCTTGGCGCACGCGTCCTTCAGCCCCTGGTTGAAGCCCGGCAGCGGCGGCACCACGCCCATGTTGCCCGGCGACGCCTCCGTGATCACACAGGCGATCTCCCCGGGGAACGCGTGGAACGCCTCGTGCACCGCCTCCAGGTCGTTGTACGGCAGCACGATGGTGTCCCCGGCCTGCGCGCCCGTGACGCCCGGCGTGTCCGGCAGCCCGAACGTGGCCACGCCCGAGCCCGCCGCCGCCAGCAGCGCGTCCACGTGACCGTGGTAGCAGCCCGCGAACTTGATCACCTTGGCGCGGCCGGTGAACCCGCGCGCCAGCCGGATCGCCGACATCGTCGCCTCGGTGCCCGACGACACCAGGCGCACCTGCTCCACGGGCTCGATGCGCGCGACGATCTCCTCGGCGAGCGCGACCTCCCCCTCACCCGGCGTACCGAAGGACGTCCCCCGGGCCACCGCCTCCTGGACGGCCGCGATCACCTCGGGGTGCGCGTGCCCGAGGATCATCGGCCCCCACGAGCACACGAGGTCGACGTACTCCCGGCCATCGGCATCGGTGAGGTACGGACCGGTGCCGGACACCATGAACCGGGGCGTACCCCCCACGGCCCGGAAAGCCCGGACCGGGGAGTTCACGCCGCCGGGCGTCACGACAGCGGCGCGGTCGAACAGGACCTGCGAGACTGGGGCATCAAATGGGTAGCTCACGCTAGCCATAGTCTCAGAGCCTCACCCGGACTAGGCTCCGGGCGTTTCGCACGCTCTGCACGGGGGAGGTCTCTGAGACGATGATCGGGTTGCGCGGCGGGGGCAGTGCTGCGTAGGAAAAAGCGGTCAGGTGGAGATATGCAGCGCGGTGGCGGACTGGGTGAGGGCACCGGTGACCTGGGCCCCGAGCGCGCCCGGCAGTCCCGCAGGGGGCGCCACAGGGGCCGGCGCGACCGGCGCGAGGAACACCTCACGGACAGCACGGACAACAACACGAGCAGCACGAGCAGCAGCACGGGCAAGACGAACAGCACGGGAAACAGGAGCGGCCGCGTGGGGGTGACCTACAAGTACTTCGGGGCACCCAGCAGCGCGGCCGCGGCGAACGTCCCGATCTCCATGCGCCCCGAGGAGCTCGGCGGCGACGAGCTCGGCATGGGCGGCATGTTCACCCGCATCAAGCCGGAGACCGTGGCCGCCATGGTGCTCACCGGCATCGAAGGCATACCCCTGCACAAGGTCCCCCCGCTCGAACTGGTCGTCCTCCACCCCGACTACGCCGTCGTCAAACTGCCCATGACCGTCGTCGACCCGCTGCGCGGCATCGGCGAGGAGTCCGTCGGCGCCGCCGCCTTCATCTGGTCCACGGTCCCCGACCGCGGCGGCCCCCGCGACGCCTTCGGCGTCTACCAGCTCCTGCGCGAGTGGCAGGACTTCTCCCACCGCCTCCACGAGAACGGCCACCAGCCCTACTGCCTCGTCTGGCCGTAACCCCACGCCCGCACCGCACCGCCGTACGCTGCGATCATGCTGATCGCCCGCTCCATCGCCCTCTTCCTCCTCGCCGCGCTCCTGGAGATCGGCGGAGCCTGGCTGGTCTGGCAGGGCGTGCGCGAGCACCGGGCACCCGGATGGGCCTGGATCGGCGCCGGCATCGCCGCCCTCGGGGCCTACGGATTCGTCGCCACCCTCCAGCCCGACGCCCACTTCGGCCGCATCCTCGCCGCCTACGGCGGGATCTTCGTCGCCGGCTCCCTCGCCTGGGGCATGGCCGCCGACGGCTACCGGCCCGACCGCTACGACGTCCTCGGCGCACTCGTCTGCCTCATCGGCGTGGCGATCATCATGTACGTGCCACGCGGCCGCTGAATATCCTGCCCGGGGACACCCCGCGCGCCTCAGGAGGCACCACCATGAGCACCCGCACTGCCGTCATCACCGGCGCGAGCAGCGGCATCGGCGCCGCCACCGCCCGCCGGCTCGCCGCCGAGGGCTACCGCGTCATCCTCACCGCCCGCCGCGCCGACCGCATCGAGGCCCTCGCCAAAGAGCTCCCCGGCGCCCGCGCCCACGCCCTCGACGTCACCGACCGCGCCGCCGTCGACGCCTTCGCCGCGACCCTCGACCGCGTCGACGTCCTGATCAACAACGCCGGCGGCGCCCACGGCGCCGACCCCGTCGCCACCGCCGACCCCGCGGACTGGCGCACCATGTACGAGGTCAACGTCCTCGGCGTGCTCCACATGACCCAGGCCCTGCTCCCCGCCCTCACCGCGAGCGGCGACGGCACGGTCCTGATCCTCTCCTCCACCGCGGCCCTCGGCACCTACGAGGGCGGCAGCGGTTACGCCGCCGCCAAGCACGGCGCCCACGCCGTCGCCGAGACCCTCCGCCTGGAGCTGTGCGGACAGCCCGTCCGCGTCATCGAGATCGCCCCCGGCATGGTGCGCACCGACGAGTTCGCCCTCACCCGCTTCCGCGGCGACCGGGCCAAGGCCGACGCCGTCTACGCGGGCGTCGCCGAGCCCCTCACCGCCGAGGACGTCGCCGACACCATCGGCTGGGCCGTCACCCGGCCCCCGCACGTGAACATCGACCTGCTCGTCGTCCGCCCCCGCGCGCAGGCCAGCAACTACAAGGTCCACCGCGGGGCCTGAGACCGCGGCGCGCGGAAACGGAGGCCGGCGAAAGATCGCGCGGATGATCTCCAACGGCTACGTTCATGGAGCGGCCGTCCGGGGGGACGGCCCGGCACGAAAGGGAAGCACATGCGCGTCATAGCCTTCGACCACCTCGTCCTCAACGTCGCCGACGTCGAGCGGTCCCTCGCCTTCTACACCGGGCCGCTCGGTCTCGACCCCGTCCGCGTCGACGAGTGGCGCGCCGGCCGGGCGCCGTTCCCGTCCGTGCGCATCTCCCCCACCGCGATCATCGACCTGGTGGAGCGCGACCGCGGCGACGCGGCCGCCTCCAACGTCGACCACATCTGCCTCGCGGTCGAGCCCCTCGACTGGCAGACCGTGATCGACTCCGGCGTCTTCACCGTCGTCGACGGCCCGGGCCGGCGCTTCGGCGCCCGCGGCAACGCGGAGTCCCTCTACGTCCTGGACCCGGACGGCAACACGGTCGAGCTGCGCTGGTACCCGCAGGACGTACGCGCCTAGGGGCCTGGCGACACCCCGGTCCGGGGCCCGGCCCCAGCGCGCCGGCCGCCCCTCCCCGCCGGAGTGGCTCCCACCGCAGTGGGACCGACGGGGAGGGCAGGCGGCCATGTCCACGATGCCCGGACGGCAAGGCGGTGCGTGGCGGGGCGGTCAGCCCTTCACACAGACGACCTGCTTGAGCTTGGCCACGACCTCGACGAGATCCCGCTGCTGGTCCATGACCTGCTCGATCGGCTTGTACGCGGCCGGGATCTCGTCGACGACGCCGCGGTCCTTGCGGCACTCGACGCCCCGCGTCTGCTCCGCCAGGTCCCGCTCGGAGAATCGCTTCTTCGCCTGATTGCGGCTCATCCGCCGGCCGGCGCCGTGCGAGGCCGAGTTGAACGACGCCTCGTTGCCCAGGCCGCGGACGATGTACGAGCCGGTGCCCATCGAGCCCGGGATGATGCCGTACTCGCCGCCGCCGGCGCGGATCGCGCCCTTGCGGGTGACCAGCAGGTCCATGCCTTCGTACTGCTCTTCCGAGACGTAGTTGTGGTGGCAGGAGATCGTCGGCTCGAACAGGGGCTTGGCCTTCTTGAACTCCTTGCGGACCACGTCCTTGAAGAGCGCCATCATGATCTCGCGGTTGTGCCGCGCGTACTCCTGGGCCCAGAACAGGTCGTGCCGGTAGGCGGCCATCTGCGGGGTGTCCGCGATGAAGACCGCGAGGTCGCGGTCGACCAGGTTCTGGTTGTGCGAGAGCTTCCGGGCCTCGCCGATGTGGTACTCGGCCAGTTCCTTGCCGATGTTGCGGGAGCCGGAGTGGAGCATCAGCCAGACCGAACCCGACTCATCGAGACAGAATTCAATGAAATGATTTCCGCCTCCGAGCGATCCCATCTGCTTCAGAGCCCGACCCTGACGGAATTTGACCGCTTCCGCGACCCCGTCGAACCGCCCCCAAAAATCGTCCCACCCTGCCGTCGGCAGCCCGTGCAGCCGTCGCGGGTCGACCGGGTCGTCATGCATCGAGAAGCCCACCGGAATGGCTTCCTCGATCTTCGACCGCAGCCGCGAGAGATCACCGGGCAGGTCGTTGGCCGTCAGGGACGTCTTCACCGCGGACATCCCGCAGCCGATGTCGACGCCGACCGCCGCCGGGCACACCGCGCCCTGCATGGCGATCACCGAGCCGACCGTGGCGCCCTTGCCGAAGTGGACGTCCGGCATGACCGCGAGTCCCTTGATCCATGGCAGGGTGGAGACGTTGCGCAGCTGCTGCATGGCGACGTCCTCGACCGTGGCCGGATCGGTCCACATGCGGATCGGAACCCGGGCGCCGGGCACCTCGGTGTAGGACATGGTTTTCCTCATAACCCCGTAAAAGCAAGATAACGCAAAAGCCGGACATATCTCACGATTCGCGACAGCGGACCGGCAGACGCGGCGGCGCTTGCGGTAGACATACTGTCCAGCCGCCGCCTCCGCGGCGGCAACACGTTTTCCGGCACGGGATGCGGCCCGCAGCCGGTGGAAGGAGCCACGGACAGTGCAGCGAAGGGCTCACGCACCGGCCGCCGCACTGGCCGCCGCCCTGCTCGCCGCGGTGCTCACCGCCTGCAGCGGCGGGGCCGGCGCCGACGGCGGCGACGACTCCAAGCCCGGCCGCGCCGGGTCCACCGCGCCCGCCGCGCAGCCGGGCAAGTACCACAGCCTCCCCGAGCCCTGCGGCTACGTGAACCGCGACACCCTGCGCCGCCTCCTGCCCGCCACGGGCGACGACGAGGACGGCCGCGACACCGCGAAGCTCTACAAGGGACAGGCCGCGATCACCTACGACACCGACCGCCGCGTCGGCTGCCGCTGGAAGCTGGAGACCCCGCAGGGCACCCGGCACCTGGCGGTGGACTTCGAGCGCGTCGTGTCGTACCAGCCCGGCGTCAGCGACGAGCAGCGCGCGGAGCAGCTCTACGGCCGGCAGGCGGCCGCCGCGCACATCCCGGTCTCCTCGGCCTCCCCCTCGGCGTCCGGCTCGTCGCCCGCGGCCTCCGCGGGGGCGTCGAAGGGCGCGAGCTCCGGCCCGCACCCGCAGGGCGGCGCGGCGAGCGGCTCGCCGTCCCCGTCCGCCTCCCGGACGGGCGCGCCGTCCGCCTCCGGCTCCCCGGCCGGCGGCGCGTCGCTCGCGCCGCGCGTCCTCGACGACCTCGGCGACGACGCCTTCATCGACGACAAGCTGATCAACTCGGGCTCCGGCGTGCACCGGGACATCAACATCGTCTTCCGGGCGGCGAACGTGATCGTCACCATCGCCTACGACCAGTGGTCGGTGGACAAGCTGCACGTGCCCGCCAGCGAGGACCTCCAGGGCAAGGCCCAGTCCCTGGCCCGCGAGCTCGAAGCGGGGCACTTCGGCAATTAGCCCGACCCGGCCCGGCGAGTAACACCTCAATACGGCCACCGGCCCGCATCGGCCGCGTACCGTGCCGACCAGCACAGCCGACCAGCAAGGCCGATCCAGTAAAGGCCGACCAGGAGGGCCGACCGCAAGGCCGGCCCCTCGACACCGAACGAGCGAAGGACCCATGCACCGAACAGCCCCGCGACTCGCCCGACTCCTCGCCTGCGCCGCAGTACCGGTGATGCTCGTCGCCACCGGCTGCTCGGACGACGACGGCGGCGCCAAGAAGAAGTCGTCGTCCCCCTCCGCCCCGGCGTCGGCTCCCAGCGCGTCGCCCTCGGTGAAGGCGGCCACGTTCGCCAAGCTGCCGCCGGAGGTCTGCAAGACGATCTCCGAGAAGACGATCGACTCGCTGGTGCCGAAGGCGAAGAAGAAGGAGGGCGAGGCCCTCCCCACCAGCGACGCCAACGACTCGGCGAGCTGCTTCTGGAACGGCCTGAACGACGAGGACGTCAAGGACCTGCAGTTCCGTTCGCTGACGGTCTCCTACAAGCGGCTGGCCTCCGACCCGACGCTCGGTTCGGGTGAGAAGCGCGCCGAGAAGTTCGCCGAGCAGCAGGTGACGAAGGCGACCACGGCGGACGGCGCGAAGGACGCGAAGACCGGCAAGGCCGAGGGCATCGGCGACGGCGCGAGCCTGGTGGCCACGGACACCAAGAAGGACGACGACGACTACCGCAACGCGACGGTCGTGGCCCGTACGGGCAATGTCGTCGTCACCGTGAAGTACAGCGGTGCCGGCTTCCAGGGCGCGAAGAACCCGGCTGCGGAGGACATCGCCAAGGGCGCGCAGGAGGCGGCCAAGGAGGCGGTGGCGGCGGTCGCCGCGGCGAACAAGTAGCACCGCACCGCACCGCACGCGAAGACGCCGGGCCGGCTCGATTCCGATCGAGCCGGCCCGGCGTCTTCGTGCGGCCGGGAGTTACGAGCCCAGGAGCTTGCGGACCCGGTCCGCCCCCACCGCGAGCAGCAGCGTGGGCAGGCGCGGGCCGGTGTCGCGGCTCACCAGCAGGTGGTAGAGCAGGGCGAAGAAGGACCGCTGGGCGACCTTCAGCTCCGGGGTCGGCTTGGCGTCGGGCGTGAGGCCGGCCTGGACCTTGGGCACGCCGTAGACGAGCGTGGTCAGGCCGTCGAGCGACCAGTGGTCGTCCAGGCCGTCCAGGAGCAGCCGCAGGGACTCGCGGCTCTGCTCGTCGAGCGAGCCGAGGAGCTCGGTGTCGGGCTCGGAGCGGACGATCGTGCGGGACTCGGCGGGGACCTGGGTGTTGATCCAGTGCTCGGCACGGTCCAGGCGCGGGCGGACCTCGTCGAGGTCGGCGACCGGGTTGGCCGGGTCGAGGTCGCTGAGGATGCGGACCGTCTGCTCGTCGTGGCCGGCGGTGATGTCGACGACGGAGGCGAGCGTGCGGTACGGCAGCGGCCGGGGCGTGCGGGGCAGCTCGCCGGCGGCCGTGCGCGCGGCGCGGGAGTGCGCGGCGGCGTCGGCGGGCAGGACGGTGCCGTCGGCGACCTTGGCCTCCAGCTTGTCCCACTCGTCGTAGAGCCGCTGGATCTCCTGGTCGAAGGCGATCTTGAAGGACTGGTTGGGCTTGCGGCGGGCGTAGAGCCAGCGCAGCAGCGGCGCCTCCATGATCTTCAGGGCGTCGCCGGGGGTGGGCACGCCGCCCTTGGAGGAGGACATCTTGGCCATGCCGCTGATGCCGACGAAGGCGTACATCGGGCCGATGGGCTGCTCGCCGCCGAAGACCTTGCGGACGATCTGGCCGCCGACGACGAAGGACGAGCCCGGGGAGGAGTGGTCCACGCCGGAGGGCTCGAAGATGACGCCCTCGTAGGCCCAGCGCATGGGCCAGTCGACCTTCCAGACCAGCTTGCCGCGGTTGAACTCGCTGAGCAGGACGGTCTCTGCGTTGCCGCACACGCAGGTGTAGGCGAGCTCGGTGGTCTCGTCGTCGTACGCGGTGACGGTCGTCAGGTCGCGCTCGCAGACGCCGCAGTAGGGCTTGTACGGGAAGTAGCCCGCGCCGGAGCCGCTGCCGTCGTCCTCGGCTGCGGCGCCGGAGCCCTCGGCGGCCTCCAGCTCGGCCTCGTCGACGGGCTTCTGCTGCTGCTTCTGGCCCTGCTTCTTCGGCTGGCCGGTCGCCTTGTCCTTCGTCCGGTACTGGTCGAGGATCGCGTCGATGTCGGCGCGGTGCTTCATCGCGTGCAGGATCTGCTCGCGGTAGACGCCGGAGGTGTACTGCTCGGTCTGGCTGATCGGGTCGTACTCGATGCCGAGCTCGGCGAGCGAGGCGACCATGGCGGCCTTGAAGTGCTCGGCCCAGTTCGGGTACGCCGAGCCGGCGGGGGCCGGGACGGAGGTCAGGGGCTTGCCGATGTGGGCGGCCCAGGACTCGTCGATGCCCGGGACGCCGTTCGGCACCTTGCGGTAGCGGTCGTAGTCGTCCCAGGAGAGGACGTGGCGGACCTGGTGGCCGCGGCGGCGGATCTCGTCGGCGACGAGGTGGGGCGTCATGACCTCGCGCAGATTGCCGAGGTGGATCGGGCCGGAGGGCGACAGGCCCGAGGCGACGACGATCGGTTTGCCGGGGGCCCGGCGCTCCGCTTCGGCAATGACCTCGTCGGCGAAACGGGAGACCCAGTCGGCCTCGGTGCTCTGAGCCTGAGCCACGGCACTTCCTTCCTTACGGTCCTGGCATGACCATTGTCCCAGACGGGAGGGGTGGCTCCGGGGTTGCCCGGCTCCGGTGAAATTACCGCGGGGGCCGTGGTAGGCGCATGGGATAATCGGGGGGACCATCACATGCCGCCTACCGGAATGGCACCCATCCCATGGCTTCGGTTCCCTCCCTCGCTTCCTCGCTCCACCAGCGCATCGCGGACGCCCTCTCGGCAGCCCTGCCGGAGGCCGGTGCCGCCGATCCGCTGCTGCGCCGAAGCGACCGGGCCGACTTCCAGGCCAACGGGATGCTGGCGCTGGCCAAGAAGCTGGGGGGCAACCCGCGCGAGCTGGCGGGCAAGGTCGTCGAGGGCCTTCCGGCCGGTGATCTGATCAAGGAGGTCGAGGTCTCGGGCCCCGGCTTCCTGAACGTCACGATCACGGACGAGGCAATCACGAAGACCCTCGCCGCGCGCGCCGCGGACGAGCGGCTCGGCGCCCCGCTCGCGGAGCACCCCGGCACGACCGTCATCGACTGGGCCCAGCCGAACGTGGCCAAGGAGATGCACGTCGGCCACCTGCGCAATTCGGTGATCGGCAATGCGGTCGTCCGGCTCCTGGAGTTCACCGGCGAGAAGGTGATCAGCCGCCACCACATCGGCGACTGGGGCACCCAGTTCGGCATGCTGATCCAGTACCTGATCGAGCACCCGCACGAGCTGGACCACAAGGCCGGGGGCGAGGTCTCCGGCGAGGAGGCCATGTCCAACCTCAACCGCCTGTACAAGGCGTCGCGCGCGCTCTTCGACGCGGACGAGGAGTTCAAGGCGCGCGCCCGGCGCCGGGTGGTGGACCTCCAGGCGGGCGACGAGGGGACCCTCGCGCTCTGGCAGCGGTTCGTCGACGAGTCGAAGATCTACTTCTACTCGGTCTTCGACAAGCTGGACGTCGAGATCCGTGACGAGGACATCGTCGGCGAGTCCGGCTACAACGACATGCTGGCGGAGACCTGCCGGATGCTGGAGGAGTCCGGTGTCGCGGTGCGCTCCGAGGGCGCGCTGTGCGTGTTCTTCGACGACGTGAAGGGCCCGGACGGCAATCCGGTCCCGCTGATCGTGCAGAAGTCGGACGGCGGCTTCGGCTACGCGGCCACCGACCTCTCCGCGATCCGCGACCGCGTCTTCAACCTGAAGGCCGACACCCTGCTGTACGTGGTGGACGTCCGTCAGTCGCTGCACTTCAAGATGGTCTTCGAGACGGCCCGCCGGGCAGGCTGGCTGACGGACGACGTCAAGGCCGTGCAGCTCGGCTTCGGCACGGTCCTGGGCAAGGACGGCAAGCCGTTCAAGACGCGTGAGGGCGAGACGGTCCGGCTGGTGGACCTGCTGGACGAGGCCATCGACCGCGCGTCGGCGATCGTCCGCGAGAAGGCGCAGGACCTCACGGAGGAGGAGATCGCGGAGCGGGGTGCCCAGGTGGGCATCGGCGCCGTGAAGTACGCGGACCTGTCGACGTCGGCGGCCCGCGACTACAAGTTCGACCTGGACCAGATGGTGTCCCTCAACGGCGACACGTCGGTCTACCTGCAGTACGCGTTCGCCCGTATCCAGTCGATCCTGCGCAAGGCGGGGGAGGCCGTTCCGGCGGCGCGCCCGGAGCTGGCGCTGGCTCCGGCCGAGCGGGCGCTGGGCCTGCACCTGGACCAGTTCGCGGCGACGGTGGCGGAGGCCGCCGGGGAGTTCGCGCCGCACAAGCTGGCCGGTTACCTCTACCAGCTGGCCTCGCTCTACACGACGTTCTACGACCAGTGCCCGGTGCTGAAGGCCGAGGAGGAGGCCCAGGTGGAGAACCGCCTCTTCCTGTGCGACCTGACGGCCCGCACGCTGCGGCAGGGCATGGAGCTGCTGGGCATCCGGACGCCCGAGCGCCTGTAGTTCCTGGTTGCGGGGGCGGGGGCGGGGGCGGGGTCAGGCGGCTTCACCGCCCCCGCCCCCGCCTTCGTCTCCGTCCCCGCCCAGTTCGAACCAGACGAGCTTGCCGGTGAGCCCCTGGGGCTGCCGGCGCAGCGCGAATCCTCCCCAGCTGTCGGCGCAGCGCATGACGAGCGCGAGCCCGCGTCCTTCCTCGGCGTCCTCGCGGGGCAGGGCGGTGACCTGCAGTCCGGGCAGGGCGGGGTTGGTGTCCCACACGGTCACGCGCACCGCGCTGCCCTTGCCCTCGCGCCTGACGCGTACGGAGGCGGGCCCGTCGGAGTGCCGGTAGGAGTTGGTGACCAGCTCCGAGGTGAGCAGTTCGGCGGTCTCGGCGACGCGCGCGAAGCCGTGTTCCTCGAAGATCGTGCGGAGGGTGCGGCGGGCGATGCAGGGCGCGAGCGGGTCGGAGGGGACCTGGAGGGTGTATTCCCAGCTCTCGGGGAGCCCTGGGTCGGTGCTCATGGGCGCGTCTCCGCGGAGGGGGCGGTGTGCGCCACAAGCTAGGGCCGGCGCCCGGGGGCTTTCCACTGTTTCGGCGGAATTCCCCCGGGCACCGGCCCCTTGACGTTCTCGGACGGTGCCGTCAGAGCTGTCGTGCGACCTCGGTCGCCCAGTAGGTGAGGATCATCTGGGCGCCGGCGCGCTTGATGCCGGTGAGGGTCTCCATGATGGCGCGGTCGCGGTCGATCCAGCCGTTGGCGGCGGCGGCCTCGACCATCGCGTACTCGCCGCTGATCTGGTACGCGGCGACGGGCACGTCGACGGCGCCGGCGACCTGGGCGAGGATGTCCAGGCAGGGCATGGCCGGCTTGACCATGACCATGTCGGCGCCCTCGGCGAGGTCGAGGGCGAGCTCGCGCATCGACTCGCGGGAGTTGGCCGGGTCCTGCTGGTAGGTCTTGCGGTCGCCCTGCAGGGAGGAGCCGACGGCCTCCCGGAAGGGCCCGTAGAACGCGGACGCGTACTTGGCGGTGTAGGCGAGGACGGAGACGTCCTCGTGGCCGGTCTGGTCGAGGGCGTCGCGGATGACGCCGACCTGGCCGTCCATCATGCCGCTGGGGCCCACGACGTGGGCGCCGGCGTCGGCCTGCACCTGGGCCATCTCGGCGTAGCGCTCCAGCGTGGCGTCGTTGTCGACGCGGCCGGAGGCGTCGAGGACGCCGCAGTGACCGTGGTCGGTGAACTCGTCCAGGCACAGGTCGGACATGATGACGAGCTCGTCGCCGACCTCGGCCTTCACGTCGCGGATGGCGACCTGGAGGATGCCGTCCGGGTCGGTGCCGGCGGTGCCGGCGGCGTCCTTCTTGGCCTCCTCGGGCACGCCGAAGAGCATGATCCCGGAGACGCCGGCCTCCAGCGCCTCGACGGCGGCCTTCCGCAGGGTGTCGCGGGTGTGCTGGACGACCCCCGGCATGGCGGAGATCGGCGCCGGGGTGCTGATGCCCTCCCGCACGAAGGCGGGGAGGATCAGGTCGGCCGGGTGCAGCCGGGTCTCGGCGACCATGCGGCGCATGGCCGGGGTGGTGCGCAGTCGCCGGGGCCGGGACCCCGGGAACGTGCCGTACGTGGTGCTCAACTCCGTGCCCTTCTACGCGATCCGGGACGTCGCTCGCTCGGGCGGGTGACCGGGTCGCCGGCCTCCAGGGCGGCGTCGCGGCGGGCCGCGCCGAACTCCGCGAGCGCCTCGGCGAGCTTGAGCACCGAGGGCTCGGGCGACAGCACGTCCACCCGCAGGCCGTGCTCCTCCGCGGTCTTCGCGGTGGCCGGGCCGATGCAGGCGATGACGGTGACATTGTGGGGCTTGCCGGCGATGCCGACGAGGTTGCGGACCGTGCTCGACGAGGTGAAGAGCACGGCGTCGAAGCCGCCGCCCTTGATCGCCTCGCGGGTCTCGGCCGGCGGCGGCGAGGCCCGTACGGTGCGGTACGCGGTGACGTCGTCGACCTCCCAGCCCAGGTCGATCAGGCCGGCGACCAGGGTCTCGGTGGCGATGTCGGCGCGCGGCAGGAAGACGCGGTCGATCGGGTCGAAGACCGGGTCGTAGGGCGGCCAGTCCTCCAGCAGGCCGGCGGCGGACTGCTCGCCGGACGGCACGAGGTCGGGCTTCACGCCGAACTCGATCAGCGACTTGGCGGTCTGCTCGCCGACGGCCGCGACCTTGATGCCGGCGAAGGCGCGCGCGTCGAGCCCGTACTCCTCGAACTTCTCGCGCACCGCCTTGACGGCGTTCACGGAGGTGAAGGCGATCCACTCGTAGCGGCCGGTGACCAGGCCCTTGACCGCGCGCTCCATCTGCTGGGGGGTGCGCGGCGGCTCGACGGCGATGGTCGGGACCTCGCTCGGCACGGCGCCGTAGGAGCGGAGCTGGTCGGAGAGCGACGCGGACTGCTCCTTGGTACGCGGCACGAGGACGTTCCAGCCGAAGAGCGGCTTGGACTCGAACCAGGAGAGCCGGTCGCGCTGCTCGGCAGCGCTGCGCTCGCCGACCACGGCTATGACGGGCTGGGCGCCGTCGGCGGACGGCAGCACCTTGGCGGCCTTGAGCACCTGGGCGACGCTGCCGAGGGTGGCGGTCCAGGTGCGCTGGCGGGTGGTGGTGCCGGCGACCGTGACGGTCATCGGGGTGTCGGGGCCGCGGCCGGCGGAGACCAGTTCGCCGGCGGCGGAGACGACGGAGTCGAGGGTCGTGGAGACGACCGCGGTGACCGTGCTCGCGCCGACCTCGGACCAGCAGGTGGCCGAGGCGGTGCGGGCGTCGACGAAGCGCACGTCGGCGCCCTTGCCGTCGCGCAGCGGGACACCGGCGTAGGCGGGCACGCCGACGGCCGTGGCGACGCCGGGGACCACCTCGAAGGTGATGCCCTCGGCGGCGCAGGCGAGCATCTCGTCGGCGGCGTTGCCGTCGAGGCCGGGGTCGCCGAGCACCGCACGGACGACCCGCTTGCCGCTGCGCGCGGCCGTCATGACAAGATTGGCGGTGTCCCTAAGGACAGGGACGTCCGCGGTTTTTGATGCCTCGTCAGTAACCGTCTGGGCAGGCATGTCCACATGGGCGCGCGCATGCGTGCGCACCACGTCGAGCACCTGCGGATCGGCGATCAGGACGTCCGCGGCCGCGAGCGCCTCCACGGCGCGGAGCGTCAGCAGTCCCGGGTCTCCGGGGCCGGCACCGAGGAAGGTGACGTGCCCGTGCACGGGGTGGTTCGGGGCGGTGGGGTTCAAAGTGCTCGCTCCCCCATAAGACCGGCCGCACCCTTGTCGAGCATCGCAGCGGCGAGCTCGCGGCCCATGGCCACGGCCTCTTCGCTGGACGACGGCACGGGGCCGGTGGTGGACAGCTGCACCAGCGTCTTGCCGTCGGTCGTACCGACGACACCCCGCAGGCGCATTTCAGTGACAACCTGCTCATCAACCAGCAGGTCGGCCAGCGCACCCACGGGTGCGGAGCAGCCGGCCTCCAGGGCGGCGAGCAGGGAACGCTCGGCCGTGACGGCGGCCCGGGTGAACGGGTCGTCGAGCTCGGCGAGCGTCGCGGCGAGGGGTGCGTTGGTCATGGCGCACTCGATCGCCAGGGCCCCCTGGCCGGGGGCGGGCAAAACTGCGTCGGTCTCCAGGAACTGGGTGACCTCGGCGCTGCGGCCGATCCGCGCGAGGCCCGCGGCGGCGAGCACCACGGCATCGAGCTCGCCGCTGGTGACGTAGCCGATGCGGGTGTCGATGTTGCCGCGGATGGGCACGGTCTCGATCTCCTTGCCGAGCTCGCGGGCCCAGGCGTTGAGCTGGGCCATGCGACGCGGGGAGCCGGTGCCGATGCGGGCAACCGTCGACTGTGCCGCGAGGGCGTCGAAGGTCAGGCCGTCGCGGGCGATCAGCACGTCGCGCGGGTCCTCGCGCGGCGGGATCGCCGCGAGGGCCAGCTCGTCGGGCTGCGCGGTCGGCAGGTCCTTGAGGGAGTGCACGGCGAAGTCGATCTCGCCCGCGAGCAGCGCGTCGCGCAGCGCGGAGACGAAGACGCCGGTGCCGCCGATCTGCGCGAGGGACTCGCGCGAGACGTCGCCGTAGGTGGTGATCTCCACCAGTTCGACCGGGCGGCCGGTCAGCTGCCGCACGGCCTCCGCCACCTGCCCGGACTGGGCCATGGCGAGCTTGCTGCGGCGCGTGCCGAGACGCAGCGGCCGCGTCGAGGTGTCGTTCATGCCGGCTCCCGTGCCGTGTTGTGCGTACCGGCCTGCGAGTCGGCCCGGCTGACGGCGGCGACCGCCTGCGGGTCGAGGTCGAAGAGCTCTCGCAGCGCGTCGGCGTAGCCGGCGCCGCCGGGGGTGGAGGCCAGCTCCTTGACGCGCACGGTCGGCGCGTGGAGGAGCTTGTCGACGACACGGCGCACGGTCTGGGTGATCTCCGCGCGCTGCTTGTCGTCCAGGTCGGGCAGGCGGCCGTCGAGCCGGGCGATCTCGCTCGCGACGACGTCCGCGGCCATGGTGCGCAGGGCGACCACGGTGGGGGTGATGTGGGCGGCGCGCTGGGCGGCGCCGAAGGCGGCGACCTCGTCGGAGACGATGGTGCGCACCTGGCCGACGTCGGCGGCCATGGGCGCGTCCGCGGAGGCCTCGGCGAGCGACTCGATGTCGACGAGCCGGGCGCCGTCCAGACGGTGCACGGCGGCGTCGATGTCGCGCGGCATGGCGAGGTCGAGGAGGGCGAGGCGGACGCCGGCACGGGCGCCGACGGCGCACGTGGCGTCGAGGGCACAGACGTGGTCCGTACCGCCGTGATCCGTACGGCCGGCCGGCCCGGACGCGGCAGCCGCGTCCGTACGGCCGGCCCCAGCGGCAGCGCCGGCGGCGCCGGCCTCATCCGTACGGGCCGCCAGGGCGGCGCGTATGGCCTCGGCCGTGAGCACGACGCCCATGGCGCCGGTGCAGCTGACCACGACGTCCGCGAGCGCGAGCTCGTCCGGGACGGCCGACATCTCCACGGCCGAGGCCGTGAAGCCGGCGGCGGACCGGGCGCCCGGCTCCTGGAGGATCTCCACCAGGCGCACCGCGCGGGCGAGCGTGCGGTTGGCGACGGCCACGTGGGCCACGCCCGCGCGCGCGAGCGTCGCCGCGGCGAGGGAGGACATCGAGCCGGCGCCGATGACGAGGGCCCGCTTGCCGCCGGCCCAGTCGCCGAGCGGCGCGCCCTCGGCGAGGCGCTCCAGGCCGAAGGTGACCAGGGACTGGCCCGCCCGGTCGATGCCGGTCTCGCTGTGGGCGCGCTTGCCGACCCGCAGGGCCTGCTGGAACAGGTCGTTCAGCAGCCGGCCGGCGGTGTGCAGCTCCTGGCCGAGGGCGAGGGCATCCTTGATCTGGCCGAGGATCTGGCCCTCGCCGACGACCATCGAGTCCAGCCCGCACGCCACCGAGAAGAGGTGGTGGACGGCCCGGTCCTCGTAGTGCACGTAGAGGTACGGAGTGAGCTCGTCCAGTCCGACGCCCGTGTGCTGGGCGAGGAGCGTGGACAGCTCGGCCACGCCGGCGTGGAACTTGTCCACGTCGGCGTAGAGCTCGATGCGGTTGCACGTGGCGAGCACGGCCGCTTCGGTGGCGGGCTCGGCCGCGAGGGTGTCCTGCAGCAGCTTCGCCTGCGCCTCGCGCGCGAGGGCGGCGCGCTCCAGCACGCTCACCGGCGCGCTGCGGTGGCTCAGTCCGACGACGAGGAGGCTCATGCCGGCATCACGGCGGGGACGTCCCCGTCCGGTCCCTTTCCTGCCGCCCGGCCGGCCGCGGGCGTGCGCACGGCCGCGCCTGAGCGGGACTGCACGGCGGCGGCGGGCTCCTGCGCGGAGGTGGTCTCCTCGCCGGCCTTGCGCTGCTCGTGGAAGGCGAGGATCTGCAGCTCGATCGACAGGTCGACCTTGCGGACGTCCACGCCCTCGGGCACGGAGAGCACGGTCGGCGCGAAGTTGAGGATCGAGGTGACGCCGGCGGCCACGAGCCGGTCGCAGACCTGCTGGGCCGCGCCGGCCGGGGTGGCGATGACACCGATCGAGACGTCGTTGTCGGTGATGATCGATTCGAGCTCGTCGGTGTGGCGCACGGGCAGCCCGGCGACCGGCTTGCCGGCCATCGCGGGGTCCGCGTCGATCAGAGCCGCGACGCGGAAGCCGCGGGAGGCGAAGCCGCCGTAGTTGGCGAGGGCCGCGCCGAGGTTGCCGATGCCGACGATGACGACCGGCCAGTCCTGGGTCAGGCCGAGCTCGCGGGAGATCTGGTAGACGAGGTACTCGACGTCGTAGCCGACCCCGCGGGTGCCGTACGAGCCGAGGTAGCTGAAGTCCTTGCGGAGCTTGGCGGAGTTGACGCCCGCCGCGGTCGCGAGCTCCTCGGAGGAGACCGTGGGCACCGAGCGCTCGGAGAGCGCGGTCAGTGCGCGCAGGTACAGCGGAAGCCGGGCGACGGTGGCCTCGGGGATCCCTCGGCTTCGGGTCGCCGGTCGGTGAGTTCGGCCAGTTGCCACGGTGCTCCTGCGGGTAGAGCGGGGCTGCGGGCGGCGCCTCGTCCCAGGACCGCCCCGTCGAACGCAGGCTATGCCTTTGTGAACGCGTGCACAAAGATGGTGTCCGTTTTGCCCGGTCAAAGTGACCGGTGTCACGCGGCCTTTCGGCCCTGAGCGGGAACCATTCGGCCCCTTCGGGGGACGACCGGCCACGCCGTCACAGCAGCCACTCCTGCCACACGCGACCCGGGGGAGCGTCGACGCGGACACGGGCGCTCACTCCTGACTCACTGCGTGCTCACTGTGCACTTTCCGGAGGGGCAAACCCCCGGATTCCCGGCCGGAAAGACCCCGGACACCAACAAATCGCCACATGATGGTAGTCGACTCAGGCACCCATCCAGCACGTTTGAGCGAGCCGGGAGCTCGTCATTGCATACAGGCGCGCACAGAAGCACACAGAGGCACACGGGGTGCGGGCACAATGGCGGACATGACCCCCCTGCTGCGCCGCCGCCCCCGCAAGAACCCCGCCGACAGCACGGTCACCCTGATCGGCAAGCCCGGCTGCCACCTGTGCGACGCCGCCGAGGCCGTCATCGCCGGCGTCTGCGGCGAACTGGGTGCCCGCTGGGAGAAGAAGGACATCACCCAGGACGAGGAGCTCCACCGCAAGTACTGGGAGCAGATCCCCGTGATCCTCGTCGACGGCGCCCAGCACGACTTCTGGCGCGTGGACCCCGACCGGCTGCGCAAGGCCCTGACGGGCTGACCCGCACCCGCCCCCCGGGGCGGCTCCTCCTCCGCCCCTTCCCCACCCCTTCTCCGCTCCGGCGCACGCCGCCCCGCCGGGCGTAACCGGAGCGTCAAGGGAAGTTCACGCCGCGGAATCATCCCGACTCCGGTTACCCCGAACAAACTGGCTATGCTCGGGCCATGGCCGCACTGGGATGGATCACTCCGCGCAGGCGCTCTGCCACGGCACGCAGCGTGCTGGCAGGCGAGGCCGCGGCGGAGGCAGCCCGCAAAACCGCTCAGGAGAGCGCCGCCGAGAGCGCCCTGGAGGGCGCGCAGGAGCCGGCCGAGCCGGACTTCCCGGTCGTCGGCGATGTGCGGGCCGCCGCCTTCTTCGACCTCGACAACACCGTCATGCAGGGCGCCTCCCTCTTCCACTTCGGGCGCGGCCTGTACAAGCGGCGCTTCTTCCAGAAGCGCGAGCTCGCCCGCTTCGCCTGGCAGCAGGTGTGGTTCCGGCTGGCCGGCGAGGACGCCGAGCACATGCAGGACGCCCGCGACAGCGCCCTGTCCATCGTCAAGGGCCACCGCGTCTCCGAGCTGATGACCATCGGCGAGGAGATCTACGACGAGTACATGGCCGAGCGGATCTGGCCCGGCACCCGCGCGCTCGCCCAGGCCCACCTCGACGCCGGCCAGAAGGTCTGGCTCGTCACCGCCGCGCCCGTCGAGGCCGCGACGATCATCGCCCGGCGCCTCGGCCTGACCGGCGCGCTCGGCACCGTCGCCGAGTCGATCGGCGGCGTCTACACCGGCAAGCTCGTCGGCGAGCCGCTGCACGGCCCGGCGAAGGCCGAGGCCGTCCGCGCCCTGGCCGCGGCCGAGGGCCTGGAGCTGGACCGCTGCGCGGCGTACAGCGACTCCGCCAACGACATCCCGATGCTGTCCCTCGTGGGACACCCCTACGCCGTCAACCCCGACGGCCGGCTGCGCAAGCACGCCCGCGAGCACGGCTGGCGGCTGCGCGACTACCGTACGGGCCGCAAGGCGGCCAAGGTCGGCATCCCGGCGGCGGCCGGCGTGGGCGCGCTGGCGGGCGGCGCGGCCGCGGCGGTCGCCCTGCACCGGCGCAGGCGCTGACGCGCTCCGCTCCTTCTCTTCCGCACTCCTTCTCCTCCGCCCCGGCAGCCGCACCCCAGCGGCTCCGGGGCGGCGTCTCGGCGGCTCCACGACGGCGTCTGCGCGGCTCCCGGACGGCGCTTTAGCGACTCCGGTGCGGCTCTGTCACGGCGGCACGCCGTCCACTTCGCGCCACCACCCTCGCGGTCACCCCAGGGGTTCGGCAACAGCGCGTAGCCGACCGTCACTCTCAGGCAATCCTGTCTTCATACCCTCACATCCTTCCCCCCAGTCCTTCCGCGCCCGGATTGCCACAACACGCCGCCCATTCGGCCACACCATGACCAAATCTGTTCAACCTCCTTTCATAGTTCGATATTTGATCGATCTCGAACCGGTAAGAGATCGAACGGAAACGATGATTTGAGCAACTCGGTGTAGCGCTGCCTGTACGAAGCGTTATTCTCCTCAGACGCAAACCGGTACCCCCTTGTCCCTACGACGAGTGAACGGTTCCGTACTGCACGTGATGGAAGCTCTGCCTCTGGGAGTCCCGTGTACCCACACGTCGGGGTTGACGCCTCGGGCCTGGCTACGCTTCGCGCTACGGTCCTAGACCGCTTGCGCGGCTTCGTCCCCACCGCGTACGCCGTCCCCGCCCTCGCCACGCTCGCCCCTGCCGCAGGAGGCGGCCGCGCCGGTCACGCCGGCCCCTGCTACGCCCTCGCCGAAAGCAGCGCGGCGGTGGGCAGACGAACCGCCCGCCGCGGCGGTGCGGCCACCGCGCCCTCCGCCGCGTCCTCCGGCTCCGCCACGTCAACGCGCCGCCCCAGCGCGGACAGCGACAGCGCCCGCATGCTCGACCTGGTCGAGCGCGCCCAGGCCGGGGAGGCCGAGGCCTTCGGCCGCCTCTACGACCAGTACGCCGATACGGTCTACCGCTACATCTACTACCGGGTGGGCGGCCGGGCCACCGCGGAGGACCTCACCAGCGAGACGTTCCTGCGCGCCCTGCGCCGCATCGGCACCTTCACGTGGCAGGGGCGCGACTTCGGCGCCTGGCTCGTGACGATCGCCCGCAATCTGGTCGCCGACCACTTCAAGTCGTCGAGGTTCCGGCTCGAGGTGACCACCGGCGAGATGCTCGACGCCAACGAGGTCGAGCGCAGCCCGGAGGACTCCGTCCTGGAGTCCCTGTCCAACGCCGCGCTGCTGGAGGCGGTGCGCAAGCTCAATCCCCAGCAGCAGGAGTGCGTCACCCTGCGCTTCCTGCAGGGGCTCTCCGTCGCCGAGACCGCCCGCGTCATGGGCAAGAACGAGGGCGCCATCAAGACCCTCCAGTACCGGGCGGTCCGCACCCTGGCCCGCCTCCTGCCCGACGACGCGCGTTAACCATTTGCAAGCGTTCACTCACCAGCGGTCACATCGTCCGGGACGCGTAACCCGCCCGATGCGCCCGTCGTTGTGCGGGATGCAGACTCCCTGCGGTCACGCCATGCCCGCAGCCACTCACTCGATCGAGTGGATGCTCATCACGGCGTGCAACCCTCCAGGTGTTCAGAGGAGTCGACCGTCATGACGAGAGGAGGTGCCGCCTGTGATCGCGAACGTATCGGCGCACCGGCGGGCGAACGCCTTCGCCCAGTCCCTGGAGCATCAGGAAGTCCAGGGCACGGCGGCCACAGAGCCCGATCCGCCGGCCGAAGGCGCCGAGCAGGGCAGGCTGCTGGCCCTGACGGGCCGGCTCGGAGAACTGCCCCGGCCCGGTCTCGACCCCGAGACCAGGACCGTGCAGCGGGCACAGCTCATCGCTGCCATGGAGGCCCAGTTCGCGGGAGGTGACTCCGCAGCGATCCCCGAGCAGAAGACCCGCCGCTCGGGCCGCGGAGCCCATCGCGCCCTGGGCCGGCTCCGGCCGCGCTCCCGCTGGTCCAAGGGGCTCGCGGCGGGCGGCCTGACCGTGGGCGTGGCAGCGGGCGCGTTCGGCGGCGTGGCAGCGGCCAGCTCCAATGCCCTGCCCGGCGAGGCGCTCTATCCGCTCAAGCGCGGCATGGAGGATTTCCGCCTCGGCATGGCCGACGACGACTCCGACCGCGGCAGCCTGCTGCTCGACCGGGCCTCGACCCGCCTGCAGGAGGCCCGCCGCCTGATGGAGCGCGGCAAGCTGGGCGGCAATCTGGATCACGAGGTCCTCGGCGAGATCCGCAGGACCCTCTCCGGCATGCGCCAGGACGCCTCCGAAGGCCACCGCCTGCTCCACACCGCCTACAAGCACGACCGCTCGATCGGGCCGATCCAGCGGCTCTCCAGCTTCGCGGCCTCGCACCGCGAGAGCTGGAGCCAGCTCCGCGAGAAGCTCCCGGTCCAACTGGCCGATGTGGGCGCCGAGGTGAGCTCGGTCCTCTCGGCCATAGACGATGAGGTCGGCTCGCTGCAGTCCCTGCTGCCCCCCGCGCACCACGGCAAGCACGGCTCCCCCGCCCAGTCCGACACGGACCGGGCCGGCACGTCCGGGCGCACCGCCCGCCACACCCCGCAGCCGTCCGCCTCGGCCAGCGGCGGCGGCAAGCACGCGGGCGGCAGCAAGCAGCAGCCGGCGTCCCCGGGCGTCCATGAGGAGCACGAGGGCCTCCTCGGCGGCACGGGGCTGCTCAAGCCCCCCTCGCCCCCCGGCAGCGCCACCCCGGGCGGCACGCCCCGCAGCAAGGACAGCAAGCCGGCCAAGCAGCCGAGCATCGACATCCCGCCGGTGCTGCCGCAGATCATCCCCGGGCTGGGGATCCAGGGCGGCGAGGACCCGAAGTAGGGCCGCGGGACCAGGGCGC
Organism: Streptomyces sp. XH2; assembly: GCF_049725035.1. Lineage (NCBI taxonomy): Bacteria > Bacillati > Actinomycetota > Actinomycetes > Kitasatosporales > Streptomycetaceae > Streptomyces > Streptomyces sp. XH2. Next base: position 5,405 of record NZ_JBMMMZ010000013.1, on the reverse strand, counting down.
TCGGTGTTCTGCTGAGACTTCCGGTGATTCCGGGCTCAGAAGAACACCGAGCGTCGCTGCACGAGCAGCTCGGCCCCTCCTCATCGTCACCCTCGCTCCCCCCGGATCCGTCCGAGAGGGACCCCCGGCTCCGCAGGCTTCGGATGACCGCACCGGAGCCCCGCCCGCCGGTGGCGGATCGCTCAGAAGAACACCGAGCGTCGCTGCACGAGCAGCTTGTAGAGCGTGTGCTGAATCGTTTCTCGCACCTGGTCGGTGAGGTTGAACATCAGCATCGGGTCGTCCGCCGCCTCCGCCGGATACCCGTCCGTCGGGATCGGCTCCCCGAACTGGATCGTCCACTTCGTCGGCAGCGGCACCAGCCCCAGCGGACCCAGCCAGGGCCACGACGGCGTCAGCGGGAAGTACGGGATCCCCAGCAGCCGGGCCATCGTCCGCGAGTTGCCGAGCATCGGATAGATCTCCTCGGCCCCCACGATCGAGCACGGCACGATCGGCGCCCCGGCACGCAGTGCCGTCGACACGAAGCCGCCCCGGCCGAACCGCTGCAGTTTGTACCGCTCCGAGAACGGCTTCCCGATCCCCTTGAACCCCTCCGGCATCACGCCGACCACCTCGCCCCGCTCCAGCAGCTGCTGGGCGTCCTCCGCGCAGGCGAGCGTGTGCCCGAGCTTCCGGGAGATCTCGTTGACGCCCGGCAGCATGAAGACCAGGTCCGCGGCGAGCATCCGGATGTGCCGGTCCGCCGGGTGGTTGTCGTGGACCGCGACCTGCAGCATCAGCCCGTCCACCGGCAGCGTGCCGGAGTGGTTGGCGACGACCAGGGCCGCGCCCTTGTCCGGGATGTTCTCGATGCCCTTCACCTCGACCCGGAAGTACTTCTCGTAGAAGGGCCGCAGCGCGGACATCAGGACCTGGTCCGTGAGCTCCTCGTCGTAGCCGAACTCGTCGACCTCGTACTCGCCGGTGATCCGCCGCCGCAGGAAGCTCAGCCCGTGCGCCAGCTTCCGGTCCCAGCCGCCGGACGGCGCGGCCTCCGCCGCCTGCCCCTCCACGCCCTCCACCGCGGCCGCGTGCTCCTCGGACGCGGCCCGGGCGTCCTCGGCCCGGTCCAGGTGCCGCTGCGGCGGCACGGGCGCGAGGGAGGACGACATCCGGCTCGTACGGGCCCGCCCCGGCCGCTTGCCCTTGCCGCGCTTGGACCGCGGCTCCTCGCCGCCGAACGGGATGACCTTCGCGTCCGCCATGGTGGGTGCGCTCCTCACTTCTGGCCGCGGCCGGCAGGCAGTGCCGCGGCGATCCGGTCGACGGTACGGGCCAGGGTCTCGGGCGGCAGCAGCCCGGGGCCCCGGCTGCGCGCGTAGTCCTCGAAGGCCCCCGCCGTGGTGTAGCGCGGGTCGAAGCCGAGGGTCTCGCGCATCTGGGTGGTCCGGACGACCCGCCCGTGGGTGAGGAGCCGGATCTGCTCGGGCGAGAAGTCCGTCACGCCGACCGAACGCAGTGCGGAGCCGACCCAGGTGACGGTCGGCAGGAAGAAGGGGAGGGTGGGGCGCCCGAGGCGGCGCGCCGCCTGGGAGAGCAGCAGCACCCCGTCGCCCGCGACGTTGAACGTGCCGCTGTTGAGCGTGCCCCTGCGCGGCTCGCCGGAGGCGATCCGGAGCACCTCGATCACGTCGTCCTCGTGGACGAACTGCAGCCGCGGGTCGAAGCCGAGGACCGTGGGCAGCACGGGCAGCGCGAAGTACTCCGCGAGCGGCGAGTCGGCGCACGGCCCGAGGATGTTCGCGAAGCGCAGCACGCACACCGCCACGTCGGGCCGGCGGCGGGCGAAGCCGCGCACGTACCCCTCGACCTCGACCACGTCCTTGGCGAAGCCACCGCTGGGCAGCGACTTGGGCGGCGTGGTCTCGGTGAAGATCGCCGGATCGCGTGGCGCGGATCCGTAGACATTCGTACTGGACTTGACCACCAGCCGCTTCACCGACGGCGTCTTCTGGCAGGCGCCGAGCAGCTGCATCGTGCCGATGACGTTGGTCTCCTTGACCGTCGTCCGGCTGCCGCGCTTGCCCAGCGGAGTGCCGTTCACATCCATGTGGACCACCGTGTCCACACCGTGTTCGGCCAGAACCCGCGCGATCCTGGGATGGCGGATGTCCGCCCGTATGAAATCGGCCCCGCCGAGATGGTGCCCGGGTGGCACCGCGTCCACCCCGATCACCCGGTCCACATCGGGCTCGCGCTGGACACGGCGGACGAACCGCCCGCCCAGCTGCCGTGCGACTCCGGTGACGAGCACGACCTTGCCCAAGATCAGCGCCTTCCTCTGCCCACGATCGCCCAGGACCCAACCCATGAGTGGTGCTGCCGCGGCCACCGTAGCGGGTCGTTGTTGCGCTGTGATGACCGGCCGATGCGCGGAGCTACATTTCAAGCCGTAGCCGAAGCTTTACTCACCGCAACGCGGCCGCAATGCACCGCAGCCCTCCCACCATGATCGGTGGAAGGGCTGCGGGACGAGCACAGCGGCGTGCTGCTTACTTCTTGTTGCGACGCTGAACGCGCGTGCGCTTGAGCAGCTTGCGGTGCTTCTTCTTGGCCATCCGCTTACGCCGCTTCTTGATAACAGAGCCCACGACTACCCTCGCTTACATCGATTCACTCGGTGCGGGGCGTCCGAGCCCACACGACCTACATCGGGCCAGCCTACCCGGCACCGGGCGATCAGCGTAATCCAGGGCCCCCGTCAGGCTGTTTCCACCCCCACGTAGGACTCTCGGAGGTACTCGTGCACCGCTTGCTCCGGGACCCGGAACGACCTGCCCACCCTGATCGCCGGCAGATGACCGCTGTGCACCAGCCGGTACACGGTCATCTTGGACACTCGCATCACCGCGGCGACCTCCGCCACGGTCAGGAACACGACCTCGTTGAGAGGCCTCTGGTCAGCAGCCATGACACACCTGAACCTTCCGCACATGACGCGCACCGGCTTCCCCTCCGGTGACTCCTCGTCGCTGCGCGCTCACTCCCCAGGTTAGGGGCGGGTGATGCGAGTGGGGAAGAGGAGCAGCCATCGGCCGCCTACTGTGACAGACACGCTCGATTGAGTACATAGCGAGTAAGCGGTCGGTAGTAATCAGACCGCACAGTGTCATCAAGCGGAACGACGACGGACACCCGCCCCTCCGCCTGTCCGACGAACGGCGCGGGGTCGTCCGCGTCGGCCGGGCCGATGGCCTCAACACCCAGCTGACCTGCCCCGCAGAGCCAGCCGTGGTCCCCGATGACCATCGCCGGCAGCGGTCCGTCACCGTCCATCGCCGCCCCCAGGGCCAGCCGAAGCGGGAGCGGAGAATGCGTATGTACGCCCGGCTCACTTGCGCACCCACGCGCGCCGGGTTCACGCACCAGCGCGACGCCTCGAACGTAGTCCAGGTTGTAGGTACGTACCCCGAACCGGGTCGTTATGTCGACACTTCGACCCTGCGCCGGACTGAGGACAGGACATCCCGCCGCCGAGAGGGCAGCGGCCAAGGAGGCGTAGAAGTCCAGGAGCCGGTGCGGATGGCCGGTCCCGATCAGCACCGGAGCCCCGGCTTCGGCCACGGCTGCCAGCCGGCCGGCAAAGGCACCCAGTGCCACGATCGTACGGTCGGGGTCGATGACATCCTGCCCCGAAGCGTGGGCGGGATCGGCCGAAACCCCGCACTTACGGGCCATCAGGTGCAACAAGTCCCCCAGCAGCCAGTCCCGTTCGGGCTCCAGCCCGAGCCGTGCCCGGGGATCCCCGGCCACGAACATCCGATACCGGCTCAGACTCCTTTCCCTGGTGGTCGATACGACGCCGGCGAGACCGGAGCGGAGGAGGTGGGAGCGGAGGGAGGCGGGGTGGGTGAAGTCAGCGGGGTCGGCGAAGTCAGTGGGGTCGGTGGGGTCGGTGGAACACGGAGCACTCGGCCGGGTCGGCAGCACGCTTCCGATGCTGACGTAAGTCGGCGTGGGACGGGGTGGGTTCGTGCGGGGATCCCACGGTCGGCCTAACGGGGCTCCGGGGCTCTCTCCGGCCCCGCCGGGCTATGGCAGGAGGCCGTGGGCCGGGAAGACCGCGCGCCGGGTGGCGAGGATCGCCTGGTCCAGCCGGTCCGCCGGGTCGTAACCGGCATCCACGAAGTGCTTCCACTCGGGCCGGGCCCCGTCCGTCATCCGCTGCGGCCCCAACTGCCGGGTCCGCCGGTACACTTCGGCCCGCCACTCCTCCGGCACAGCCGTCTCGGGGGCCACGGGGGCCCCTGCGGCGATCGCCACCAGGTGGGCCCAGGAGCGGGGTACGACATCCACGACGGCGTACCCGCCGCCGCCCAGTGCGACCCAGCGCCCGTCCGCGTGCTCGTGCGAGAGGGAATGGCAGGCGTCGGCGATCAGGCGCTGGGCGTCGAGCGAGACGGCGAGGTGGGCCAGCGGATCCTCGAAGTGGGTGTCCGCCCCGTGCTGGGTCACGAGCACCTGCGGCCGGAAGGCCGCCACCAGCTCGGGCACCACGGCGTGGAAGGCCCGCAACCAGCCCGCGTCGCCCGTGCCCGCCGGCAGGGCCACGTTGACGGCGCCGCCCTCCGCGGACGGGCCCCCGGTCTCCTCGGGCCATCCGGTCTGGGGGAAGAGGGTGCTGGGGTGCTCGTGCAGGGAGATGGTGAGGACGCGCGGGTCCTCCCAGAACGCCGCCTGGACGCCGTCGCCGTGGTGGACGTCCACGTCGACGTACACGATCCGTTCGGCGCCGAGCTCCAGGAGCCGGGCGACGGCGAGGGCGGCGTCGTTGTAGACGCAGAACCCCGAGGCCGCGCCGGGCATCGCGTGGTGCAGCCCGCCGGCGAAGTTCACCGCGTGCTGGACCTCGCCGCTCCATACGGCTTCGGCGGCAGCCACCGACTGTCCGGCGATGAGGGCCGACGCCTCGTGCATGGCGGGAAAGGCCGGCACGTCGGCCGTCCCGATCCCGTACGAGCCGTCAGCGGAGGCCGGATCGGCAGAAGCGGCACGGACGGCGGCGATGTAGTCCTCGCGGTGCACCAGCCGCAGCGTGGATTCGCCGGCGGGCCGGGCGGCGGTGACGCGGAGCGCCCGGTCCAGGGCAAGGGCTTCGACCAGCCGCATGGTGAGGGCGAGCCGTACGGGGTCCATGGGGTGACCGGGCCCGAAGTCGTAGCCCGTTACTGCCTCGTCCCACATCAACTGCGCACGGCCGCTCATGGGCGCCACGCTACTAGGGGCCGGGAATGCAAAAAAGCCCTGGTGGGAACTCAAGGTTCCCACCAGGGCTTTCTCTAAAAATTGTTCGGCGGCGTCCTACTCTCCCACACGGTCCCCCATGCAGTACCATCGGCGCTGAAAGGCTTAGCTTCCGGGTT
>NZ_JBMMMZ010000012.1:216543-351583 GCF_049725035.1 Streptomyces sp. XH2 | reverse complement strand
AGATCCGGAAGTCGTGCGCGTAGACGAACACGGTCCGCCCGTGCACCGTGCCCCAGCCCGTGATCACACCATCGGTGTAGGGCTTCTTGCTCTCCAGGCCGAAGCCGGAGGCACGGTGCCGGCGGAGCGGCTCCACCTCCGAGAAGGACCCCTCGTCGAGGAGGAGGTCGATACGCTCCCGGGCCGTCAGCTTGCCCTTGGCCTTCTGGGCCTGGGTCGCTCGCTCGCTCGGACCACGCCGAACCTGCTCGCGAATGGCGTGCAGCTCGGCGACGCGCCCACGGACGTCACTCGCCTCTACGGGCGCACCTTCGAGATTGCTCATGCATAGACGGTACGTGGCGGGGCCGTCCGAAACTCATGTCGTTTCCATACAACGTCATGTGCCTTTTGGTGGGCAGGCGTCACAGAGGGCCGCAGCGGCCCGGAGCGGGGGTCCCCCCGATCGGGGGGTGCTCCTGTGGAGGTTCCACAAAACTCCCGCCCCTGACCCGTAGGCAAGTGAACTTGACGGGCGACGGGCCGGAAATGGCGTCACGCCCGGTCATGCCAGGGCTACGGAGCAGCGGTGCGGGGCGCAGGCGGTGCCGGGGGCGACGCGGAGCCGGAGACTGTCGCCTGTCGACAGGACGCGGACGGTGGCGTCGTGCGCGGTGACGCGGCGCACGGGGCGGTCCCAGGTGATCTCGACGGGGGCACCGGTGCGGGGCGGTTCGGCCATATGGAGGGTAGCGGTCCGGCCGTGGTCGCGGACGAGCACGGCGGCGGGGGCCGAGGAGGTGAGGGGACCGGCGGTGCCGGGGGCCCAGAAGGCGGCGGCGGTGAGGCCGAGGGAGGGCAGGTGTGCGGCCTGGCAGCCGGCGGTGTTGGCGAGGAGCCCGAGCCAGGTCTCGTCGGCGGCGCGGGCGGCCAGGGCACGGGGCCCCGCGCCGGGCATGAGGAGGTAGGCGTAGGCGGCGTCCTCGGGGTCGGTGCCGTGGGGGTGCCAGAGGGTGAGGTAGCGCCGCGTGAGGCGGTCGGGGGCACCGCCGGCGTTGATGTCGCGCCAGGAGCCGGTGCGGGACTCGCGCAGGGCGTGGAGCGGGGCGCTGCCGGCGGGGCACGCGGGGAAGACGTAGCCGCCGTGGCCTTCGAGGTGGATCCAGCGGGCGGCTTCGTAGCGGGCGCTCCAGCCGTCGGTGAGCGGCTGGGGGGCGCCGTCGACGAGGAGGGCGGGCGCCCCGTGCGCGCCGAGGTTGCGGTGGTCGACGGTGGTCACGACGGGGTGGCCGTCGCGCGCGGTGATCCCGGCGCCGAGGCAGACGACGGCGTCCGCGGTGCAGATCCACGTCTTTCTGGCCTCCAGGGTGGAGGAGAGCCCTTTGAGGTGCTGGCCGATCACGGCGTACTCGCCGTCGCTCACTCCGCCGACCCAGCGCACGGCGGGCCGGGGCTCGCCCCATGCGCCGCCCTCGTTGCCGGCGAGCGGCTTGGCGGAGGCGGTGGTGCCGGGCAGCCGGTAGGGGTCGGCGGTGGGCCAGAAGGCGTCGGTGTACGGGCCGCCGGCGCCGGCGCGCCACCAGTAGAGCATTCCGGCTCCGGTGTGCCAGCCGCGCGGGTTCTCGCCGTTGCCGTTCTCGTAGTGGGCGATGCGGTCGGAGGCCATGGCGATGCCGGCCGTCCAGCCGGGGCGGCGGTGCACGGCGCGGTCCATGGCGGGGAAGAGGCGGTGCTCCACGGGGGCGGGGGCGGGCGCCCCGTGCCCGGTGCAGGCGGTGGCGATCCGGGCGAGGTCGGCGATGGGGAGCGCGGGGTCGGTGAGCAGCGGGAGGGTGGTGTCGCGGGCGGCCCAGCCCTTGATCATCGCGTGCCAGCGGGTGCGTTCGGCCGGGGTCGCGCTGCCGGCGAGGAGGGCGACGGCGGCGATGAGGGCGTGGCCGCGCTGATGGTCGCTCTGCGGCGGCGTGCCCGGGTCCGCGGCCTGCAGGCCGCGGCTGACGGCGCGGCCGGAGACGCTGTCCATGACGAGCCCGTCGTGGATCAGCGGCGCGTACGCCTTCTCGACGCTGTCGTAGGCGGTCCGCCGGGCGGGGTCGGTGATCTCCCAGGGGGAGCCGTGGAGCAGGGCGAGGAGCCGGCCGAGCCCGTCGAGCAGCACCTGGCCGTAGGTGCCGGAGTAGGCGACGTGGGTGTGCTGGATGAAGGAGCCGTCGGCGTAGAGGCCGTCGCCGCTGGTGACGTGGGGGAAGACGGGCGAGAGGGCGTCGCGGGCGAGGGCGGTCTTGGCTGCGGAGGCGCCGAGGATGCCGCGGAGGGCGACGACGCGGCACAGGTCGACGCGGTTGGCGCCGGTGCTGGTGCCGGTGTAGTCGCCGAGCATCGTGTCGGGGACGAAGTGGTCGACGGCGGCGAGGTAGGCGGTGCGCCGTGCGGCGCCGGCCTCGTCGTGGAGGAGCACGAGGCTGTCGAGGAGGAGCCTGGGGCTGCCGATCTGCCACTCCCACCAGTTGCCGTAGCGGGTGGTGGCGGGGTGGTAGACGCGGGCGTGCACGTGGTCGAGGCCCGTGAGGGTGTCGGCGGCGAGGGCGGGGTCGCCGGTGAGCCCGGTGCCGGGCCGGGCCCAGGCCTGGGCCATGGTGTGCAGGCGCGCGTAGCTGCGGGTGATGCCGGAGGGCGGGTCGAAGGGGGCGTCCGGCCAGAGCGAGGCGGGGCCCGGGGCCATGCCGGCGCGGTGGGTGCGGGCGAGGTCTCCGGTGCGGCGCAGGGCGGTGGCGTAGGGCTCGGCGGCGGGGTCGAAGCCGGTGCCGAGCATGAGGCCGCGCCAGCGGGCGCGCAGGGCGGCGAACGCGTCGCCCTCGCCGGCGTCGTCGCTGCCGCCCCGGGGGACGGTGGTGAAGCCGAGGGAGCCGGCGACGGAGGCGGCGAGGAAACCTCTGCGGGTCCAGGCGGGCGGGCGGGGAGCGGCGGGACCGGACTGCACGGCGGGGCCTCCCCGGGGGCGCGGTGCGGGACGGTGCGGACGGTGCCGGAGGCACACGGTGGCACGGGGCGGGAAGGGGCGGCAATGGCGCACCGACCGTGTCGGCCGGGGTCGGCCGGAATTCACCCCTCCCTAGATGTTGAATGTTTAACGAGTTCGCGCTACGGTGTTTTCACGGTCAAGTTGAATCTTCAACGAATCTGAACGGCCGTCTTCGAACCCAGCCACAGGAGCACACCATGGGCCTCTTCAGCCGCAAGCAGAGCACCACCCCGGCCGCCGTCCCCGCCCCGCGCGCCGTCGACCCCGCGCTCGCCGCCCTCACCGGCGACTACACCATCGACCCCGCCCACAGCAGCATCGGTTTCACCGTCCGCCACGCCATGGTGACCAACGTCAAGGGCGCCTTCACCGAGCACGAGGGCACCCTGCGCCTCGACGGCAGCGACCCGTCCCGCTCCACCGCGGTCATCGACGTCCGCACCGCGAGCGTGGACACCGGCATGAAGGACCGCGACGCCCACCTGCGCGGCGGGGACTTCTTCGACGCCGAGGGCTTCCCGCTGATGAGCTTCCGCTCGACCGCCGCCGAGCAGCTCGGCGGTGACCGCTACCGCATCACCGGCGACCTCACCATCAAGGACGTCACCCGCCCGCTCTCCATCGACCTGGAGTTCAACGGCTCGGCCACCGACGTCTACGGCATGGAGCGCGTCGGCTTCGAGGGCGGCGCCGAGATCCTGCGCTCCGACTGGGGCCTGACCTGGAACGCCGCCCTGGAGGCCGGCGGGGTCATGGTCAGCGACAAGGTGAAGCTGACCTTCGACATCTCCGCGGTCAAGGCCGCGCCCCAGGCCTGAGGCCCCCGTGCGGTGTCAGTGGCCGAGGCGCAGGAGACGGCCGGCGATCTCCGCGCCCCGGTCCGCACCCGCGCTCAGCGCGATGTGGTTGTCGGGCCGCACGAGCACCAGGGCGTCCTCGCCCTCCCCGATCCCGTAGGCGCGCCGGGCATGCCCCTCGGGGTCGTCGACCAGGCACGTGCGCAGGCGGTCCGCGCACTTCTCCCCCGCCTCCGCCAGGGCCTGCGCGCTCCCCGGGCCGAAGCCCAGCAGTGTGAAGTGCGGCCCGGCGAAGACGTCGAAGAGCCGGCCGTTGCCGCAGGGCCCGTCGGGGGCCCGTTCGCCCGCGTTCGCCCCGCCCCATGCGAGCGAGCTCCAGCCGTAGCCCACGCCCAGCGTGGTGACGTCGTCTGTGATCACCGCCTCCGTGCCGACGCCCGCCCGCTTCACGCCCTCGGTCACCGCGCGCAGCCTCTCGTCGGTGAGGCCGAGCGTCCAGGCGGCGACGGGCAGCCGCTCCTCCTCGTAGGTGTCCAGCAGGCCGGGCGAGGCCAGGCCGCGCACCACGTACGCGAGTTTCCAGCCGAGGTTGAAGGCGTCCTGGATCCCGGTGTTCATGCCCAGCCCGCCCGCGATGGAGTGGACGTGCGCCGCGTCCCCGGCGAGGAGGACCCGCCCCGTGCGGAGGCGGTCGGCCATCCGGACGTTGATGCGGTAGGTGGAGAACCAGGTGGGGTCGGACAGCCGGATGCCCGCCTGCCGGGAGCAGCGGTCGACGAGCCGCTGGAACGACTCCAGGGTCGGCGCGAGGAACTGCCCGCCGGCGTCGCGCTCGGGCATGCCCTGCAGCTGCCAGTGGGCGCTGTCGCGGAAGGGGCAGAGCATGACCGCCGCGTCCTCGTCGAACCACTGGTGCCAGTAGGCGGGGTCGAGCCCCTCGGCGCGGACGTCGCCGATCACCATGCACTCCTCGGCGTCGGTGCGGCCCTCGAAGGTCACGCCGAGCGCCTTGCGCACGGGGCTGCGGCCGCCGTCGCAGCCCACGAGGTACGCGGCCTCGATGCGCCGCCCGTCGGCGAGCGTCGCGACGACGCCGTCCGCGCTCTGGGTGAACCCGGCCAGCTCGCTCCCGAACTCCGGCTCCACGCCGTGGCCGGCGAGCCTGCCCCGCAGGATCTCCTCGGTGCGCCACTGGGGGATGAGCAGCCCGCTGGCGTACGGGGTGTCCGGCGTCGGGGCGCGGTCCCCGAAGGTCACGGTGTCGGCGATCGCCACGCCGTCGCGGTACTTGCGCAGGGTGATGTGCTCGATGCCCGAAGCCGCGGCCTCCGCGCCCGCGCCGAGGTCGTCGAAGATCTCGCGGGTGCGCTGGTTGATGCCCTTGCCGCGGGAGGCGCGGTGGGGCTCCGGGGACTTGTCGATGATCCGTACGGCCGCTCCCGCGCGGGCGAGGGTGCAGGCGAGGGTGAGTCCGGTGGGGCCGGCGCCCACGATCAGGACGTCGGTTGCGGTCGTCGCTCCGGCGGTGGTGGTCGTCGTCATGCGCCCATGAAAGACCCCCCGGGCAGAAAATGCAACCGAGTAACAAAAGATTCTGAGTAACGCGGATTCTGGTAGGCTGGCCGCGTGACCGAGGAGACGACCGGGCTGCGGGAGCGCAAGAAGCAGCGCACGCGGCAGACGCTGTCCGAGACCGCCATCGCGCTCTTCCTGGAGCGCGGCTTCGACCGGGTGTCGGTGGCGGAGGTGGCGGCGGCCGCGGAGGTGTCGAAGCCGACGCTGTTCCGCTACTTCCCCGCCAAGGAGGACCTGGCCCTCCATCGCATCGCCGACCACCAGGGGGAGGCGGCGCGCGTCGTGCGCGGCCGGGCCCCGGGCGAGTCCCCCCTGGCCGCGCTCCGCGCCCACTTCCTCGCCCGGCTCGACGCCCGTGACCCCGTCACCGGCCTGTGCGACGTGCCCGCCGTGCTGGCCTTCCGGGACATGCTCTACTCGACCCCGAGCCTGGCGGCCCGCCTCATGCAGTACGCCGCCGAGGACGAACGGGCGCTGGGCGAAGCCCTGGCGGAGGCGGGCGCGAACGCGGTGACGGCGCGGCTGGCGGCGGCTCAGATCATCGTCGTCCACCACGTCCTCGCGCGGGACAACTGGGAGCGCCTGGCGTCCGGCCGCGGCACCACCGCCGTCCTGGACGCGGCCCGCGCCGACGCCGAGCTGGCGTTCGACCTGCTCGGCGCCGGGCTGGCGACTCAGGGCCTGTGACGCGCCCCCGGCCACGCTCCGGGGCGCGCACCCGGGCTCACTCCCGCGGCTCCACGCCCGCGCGCCGCAGCCCGTACGCGTAGGCGTCGTCGAGCGCCTGCCACGAGGCGGCGATCACGTTCTCGGCGACGCCGACCGTCGACCACTCGCCGCTCTCGTCGCTCGTGGAGACCAGGACCCGGGTGATGGACCCCGTGCCCCGGCTTCCCTCCAGGATGCGCACCTTGTAATCGGTCAGCTTGAGCGCGGCCAGCTGCGGGTAGATGCGCTCCAGCGCCACGCGCAGCGCCCGGTCGAGCGCGTCGACGGGGCCGTTGCCCTCGGCGGTGGCGACGATGCGCTCCCCCTTGGCCCACAGCTTCACGGTGGCCTCGTTGGCGTGCGTGCCGTCCGGCCGGTCCTCCGCGATCGCCCGCCAGGACTCGATCCGGTAGTAGCGCCGGGCGCGGCCCTCGGCCTCCTCGCGCAGCAGCAGTTCGAAGGAGGCGTCGGCCGCCTCGTAGGTGTAGCCCGCCAGCTCGCGCTCCTTGACGCGCTCCACGACGCGGCCGACCAGCTCGCGGTCGCCGCCGAGGTCGACCCCGAGCTCCTTGCCCTTGAGCTCGATGGAGGCGCGGCCGGCCATGTCGGAGACGAGCATGCGCATGGTGTTGCCGACCCGCTCCGGGTCGATGTGCTGGTACAGGTCCGGGTCGACCTTGATCGCGGAGGCGTGCAGCCCGGCCTTGTGCGCGAACGCCGAGACGCCCACGTAGGGCTGGTGCGTGGAGGGCGTGAGGTTGACGACCTCGGCGATGGCGTGCGAGATGCGCGTCATCTCGGCCAGCGCGCCGGGCGGCAGCACGCGGCGGTCGTACTTGAGCTCCAGGGCGGCCACGACGGGGAACAGGTTGGCGTTGCCGACGCGCTCGCCGTAGCCGTTGGCGGTGCACTGCACGTGCGTCGCGCCGGCGTCCACGGCGGCGAGGGTGTTGGCCACGGCGCAGCCGGTGTCGTCCTGCGCGTGGATGCCCAGGCGGGCGCCGGTCGCCTCGATGACCTCCCGCACCGTCGCCCCGACCTGCGCGGGCAGCATGCCGCCGTTGGTGTCGCACAGGACGACGACGTCGGCGCCCGCTTCGTACGCAGTGCGGACGACGTCGAGGGCGTAGGCCGGGTTCGCCCGGTGGCCGTCGAAGAAGTGCTCGCAGTCGACGAAGACGCGGCGGCCGTGCCCGCGCAGGTACGCGACGGTGTCGCGCACCATGGCGAGGTTCTCGTCGAGGGTGGTGCGCAGCGCCAGTTCGACGTGCCGGTCGTGGGACTTGGCGACCAGGGTGATCACCGGGGCGCCGGAGTCGAGCAGCGCGGCGACCTGCCGGTCGTCCTCGGCCCGCACGCCCGCCTTGCGCGTGGCGCCGAACGCGACGAGCTGCGCGTGGCGGAAGTCGACCTCCTCGCGGGCGCGCTGGAAGAACTCGGTGTCCCGGGGGTTGGCGCCCGGCCAGCCGCCCTCGATGAAGCCGACGCCGAAGTCGTCCAGGTGCCGGGCAATGGTCAGCTTGTCCGCGACGGTGAGGTTGATGCCCTCGCGCTGCGCGCCGTCGCGCAGCGTGGTGTCGAAGACGTGGAAGCGGTCGTCGACGCGGGTGCGTTCGTCGGGGCCGTCGGTTGCGTCCGTCATGCTGCTCTGACTCCTGTGAGGATGTCGGTCTACCGGAATTACCCGTTCCACCGTCCCCGGGCCTCCCCCGCCCTGCGTTCCCCGGCGCGGGTGGGCCGGAAAACGCAAAAACCTCTCGCGGGTGCGAGAGGTCTGCGCGCGGGTCTGGGACGACGGTGTCCGCTCCGTACGGGTGGTACGGGAGCGGTCACTGCGGACCGGCGCGCCTGCTGCCAATAATCATGGCGAACGGGAGCATAGGTGCATCTTGGCACACGCCGGTTCCGCCGTGCGGGCGGGTCTCAGGATGCGGGCACCTTGCCCGCGTCCGCCGGGGCGCCCTCGGGCGCGCCACCGACCCGCTTGAGGTCGATGTCCCGCGTCTCGCGCATCGACAGGTAGACGACCAGCGACACGGCGGCGCAGCCGGCCACGTACCAGTAGAAGCCCGACTCGATGCCGCCGTTCTTGAACCACAGGGCCACGTACTCGGCCGTGCCGCCGAAGAGCGCGTTGGCGATGGCGTACGGCAGGGCGACGCCCAGCGACCGGATGCCCGTCGGGAAGAGCTCGGCCTTCACGCACGCGTTGATGGAGGTGTAGCCGGTGACGACGACCAGGGCGAGCAGGGACAGGCCGAGGGCGGGCCAGAACGAGCCCGCGTGCTTGAGCATGGTCATGATCGGCACGGTGAGGAAGGTGGAGCCCACCGCGAAGGTGATCAGCAGGGGGCGGCGGCCGATGCGGTCCGAGAGGGCGCCCGCCAGGGGCTGCAGGCAGGCGAAGACCAGCAGGGCGCAGAAGCTCACCAGGGTCGCGGTCTGCTTCGGCAGGCCCGCGCTGTTGGACAGGTACTTCGTCAGGTAGGTGGTGTACGTGTAGTACGCGACGGTGCCGCCCATGGTGAGGGCGATGACGAGGAAGGCCTCGCGCTTGTGCCGCATGAGGGCCCGGATGGTGCCGCGCTCGGCGACGGCCCCGGCGCTCTCTCCCGTGCCCTCCTCCGTGGCCTCCGTGTACGCGTCCGTCTCCAGCATGTTGCGGCGGAGGTAGAAGATGACGGCGGCTCCGAGCGCGCCCACGACGAACGGGATGCGCCAGCCCCAGCTGTGCAGCTCGCCGCTGGAGAGGGTGTGCTGCAGCACGATCTGCAGCCCCAGGCCGAGGATCTGGCCCGCCGTCATCGACACGTACTGGAAGCTGGAGGCGAAGCCGCGGCGGCCCGGCGCGGACGCCTCCGTGAGGTACGTGGCGCTGGCCGCGTACTCGCCGCCGACCGACAGGCCCTGCAGCAGCCGGGCGACGAGGAGGACGGCGACGCCGCCGTAGCCGGCGACCGCGTAGGTCGGCGCGACGGCGATGAGCACGGCCGAGGCGGACATCAGGGTGACGGTCAGCGTGAGGGCCGCCTTGCGGCCCTTCCGGTCGCCGACCCGGCCGAGCAGCCATCCGCCCACCGGGCGCATGAAGAAGCCGACGGCGAAGATGCCGGCGGTGTTCATCAGCTTCGCGGTGTCATTGCCCGCGGGGAAGAAGGAGCCCGCGAAGTACGTCGCGAACGACGCGTAGACGAACCAGTCGAACCACTCGACCATGTTGCCGGCCGAACCGACCCAGATCTTCTTCCAGTGCTGTCCCATGGTGGATCACGGTGGCGGAACGGCACGGGGCGGACAAGGGTCCGGCCGGCAACGATCACGCGTACTTGCGTGCGTTGCGTTCACGGCGCGGCGCACTCGGGCGTCCCGCCCGGACGCACGTACGTGCCCCGCCCCGTACACACGTATGCCCGCATCCGTGGACGCGGGCATACGGACGTACGTACGTCAGCGCGGGCCTCAGCCCAGGGGGTGCATCCAGCCGTGGGTGTCCTCGGCGACGCCGGTCTGGATGTCGAGGAGCGCCTTGCGGAGCTTCATGGTGACCTCGCCCGGCTGCCCGTCGGCGACCGTCCAGCCGTCGCGCGCGGACTTCACGGTGCCGACCGGGGTGATGACGGCGGCGGTGCCGCAGGCGAAGACCTCGGTGAGGGTGCCGTCGGCGCAGCCGTTCTTCCACTCGTCCACGGAGATGCGGCCCTCGGCGACCTCGTAGCCGAGGTCGGCGGCGATCGTCATCAGGGAGGCGCGGGTGATGCCGGGGAGGAGGGAGCCGGTGAGCTCGGGGGTGACGATCTTCGGCTTCTGATCAGACGCGGCGCCGTACACGAAGTACAGGTTCATGCCGCCCATTTCCTCGATCCAGCGGCGCTCGATGGCGTCCAGCCAGACGACCTGGTCGCAGCCGTGCTCCATGGCCTGGGCCTGGGCGACGAGGGAGGCGGCGTAGTTGCCGCCGGCCTTGGCGGCGCCGGTGCCGCCGGGGCACGCGCGCACGTACTCCTCGCTCAGCCAGACCGAGACCGGCTTCACGCCGCCGGGGAAGTAGGCGCCGGCGGGCGAGGCGATGACCACGAACATGTACTCGTTGGCCGGGCGGACCCCGAGGCCGATCTCGGTCGCGAACATGAACGGGCGCAGGTAGAGCGAGGCCTCGCCGGAGCCGGGCACCCACGCCTTGTCCTGCTTCACCAGCGCGTCGCACGCCTCGATGAAGGTCTCGACGGGCAGTTCGGGCATGGCGAGCCGGCGCGCGGACGCCTGCAGGCGCTTGGCGTTCTCCTCGGGCCGGAAGATGGCGACGGAGCCGTCGGGCTGGCGGTAGGCCTTGGCGCCCTCGAAGATCGTCTGCGCGTAGTGCAGCGTCATGTTCGCCGGGTCGATCGACAGCGGCGCGTACGGAACGAGCTGGCCGTCGTGCCAGCCCCGGCCTTCCGTCCACTTGATCGTCACCATGTGGTCGGTGAAGTGGCGGCCGAAGCCGGGGTTGGCCAGGATCTGCTCCCGCTCCGCGTCCGACAGCGGGTGCGAAGAGGGCTTGAGCTCGATCGTGGGCGTCGTCATGAGTGCGTGTCCTTCACCGTTGTGTGTGGCGGACCGCGAGCTCGCCCCGTCCCTGACGGTGTCAGAGCATCCGAGCTTCCCCTCATGCCGCGGCCCCACGTTCGATTATCGCTCGTGGGGCCGTGGACGGAAAACGTGCGCGCGGCCCTGGATCGATGGTCGCATCCGGCCGCGCGCTGAGTCAGCGGCCGGGAGCTAGCCGGTTACTCGTAGGGCCAGTGCGTCGCCGGTCTCGTCCGTCGTGCGGGGCGCGGCCCCGTCCCGGGCCGCCAGGTCCTCGGCGACGGCCGTCTCGATGCGGGCGGCCTCGGCCTCGTAGCCGAGGTGGCGCAGGAGCATGGCCACGGAGAGCACCGTGGCGGTGGGGTCGGCCTTGCCCGTGCCCGCGATGTCGGGCGCGGAGCCGTGCACCGGCTCGAACATGGACGGGAAGGCCCCGTCCGGGTTGATGTTGCCCGAGGCGGCGAGGCCGATGCCGCCGGTGACGGCCGCGGCGAGGTCCGTGAGGATGTCACCGAAGAGGTTGTCGGTGACGATCACGTCGAACCGCTCGGGCTGCGTGACCATGAAGATGGTGGCCGCGTCCACGTGCAGGTAGTCCGTGGAGACCTCGGGGTACTCCCGGCCCACCCGGTCGAAGGTGCTCTTCCACAGCTGTCCGGCGTAGACGAGGACGTTGTTCTTGTGGACGAGCGTCAGCTTCTTGCGGGGGCGCGCCTGGGCCCGCTCGTAGGCGTCGCGCACCACGCGCTCCACGCCGAGGGCGGTGTTGACGCTGACCTCGGTGGCGACCTCGTTCGGGGTGCCGGTGCGCAGGGAGCCGCCGTTGCCGGTGTAGGGGCCTTCGGTGCCCTCCCGGACGACGACGAAGTCGATGTCCGGGCGCCCGGCG
This sequence comes from Streptomyces sp. XH2, assembly GCF_049725035.1. Lineage (NCBI taxonomy): Bacteria > Bacillati > Actinomycetota > Actinomycetes > Kitasatosporales > Streptomycetaceae > Streptomyces > Streptomyces sp. XH2. The sequence continues at coordinate 340,047 of NZ_JBMMMZ010000012.1, read as the reverse complement.
AGCGGGGTGGCCGTGTTCGGGAAGAGCTTCGAGGGCCGCAGGTTCACGTAGTGGTCGAAGGCGAACCGCAGCTTGAGCAGCAGGCCGCGCTCCAGCACGCCGGCGGGCACGGAGGGGTCGCCGATCGCCCCGAGGAGGATCGCGTCGTGGTGCTTGAGGGACGCGAGCTCGGCGTCGGGGAGGATCTCCCCGGTCGCGTGGTACCGCCGGGCGCCGAGGTCGTACTCCTCGGTCTCCAGCTTCACGTCGGACGGGAGGACCGCCGAGAGCACCTTGAGGCCCTGGGCCACGACTTCCCGGCCGATGCCGTCACCGGGGATCACTGCGAGGCGAATGCTGCGAGACATACCGGGACCGTACTCCCCCGTCCCGTTGGATGACACACCTTGTCCACGATACGGACAGATGGTGAAGCCGTCGGGTCACGTTCACCCAAAGTCCGCAACGGAGTTGCCGGTTCCTGGCACGTTGGTCGCCATGGACACACCACGCGTAGGCATCCCCGAGCAGCTCGCGGACCGCATGACGATGGCGGAGCAGCACGAGTACCTGCGGGCCCGGTTCGCCCGGCCGCTCACCCGGCGCGGAATGCTGCGCGCCGGGGCGGTGACGGCCGGGGCCGCCGCCGGCACGGGCCTCCTGGGCGGCACCGCGCACGCGTACGCCGGCCCGGCGCCCTCCCCGGGACCCTCGCCCGCGTCGTCCCCGGCGCTGCTCGCCCCCTCCGCCGCCGCGGCGGTCGACGGCAAGCACGTGGCGCCCTTCGGGCGGCACCTGGCCTTCGGCGCCGATCCGCGGACGCAGATGCGGATCTCCTGGCAGGTGCCGTTCGCGGTGAGACGGCCGTACGTCCGGGTGGGCCTCGCGCCGTGGGACCTCGGCCTCAAGCTGGAGGCCGAGGTGCGCACCCTGCACACACCGCCGCTGTCGAAGAAGCTCCCCGCCGTCGACCAGGTCTACCTGCACGCCGCCCTCGACAACCTGCGCCCCGGACGGACGTACTACTACGGCGTGGGGCACGACGGGTACGACCCCGCCGACCCGCGCCACTTCTCCGGCATCGGCACCTTCCGCACCGCGCCCGAGCGCCCGGAGAAGGGCGGCAAGGCCGAGAAGTTCACGTTCACGGCCTTCGGCGACCAGGGCGTCAGCTACCAGGCCCTCGCCAACGACCAGCTGATCCTCGGCCAGAACCCGGCGTTCCACCTGCACGCGGGCGACATCTGCTACGCCGACGACAGCGGCGCGGGCAAGCCCACCGACGTCTACGACGCGCGCGTGTGGGACCAGTTCCTCGCCCAGACCGAGTCCGTGGCGGCGTCCGTGCCGTGGATGGTCACCACCGGCAACCACGACATGGAGGCCTGGTACTCCCCCAACGGCTACGGCGGCCAGAGCGCCCGCTGGACCCTCCCCGGCAACGGCTTCGACCCCGGGCGCGCCCCGGGCGTCTACTCCTTCGTCTACGGCAACACCGGCGTCGTCGCCCTGGACGCCAACGACATCTCGTACGAGATCACCGCCAACACCGGCTACAGCGGCGGCGCGCAGACCGCGTGGCTCGACCGGCGGCTCGGCGAGCTGCGCCGCACCCGCGGGCTCGACTTCATCGTCGTCTTCTTCCACCACTGCGCGTTCTCCACGACGAAGGCGCACGCGTCGGACGGGGCGGTGCGGGAGGCGTGGCTGCCGCTCTTCGAGAAGCACGACGTCGATCTGGTCATCAACGGCCACAACCACATCTACGAGCGCACCGACGCGCTCCGCGGCACGCGCGTGGGGCGGAAGGTCCCCATCGGCGGCACCGCCGACTCCACGCGCGACGGCATCGTCTACGTGACCGCCGGCGGCGCGGGGAAGTCGCTGTACGACTTCCCCGCCCCGGACAGCTACGAGGGCCACGTGAAGGACCTGGAGAGCGTGGACAGCTACTTCTGGGAGAAGGGGCGCGTGAAGCACCCGGAGCAGGTGGAGTGGTCGCGGGTGCGCTACACCGGCTTCTCGTTCCTGGCGGTGGAGTCCGAGCCGGCCGCACGGGGCGGGCGCCCGCGGCTGCGGGTGACCGCTCTCGCGGAGAACGGCGCGCGCATCGACCGCTTCGACGTCGTCCGCCCCGCGCGGCGGGACTGAGGCGGGCCTCGCCCGTCGCTCAGTGACCGGTGACGCCGCCGTTGTCCCGGCGGTCCAGGGCCCGCTGGAGCGCGGCGGCGGCGTTCATGCGGTCGGTCTGGCGGTCGGTGCGGTCGGCCGTACGGGCGGTGCGGCGGGTCCTGCGGACGGCGGTTTCGGCCATGGGAGTCACGTCTCCTCTGCTGCGCCTGCGGGAAGGGGCACCGGCTGCGGGCCCCGGGGAGCGGTGGGAAGAGCGCCGGGGGAAGGGCGGGGGCCGCGGTGCCGCAGGGGTCGCCTGCGCTCGCGCACGGGGCCGCAACCGCTTGACGCTCGATGGAGCGCACGTTCGGCTTCTTCCACGCTAGGACAGCTGTACCGCGCTGTCTGCACAATTACTCGGGCTTCCTACTATCTGAGACGGCGCGGCAACGGGGCCCCCGGGGCTCGCACCGGTGATCGACGGAGCGGATGTTTGCGTCCCCCACCGATCCGCCTCCCGCCCCGTGCGGCGAGAGTAGGGCCCATGAGCACGCTGTACACGAGCGACGTCCTGCCCCGCATCGTCCCGGTGGTCGCCGGCGTCCTCGGGGCCTCCGGCCTGGCGGTGGCCTGTCTCCCCGCGCGCGTGGCGATGCGCAGGGAGCTGCGGCGCCGCTGGCTGGCGTGGGCGGTGGCGGCTCCCGTCTTCGTCGGCGCGCTCGCCCTGAGGGAGCTGGGGGCGTCGGTGCTGGCCTGGCTGCTGGGGCTGATCGCGGTCGCCGAATACGCGCGGCTGGTCCGCCTGGGGCGGGGCGAACGGGTGGTGCTGTCCCTCGGGGCGCTCCTCCTGCCACCGCTCGCCCTGATGGAGGCGGACGACCTCGCGCACCCCTTCGGCCCGCGGGCCCTCGCGCTGCTCACCGTCGCCGGCGTGCTGCCCGCGCTGCTGTCCGGTGACGCCGCACGGGGCGGCGAGCGCGCGGCCCGTACGGTCTTCGGGCTGCTGTGGATTCCCGTCGCGCTGACCGGACTTGTGGTATTGGAGGGCACTGCCCTCGCGGTCGGCGTGGCGGTCGCCTTCGGCGAGGTGGGCGCGTGGTGCGGCAGCACGCTCCTGCGCCGCCTCGGCGGCACCCTGGCCCGGCCTCTGTCGCCCCTGTCCCCCGGCAGGACCCGGGGCGGCGTCCTGGGCGCCGGCATGGGGGCCGCCGCGGGGCTGGAGGCGGCGGGCGCCTTCACGGTCACGCTGTGGTTCGCGGTCCTGGCCGGCGGCGTCCTCGGCGGCCTCCTCGTGTCCGCGATCGAGCGGGAGGCGGGCGCGAGGGCCGCCCGCGCGTGGCTGCCCGGCCTCGGCGGTCTGCTCGGCCCCACCGGCCCCCTTCTCCTCGCGCTGCCGGCGGCGATGACGGTGACCCTGTGACGACGACGCCCCCGCCCGGCTGGGGAGCCGGACGGGGGCGCGGGTCGGCTACGGGGCCGGATCAGCCCATGTGCGGGTAGCGGTAGTCGGTCGGCGCGACCAGGGTCTCCTTGATGGAGCGGGTCGAGATCCACCGCATCAGGTTGGAGGCCGCACCGGCCTTGTCGTTCGTGCCGGAGGCGCGGCCGCCGCCGAACGGCTGCTGGCCGACCACGGCACCGGTCGACTTGTCGTTGATGTAGAAGTTGCCGGCGGCGAAGCGCAGCTTGGCCATGGCGTCGGCGGCCGCGGCGCGGTCGTTCGCGATGACGGCGCCGGTCAGCGCGTACGCGGAGACGGACTCCATCTGCTCCAGCATCGCGTCGAAGTCGGCGTCCTCGTAGACGTGGACGGCGAGGATCGGGCCGAAGTACTCGGTCGTGAAGACCTCGTTCTCCGGGTCGGTGCACTCGATGACGGTCGGGCGGACGAAGTAGCCCACCGAGTCGTCGTACGTGCCGCCGGCGACGATCGTGCAGCTCGGGTCGGCCTTGGCGCGGTCGATCGCGGCCTTGTTCTTGGCGAAGGCGCGGTCGTCGATGACGGCGCCGATGAAGTGCGACAGGTCGGTGACGTCACCCATGGTGATGCCGTCGACCTCGGCCGCGAACTCCTCCTTGAAGCCGTCCTCCCAGATGGAGCGGGGGATGTAGGCGCGGGAGGAGGCGGAGCACTTCTGGCCCTGGAACTCGAAGGAGCCGCGGGTCAGGGCGGTCTTCAGGACCGCGCGGTCGGCGCTCGGGTGGGCGACGACGAAGTCCTTGCCGCCGGTCTCGCCGACCAGGCGCGGGTAGGAGCGGTACTTCTCGATGTTGTTGCCGACCGTCTTCCACAGGTACTGGAAGGTCTTGGTCGAGCCGGTGAAGTGGATGCCCGCCAGCTCGGGGTGGTTCAGGGCCACCTCGGAGACGGCGATGCCGTCGCCGGTCACCAGGTTGATAACGCCCTTGGGCAGACCGGCCTCCTCCAGGAGCTGCATGAGCAGCACGGCGGCGTGGGTCTGGGTGGGGGACGGCTTCCAGACGACCACGTTGCCCATGAGGGCGGGGGCGGTCGGCAGGTTGCCGGCGATGGCGGTGAAGTTGAAGGGCGTGATCGCGTAGACGAAGCCCTCGAGCGGGCGGTGGTCGCTGCGGTTCCACACGCCGGCGGAGTTGGCGACCGGCTGCTCGGCGAGGATCTGGCGCGCGAAGTGCACGTTGAAGCGCCAGAAGTCGACGAGCTCGCAGGGGGTGTCGATCTCGGCCTGCTGGGCGGTCTTGGACTGGCCGAGCATGGTGGAGGCGGCCAGCGTCTCGCGCCAGGGGCCGGCGAGCAGCTCGGCGGCGCGCAGGATGATCGCGGCGCGGTCGTCGAAGGACATCGCGCGCCAGGCCGGGGCGGCGGCGAGGGCGGCGTCGATCGCGTCCTGGGCGTCCTGCGTCGTGGCGTTGTTGAAGGTGCCGAGGACGGCGGCGTGGTTGTGCGGCTGGACGACCTTGAACGGCTCGCCGCCGCCCATGCGCTTCTCGCCGCCGATGGTCATCGGCAGGTCGATCGGGTTCGCCGCCAGCTCCTTGAGCTTGGCCTCCAGGCGGGCGCGCTCGGCGCTGCCGGGTGCGTAGCCGTGGACCGGCTCGTTGACCGGGGCGGGGACCTGGGTCACAGCGTCCATGGGTTCCGTGTCTCCTTCGGGGCTCTGCGGGGGGTGTGGGGGGGGCGGCTCAGCCCTTGGTGAGGATGGAGCGGGCGAAGAACAGCAGGTTGGCCGGCTTCTCGGCGAGGCGCCGCATGAAGTAGCCGTACCAGTCGGTGCCGTACGCCGTGTACACGCGCATCCGGTGGCCCTCGGCGGCCAGGCGGACGTGCTCCTCGCTGCGGATGCCGTACAGCATCTGGAACTCGTACTCGTCCGGCTTGCGGCCCGCCTGCCGGGCGAGCTCCTGTGTGATGGCGATCAGACGCGGGTCGTGCGAGCCGATCATCGGGTAGCCCTCACCCGCCATGAGGATCCTGACGATGCGGACGAACGCCTTGTCGATCTCTGCCTTGTCCTGGTATGCGACGGAGGCGGGCTCCTTGTACGCACCCTTCACGATACGCACACGGCTGCCGGCGGCGGCCAGGCGGCGGGCGTCGTCCTCGGTGCGGAAGAGGTACGCCTGGATGACGCAGCCGGTCTGCGGGAAGTCCTTCCGCAGCTCCTCGTGGATGGCGAACATCGAGTCGAGGGTCGTGTGGTCCTCCGCGTCCAGCGTAACCGTGGTGCCGATGGCGGCGGCGGCCTCGACGACGGGGCGGACGTTGGCGAGGGCGAGCTCGTGGCCGCCCTCCAGCGCCTGGCCGAACATGGAGAGCTTGACGGACATCTCGGCGCGCTCGCCCAGGCCGAGCTCTTCGAGGCGGCCGATGAGCTCCAGGTAGGCGTCGCGGGCGGCGTGGGACTGCTCGACGGTGGTGATGTCCTCGCCGACCACGTCGAGGGTGACCTCCAGCCCCTTGGCGGCGGCGTCCTTCACGATCGGAATGACCTGGTCGACGGTCTCCCCCGCGATGAAGCGGTCGACGACCTGCTTGGTGCCCGGGGCGGCCGATACGAAACGACGCATTTTGTCGCTGCGCGAGGCAGCGAGGATCACGGGACCCAGCACGGGGCACCTCCACGATGACGGTCGTCCCCACGCGGGGAAACGGCATAAGTAACTCATCGTGAAAACTAGAGATCACCTCGATCGTGAGCCATCGACAGCTGTCACGCATCCGTGGCCCGGATCTCAGACACATGTATGACAATGGTGACCTGCACATAGAACCTTGGGTCGATTTCGGGACAATTTGCGAACCCAAAGTGTCCGAAGGCCGCGTCCGGCGTGGACCGGGCGGGCCCGCACGGAGCGGGGGAAGGAGCGTGGCGGGGCCATGCGCGGTGACTATCAGCACCTCGTCGACGAGATATCGGCGGCGCTCGGCGCCCCGGCGACGCTGGAGGACCGGGACTTCGTCCTGATCGCGTTCGGCGCGCACGGCGGGGACGACGACCTCGACGCGGTGATGGACCCGGTGCGGACCCGCTCGATCCTGCAGCGCCGGTCGACGGCGGCCGTCCGGGCGTGGTTCGAGGCGTTCGGCATCGCGCGGGCGCAGTCGCCGCTGCGGATCCCGCCGGACCCGGCGGCGGGGGTCTTCAAGGGCCGCATCTGCCTGCCCGTGCGCCATCGCGGCGTGGTGCACGGCTACGTGTGGCTGCTGGACGACGAGCAGCTGGCGGGCCTGGACCTGAGCGTCCCGTACGCGGATCCGCGGCTGGCCCAGGCCATGGAGACGGCGGCCCGGATCGGTGAGCTGCTGGCCGCCGAGGCGCGGGCCGGCGCGGAGCTGGGCGAGCTGCTGCGGGAGGTCCTCGCGGGGCGGCCCGCCGGGCGCGACGCCGCGGCCGCCGCGCTGCGGGAGGCGATGGGCCAGGCGGCGGACGGGCCCCTGGGGCTGGTCGCGGTGGCGCCGTGGGCGCTGGGCGACGGCGAGCACGGGGAGGGCGATCCGGGCGCGCCCGACGGGGTCGGTTCGGCGCTGGCGGGGCAGTCGGGGGTGGCCGCGCTGTGCGCCGTTCCGGACCCCCTTCCGGAGGGGCCGGCGGCGCTGGCCGCGCTGGTCCGGCTGCGGACGACGACGGCGATCGCCCCGGCCCGTACGGCGGCGGAGCGGCTGCTGCGCTCCCCGCGCGCGGGGGCGGGCGCGGGGGGCGGCACGGCCGGGCTGGCCGCCCCGCGCCGCGGCCTCGGGGAGCTGCCGGAGGCCTGGCGCGAGGCGCTGGCGGCGGCCCGGGCCGCGGCGGCGGAGCCGCGCCTGGGGCCGGTGGCGGAGTGGGGGGACATCGGCCCGTACCGCGTGCTGGCCGCCTTGCCGGCCGGGGCCGCGGCGGACACCTCCGTGCGCCCCCTGCTGGCGCCGGCCCACGCGGAACTGGCCCGGACGGCGGAGGTGTTCCTCGACTGCGCGGGCCAGGCGGGCCGCACGGCCGCCGCCCTGGGCATCCACCGGCAGACGCTGTACTACCGCCTGGCGCGCGTGGAGCAGCTCACCGGCCTCGACCTGGACGAGGGCGAGGGCCGGCTGCTGCTCCACATGGCCCTGAAGGCGGCCCGTCTGTGACGGCCCGGGAGGCGGCCCGCCCGCGGCGGCGGTCCCGGCCCCGTGCCCTCCTCGCCCGCTAGTCCTCCTCCACGGTGATGGCCTGCACGGGGCAGGCCCGGGCGGCGTCCTTGACGAGCGGGTCACCCCCGCCGTCCTCGCGGCCCGTGCGGACGAGGCCGAAGCCGTCGTCGTCCTGGTCGAAGACGCTCGGTGCGGTCAGGACGCACTGACCCGCCCCGATGCAGACGCCGGAGTCGATGGAGACGCGAAGAGAGCTCATGGCGGATTCCGTTTCGACGGGCTCACCAGGCGACCGGGAGAGCGAAGAGTCCTTGCAGGGTGTCACCGGGCTTCACGGACACCTCGTCGGGAGCAACGGCGAGGTGCAGGTCCGGGATACGGGTGAAGAGCATGCCGAGGGCGATCTCCATCTCGGCGCGGGCGAGGTTCTGCCCCAGGCACTGGTGGACGCCGTAGCCGAACGCGACGTGGTGGCGGGCCGAGCGGCTGACGTCGAGGGCGTCGGGTCCGGGGTAGGTGGCGGCGTCGCGGTTGACGAGCGAGGTGCTGATCATGATGCCGTCGCCCGCGTGCATCGTGTGCCCGGCGATCTCGATGTCCTCCGTGGCGACCCGCACGAGGCCGTCGGCGATGGAGAGGAAGCGCAGCAGCTCCTCCACCGCGGCCGGCATGAGGCCGGGGTCGGTGCGCAGGGCGGCGAGCTGCTCGGGGTGTTCGAGGAGCGTGTAGACGCCGAGCGAGATCATGTTGGACGTGGTCTCGTGGCCGGCGATGAGCAGCAGCAGCGCCATCATGACGAGTTCGTCGCGGTCGACCTGGCCGTCGCCGAGGCGGTCCGCGATGAGCTCGTCCAGCAGCCCCTCGCCGGGCTCGGCCTCCTTGCGGGCGACGAGACGGTGGAGGTAGTCGCGCAGGTCGTCGCGCGCGGCGACGGCCTCCGCGGAGGTCGGTGCGCTCAGCAGCCGCCGCGAGCACCCCTCGAAGTAGTCGTGGTCGGCGTAGGGGACGCCCAGCAGGCTGCAGATCACCATGGACGGCACGGGCAGGGAGTACGCGGAGACGAGTTCGGCGCTGTTGCCCTTGGCGAGCATGGTGTCGATGAGGCCGTCGACGATCAGCTGGATGCGGGGCCGGAGGGCGTTGGCGTGCTTGACGGTGAAGCGCGGGATCAGCATGCGGCGCTGGCGGGCGTGTTCGGGGTCGTCCACGCCGAGCAGGGGGACCACCACGGAGGCCTGGTCCTCGGCGCGCGGGGCGAAGACGGGAAAGGCCGGATTCCGGCGGTCGGACGAGACGCGGGGGTCCGTGAGCAGGGAGCGGGCCTCGGTGTGGCCCGTCACGAGCCACACCACGCGTCCGTCGTACAGCGTGACGTGCGTCAGCGGGCCGCGGGCGGCCAGGTCCTGGTAGCCCGCGGGCGGCTGGTAGGGGCAGGTGCGGTCGCTGGGGAAGGAGGGAGCCGAGGTACTGGTGGACTGGGTCCCGGTGTCGGTCATATGTGTCCTTCCAGGCGTTCGGACTGTTGTCCTCTACATCCGGTTCACCCAGTCCAAGCCCGTTTCACCCTGCGGGCTACGAGCATTCCGGCCATATTCCGCACAACGCACGACACCCGCCGCAACCGGTCCGCGGCCGCCCCTTTGCCGCGCCCCCTTCCTCCCCCGGCTCACCCCTCGCGGAACACGTCCAGCAGGCGAGTGAAGCTGTCACCCCCGTAACCGCGCTCCATGCCGCGCCGGAAGACCTCCAGGACCGCGGCGGGCAGGGTGGTGCCGACCCCCGAGCCCTCGGCCGTGTGGAGGACGTGGTCGACGCTCGCGACGCCCATGGCGAGCTTGTCGACGTCGCCCTCGTGGTTGCCGGCGTCGATGCGCGGCGCGTAGAACGCGAGGAAGTTCGGCAGCGAGGCCATGGTGGACTGCGCGTACGGCAGGAACTCCTGCGCCGTGATGCCGTTCGCCGCGGTGACGGCGGTGGCGTGGAGGTAACTGAGCATCGCGGTCCAGAACATGTCCATCTGGATCTGGTAGTAGAGCGCGGCCAGACCGGGGTCGGTGCCGCGGTAGTCGGCGCCGGTGAGCACCTTCAGCGCGGCCTCGTGGGCCTCGAAGACCTCCTTGGGGCCGCTGTAGAAGGTGGACGACTCGGGGGAGCCGATCCCGGAGGGCGGCGTCTGCACCCCACCGGTGAGGTGCTCGGCCCCGTGCCCGGCGGCCCAGGCGGCGGCCTCGCGCGCCCGCTCCGGGGTGTCCGAGCTCAGGTTCACCAGGACCCGGCCGCGCAGGGCGCCCGCGGCGGGCTCCAGGATCGCGTACACCGCGTCGTAGTCGGTCAGGCTCAGGATCACCAGCTCGTTCGCGGCCAGCGCCTCCTCGGCGGTCTCCGCGCGGTGCGCGCCCCGCGCGACGAGGGCGGCGGCCCTGGCCGCGGTGCGGTTCCAGACCGTCACCTCGTAGCCGGCGTCGAGGTACGCCCCCGCCATGGCCTGCCCCATGGGGCCGAGGCCGATGACGGTCACTGCTGCCTTGTTCGCGGAAACCATGAATCCACACCCCTCTAGAACGAACGCTCTATCTAGCGATGACCACAACGTAGCACGCTTCTAGAACGAACGCTCTACCTATATTCTCGGGAAGGTGAAGACGACCTCGGAGCAGCACGACGGACCGGCCGCGGGCCCGGGCGGAAGCCTCGGCACGCGCGAGCGGATCGTCCGCGCCACCGCACGACTGATGCAGCGTCAGGGTTACGAGGGGACGGGGATCAAGCAGATCTCCAAGGAGGCGGAGGCGACGCTCGGGTCGGTCTACCACTTCTTCCCGAGCGGCAAGCAGGAGCTGGCCACCGAGGCGATCCGGCACGGCGACCGGGAGTTCGCCGAGATGCTGGGCCGGGCGCTGGAGGGCCGGCCGGACCCGGCCGAGGCGGTGCTCGCCGTCGCGCAGGACGTCGCCGCCGAACTCCGCGCTTCCGACTGGCTGGACGGCTGTCCCGTCACGGCCACGTCCCTGGGGACCGCCGCCCACGCCCCCGACATCCAGCGGGCGGCGGCGGAGGCGTTCGAGCGCTGGCGGGGCCTCGTGCGCGACAAGCTCCTCGCCTGCGGCTTCGGCGCGCAGGACGCCCGGGAGCTCGCGCACACGGTGATCAACACGCTGGAGGGCGCCGAGCTCACGGCCCAGGTCGCCCGGGACGAGGAGCCCCTGCTGATCGCGGGGCGCCATCTGGCGCGCCTGATCGACTCCTACCGCTGAGCCCGGCGCGGGGCGGGCCCGGCGGCACGCTCCGTCAGCGGCCCGCCTCCCCGGGCGCGTTCAGCACGGTGCCCGCGAGCGCGCGCCGGGCACCCTCGACGATCTCCTTGCCGGTGGGCGCCGCCGCGGGGTCGATGAGCCACTGCGTCAGCAGCCCTATGAACAGGGCGTGGTAGAAGGCGCCCACCGTACGGGTCGCCTCCGGACCGACCTCGCTGTCGTCGACGCCCTCGAAGAGCGCCACCATGCCCTCGCGCCCACCGGGCTGCACCGCGGCGAACTTCTCCCTGAGCTCGGGGTTCTTCACCAGCTGGCCGATGATCTCCAGCTGCGCCGACCAGAACGCGCGGTCGTTCGCGAAGCCCGCGGTCACCCGGTCCAGCGTGGCGGCGAGGCGCTCCTCGCGCGGAGCGTCCGGATCCACGGCGGAGGCGATGACGGGCGCCGCCCCGTCGGCCCAGTCCACGGTCAGCTGGATGAACGCCTCCATCATCAGCGCTTCCTTCGAACCGTAGTGGTAGCCGATGGAGGCGAGGTTGGCCCCCGAGGCGGCCACGATGTCGCGCGCCGTGGTGCGCGTCCAGCCCTTGTCGAGCAGGCAGCGCTTGGCGCCTTCGAGCAGATCTTCGCGATGTCCCATGACGGCAGCGTAGCCCGCAGCCATACGCATGTCCTAGACGGGCGTCTCATACACACGTCCCACAAAAATGCACCACGTTCGCCCTCGCGACCGCCCTCGCGACCGCCCTACATCACCTTTCATACGAGCGTTCTATACGGTCGTCATAGACAAGCGTTTAAGACGTACGTATAGTCCTGCTCATGACGACCCCTCCGGCGACTCCGCCCGCCACCCGCAACCTCGCAGGACGCAAGGAATGGACGGCCTTCGTCGTCCTCCTGCTGCCCCTCCTCCTGGTCTCGATGGACGTCTCCGTCCTCTTCTTCGCCATGCCGGCCATCAGCCGGGACCTGGAGCCGACCGGCACCCAGCAGCTGTGGATCTTCGACAGCTACGCCTTCGCCCTCGCCGGACTGCTGATCACGATGGGGTCGCTGGGTGACCGGATCGGCCGCCGCAAGCTGCTGCTGGCCGGGGCGCTCGCCTTCGGCGCCGCGTCGGTCGCCGCCGCGTACGCGCAGAGCGCGGAGATGCTGATAGCCGCGCGCGCCGTGCTGGGGCTGGGCGGGGCCACCCTGATGCCCTCGACCATGGCGCTGGTGCGCAACCTGTTCCACGACGAGCGGCAGCGCAGCAAGGCCGTCGGCATCTGGTCCGGGGCGATGGCGGGCGGCATCGCGCTCGGCTCGGTCCTCGGCGGGCTGCTGCTGGACCACTTCTGGTGGGGCTCGGCGTTCCTCGTCAACGTGCCCGCGATGGTGCTGCTGCTGGTGCTCGTGCCGCTGCTCGTCCCGGAGTTCAAGGACCCCGCCCCGGGCCGCTTCGACTTCCTGAGCGTGCCGCTGTCCACGGGTTCCGTCGTCCCGGTCATCTACGGGATCAAGGAGATCGCGGCCGGCGGGTTCTCGCTCGCCCCCGCCTCGTGCGTGGCCGCGGGCCTGCTCCTCGGCGTGGCGTTCGTCCGGCGCCAGCGCAGCCGCGGCGACGCGATGATCAGCCGTGAGCTGTTCCGGCACCGCGTCTTCGGGGCGGGCGTCGGCATCAACACCCTCGCCACGTTCGGCATGATGGGCTCCGCCTACTTCAGCACGCAGTACCTGCAGTCCGTGCTCGGCAAGGGCCCGCTGGAGGCGGCGCTGTGGGGTGCGATCCCCTCGGTCGCGGTCGGCTGCGCAGCGCCGCTCGCCGCCGCGGCCGGGCAGAAGTTCCCCAAGGCCCGCGTCATGGCCACCGGTTTCGTCGTCGCGGCCGCCGGCTACGGGCTGCTCACCTGCGCCGGCACCCGCTCCCTGGCCCTGACGCTGACCGGGTCGGCGGTCATCGCGTGCGGCATCGTCGCGGTCATGGCCCTGGTCTCCGACATGGCGCTCGGCGCCACCCCGCCCGAGAAGGCCGGCACCGCGGCCTCCGTGCTGGAGACCGGCCAGGAGCTCGGCGGTGCGCTGGGCATGGCGCTGTTCGGCAGCGTGGGCGTCGCCGTCTACCGCCGCGACATGACCGGTGAGCTCCCCGCCGGCCTGCCGCACGGGGCGCTGGACGCGGCCCGCGAGACGCTCGGCGGCGCGGCGGCGGTCGCGGCGCAGCTGCCGGGCCGGGCGGGCGAGTACGTCCTCACCGCGTCCCGTGAGGCCTTCACGCACGGCATGAACGTCGCTGCGGTCGGCGGGGCGGTCGCGCTGCTGCTGTCCGCGCTGGTCACGGTGACGGCGCTGCGGCGGCGATGACGGCAGCCTTCTTGCCGCCGCAGCGGCGAGCAGCCGGGGCGGCGGAGACCGGCGGTGCCGAACGGCCTCAGGGAGGCACGGCACCGCCGGCCGGCGTCGTCGTGGTCATTCGCCGTCGCGGCGGAAAGAACCTGCGGGGAGTGCCCCTATGCGTTGCCCGTTCGCTGTTCCACGTACATGGACAGGCCGTCCAGGAGGCGGGCCAGACCGAAGTCGAAGGCCGCGTCGAGACCGGCGGCATCGGGCCCCTCCGCCAGGCCGGCCGCCATGCCGCGCACGTAGCCGGTGACCGCCGCCACGGTGCCGGCCACTGCGGCGGGCTCCAGGCCCCGGCGGAGCGCCGGGGCCATGGCCCATTCCATGAGGCCGGCGGCGGCCGCGGGAAGCCCGGCCGCGGGCAGCCAGGGGTGGCGCCGGCAGAGGGCCCACTGGTGCCGGGCCGCCGCCTCCAGGCGGCCGCGCCACCCGGCCGGGGCGCGGCCGGAGAGGCCGCGCTCGGCGAAGGCGGCGTCCGCCATCAGAGCGACGAGGTCGCTCTTGCCCGGCACGTACCGGTACAACGCCATCGGGGGCACGCCGAGTTCGGCGGCGAGGGCACGCATGGACAGGGCCGCCGCCCCGTGGACGTCCGCCAGCGCGACGGCGGTCCGCACGATGTGGTCACGGGTGAGCGTCCGCAGCGCACCGTTCGGGCGGTGGGGCGGCGGCCCCGTGGCGGCCCCGACGACGGTGCCGACACCCGGCACGGCCCGCACGAGGCCCTCCGCGCGGAGCACCGACAGCACCTTGCCGGCCGTGGCCGTCGCGATGCCCCACTCCTGTGAGATCTGCCGGACGGAGGGGACCTTCTCGCCCGTACGGATCTCTCCGGAGGCGATGCGGGCGCGGAGTTCGGCGGCGATCCGTAGGTACGGGGCGGGCGCCGGAGCCGCGGGCTGTTCCAGTACACCCATAGCCGGAAGGTTAGGAGAGCCACCGGGCGCGGCGGAAGCGCATGAGGCCCGGCACGAGGCCCCGCATGAGGCCCGGCACAAGGCCCCGCATGAGGCCCCGCATGAGGCCCGGACACCCCTGGACAGGGCAGCCGGGCCTCGGTCGCGTCAGTCCGTCAGGTTCACCGCGCGCGCCGACGTCGCGCCGATCTCCTCGGAGATCTCCGCCAGCACGGGCGGGGTGACCGACTCGTCGACCGTGAGGGCGACGAGCGCCTCGCCGCCCTCCGTGGCGCGGGAGACCTGCATGCCGGCGATGTTGATGCCGGCCTCGCCGAGGATGCGGCCCAGGGTGCCGACGACGCCGGGGCGGTCGGCGTAGCGGAAGAACGCCATGTGGTCGGCGAGCGCGAGGTCCACGTCGTGGTCGCCCACCGCGACGATCTTCTGCTGGTTCTTCGGGCCGGCCAGCGTGCCCGAGATGGAGACCTCGTCGCCCCCGGCGAGCGTGCCGCGCACGGTGACCACATTGCGGTGCTCGGTCGACTCGGAGCTCGTGGTCAGCCGCACCTCGACGCCGCGCTCCTGCGCGAACAGCGGGGCGTTGACGTAGGAGACCGTCTCGTCGACGACGTCCTCGAAGACGCCCTTGAGGGCGGACAGCTCCAGGACCTTGACGTCGTACTGGGTGAGCTCGCCGTAGACCTCGACGTCGAGCCGGACGGCGACCTCGCCGGCCAGGGCCGTGAAGATCCGGCCGAGCTTCTCGGCCAGCGGCAGGGCCGGCTTGACGTCCTCGGCGATGACGCCGCCCTGGACGTTGACCGCGTCCGGCACGAGCTCGCCGGCGAGGGCGAGCCGCACGGAGCGGGCGACGGCGATGCCGGCCTTCTCCTGGGCCTCGCCCGTGGAGGCGCCGAGGTGGGGGGTGGCCACCACGTTGTCGAACTCGAAGAGCGGCGAGTCGGTGCAGGGCTCGGACGCGTACACGTCCAGGCCGGCGCCCGCGACACGCCCCTCCTTGAGGGCCGAGGCCAGCGCCGTCTCGTCCACGATGCCGCCGCGCGCGGCGTTGACGATGCGGACGCCGGGCTTGACCTTGTGGAGGGCCTCGTCGCCGATGAGGCCGAGCGTCTCGGGCGTCTTGGGCAGGTGCACGGTGATGAAGTCCGCGACCTCCAGCAGCTCGTCGAGCGTGAGGAGCTTGACGCCCATCTGGGCGGCGCGCGCGGGCTGGACGTACGGGTCGTAGGCGACGACCTTCATCCCGAAGGCGGACATCCGCTGGGCGACGAGCACGCCGATCCGGCCGAGGCCGACGACGCCGAGGGTCTTCTCGGAGAGCTCGACGCCGGTGTACTTGGAGCGCTTCCACTCGCCGTTCTTCAGCGCGGAGTTGGCCTGCGGGATGTTGCGCGCGGTGGCGATGAGCAGGCCGCAGGCGAGCTCGGCGGCGGTGACGATGTTGGAGGTCGGGGCGTTGACGACCATCACGCCGGCCTTGGTGGCGGCGGAGACGTCCACATTGTCCAGGCCGACGCCGGCGCGGGCGACGACGCGCAGCTTCCCGGCGGCGGCGATGGCCTCGGCGTCGACCTTGGTGGCGCTGCGGACCAGGACGGCGTCGACGTCGGCGATGGCGGGCAGGAGCTCCGCGCGGTCGGCGCCGTTGCAGTGGCGGATCTCGAAGTCGGGGCCGAGGGCGTCGACGGTGGCCGGGGAGAGCTCCTCGGCGATCAGGACGACGGGCTTGCGGGGCGAAGCAGTGCTCACGGGTTCCTCACTGGTCCTTGGCGGACGGCCGTCCCGACGGCCGAAGGCGGTGAAGGGGGCAGGCAGCCGCGTGGAAGACGCACGACGCTGTGAGCCTGGTACGCGCTTGTTGGTGTGCAGTGTATCGGCGCTCGTCGCGGGCTCGCGCGAGCTTGGCCCGCAATCGCCGGGACGGGGGACGAACCGCCCGTGCCGGGCGGGCCGGTTGCCCGGCCCGCCCGGCAGTCAGGGCGATGGAGTCGTTTACTCCTTGTCGTCCACCCAGCTCATCAGCTTGCGCAGCTTCTTGCCCGTGGTCTCCAGCAGGTGGTCCTCGTCGGCCTTCTTGTACTCGTTGTACTTGGGCAGGCCGGCCTGGTACTCCTTCATCCAGTTGTTGGCGAAGGTGCCGTCCTGGATCTCGCCGAGGACCTTCTTCATCTCGGCCTTGGTGCCCTCGTTGACGATGCGCGGGCCGGTGACGTAGTCGCCCCACTCGGCGGTCTCGGAGACCGACCAGCGCATCTTCTCCAGGCCGCCCTCGTACATCAGGTCGACGATGAGCTTGAGCTCGTGGAGGCACTCGAAGTACGCGATCTCCGGCTGGTAGCCGGCCTCGACCAGCGTCTCGAAGCCGGCCTTCACCAGCGCCGAGGCGCCGCCGCACAGGACGGCCTGCTCGCCGAAGAGGTCGGTCTCGGTCTCCTCGGTGAAGGTGGTCTTGATGACGCCGGCGCGGGTGCCGCCGATGGCCTTGGCGTAGGAGAGCGCGAGCGGGAAGGCGTTGCCGGAGGCGTCCTGCTCGACGGCCGCGATGCACGGGACGCCGCGGCCCTCCTCGTACTGGCGGCGCACGAGGTGGCCCGGGCCCTTGGGGGCGACCATGCAGACGTCGACGCCGGCCGGGGGCTTGATGAAGCCGAAGCGGATGTTGAAGCCGTGGCCGAAGAAGAGGGCGTCGCCGTCCTTGAGGTGGTCCTTGACGGACTCCTCGTAGACCTTGGCCTGGATCGGGTCCGGGACGAGGATCATGATGACGTCGGCCTCGGCCGCCGCCTCGGCGGGGGTGACGACGCGCAGGCCCTGCTCCTCGGCCTTCTGCTTGGACTTGGAGCCCTCGTGCAGGCCCACGCGGACGTCGACGCCCGAGTCGCGCAGGGACAGCGCGTGGGCGTGGCCCTGGCTGCCGTAGCCGAGGACCGCGACCTTGCGGCCCTGGATGATGGACAGGTCGGCGTCGTTGTCGTAGAAGAGCTCGGCAGCCACGTTGGGTTATCTCCTTGTTTCCGGTTGTCCGGTGGTGCGTCCCACCGTATGACGGGCGGGCGGGGGAAAGATTTCAGGTCTCGGTATACGGATGAACTGATTCCGGCCGGATCCTGCCGGTCTGGCCGATCGGGACGGAAAGGGCGGCCGGGCGGCCGGTCAGACGGCCGGTCAGGCCGAGCGGTCCAGCGCGCGCAGGCTGCGGTCCGTGATGGACCGGGCGCCGCGCCCTATGGCGATCGTCCCGGACTGCACCAGCTCCTTGATGCCGAACGGCTCCAGCATCTTGAGCATGGCGCCGAGCTTGTCGCTGCCGCCGGTGGCCTCGATGGTGACGGCCTCCGGGGAGACGTCGACGGTCTTGGCGCGGAACAGCTGGACGATCTCGACGATCTGGGAGCGGGTCTCGTTGTCGGCGCGGACCTTCACCAGGACGAGCTCGCGGTGGATCGCCTGGCTGTCCTCCAGCTCGACGATCTTCAGCACGTTGACGAGCTTGTTCAGCTGCTTGGTGACCTGCTCCAGCGGCAGCGACTCGACGTTGACGACGATGGTGATGCGGGAGATGTCGGGGTGTTCGGTGACGCCGACGGCGAGGGAGTCGATGTTGAAGCCGCGGCGAGCGAACAGGGCGGCGATCCGGGTGAGGATGCCGGGGGTGTTCTCCACCAGGACGGAGAGGGTGTGCTTGGTCATCTGCTCGTTCTCTCTCTTCTCGCGGTCCCTCAGTCGTCCTCGCTGTCGCCGAAGTCCGGGCGGACTCCGCGCGCGGCGAGGATCTCGTCGTTGGAGGTGCCGGCGGCGACCATCGGCCAGACCATGGCGTCCTGGTGGACGATGAAGTCGACCACGACCGGCCGGTCGTTGATGGCGTTGGCCTGCTGGATGACGGCGTCCAGGTCCTCCGGGCGCTCGCAGCGCAGGCCGACGCAGCCCATGGCCTCGGAGAGCTTGACGAAGTCCGGGACGCGGGTGCCGGCGAAGGGCTTGGTGCCGGACCCCGCGGCGGAGCCGCTGTCCAACTCTGCCGGGCCCGAGTGGAGCACGGTGTTGGAGTAGCGCTGGTTGTAGAACAGGGTCTGCCACTGGCGGACCATGCCCAGGGCGCCGTTGTTGATGATGGCGATCTTGACGGGGATGTTGTTCAGGGCGCAGGTGACCAGTTCCTGATTGGTCATCTGGAAGCAGCCGTCGCCGTCGATGGCCCAGACGGTGCGGTCGGGCAGGCCGGCCTTGGCGCCCATCGCGGCGGGCACCGCGTAGCCCATCGTCCCGGCGCCGCCGGAGTTGAGCCAGGTGGCGGGCTGCTCGTAGCCGATGAAGTGCGCGGCCCACATCTGGTGCTGGCCGACGCCGGCGGCGTAGATCGTGTCCTTCGGGGCGAGCTGCCCGATGCGCTGGATGACCTGCTGGGGGGCGAGGCTGCCGTCGGCGGGCTGGTCGAAGCCGAGCGGGTAGGTGTCGCGCCAGCGGTCGAGGTCCTGCCACCAGGCGGCGTAGCGCTCGCGGGCGGCGTCGCCGCTGCGGCCCTCGGCGAGCTCGGACTGGAGGGCGACGATCAGGTCGGCGATGACCTCGCGGGCGTCGCCGACGATCGGCACGTCGGCCACGCGGTTCTTGCCGATCTCGGCGGGGTCGATGTCGGCGTGGACGACCTTGGCGTACGGGGCGAAGGAGTCCAGCTTGCCGGTGACGCGGTCGTCGAAGCGGGCGCCGAGGGCGATGATCAGGTCGGACTTCTGCAGGGCGGTGACGGCGGCGACCGAGCCGTGCATGCCGGGCATGCCCAGGTGCTGGGGGTGGCTGTCGGGGAAGGCGCCCAGGGCCATCAGGGTGGTGGTGACGGGGGCGCCGGTCAGCTCGGCGAGGACCTTCAGCTCGGCGGTGGCGCGGGCCTTGAGGACGCCGCCGCCGACGTAGAGCACGGGGCGGGCGGCCTGGCTGATCAGCTTGGCGGCCTCGCGGATCTGCTTGGAGTGCGGCTTGGTCACCGGGCGGTAGCCGGGCAGGTCGGTGTGCGGCGGCCAGCTGAAGGTGGTCTGCGCCTGCAGGGCGTCCTTGGCGATGTCCACGAGGACCGGGCCGGGGCGGCCGGTGGAGGCGACGTGGAAGGCCTCGGCGATGGTGCGGGGGATCTCGGCGGGGTCGGTGACCAGCCAGTTGTGCTTGGTGATCGGCATGGTGATGCCGCAGATGTCCGCCTCCTGGAAGGCGTCCGTGCCGATCGACTTGGAGGCGACCTGGCCGGTGATGGCGACCAGCGGGACGGAGTCCATGTGGGCGTCGGCGATGGGGGTGACGAGGTTGGTGGCGCCGGGGCCGGAGGTGGCCATGCAGACCCCGACCTTGCCGGTGGCCTGGGCGTATCCGGTCGCGGCGTGGCCCGCGCCCTGCTCGTGGCGGACCAGGACGTGGCGGACCTTCGAGGAGTCCATCATCGGGTCGTAGGCGGGGAGGATCGCCCCGCCCGGGATCCCGAACACGATCTCGGCCCCGACCTCCTCCAGCGAGCGGATGAGGGACTGCGCGCCCGTGACGTGCTCGACGGTGGCGGGCTGCTGCGCCGCGCTACGGGCCCGCGGCTGCGGATGGTGGGCTCCGGTGGCCTGCTCGGTCATCGACATTCTCTTCTCGAAGGATTCGACGGGGTGCGATGCGAAGGGTTCGACGGGGGTGCGATGGGGATTCGACGGGGATCCGTCCGGCTTCGATCTGCTTCGATCGACGGTTCGACGGGTGGAGCGGAGGATGGTTTGGGTAGGTCTGTCACGTTCTAGTGCAACAAAAAACCCCTCGTGCCGTGAGGCAAGCGAGGGGAGCGCGCCGGTGTGGTCAGCAGGGCTTGGGTGAGGGCCTGCTTCAGCCGACGCGCTGTCCAAGTACGAGAATTCGGGTGCGCATGGGACCGACCCTCCACCCGCCACCAGCGAAGTGTCAAGTGGGTGGGACAGGCGTCTCATTATTTGAGCGCAATGGAGCATGGGCCAGCGATCCGGCGCCCCCCGCGGACCCCGATCGCGTACCGGACGGTACTGCCCCTGCGGGCAGGGCGCCGCCTCCGACCCACGCATTCGCGCCATCCACGGACGCGCTCGGTACGGGATAGGCCCCGAGGTCGAGCGCGTGCCGCAGCCGGTGCTCGTCGAGCGGGCCCGCGAAGGCGGCGCCCAGTGCGTGGGTGCAGCCCATGGCGCGCAGGGCGAGCGCCTGCTCGGGGACGTCGACGCCGTCGGCCACGGACTGCATGCCCAGGTCGGTGGCGATCCTCAGCAGCCCGGCGGTGATCTTGTGCAGCCGGGCGGACTCCACGACCCCGTCGACCAGCCCCCGGTCGAGCTTGAGGGTGTCGATGGGCAGCCGGCGCAGGGCGCTGATCGCGGCGTAGCCGCTGCCGAAGCCGTCGAGGGCGATCCGCACGCCCATCCGGCGGAGGGCGGCGAGCCGCCGCTCCAGCTCGTCGAGCGGCACCCGGGGGTCGCTCCCGGACAGCTCCAGGACGAGCGCCCCGGAGGGCAGCCCGTGCCGGATCAGGAGCCCCTCCAGGTTCTTGGCGGGCAGTGACCGGTCCATCAGCCGGGCGGCGGACAGCCGGACGTACACCGGGACGGCGTGGCCCGCGCGGCAGCGCTGGGCGGCCTGCTCGACGGCCTTCTCCACCGTCCAGCGGCCGAGCTCGGCGATGCGGGCGGCCTCGTCCCCCCGGTCGTTCTCGGCCACGCGGAGATACTCCGCAGGAGTGAACAGTATTCCCTGGGCGGAGCGCCAGCGGGGCTGTGCGGCGACCGCGGTGACCACACCCGTGCCCAGGTCCACGACGGGCTGGTGGAGCAGGGCGAACTCGCCCTCGTGCAGGGCGGTGCGCAGCCGGGTGGCGAGCTCGGCGCGGCGGACCACGTCGGCCTGCATCTGCGGTGCGTAGAGCTCGACGCGGCCCTTGCCGGCCTGCTTGGCGCGGTACATCGCGAGGTCGGCGTTGCGCATCAGCTCGCCGGGGGTGATGCCGGGCTCGGCGAAGGCCACGCCGATGCTGGCGGCGACGCGGACCTCGGTGCCTCCTTCCACGCGGTAGGGCTGGGAGAGGGTGACCCGCAGCCGGTCGGCGATCTCGTGGATGCGGTACTCGCGGGCGGCGGGGTCGCGGGTGCCGTCACCGATGATGAGCGCCGCGAACTCGTCGCCTCCGAAGCGGGCCGTGGAGTCCCCCGCGCGGACGGAGTCCTGGAGGCGACGGGCCGCCTGGACGAGCAGCTCGTCGCCGGCTTGGTGGCCGACGCTGTCGTTCACCGCCTTGAAGCCGTCGAGGTCGATGAAGAGCACGGCGGTGCCCGCGTCGGTCGCTCTGCGGCCGGTGAGGGCCTGCTGGACGCGCTTGGTGAACAGGGCGCGGTTGGGCAGGTCGGTGAGCGGGTCGTGCTCGGCGGTGTGCTGGAGCTGGGCCTGGAGGCGGACGCGCTCGGTGACGTCGCGGCTGTTGAAGATCAGGCCGCCGTGGTGGCGGTTGACGGTGGACTCCACGTTGAGCCACTCGCCGCCGCCCGAGCGGAAGCGGCACTCGATGCGGGTCGTGGGCTCCTCGGCGGGTGGTGCGGCGAGGAAGCGGCGCACCTCGTGGACGACTCTGCCGAGGTCCTCCGGGTGGATGAGCGAGGCCAGTTCGGAGCCGACGAGGTCCTCGGCCTCGCGGCCGTAGACCCCGGCGGCGGCCGGGCTGACGTAGCGCAGTATGCCCGTGGGTGCGGCGATCATGATGACGTCGCTGGAGCCCTGGACGAGGGAGCGGAAGTGGTTCTCCTTCTGGGCCAGTTCCTGGGTGAGGGAGATGTTGTCCAGCAGCATGATGCCCTGGCGGATGACCAGGGCCAGGACGACCGCGCAGCCGGTGAACAGGACGACTTTGTCGACCTGGTGGCCGTCCAGGACGTTGTAGAGGATGCCCAGGGTGCACACGGCCGCGGCCAGGTACGGCGTCAGGGCCGCGAGCGAGCCGGCGATGGGGCGGCTGGGGTGGTGCGGGTGCCGGGCCGAGCGGGCCGGGGCGTCGTCGCCCTCCTCGCGGGCGACCCAGGGGGCGTACGCCATGAGCATGTAGCCCGCGAACCAGCCGGCGTCGAGGATCTGGCCCGAGCGGTAGTGCGAGCGCAGCAGCGGTGAGGTGAACAGGGCGTCGCACAGGACCGTCAGGGCGAGGGCCGCGATGGCGGTGTTGATGGCCGAGCGGTTGGCCGTCGAGCGCCGGAAGTGCAGCGCCAGCACCATGGACACCAGGGCGATGTCCAGCAGCGGATAGGCCAGGGAGAGCGCGGCGTGGGCGACGCTCTCGCCCTCGAAGTGGGCGGTGTGCGCGAGCGCCAGGCTCCAGGAGAGCGTGAGCAGCGAGCCGCCGGTGAGCCAGGCGTCGAGGGCCAGGCACACCCAGCCGGCCCGGGTGACGGGACGGCGGGCGAGGACCAGGAGGCCGATGATGGCCGGCGGCGCGAAGAGCAGGAAGCAGAAGTCGGCGATGGACGGCGTCGGCACGCGGGCGTCGAGGACGACCTCGTACCAGCCCCAGACAACGTTGCCGAGGCCTGCCATGGCGGAGGACGCCGCGAAGAGGAACCACGCGAGGCGGAACCGCGTGCGGTGCGTGCGCCCGTACCAGAAGCAGGAGACGGCGGCGAGCACGGCGGCCCCGCCGAGGCCGAAGTCGCCCATGGCGGAGGCGAGCTCGCTCGATCCCCAGCCGAAGGCCGCGCCCGTGGCGTAGCCGCCGCAGACGAGGGCCAGCAGGAGCTGGGAGACCGGGCCCGTGCCGCCGGACGGGCGGGGCAGGGCCGCTCCTGGGGCGCTCACCGCGCCGCCGTCCGCAGCAGCGGGAGCCATGGGAGCCGCAGGAGCGGGGTCGCCACGCAGTGCGGGCGTGGTGCACGGTGCAGGGCACGGTGCGGTCGTGGTCGGTGCGTGAGCCGCGTCGGGTTGATCGTCCATTGGCCGTGCATCGCCCGTCGCCCCCCTCGAGTTCCGGTCCTCGCTGCGGCCGTTCCCGTGCACGCCGCAGCCCCCGTCCGGACGATACACCAGACTCGTCACTCAGGGACATAGCTCATATACATAGCGTAATCAGCCACGGGGTTATGGACACTGAGTGCAGTCGAACGGTACCTCTACGTGGTAACTAGCGGGCGGCGACTACGACATTTTGCAGTGGCGCGTCCAGTGCGAATCTGGCCAGCTGATCACGGAGCAGCCGCGCGGCGCGCGGCATGAAGGCCGAGGAGGGTCCACCCACATGGGGGGTGATGAGCACCCCCGGAGCGCTCCACAGCGGGTGGCCCGGCGGCAGCGGTTCGGGGTCCGTGACGTCCAGGGCGGCACGCAGCCGACCTGCGTCCAGTTCGGCCAGGAGGGCCTTGGTGTCGACGACGGGGCCGCGCGCGACGTTCACCAGCAGCGCGCCGTCCTTCATCCTGGCCAGGAAACCGGCGTTGACGAGTCCGCGGGTCTCCTCGGTCAGCGGCGTGGCGAGCACCACGACGTCGGCGCCGGGGAGCAAGCCGGGCAGGGCGGTGATCGGGTGCACGGGACCGCGCGCGCTGTCCCGCGCGGAGCGCGCGACGCGTGTGACCCGCGCGCACTCGAAGGGCGCGAGCCGGTCCTCGATGGCGCTGCCGATCGAACCGTAACCCACAATGAGCACCGACTTGTCGGCCAGCGCCGGGCGGAATCCCTGCCGCCACTCCCCCGCGTCCTGCGCGCGCACGAAGCCGGGGATGTCGCGCAGCGAGGCGAGCGTGAGGGCCAGGGCCAGTTCGGCGGTGCTCGCGTCGTGCAGCCCGCGGGCGTTGCACAGCACGGCGCCCTTCGGCAGGTGCTCCACGGCGGGCAGCAGGTGGTCCACGCCCGCGGTGAGCGCCTGCACGACCCGTACGCGCGTCATGGCGGCCAGCGGGCGCAGGCACGGCTCGGGGTCGGTGACGTACGGGACCGCGTAGAAGTCGCAGCGGGCGGGGTCGGTCGGGTACTCCGGGCCCCCGTCCCAGAAGGCGTAGTCGAGGCTCTCCGGCAGCCCCTCGATCCGCTCGGGCGGGAAGGGCAGCCAGACCAGAGGACGGACGGAACCGCTGTCACCTGCGCTGTCATCTGCATTCATGCCTGGAGGCTATGCGATCGGCCCCGAACGGCAGAGGTTAGCTTTGGGGGCGAGGAACGGGAGGGGTACGGCCGGTGGAGCGCAGGAATATCGGTGCGACGGCGCTCGAAGCGGGCGCGATCGGCCTGGGGTGCATGCCCATGCACTGGGGATACACCGCCTCCCAGCAGAGCGGGGAGACCGCGCTGCGCACGGTGCACGCGGCGCTCGACGCAGGAACGACTCTGCTGGACACCGCCGACATGTACGGACCGTTCACCAACGAGTTGCTGGTGGGGCGGGTGCTGCGGGAGAGGCGCTCCGAGGCGTTCGTGTCGACCAAGTGCGGGCTGCTGGTGGGCGACAGCCACGTCGTCGCCAACGGCCGTCCGGGGTACGTGAAGCGCGCGTGCGACGCCTCCCTGCGGCGGCTGCAGACCGATGTGATCGACGTGTACCAGCTGCACCGGCCGGACCCCGAGGTGCCGGTGGAGGAGACCTGGGGGGCGATGGCGGAGCTGGTCTCCGCGGGCAAGGTGCGGGCGCTCGGCTGGTGCGCGATCGGCGCCCGGGTGCGCCGCAGGTCGCGCGCCGGGCTGTACGACGCGACGATACGGCAGCTCGAACGGGTGCAGCAGGTGTTCCCGGTGAGCTGCGTGCAGGCGGAGTTGTCGGTGTGGTCCAGGGAAGCGCTCGACGCCCTGGTGCCCTGGTGCGCCTCCCGGGGGGTCGGCCTGCTGGCCGCCATGCCGCTGGGGAACGGTTTCCTCAGCGGCACGCTGACGCCCGGGCAGGGCTTCGAGCCGCAGGACCTGCGGGCGCGCCACCCGCGCTTCACCGCCGAGATGATGGCCGCCAACCAGCCGATCGTGGCGGGGCTGCGGCGGGTCGCGCTGCGCCACGACGCGACGGCCGCGCAGGTCGCGCTGGCGTGGGTGCTGGCCCAGGGCCGGCACGTCATACCCGTGCCGGGCACGAAGAAGCCGGTGTGGGCCGTGCAGAACGCCGCGGCGGCCCGACTGCGGCTCTCCGCCGAGGACTTCGCGGAGATAGCCGCGCTGCCCCGGGCGATGGGGTCCTGGGACTGACGCGCGCCGATCCGGAGGGCTCCTGCGCACGTACGGGCCGCACCCGCCGGGCATTCCGCCGGGCTCTCGCCGCGGTGGCCGCTCGCCGTTGCGGCGGGCGGTTTCCGCCCGGGCCCGGGCACCCGGTCGACGGCCGTCGTGGCCGGCGCCTTCCCGCCGCCGCGACGGCGAGTGGCCCGGGCGCGGCCGGCCGGCCGCGCCCGCCCACGCCACCGAACCGGCGGAGAACCGTCCGCGCCCTGTGACACAGTTCCCGTTGAACACCACGCGCCCCGGCGAGAGGATCCGCACCGTGCGACGACGTCCCCGTGCCCGTACCGGCGCCGCCGCGCTGGCCGCCGCCGCACTCCTGGCGCTCGCCGGCTGTTCGAGCGAGGACGGTTTCCCGGGTGAGGGTCCGCGGCAGGGCGCGTCGGCCAAGTCGCCCGGCACGGGGGCCTCTTCGAGCGCGCCGCCGGCCTCCCCGGCGCCGGCCACCGGCTCGGTCAAGGTCGTCCGGACGCTCACCACGAAGCTCGGCACGCCGTGGGGCGTCGCCGCGCTGCCCGGCGGTGACCTCCTGGCCGGCTCCCGCGACACGGGGAAGATCGTCCGGGTGGCGGCCAAGGACGGCGCGCAGACCGAGGTCGGCGAGGTGCCCGGCGTCGTCAAGGGCGGCGAGGGCGGCCTGCTGGGCCTCGCGGTCTCGCCGGACTTCGCCACCGACCGCCTGGTGTACGCGTACTTCACGACCGACTCGGACAACCGCATCGCCCGCCTGCGCTACGACGAGGGCAAGCCGGCGGGGCAGCGGCTGGGGGCGCCCGACACGGTGCTCCGCGGCATCCCCAAGGGCACGGTCCACGACGGCGGGCGCATCGCCTTCGGCCCGGACCGCATGCTCTACGCCGGCACGGGCGAGGCCGGGCAGCGCGACCCCGCCCAGGACCGGAAGTCGCTCGGCGGGAAGATCCTGCGCATGACGCCGGACGGCCGCCCCGCGTACGGCAACCCCGAGGGGGACTCGGTGGTCTACTCCTCCGGCCACCGCAACGTGCAGGGCCTGGCGTGGGACGCGGCCGGGCGCCTGTGGGCGTCGGAGTTCGGCCAGGACACCTGGGACGAGCTCAACCTGATCCGGCCGGGCGGCAACTACGGCTGGCCCGCCGTCGAGGGAAAGGCGGGCCGGTCCGGCTACACCGACCCCGTCGAGCAGTGGAAGACCTCCGACGCCTCCCCCAGCGGCCTCGCGTACGCCAAGGGGTCGCTGTGGATGGCGGGGCTGCGCGGCGAGCGCCTGTGGCGGATCCCGCTGGACGGCACGAAGCCGGTGGCCGCCCCGCAGGCGTTCCTGCAGGGCGAGTACGGGCGGCTGCGCACGGTGCTCGCCACGGACGACGGCGGCCTCTGGGTGACGACGAGCAACACCGACGGGCGCGGGAAGCCGGGCGCGGAGGACGACCGCATCCTGCGCCTGGAAGTGAGCTGACGCGCTCCGCCCCCGATTCCCGTGGACCGTACATCCGTCCGCCTATGCTGGACGGACGGAACGGCGACGGGAGTCGGGATGTTCAACGTGTTCGAGGAAGTGTTCGCACCGGGCCGGAAGCACGCGCACGACGAGGAGAAGCGCCTCGAACTCACCCGTGAGGACACCGGGGACGCCGATCCCGCCCGCGGCCCGGTCGACCTCGACTCGGGCCGCGTGGTCATACGCCTGCCGCAGCAAGGCTCCGCTCAGGACTGACCCCGGAGGCCTCCGGCTCCGCCGCCACGGGCTCGGGCGGCTCCACCGGCTCGGGCGGCTCGATGCTGATCCGGGGCAGGCGGCGGTCCAGCCAGGCGGGCAGCCACCAGTTGGCGCCGCCGAGCATGTGCATCAGGGCCGGCACCAGCAGCGTGCGCAGCACGAAGGCGTCGAGGGCGACGGCCGTGGCGAGGCCGATGCCGAACATCGAGATGACGCGGTCGCCGCTGAGCACGAAGGCCAGGAAGACCGAGATCATGATCACCGCCGCGGAGTTGATGACGCGGCTGGTCTCGGCGAGCCCGACCCGCACCGCGCGCCGGTTGTCGCGCGTGGCCAGCCACTCCTCGTACATCCGGCTGACCAGGAAGACCTGGTAGTCCATGGACAGCCCGAAGAGGACGGAGACCATGACGACGGGCAGGAAGGGTTCTATCGGGCCCGCGCCGCCGAGGCCGAGGAGTTCGCTGCCCCGGCCCCACTGGAAGATCGCGACGACGACGCCGAAGGACGACGCGACGGCGGCGATGTTCATGACCGCGGCCTTGAGGGGGATGCCGATGCTGCGGAAGGCCAGCAGGAGCAGCACGCAGCCCAGGCCGACGACGGTGCCGACGAAGAGCGGCAGCTTGCCGAGGATGATCCCGGCGAAGTCGTCGTAGCTGGCGGTCATGCCGCCCACGTGGACGTCCACACCGGTGCCGGCGGTCGCCTTCGGCAGCACGGTGCCGCGCAGCCGGTCCACCAGGTCGCTGGTGTCGCGCGACTGCGGGGACGTGGTGGGGACGACGCTGATGACGCCCGTGTCGCCGCTGGCGTTCACCTCGGCGGGCGAGGCGGCGGCGACGCCCTCGGTGTGCCGCAGGGCCTCCGGGAGCTTGGTGAAGGCGAGCCGGTCGGCGGCGCTGTCCAGGTCGGCCACGAGCGTCAGGGGACCGTTGACGCCGGGGCCGAAGCCGCGGCCGAGCATGTCGTACGCCTGCCGCGTCGTGGACGAGGCCGGGCCGGTGCCCTGGTCGGAGGTGCCGAGGTGGAGGGAGAGCGTGGGCAGCGCGAGCACGAGCATGACGGCGGCCGCCAGGGTGCCCAGCAGCTTGGGGTGGCGCTCGACGAAGGCGGACCAGCGGGCGGCCGCGCCGGTGGGCGGCTCGCCGGGGCGGGGGCCGCCGGCGGCGAGGCGGCGGCGCTCGCGGCGGCCGAGGGCGCGGTGGCCGATGACGCCGAGGAGCGCGGGCAGCAGGGTGACGGACGCGGCGACGGTGAGGACGACGGTGAGCGAGGCCGCGATGGCGACGCCGTTGAGGAAGCTCAGCCGCAGGATGAGCATGCCGAGCAGCGCGACGCACACGGTGCCGCCCGCGAAGACGACGGCGCGGCCGGTGGTGGCCACGGCCCGTTCGGCCGCGACGGCCACGGGCAGGCCGGCCCGCAGGCCCTTGCGGTGCCGGGTGACGATGAACAGGGCGTAGTCGATGCCCACGCCGAGGCCGATGAGGGTGCCGAGCATGGGCGCGAAGTCGGCGACGTTCATGACGTGGCCGAGCAGCTGGGTGCCCATGGAGGCGGTGCCGACGCCCACGAGGGCGGTGGCGATCGGCAGCAGGCTCGCGGCGAGCGAGCCGAAGACGACGAAGAGCACGACGGCGGCCACGGCGATGCCGATGATCTCGCTGAGGTGCCCGCCCTTGCTCTCCGCGCCGGCGATGCCCGTGCCGCCGAGGGCGACCTGGAGGTTGCCGTCCGCCGCGGGCCGCGCGGTGTCGACGACCTGCTTGGCGAGGTCCTTGCCGGGGGTGCCGCCGGTGAAGGTGAGGGAGGCGTACGCGGTGTGCCCGTCGCCGCTGATCCGGGCGGCGCCGTCGGCGCCGCTGTACGGGCCGCTGACGGCCTCGACGCCGGGGAGGGCGGCCACCTCGTGCAGGACCTCGGTCATGCGCTGCTCGACGGCGGCGGCGCGCACGGTGCCGCGGTCGGTGTGCCAGACGATGGTGTCGTCGCCGCCCTGGCCGGGGAAGCCGGCGTCGAGCAGGGCGCTCGCGCGGGCGGCCTCGGTGCCGGGCACGGCGTAGTCGTTCGAGTACGCCGGGCCGCTGAGCAGGGCGGCGGCCGCGGTGCCCGCGAGGGCGACGAGCCACAGCACGATGACGGCGGAGCGGCGGCGCAGGCACCACCGGGCGAGTGAGGTCATACGGGCTGCTTCCCGGGTATCGCGTCGAGCTCGCCGGGATGCTGACCCGTGCTGTTCCGAGCGCTGGAGCTGGTGGGCTCGGGGCCCCGGGATGCACCGGGTGCAGACGGTGCGGAGGGGCCCCTTGCCGACCCACTGTGACAGCCGGAAAAGATCCTTTGTCCGCTTTGTGGCCCACCCCACACGGGGGCGCACGGGGCCGCTCAGCCCAGGGACTGCCAGCTGTGGGCGACGTCCACGACGATGCGGTTGCGCTCCTGGAAGACGCGGAAGGGCAGGCGCGCGCGGACGCCGACGCCGACGAGGGTCTCGCCCTCGAAGCTGCTGGCGAAGCGGGTGTCCTGGAACGTCCTGAAGCCGGTGAGGTCGACACCGGTCAGCGGCTGCCCGGCGCGGCCGGGGTAGCGCGCGTCGCCGGTGTTCGGGTCGTAGCTGGGGGCGGACACGCGGACGGCCAGGACCGCTCCGCCGCCGACCGGGATCACATCGCCCGAGCCGTCCTGGCGCAGCTGGTCCACGTACTCCACGCGGTAGCCGATGCGGTGGTCGCCGATGCCCTGGACGTCGAGGACCAGGCGGTCGAAGCACTCGTGCTTGCCGGCCCTGATGTCCAGGAGCGGCTTGTACGCCGTGGTCGTGGCCGTTTTGGCCAGGCTCCCCCAGCCCGCCTCGCACTTCGCCGCGGCGGCCGGCGGCGCCCCGTCCGTCGCCGCGCCGGCCGGGACCGTCGTCACCAGCAGGCCGGCGCCCGCCAGGGTCACCGCCGCCAGCGCTCTGCTCAGCCGTCTCATGTGCCAACCCCCATGCCTCGGTGGCGGGCACACGGTGGGCCCGCCCGCATGCGGGATCATGCCGGACGGGGGCCGCGAAGGCCATAGAGGGCAAGGAACCAGCCATTCCCTGCCCAATTCCGGACAGACAATGGCCGCCCCTCCGAAAAGGGGCGGCCATGAATCGTCAGGCACGAAGCGGAAGGTCAGCCCTCGACGCCGAGGCGCTCCAGGATGAGCTCCCGGACCCGGGCCGCGTCGGCCTGGCCGCGCGTGGCCTTCATGACCGCGCCGACCAGGGCGCCCGCCGCGGCGACCTTGCCGCCGCGGATCTTGTCCGCGATGGCCGCGTTGGCCGCGATGGCCTCGTCCACGGCGGCACCCAGGGCGCTGTCGTCGGAGACGACCTTCAGGCCGCGCTTCTCGACGACCTCGTCCGGGCCGCCCTCGCCCGCGAGCACGCCCTCGATGACCTGGCGGGCCAGCTTGTCGTTGAGCGAGCCCTCGGCGACGAGCGCCGCCACCCGGGCGACCTGCGCCGGGGTGATCGGCAGCGCCGCGAGGTCCGTGCCGGACTCGTTGGCGCTGCGGGCCAGCTCGCCCATCCACCACTTGCGGGCGGCGGCGGAGTCGGCACCGGCCTCGACGGTGGCGGTGATCAGGTCGACCGCGCCCGCGTTGAGGATCGACTGCATGTCGTGCTCGGTGACGC
The DNA here is from genome assembly GCF_049725035.1 of Streptomyces sp. XH2. Taxonomy (NCBI): domain Bacteria; kingdom Bacillati; phylum Actinomycetota; class Actinomycetes; order Kitasatosporales; family Streptomycetaceae; genus Streptomyces; species Streptomyces sp. XH2. The sequence goes on along the minus strand of NZ_JBMMMZ010000012.1, from coordinate 309,224 downwards.
CCCACTCCTCGCGGAGCCGGTTGCGGCGCACGCGCGGCAGCTCGGGCAGGGTCCCCCGCAGCTCCTCGACCCACTCGCGGGAGGGGGCCACCGGCACCAGGTCCGGCTCGGGGAAGTAGCGGTAGTCCTCGGCCTCTTCCTTGATGCGGCCGGACGTCGTCGACCCGTCCTCCTCGTGGAAGTGGCGGGTCTCCTGCACGATCGTGCCGCCGGCCGAGAGGACGGAGGCGTGCCGCTGGACCTCGAAGCGCACCGCGCGCTCGACGGAGCGCAGCGAGTTGACGTTCTTGGTCTCGGAGCGGGTGCCGAACTTCTCGGTGCCGTTCGGGCGCAGCGACAGGTTCACGTCGCAGCGCATCTGGCCCATCTCCATCCGGGCCTCGGAGACGCCCAGCGCCTTGATGAGCTCGCGGAGCTCGGCGACGTACGCCTTGGCGACCTCGGGGGCCCGCTCGCCCGCGCCCTCGATCGGCTTGGTGACGATCTCGATGAGCGGGATGCCGGCGCGGTTGTAGTCCAGCAGGGAGTGCTGGGCGCCGTGGATGCGGCCGGTGGCGCCGCCCACGTGCGTGGACTTGCCGGTGTCCTCCTCCATGTGGGCGCGCTCGATCTCCACGCGGAAGACCTCGCCGTCCTCCAGCTGCACGTCGAGGTAGCCGTTGAAGGCGATCGGCTCGTCGTACTGGGAGGTCTGGAAGTTCTTCGGCATGTCCGGATAGAAGTAGTTCTTCCGGGCGAAGCGGCACCACTCGGCGATCTCGCAGTTCAGCGCGAGACCGATCTTGATGGCGGACTCGACGCCGATGGCGTTGACCACGGGCAGGGCGCCGGGCATGCCGAGGCAGACCGGGCAGGTCTGGGTGTTGGGGTCCGCGCCCAGCTCCGTGGAGCAGCCGCAGAACATCTTCGTCTTGGTGCCGAGCTCGACATGGACCTCCAGGCCCATGACGGGGTCGTAGGAAGCCAGCGCGTCCTCGTACGACACCAGTTCAGTGACGGTCACGGAAAACTAACCTCTCAGGTCCTGGCTCAGTCCGCGAGGACGTCGTCGCTGTTCATCCGGCGCAGCTCGCGCACCAGCAGCGCGACGCCGGTGGCGATGGCGGCGGCGGAGACGATGGCGTCGACCAGCTGGAGCGTGTCCTGCTCGCCGCGCGCCTTCTTCGCCTGCTTGATCACGCTGACCGCGCCGAAGAGCGTGGTGCCGATCGACAGGTACGTGCCGGGCTTGGACTTCTTGAAGCCCTTGGCCTTCTTCAGGGCGCTCGGCTTGCTCACTTCCGTACTCACTGGGCCTCCTCGTTCGCTTCTCCGCCCACGCGGCGCAGAGGTGCGGCTTTCGCGGTCGTCCGCGGCCCGGTGGCCGCGTGTGCGTCGCTCACAGTGCCGGCGCCTCCTCGAGCAGGTGGTGGCCCCAGCGGGCGGTGAACGCGGCCTCGACCGCGGCACCGACCTTGTAGAGCCGGTCGTCCTTCAGGGCGGGAGCGATGATCTGCAGACCGACCGGCAGGTTGTCCTCGGGCGCGAGACCGCACGGCAGCGACATGGCCGCGTTGCCCGCCAGGTTGGTCGGGATGGTGCACAGGTCCGCGAGGTACATCGCCATCGGGTCGTCGGCGCGCTCGCCGATCGCGAAGGCGGTGGTCGGGGTGGTCGGCGAGACGATCACGTCGACCTGCTCGAACGCCTTCTCGAAGTCGCGCGTGATGAGCGTGCGGACCTTCTGCGCCGAGCCGTAGTAGGCGTCGTAGTAGCCCGAGCTCAGGGCGTACGTGCCGAGCATGACGCGGCGCTTGACCTCGGGGCCGAAGCCGGCCTCGCGGGTGAGGGCGGTGACGTCCTCGGCCGAGCGGGTGCCGTCGTCGCCGGTCCGCAGGCCGTAGCGCAGGCCGTCGAAGCGGGCCAGGTTCGAGGAGCACTCGGACGGCGCGATCAGGTAGTACGCGGCCAGGGCCAGGTCGAAGGACGGGCAGTCCAGCTCGACGATCTCGGCGCCCAGCTCCTTCAGCAGCTCCACCGACTCGTCGAAGCGCTGCAGGACGCCGGCCTGGTAGCCCTCGCCGCGGAACTGCTTGACGACGCCGACGCGCATGCCGGCGACGGAGCCGTTGCGGGCCGCCTCGACGACCGGCGGGACAGGGGCGTCGATGGACGTGGAGTCCATCGGGTCGTGGCCGGCGATGACCTCGTGCAGCAGGGCCGCGTCCAGGACCGTGCGGGCGCAGGGGCCGCCCTGGTCGAGGGAGGAGGAGAACGCCACCATGCCGTAGCGCGAGACCGCGCCGTAGGTGGGCTTGACGCCGACCGTGCCGGTGACGGCGGCGGGCTGGCGGATCGAGCCGCCGGTGTCCGTGCCGATCGCGAGCGGGGCCTCGTACGCGGCGAGGGCCGCGCTGGAGCCGCCGCCGGAGCCGCCGGGGATCTTGGTGAGGTCCCAGGGGTTGCCGGTCGGGCCGTAGGCGCTGTTCTCCGTGGAGGAGCCCATCGCGAACTCGTCCATGTTGGTCTTGCCGAGGATGACGACGTCCGCGTCCTTCAGGCGCTTGGTGAGCGTCGCGTCGTACGGCGGGATCCAGCCCTCGAGGATCTTCGAGCCGACGGTGGTCGGGATCCCCTTGGTGGTGAAGATGTCCTTCAGCGCGAGGGGGACGCCGGCCAGCGGGCCGAGCTTCTCGCCGCGCTCGCGCTTGGCGTCGACCTCGCGGGCCTGGGCGAGGGCGCCCTCGCGGTCCACGTGGAGGAAGGCGTGCACCTTCTCGTCCACGGCCTCGATGCGGGCCAGGTGGGCCTCGGTGACCTGGACGGCGGTGAGCTCGCCGGAGGCGATCTTCTCCGCGATCTCGGCGGCGGTGAGCTTGATGATGTCCGTCATAGCGGTTTAGTCCTCCCCCAGGATCTGCGGCACCTTGAAACGCTGCTGCTCCTGGGCGGGGGCGCCGGAGAGCGCCTCCTGCGGGGTCAGCGACGGACGGACCTCGTCCGGGCGCATGACGTTGGTCAGCGGCAGCGGGTGGGACGTCGGGGGGACGTCCTGCTCGGCGACCTCGGAGACGCGGGCGACCGCGCCGATGATGTCGTCGAGCTGGCCGGCGAAGTGCTCGAGCTCTTCGTCCTTGAGCTCCAGACGTGCCAGCCGGGCGAGGTGGGCTACCTCCTCGCGCGTGATGCCAGGCATGCGGCGATCCTCAGGGTTTGTGACGGATTCTGGGCGTGTTGTGCGCCCAATCCTATGGCTCCGGGAGCCGTGCCTGCTAAACGCTTTCCGCGTGGCTGCGACCCGGGGCGCTCCGGCACCGCCGGGCCCCGGACGGGGGCTCACCGCGGTGACGGCGGGAGCGGGCGTCCGGGGCGTCCGGGCGGCCCACGGGCGGAGGGGTCCGGCACCGCCGGGATCGCCGTGGCGGCGGGACGTGCCCGGCGCTGCTGCCTGCCCTACGGGCTGGGTCGTCCGGCACCGCCGGATTCCCCGGTGGGGGTTGATCACCGTCGCGGCGGAGGAGAGTGCGGGCGCCCTGCCCAGCCCGTACGGGCTCGGCCGGGGGGTTCTTCCGCCGCGGCGGCGCGCAAGCCCCGCCGGGTGACCGGCGGTGCCGGGCGCCTGCTTCCGCCGCGGCGGTGGGCCGCCCCCCCCCGGGGGCCCCGCGGGGGCGGGGCGGCCGGCAGGGCGCCGTGGCCCCGGCCGCCCCCCCGGGGGGGGCGGGGCGCGGGCTGCGGCGGGGGGGGTGGCCCGCCCCCACCGGGGGACCCGGCGGTGCCGGGCCGGCCGTCAGTCCTACGTGACCGCGTCCTCCTCCGCGGGGGCGGACGCCGCCGCGGCCACGCGGTCGGCCTCCCGGTGCCAGCCGGACTCATTGCGGAGGCGGAGCCAGGCCGTCGTCTCGTCCGGCGGCATGGCCGCGGCGACGAGCCAGCCCTGGACCGCGTCGCAGCCCAGGTCCCGCAGCCGCTCCCAGGTCTCGTCGTCCTCGACGCCCTCGGCGACGACGAGCAGGCCCAGGGAGTGCGCGAGGTCGAGCGTGCAGCGGACGATCTCCGCGTCCTCGTTGTCGATGGCGAGCCGGGCCACGAACGACCGGTCGATCTTCAGTTCGCTCACCGGGAGCCGGCGGAGGTGGACCAGCGACGAATAGCCCGTGCCGAAGTCGTCCAGGGACATCTTCACGCCGTGCCCGGTGAGCCCCGCGAGCGTGTCCGCCGCCCGCTGCGGGTCCTCCAGCAGGACGTGCTCGGTTATCTCCAGCTGCAGCGCCCCCGCAGGGACCCCGTGCCGGGCGAGCCGCGCCGCGACCGAGCCCGCGAACCCGGGAGTGTGAACGTCGCGCGGCGAGACGTTGACGGCGACGGGCACTTCCAGGCCCATGGCCCGCCACTTGGCGACCTGCCCGAGGGCCGTCTCCAGCACGTACTCGGTCAGCCTGGGCATCAGCCCCGACGACTCGGCGATCGCGATGAACTCGTCCGGGGAGACCCTGCCCCGCTCGGGGTGGACCCAGCGCACCAGCGCCTCCAGGCCCTCGACGTGCCCGTCGAAGCCGACCTTGGGCTGGTAGTGCAGTTCGACGTCGCCCGCGTCGAGCGCGCGCCGCAGGTCGCCGAGGAGCCCGAGCCGGTCGGGGGTGTTGCCGTCGCGCCGGGCCTCGTAGACCTCGACGCCGCTGCGGTCGCGCTTGGCCTGGTACATGGCGACGTCGGCGCGGCGCAGCAGCCCCTCGGCGTCGAGGGCGTGGTCGGGGTAGACGGCGACGCCGGCGCTGGCCTCCAGGACGAGGGTGAGCCCGTCGAGGTCGAGGGGGGAGCCGAGCGCGGCCACCAGTGAACGGGCCACGCGCTGGGCGCCGGTGAGGGAGTCCGCGGTGGGCAGCAGCACCGCGAACTCGTCGCCGCCGAGGCGCGCCGCCTCCGCGTCCCGCGGCAGGGCGAGGCGCAGCCGCTCCGCTATCTGCAGCAGCAGCCGGTCCCCGGCGAGGTGGCCGAGGGTGTCGTTGACGGAGCGGAAGCGGTCGAGGTCGATGAGGACGAGCGCGGAACGGGTGCCGGCGCGCTCGGCCTCGTCGAGGGCGCTCCAGGTGCGCTCCAGGAGCCACTGGCGGTTGGGCAGTCCGGTGAGCGGGTCGCGCAGTTGCTCCTCGGCGCGGGCGCGGGCGATCCACAGGGTGGAGTCGAGGGCGATGAGGGGGACGGCGAACAGCGGCAGCAGCAGCGGCGCGTGGTCGGCGACGACGGCGATCAGCGGGGCGATGCCGAGGAGGGCGCCGCCGACGAGGGCCTGCCGGACGAGGGCGGTGCGGGCGATGGTGCTGAGGCCGGCGCGGGGCGCCATGGAGTACCAGAGCAGGGCGCGGGTGACGGCGAGGTAGAGGAAGGCGGCGAGGGCCACTTTGGGGATGGCGGTGAGCGGCCACTCGTCGGGCATCCAGGGGTTCTCGACGGTGGAGACGACGCCGCACACGGCGAGGGCGAGGCCGGCGGCGCCGATGCCGAGGATGTCAACGGCACCGTGGAGTAAGGCCTGGCGCCAGCGGTGGCGGCGGGCGGTGGCGACGAGCAGGACGACGGCGATGCTGATGAGGACGGCGGGCAGCCAGCCGTAGAGCAGCAGGACGGCGAGGGTGAGGGCGGCTCCGGAGCCCGTGCCGCCCCACCAGCGGTCGCGTCCGAGGGCGACGAGGTGGGCGACGATGAGGCCGGTGAGGACGGCCAGGGAAGCGCCGACGGCGTGTCCGGGGAAGACGGAGTGGCCCGCGCCGATCACCCGGAAGACACCGGCGGCGAGCGCGACCGCCGCCACGGTGACGCAGACCGTCGGCAGCGCGGGCGGAGGAACCCGGCGCAGCCGGGATGCCGGTTCGGCGCTGTCGGTGGGTTTCATGCCCGTCCCTCTCACAGCCGGCGGTGCCCGCGCCACGGCAGGCGCACATCTCAACAGTAGGCCGCAGAAGGCTACGGCGGGCAGCGATCGGCAGCGGTTGTCCGATGGGGATCCGGCCTCTTGTAGCCATCTGGTATGCGCTGTAGGGGTAATGCCCACTGACTATGCGGGCATTACTCCGCTGGGGTGGCGACCGGTGTGCGGACCTGCCTTCCGGTGGCGGTGCCGCTCCGCGTGGGGCGGGTGGCGACGGGGGTGACGAAGGGGGTACGGAGGGGGTGCGAAGGGGCTACCCGCACCCCCCGTCCGCTACTCCTCGCCGTGGGCGCTCTCATCCCCGCCCGCGCCCCCGGCCGCTTCCGCGCCCTCTTGCGGAACGGCCGCTTCGCGTGCGGCGCCGGGCCCTTCGGCGAGGAGCACGGCGAAGCCGTCCTCCTCCAGGACGGGCACCTTCAGCTGCATGGCCTTGTCGAACTTGGAGCCGGGGTTGTCGCCGACGACGACGAAGTCCGTCTTCTTCGACACCGAGCCGGTGACCTTGGCGCCCCGGCTCTGCAGGGCTTCCTTGGCGCCGTCGCGGGTGTACGAGGAGAGGGTGCCCGTGACGACGACGGTGAGTCCGGCGAGGGGGCGCGGGCCCTCGTCCTCGGCGGCCTCCTCCTCCATGCGGACGCCGGCGGCCCGCCACTTCTCGATGATCTCGCGGCGCCAGTCCTCGGCGAACCACTCCTTGACGGCGGCGGCGACGATCGCGCCGACGCCGTCGACCGCGGCCAGCTCCTCCTCGCTCGCCTCCGCGATGCGGTCGATCGAGCGGAACTCGCGGGCGAGGGCGACCGAGGCGACGGGCCCCACGTGCCGGATCGACAGCCCGGTGAGGATGCGGGCCAGCGGCCGCTGCTTGGCGGCCTCGATGTTGGCCAGCATGGCGAGGGCGTTCTTCTTCGGCTCGCCCTTCTGGTTGGCGAAGAAGGTGACGACCTTCGGCTCGCCGGTCTCCGGGTCGCGCTTGGGCAGGCCGGAGTCGGGGTCCACCACGTAGGACTTGATGGGCAGGAGCTGTTCGATGGTCATGCCGAACAGGTCGCCCTCGTTCTTCAGGGGCGGCTCGGCGGGCTCCAGGGGCTGGGTGAGCGCGGTGGCGGCGACGTAGCCGAGGTTCTCGATGTCGAGGCTCTTGCGGCCGGCGAGGTAGAACAGGCGCTCGCGGATCTGGGCGGGGCAGGAGCGGGCGTTGGGGCAGCGGAGGTCGATGTCGCCCTCCTTCATGGGTCGCAGCTCCGTGCGGCACTCGGGGCACTCGGCGGGCATCACGAACTCGCGCTCCGTGCCGTCCCGGAGGTCCACCACGGGGCCGAGGATCTCGGGGATGACGTCGCCGGCCTTGCGGAGCACGACGGTGTCGCCGATGAGGACGCCCTTGGCCTTGACGACGTCCTGGTTGTGCAGGGTGGCGAACTCGACCTCGGAGCCCGCGACGGTGACCGGCTCGACCACGGCGTACGGCGTGACCCGGCCCGTCCGGCCGACGCCCACGCGGATGTCGACCAGCTTGGTGTTGACCTCTTCCGGGGCGTACTTCCAGGCGATGGCCCAGCGGGGAGCGCGGGAGGTGGAGCCGAGGCGGCCCTGCAGGGGGATCTCGTCGAGCTTGACGACGACGCCGTCGATCTCGTGCTCCATGGAGTGGCGCACGGCGGGCTCGCCGTAGTGGGCGATGAACTTCCGTACGCCCGCGAGGTCGGCGACGACCGAGGCGTGCGCCGCCGTCGGCAGGCCCCACTCGCGCAGCAGTTCGTACGCCTGGGACTGGCGGTCGATGTCGAAGCCCTCGCGCGCGCCGACGCCGTGGACGACCATGTGCAGCGGCCGGGTGGCGGTGACGCGCGGGTCCTTCTGGCGCAGCGACCCGGCGGCGGCGTTGCGCGGGTTGGCGAAGGGGGGCTTGCCGGCTTCCACCAGGCCGGCGTTGAGCTCCTCGAACTTCTCCATGGGGAAGTAGACCTCGCCGCGGACCTCGACGAGGGCCGGGATGCGGTCGCCCTGGAGGCGGTCGGGGATCTCGGCGATGGTGCGGACGTTGGGCGTGATGTCCTCGCCGGTGCGGCCGTCGCCGCGGGTGGCGGCGCGGGTGAGGCGGCCGTGCTCGTAGGTGAGGTTGACGGCGAGGCCGTCGACCTTGAGCTCGCACAGGAAGTGGTACGGGGTGCCGCCGCCGATGTCCTTGGCGATGCGCTCGGCCCAGGCGGCGAGCTCCTCGTCGTCGAAGGCGTTGTCGAGGGAGAGCATGCGCTCGCGGTGCTCGACGGCCGTGAACTCGGTCTCGTAGGCCCCGGCGACCTTCTGCGTGGGCGATTCGGGCGTGCGCAGCTCCGGGTGCTGCTCCTCCAGGGCCTCCAGCGAGCGCAGCAGCTTGTCGAACTCGGCGTCGCTGATGACGGGGGCGTCCTTGACGTAATACCGGAAGCGGTGCTCCTCGACCTGCTCGGCCAGCAGCGCGTGCTTCTCCCGTGCCGGTGCGGGCACGGAGGAGCCCGCCGCGAGCTCTTCGCCCCGCTCTCCGCCCTGCCGTCCGCCCTGCTGTTCGACAGCCACCGTCTCGTCCTCCCGTTGATCCATGAGCGCCGTCACTCAGGGTTGTCTGCGAGTGATTTCGCCGCCCGGACGCAGTGCGCGAGGGCCGTGCGGGCATATGCGGGCGAAGCGCCCGCGAGCCCGCACGAGGGAGTGACGACCACGGACTCCGCGAGGGTCCCCGGTGCCAGCCCCAGCCTGCGCCACAGCGTCCTGACACCCATGACGCTACCGGCAGGGTCTGACAACGGGCCGTCCGTGCCGGGCACCACGCCCACGAACAGCGCCGTCCCCGCCTCGACCGCCTCTCCCACCGCTTCTTCCTCACGCTCGGTGAGGAGCGAGAAATCGAACGAGATGCCCTGGACGCCGGCCCGGCGCAGCAGCGCGAAGGGCACGCCGGGGGCGCACGCGTGCACGACGGGCGCCTGGCCGGTGGCCTCGCGGGCGACCGTCACGAGGTCGCGCAGGGCGCCCTCGACGACGGCCCGGTCGACGGCCCGGTAGGTGCGGTACCCGCTGGCGGTGCGGACCCGCCCGGTGAGGACGGAGGTCAGGGAGGGCTCGTCCAGCTGGAGCACGATCCGGGCGCCGGGCACCCGCCGCCGCACGTCGGCGAGGTGGCCCCGCAGGCCCTCGGCGAGGGACGCCGTGAGGTCGCGGCAGGCGCCGGCGTCGCCGAGCGCGGCCTCGCCGCCGCGCAGTTCCAGGGCCGCCGCGAGGGTCCAGGGGCCGACGGCCGAGACCTTGAGCGCGCCCTCGTAGCCCTGGGTGTACTCCTCCAGCGCGTCGAGGTCCTCGCCCAGCCACGAGCGGGCGCGCTTGGTGTCGCGCCCGGGGCGGTCGCTGATGCGCCATCCGCTGGGCTCGACGTGCGCGTAGACGTCGACCAGGAGGCCGGTGGTGCGGCCGATCATGTCGGCGCCCGGGCCGCGGGCGGGCAGCTCCGGCAGGTACGGCAGGGTCTCCAGGGACCCGGTGACGGTCTTCGCGGCCTCGCGGGCGTCGCCCCCGGGCATCGACCCGACGCCGGTGGCCGCCCCGGCGCCCCAGCTCTTCCCCGCTGCCGGCGGACGGCCGCCGGGCCCCTGCTCGTTGTTGCTCTTGTCGCTCACGCAGGAAGCCTACGGGGCGCGCGGCGGCCTCTGCGCAGGCCGAGCCGGGCGGCGGGAGGGGGTGAGCGCGGGAAGCCCCGGGGCGGCCGGCCCCGGGGCTCTCGTCGTCAGCGGCCGGGCCGGACCGACAGGTCGTTGATCTCCGCGTCGCGCGGGAGGTCGATCGCGAGCAGGATCGTCGTCGCGACCGACTCGGGGTCGATCCACTGCGACGGGTCGTACGGCTTGCCCTCCTGCTGGTGCACCTTCGCCTGCATCGGGGTCGCGGTGCGGCCCGGGTAGACGCTGGTGACGCGCACGCCGGCCGCGTGCTCCTCGGCGCGCAGCGAGTCCGCGAGCGCCTTCAGGCCGTGCTTGCTCGCGGCGTACGCGCTCCACGTGGCGTGGGCGTTCAGCCCGGCGCCGGAGTTGACGAAGAGGACGTGCCCCTTCGTCACGCGCAGCTGCGGCAGGAACAGCCGGGTCAGCTCCGCCGGGGAGACCAGGTTGGCGGCGAGCGTGCCGTTCCACGTCTTCGGCGTCAGCTCGCCGACGGCGCCGAGTTCGACGACGCCCGCGATGTGCAGGAGCGTGTCGACGCGGTCCGGCAGCGGCTGCTTGTCGAGGGCCCAGGAGAGCCGGTCCGGGTTGGACAGGTCGGCCACGAGCGTGTGGGCGCCGGGGAACTCCGCCGCCAGCTCCCTGGCCCGGCCCGCGTCGCGCGCGAAGAGGTGGACCTCGTCGCCCCGGTCGAGGAGCCGGCGTGCGACCGCCGCCCCGATGCCGGAGCCGGCCCCGGTGATCAGATGTGTTGCCATGGGAGCCAGCTTGCCCTACGGCGGGGGCCGGCGCGCAGCCGTGGGGCTAGCGCAGGCCCGCGGACTCCTCCAGGTACGCCATCGCGCCCAGCCCGTCCTCCGCGAAGAAGACGAGGGCGGTCAGCGGCAGGGGCAGGAAGCCCTCGGCCTCCATGCGCTGGAACTGCGCCTTGAGGCCGTCGTAGAAGCCGGCCGTGTTGAGCAGGACGACGGGCTTGTCGTGGATGCCGTGCTTCTTCAGCTCCAGGATCTCCGTCGCCTCGTCCAGCGTGCCGGTGCCGCCCACCATGATGACGACGGCGTCGGCGCGCGAGCAACTGCGCCTTGCGCTCGGCGAGGTCGCGGGTGACGACCATCTCGTCGGCGTTCGCGCGCGCCCGCGCGGCGAGGAACTCGACCGACACGCCGACCAGTCGGCCGCCGCTCTCCTGCACGCCGTCGGCCATGACCTTCATCAGACCGGACTCGGATCCGCCCCACACGAGCGTGTGCCCGCCGCGGCCGATGAGTTCGGCGAACTCGCGGGCGGGGGCGGTGTAGCGGGCGTCGAGGTCGGCGGCGGAGCAGAAGACGGCGATGTTCATGAACGCCACCGTACGTGCCGTCCGTACGGGGTCGTACGGACGGGACCCCTGTGGGCTGTTTTCGGACCCTTTCCTGTCCCTGTTACGGCCCCGTTCGGTTGCGGGTTCGTCACAGGGAGCGGCCTGGTTTGGCGCCTTGTAAGTGCGCTGTTAGCGTGACGTGCACTCGTCAGCCGGGCGTCAACAGGGCGCTGTTTCCAGCCAACTCCTCGGGGGATTTTCCAGTGAAGCTTCGTCATGTCCGCGCGGCCGCCGTCTTCGGGATCGCCGTCGTCGCCCTGACCGGAGCCCGCGGGCACCACGGCGGCGGCTGCAGCAGCGGCAGCTCCAGCCACCACAGCAGCAGCTCCACCTCGGGCGGCACCACGACGACGGGCGGCACCACCGGCAGCACGACCGGCGGCTCCACGAGCACGGACGGCGGCCTCACCACGGGCGGCACCACCACCGGCGGCTCCTCCACCAGCGGGCTCACCTCGGGCGGCACGACCACCGGCGGCAGCAGCGGGAGCGCCTCGCGCGACCTGAAGATCGTCAGCTGTGACTACAGCGACGCCCGCGGCATCACCGCGAAGATCAGCGTCACCAACCCCAGCCTCACGGACAACTACACCTACACGTTCTCCGTGAAGTTCACCGACTCCACCGGCATGGTCATCGGCACCCGCAACCGCACCATCCCCTTCGTCGGCCCCGGCAAGACCGACACGCAGGACGTCTCCCAGGTGTACGTGCCGAAGGCGGGCACCAGCGTCAGCGGCAAGTGCGAGGTCAACAACGTGACCCGCACCAAGTCGTAACGGGGCGCGCCGCCCGGACGGGCCGTGCGGGTCAGGCGCTCTGCGCCGCCCGCGCGGCCCGCGCGCGTTCGGTCGTGGCGATCGTCGCCGAACCGACCACGCGCGTGCCGTCGTACAGCACGATCGCCTGGCCCGGGGCCACGCCGCGGACCGGCTCCGCGAAGGACACGTGCAGCTCGCCGTCCACGAGCTCCGCCGTCACCTCGGTCTCACCGCCGTGGGCGCGCAGCTGGGCGGTGTACGTGCCGGGGCCCTGCGGGGCCGCGCCGCACCAGCGGGGGCGGATGGCGGTCAGGGCGGTGACGTCCAGCGCCTCCACCGGGCCCACCGTCACCGTGTTGTTCACCGGCGAGATGTCCAGGACGTAGCGCGGCTTGCCGTCCGGGGCCGGGTGACCGATCCGCAGGCCCTTGCGCTGGCCGATCGTGAAGCCGTACGCGCCCTCGTGCGTGCCCACCTTCGCGCCGGACTCGTCGACGATGTCGCCCTCGGCCCTGCCGAGGCGCTTCGCGAGGAAGCCGCGGGTGTCGCCGTCGGCGATGAAGCAGATGTCGTGGCTGTCCGGCTTCTTCGCCACGGCCAGGCCGCGGCGCTCCGCCTCCGCGCGGATCTCGTCCTTCGTGGTGACCGTGTCGCCGAGGGGGAACATCGCGTGGGCGAGCTGCCGGTCGTCCAGCACGCCGAGGACGTAGGACTGGTCCTTGGCCATGTCGCTGGCGCGGTGCAGCTCGCGCGTGCCGTCCTCGTTGAGGACGACGGTCGCGTAGTGGCCCGTGCACACCGCGTCGAAGCCGAGCGCGAGCGCCTTGTCCAGCAGCGCCGCGAACTTGATCTTCTCGTTGCAGCGGAGGCAGGGGTTGGGCGTGCGCCCGGCCTCGTACTCGGCGACGAAGTCCTCGACGACGTCCTCGCGGAAGCGTTCCGCCAGGTCCCAGCAGTAGAACGGGATGCCGATCACGTCCGCGGCGCGGCGGGCGTCGCGGGAGTCCTCGATCGTGCAGCAGCCGCGGGCGCCCGTCCGGAACGACTGCGGGTTCGCGGACAGCGCGAGGTGCACGCCGGTCACGTCGTGCCCGGCCTCGGCGGCGCGGGCCGCGGCGACGGCGGAGTCGACACCGCCGGACATGGCGGCGAGCACGCGGAGCCCCTTGCGGGGGGCCTTGGGATCGGGGGCACCGGGGAAGTCAGTCATAACCCCTCCAGGGTACGGGGGCGACTCGCGTCGCGGCGCGCGGGTTTTCCCGGGGCCCGGCCCCGGGTGCCGGCGGGCCCCGGGGCGCGGCCGAGCCGGAAGACCTTCGCCGGGCCCGGCGCTTCCCCACCGCGGCGGTGGCCGGAGCGGTGCCGGTCGGCATGAGGCTGTTCGGCACCGCCGGTCAGCGTCGTCCCGGCTGCTCACCGCTGCGGCGGAAAGAATGCGCCGGCCCGGCGCCCCACCTCCCGCCGCTGCGGAAGGCGGCCTCGCCAGGCCCGGTGCTCCCCCTCCGCCGCCGCGGCGCGCCCCCCGCCGGGGTGCCCGGCCCGTCCCGAGGTTCGTCCGGCTCCGGAACCGCTCGCCGGCCCGGATGCGTTTCGGGGAGAGAGGGGAACACGCACAGCAGGGGGGCACACGTGGACGGGGAGCGCATCACGCGGCGGGGGGTGATCGTCGGTGCCGGCGCCGGCCTCGTCGCCGCGGCCACCGGCGCGTACGCCGGCCGGGACGAGATCGAGCGCTGGTGGTGGCGGGTCTCCGGGCGGGAGAGGCCCCGTACGGACGGCGCGCTCGACCACGCCGGCGCCGAGTGGGTCGCCGCGTCGTCGGCGAACTGGCGGCGCGCGTCGCGGCCGGACGACTACGGCGTCGACCGCATCGTCATCCACGTCGTCCAGGGCAGCTACGGCGACGCCCTCCGCGTCTTCCGCGATCCCCTGCACGAGGCCGCCGCGCACTACGTCGTGCGCAAGGACGGGCACATCGCGCAGACCGTCCGCGAGCTGGACGTGGCCTTCCACTCCGGGAACCGCCGGTTCAACGAGCGCAGCGTCGGCATCGAGCACGAGGGCTACGTGGACCGCCCCGAGGGTTTCACGGACGCCATGTACACCGCCTCGGCCCGGCTCGCGGCGGACATCTGCGCCCGTTACCGGATCCCCGTGGACCGCACCCGCATCGTCGCCCACTCCGAGGTGCCGGGGACGGACCACACCGATCCCGGCCCCCACTGGGACTGGGACCGGTACCTCCGGCTGGTGAGGGAAGCCGCTAGCTGAGGCCCGCCGTGCGGGCCCGTTCCACCACGGGGCCGATGGCCTCGACGACGGCGGTCACGTCCGCCGCCGTGGAGGTGTGCCCCAGGGAGAAGCGGAGCGTGCCGCGGGCCAGGTCCGCGTCGGTGCCCGTGGCGAGGACGACGTGGCTCGGCTGGGCCACGCCCGCGGTGCAGGCGGAGCCCGTGGAGCACTCGATGCCCCGGGCGTCGAGGAGGAGGAGCAGGGAGTCGCCCTCGCAGCCGGGGAAGGAGAAGTGGGCGTTGGCGGGCAGGCGGCCGGCCGGGTCGGGGTCGCCGCCGAGGACGGCGTCGGGGACGGCGGCGCGCACCCCGGCGATCAGTTCGTCGCGCAGGGCGCCGACCTCGCGGGCGAAGTCCGCGCGCCGCGCGGCGGCGAGCTCGCCGGCGACGGCGAAGGCGGCGACCGCGGGCACGTCGAGCGTGCCGGAGCGCACGTGGCGCTCCTGACCGCCGCCGTGGAGCAGCGGCACGGGCGCGTACTGGCGGCCGAGGAGGAGCGCGCCGATGCCGTACGGCCCGCCGATCTTGTGCCCGCTGACCGTCATGGCGGCGAGCCCGGAGCCGGCGAAGCCGATGTCCAGCTGGCCGAAGGCCTGGACGGCGTCGGCGTGCAGGGGCACGCCGAACCCGGCGGCCACGTCCGCCAGTTCGCGGATCGGCATGATCGTGCCGATCTCGTTGTTGGCCCACATCACCGTGGCCAGGGCGACGTCCCCGGGCTCACGGGCTATGGCCTCGCGCAGCGCGTCGGGGTGGACCCGCCCGTGGGCGTCGACCGGGAGGTACTCGACGGTCGCGCCCTCGTGCGTGGCGAGCCAGTCGACGGCGTCGAGCACGGCGTGGTGCTCGACGGGGCTGGTGAGGACGCGCGTACGGGCGGGGTCGGCGGCGCGGCGGGCCCAGTACAGCCCCTTGACGGCGAGGTTGTCGGCTTCGGTGCCGCCCGCGGTGAACACGACTTCGCTGGGGCGGGCGCCGAGCGCCGCGGCGAGGGACTCGCGCGCCTCCTCGACGGTGCGGCGCGCCCGCCGCCCGGCGGCGTGCAGCGAGGAGGCGTTTCCGGTGAGGGCGAGCTGGGCGGTCATCGCCTGCACCGCCTCCGGAAGCATCGGGGTGGTGGCGGCGTGGTCGAGGTAGGCCATGGTGGGCACGATTCTACGAGGCCGGGTCCGGAACAGTACCGGGCGTTCCGGCCGGGGGCCGTGCGTAGCGTTCCGCGGTCGCCGCGGCCACCTCCGCGAGGTCCGCGCGGACGGCCTCCGGGGAGAGGACCTCGACGTCGGGGCCGAAGGACAGCAGGACGCGGGCGGCGCGGGGGTCGTCGAGCCGGAGTTCGACGGTGGCGGGGTCGCCGGCGGAGGGCGGGGCGGCGACGGCGGAGCCGAGGAAGCGCAGGAACAGGTCGAGCCGGGAGCGCCGCACGGTCGCCGTCACGCGCACGTCCGCGGGCCGCTGTTCGACCTCGCGCCGGAGGACCTCCCAGGCGTCGGCGAGCTCGACGCCGGCCCGGCGCCGCACGGCGTCCGCGGTGACGGTCACGGCGGCCGTGCGGTCGGCGCGGAAGAGCTGCGGGCGGGTCCGCCGGTCGGCGACGAGGTACCAGACGCCGGCCTTGGCGACGAGGCCGTAGGGGTCGACGGTGTACGTGCGGGTGCGCTCCTGGCCGCCGTGCCGGTAGCGCAGGCGCAGCCGCCGGTCGGCGAAGACGGCGGTCTGCAGTGCGCCGATGTCGACGGCGGGGGCCGGGGCGGGGCCGCCCAGCCAGCGGACGGGGTCGACGAGGATGCGGCGGCTGGTGGCCTCGGCGGCGGGGCGGTGCGGGGCGGGCAGGGCGGCCATGACCTTGCGCAGGGCGGAGCCGAGGGCGCCGTCGAGGCCGAGGTCGGCGTGCGCGCTCCGGGTGGCGAGGACGAAGAGGGCGCGGGCCTCGTCGGCGGTGAGGCCGGTGACGTCCGTGCGGTAGCCGGGCAGCAGCGCGATGCCGCCGTGCCGGCCGCGCTCGGCGTAGACGGGCACGCCGGCGGCGGACAGGGATTCGACGTCGCGGTAGACGGTGCGGACGGACACCTCCAGGCGGTCGGCCAGTTCGCGGGCGGGCACGCGGCCGCGGGTCTGGAGGAGCAGGAGCGTCGACAGCAGGCGGTCGGATTTCACCGCTCAAGGATCACCCGCGGAGCCCGGCGGAAAACCTGACGGTGGTTGTCAGGTTATGACGGGATGCTCTGCGTGTTTCTCCCGGAACGGATCTCTTCTTGCGAATGGAGTCGCCATGACCGGCACGCCCGCCCTCTCCGACCCCCGCCCCCTGGTGGAGCGCGCGGTCGCCCAGATCGCGGCCCTGATCGAGGCCGTGCCCGCGGAGCGGCTCGGGGACCCGACGCCGTGCGCGGAGTTCGACGTACGGGCCCTGCTGGGGCACCTCGTGGCCGGCGCGCACGACGCCGCGCAGCTCGGTGAGACGGGCACGGTGAAGAGGAGCGGCCCGCCCGCGGACGTCGCGGACGACGGCTGGGGCCGGGCCTACGGAGCGGCGCTGGCCCGGCTGAGGGCGGCCTGGGCGGACGACGCGGCGCTGGAGCGCCCGGTGAGCGTGGAGTGGGGGACGTTCCCGGGGGCCGTGTACCTGGCGTCGGGCGTGGTGCTGGAGAGCGTGACGCACGCCTGGGACCTGTCGCATGCGCTGGGGCACCCGCTCCCCCTGGACCAGGAGCTGGCCGGACTGGTGCTGGACCCGGCCCAGCGGTTCCTGCCGGCGGACCGGCGGGGCGAGGAGGTGCCGTTCGGGCCGGTGCGGCCCGCGCCCGAGGGCGCGGACGCGTACGCGCGGCTGGCGGCGTGGCTGGGCCGCGAGGTCGCGTAGCCCGCGCGGCCCGCGACGGCGGGAGGCCCGGGGCCGCAGGCGGCGCCCCGGCAGCCCGCGGCTGCGCGCCGTCCGGGCGCGGCCCGCGCCATCCCGGCGGAGCCGGAGCCCGGGCGTCCCGTGGGCCGGCCGCCGCTCGGCCTCAGCGCCGCGGGGCGGCCGCCAGCTGCCGGGACTGGGCCACGAGCCGGTCCTCGCTGTCCCAGACCTCGGCGTCCTCCTCCAGGAAGCCGCCCGCGAGGTTGCGCGTGGTGATGGCGATGCGGACGGGGCCGGGGGCGGGGCGGCAGCGGATGTGGGCGGTCAGCTCGATGGTGGGCACCCAGCCGGTCAGGCCCATCTCGAACGTCGTGGGCGGCAGGGCGTCGACGGCGAGCAGCAGGGCGAGCGGGTCCATGGGGCGGCCGTCGGCGAGCCCGAACCAGCCGCGCATCTCGCCGCGGCCGCTGGGCGCGCCGGCCGCCCAGCCGGCGGTCGCGGGGTCGAGGCGGATGTCGAGGCGGCGGGCGATCTCGGAGAGCGGGTGGGAGCCGTCGTCGTGCTCCTTGCCGAGGCAGTGCTCGTACGGGGGGATGGCGGGCGGCTTGGCCGTGGTGCGGACGTCGTCGCTGAGGGCGCCGAGGTCGCCGTAGGTGGCGAGGACGCGGATCCGCTCGATCTCGCCGCCGTCCTCGTCGTACTGCAGGAGGGAGGCCTGGCCGGTGGAGAGGGCGCGGCCGGTGCGCACGGTCTGCGTGCGGACGACGGCGGGGCCGGGCCGGCTGACCGAGAGGTAGTGCGCGGTGACGGTGAACGGGTCGGGGTGGGGCAGCTCCGCGTCGAGGGCCCGGCCGGCGAGGGCCAGGAGGAAGCCGCCGTTGACCGCACCGCCGATGGTCCACCCGGCGGGGAGGGTGGCGTCGTGCACGCCGGGGCCGCGGGGGGTCAGCGCGGTGTCGCGGTCGAATTCGCTGTCACCGATGGTTGCCTGTGCCATGCCGGTCACGCTACACCCGGGAGTTACTCATCGGTAGGTTCTGGATGAAGGAGCAACGAACCCCAGCGATCGGCCACCGGAACGCGCGGCCTCACGCCTCTTCGGTGGCCGCGCTCCGCCGGTGCCACGCCCGCGGCGCCCGCCAGTGGAAGCGCATCGCGAGCAGCCGCAGCACGAACGCCGTCACCACGGGCACCACGTACGCCGGGCCCTCCAGCGCGCCGAAGCGGAGCAGCAGGGCGGCCAGCGCGGCGCCGACCATGGCCGGCACGGCGTACAGGTCGCGGTCCCAGCGCAGCAGCGAGGGCACCTCGTGGGCGAGGATGTCGCGCAGCACGCCGCCGCCGACCGCGGTGGCCAGCCCGAGCGTGGCGGCGAAGACGAGGCCGAGCCCGTGCCCGTACGCCTTGACCGTGCCGGTGACGCAGAACAGCCCGAGGCCCGCGGCGTCGCAGACCCCCACCGCCTTGGTGATCCGCTCGACCTCCGGGTGGAGGAAGAAGACGATGACCGTGGCGAGCAGCGGGGTGAGGAAGTAGCCGAGGTCGGTGAAGGCGGCGGGCGGTACGGCGCCGATGATCACGTCCCGGATCAGCCCGCCGCCCAGTGCCGTGACCTCCGCCAGGACCGCCATGCCGAAGACGTCGAAGTTCTTCCGCACGGCGAGCAGGGCGCCGGAGAGCGCGAAGACGAAGATCCCGGCGATGTCCAGCGAATGCTGGACGGAGGGGCTGAACAGGTCGGTGAGCACGAGACATTGTCACTCAGCCCGGAGGCTGATATGGACGATCACCCTCCGCTCGTTCCCGCAGCGGCCGCCTCCGGGGCGTTCTCCGGGTGGTGGCAGGCCACCTGGTGGCCCGGTTCGAGCGCCAGCAGCGGCGGCTCCTGCGTCCTGCACACGTCCGTCGCCTTCCAGCACCGGGTGTGGAAGCGGCAGCCGGAGGGCGGCGAGATCGGCGAGGGCACGTCCCCCTTGAGCAGGATGCGCTCCCGCTTGGTGCGCCGCTTCGGGTCGGGCACCGGCACCGCGGACAGCAGCGCCTTGGTGTACGGGTGCATCGGCTTCGTGTAGAGCGAGGTGCGGTCGGTGAGCTCCACGAGCTTGCCGAGGTACATGACGGCGATGCGGTCCGAGACGTGGCGGATGACCGACAGGTCGTGCGCGATGATCACGTACGTGAGCCCGAGCTCGCCTTGGAGGTCGTCCAGCAGGTTGACCACCTGGGCCTGGATGGAGACGTCCAGCGCCGAGACCGGCTCGTCCGCGACGACGAGCTTCGGCTTGAGCGCGAGCGCCCGCGCGATGCCGATGCGCTGCCGCTGCCCGCCGGAGAACTCGTGCGGGTAGCGGTTGTAGTGCTCCGGGTTGAGCCCCACCAGCTCCAGCAGCCGCTGCACCTCCTTCTTCACCCCGCCCTCGGGCGCGATGCCCTGCAGCCTGAAGGGCGCGCCGACGATGGTGCCGACGGTGTGCCGGGGGTTCAGCGAGGAGTACGGGTCCTGGAAGATCATCTGGATGTCGCGGCGCAGCGGGCGCATCCCGGCCACGCCCAGGTGGCTGATGTCCTTGCCCTGGAACGCGACCCGGCCGCCCGTGGGCTCCAGCAGCCGGGTGATCAGCCGGCCCATGGTGGACTTGCCGCAGCCGGACTCCCCCACCACGCCCAGGGTCTCCCCCGTGCGGACGTCGAAGGTGAGCCCGTCCACGGCCTGCACGGCGCCGACCTGCCGACGCAGCAGCCCCTTGGTGATCGGGAAGTGCTTGACCAGGCCCTCGACCGTGAGGAGGGCCTCGGGCCCGTCGGACGGCGCCTGCTGCCCGGGAATCTTCATCGCGTGGTCCTCGTGGTCCTCGTGGTCCTTCACAGCTTCGGCGCGATCTCTTCGGTCCAGATGCGGGTCCGTTCCTCCTCGGCCATGTGGCAGGCGGACCAGTGCCGGCCGCCTCCCGGGACGCCGTCGCCGCCGGTGACCAGGCGCAGTTCGGGCCGCTCCGTGCGGGTGATCCCGTCCGCGGGCACGTCGGCGTACGGGCAGCGCGGGTTGAAGGCGCAGCCGGAGGGGATGTTGATGAGGCTGGGCGGGGAGCCCTTGACCGGGATCAGCCGGTCGGTCTGCTCGCGGTCGATGCGCGGCATGGAGCCGAGCAGGCCCCAGGTGTAGGGGTGCCGGGGCTCGGAGAAGACCTTCTCCGCGGGCCCGCGCTCCACGCAGCGGCCGCCGTACATGACGAGGATGTCGTCGGCCAGCTCGGCGACGACGCCGAGGTCGTGGGTGATGACGATGACGGCCGAGCCGAACTCCTTCTGCAGGTCGCGGATGAGGTCGAGGATCTGCGCCTGGACGGTCACGTCCAGGGCGGTGGTCGGCTCGTCCGCGATGAGCAGCTCGGGGTTGTTGACCAGCGCCATGGCGATCATGGCGCGCTGGCGCATGCCGCCGGAGAACTGGTGGGGGTAGTCGTCGACGCGGCGGTCGGGCTGCGGGATGCCGACGCGGTCCAGCAGCTCGACGGCCCGCTTGCGGGCGGTCTTCTTGTCCGCGTCGGCGTGGTGCACCCGGTACGCCTCGGTGATCTGGTGGCCGATCGTGAAGTACGGGTGCATGGCGGACAGCGGGTCCTGGAAGATCATCGCCATCTCGCGGCCGCGCAGCCGCCGCACCTCGTCGGGGTCGGCGCTCATCAGCTCCTTGCCGTCGAGCCAGACCTCGCCGGAGATCCGGGCCTTGCCGCGCCCGTACTGGCCGACGGTGTGCAGGCCCATGATGCCGAGCGAGGTGACCGACTTGCCCGAGCCGGACTCGCCGACGATGCCGAGCGTCCGGCCCTTCTCCAGCTGGAAGGAGAGCCCGTCGACGGACTTGACGAGGCCGTCGTCGGTGGGGAAGTGGATGCGCAGGTCCCGCACGTCGAGGAAGGCGGTGGGGGTGTCCCCCGGGCCGGGGACGGGGGCGGTGGTCACGAGAGCCTCACTCGGGGGTCGATCACGGCGTACAGGAGGTCCACGACCAGGTTGGCGAAGACGACGGCGGAGGCGGTGATGAGCGTGACGCCGAGGATCATCGGCAGGTCGCGTTCGTTGATGGCCGCCACCGCGGCCTGGCCGAGGCCGGGCAGGCTGAACGCCGTCTCGGTGAGGATCGCGCCGCCGACCAGCGCCCCGAGGTCCATGCCGAGCACGGTGAGGATCGGGGTCATGGTGGAGCGCATCGCGTGCTTGCCGATGACGACGGGCTCGGCGAGCCCCTTGGCGCGGGCGGTGCGGATGTAGTCCTCGCCGAGCACCTCCAGCATGGTGGCGCGGGTGAGCCGCGCGTACATCGCCGCGTAGAGGAAGGCCAGGGTGACCCAGGGCAGGATCAGGCCGCCGAACCAGCTCCCCGGGTCGTCCGCGAAGGACGTGTACTCGCCGCCGACCCAGCCGAGCTTGTACTTGAAGACCGCGAGCGAGAGCAGGGCGGTGAAGTAGATCGGCAGGGAGACGCCGCCGAGCGCCACGGTCATGGCGGTGCGGTCCCAGACGGTGCCGCGCTTGAGGGCGGAGACGACGCCGGTCAGGACGCCGCCGGTGACCCACAGCACGCAGGCGCCGCCGGCCAGGGAGAGGGTGACGGGCAGCCGGCTCGTCAGCTCGGGCCAGATGGGGCTCTCGTGCTTGAACGAGTAGCCGAAGCAGGGCGCCGGGCAGTGGACGGTGTCGTTCGCGCTGGCGTAGTCCCGGCCGGCGAAGATCCCGCTGACGAAGTTCCAGAACTGCTCCAGGATCGGCTTGCCGAGTCCCAGCTTCTCGCGGACGCCCTCGATGGCCGCCGGATCGGCCTGTTTGCCGATGTACATCAGCGCGGGGTCGGCCCCGGTGAACTTCGGGATCGCGAAGAAGATGCCGAAGGTCACGAGGATGACCACGAGCAGCATCACGATGACGGCGAACAGCCGCCTGACGATGTAAGCGAACACTGCGGTCGGCCCGGCGGCGGCCCGGAGGCGCCCCCCTGGGGAAGAGGGGGGCGTCCCCGGCCGTCGCGCTCGGCCCTCACCTGCCCTTCGGACCTAGCGGCGGGTGCGCCGGCGGAGCGGACGGGATGTCACGGCCGTGACGGGCGCGATCACTTGACGACGCCCAGCGAGGCGTAGTCGTAGCGGCCGTTGTAGGCGTCGGCCGTGTAGACGTTGGTCAGCCGGGAGCTGCGCCAGATGATGTTCTTCTCGTAGGTGAAGGGCAGGTACCAGGCGCCCTCCATGACCTTCTTGTTGGCCTCCTGGTAGATCTTCCCGGCCTTCTCCACGTCGGTCTCCGCGATGGCCTCGTCGAAGGTCTTGTTGATCGCGGGGTCGTTGAGCTCGGGGTAGTTCTGGTTGCCGCTCTCCTGGACGAAGCGGCCGTCGGCGATCGGCTGGAGGAAGCCCTGGCCGCTGGGGAAGTCGGAGCCCCAGCCCATGATGATGATGCCGTAGCCCTTGGCCTTGACGTTCGAGGGCGAGCCGATGATGCCGGTGGACTGCGCGCCGTCGTACTTGTCGATCTGCGCGTCGATGCCGATGGCCTTCAGGGACGCCTGGAGCGACTCGGCGGTGGCGACCTCCTGCATCTTGTTGTTGCGCACGGCGATCGTCGTCTTGAAGCCCTCGGGCTTGCCGCAGGCCTTCAGCTCCTCCTTGGCCTTGGCCACGTCGGGCTTGCCCTGCTTCATGTTGTACGGGTCGTAGCCGGGGTCGAAGCCCTTGACGGCCGGCGGCAGCATGCTGATGCCGATGTCGCCGCCCGCCTGGGGGCCGCCGCGCGCGGTCTGCAGCGAGGTGTGGTCGGCGCCGTAGATGACGGCCTTGCGGCAGTGCTCGTTGTCGAACGGGGCGACGGTCTTGGGGAAGGCCGCGTAGCGGATGAAGCCGGTCTGCGGGTTGTCGACGTTGCCCTTCTTCTCCTTGAGGGCCTTCTGCCGGCCCGCCGAGCCCATGCCGGTGGCGTTGATGTCGAGGTCGTAGTCGCCCTTGATCAGCCGGTTGTCCATGTCGTCGGCGTTGGTGATCAGCGTGACCGAGATCTTGTCCGGCAGGGCCTTGCGGACCTGGTCGGAGTCCTTGTTCCACTTGTCGTTGCGGACCAGTTCCAGGCCCTTGTTCGGGCTGTACGCGACCCACTTGTACGGCCCGTTGGAGAACGGCTTCTGGCCGTACCGCTCGGCGGTGTCCTTGTCCGGGCGGACCGGGGCCGCGGCGGGCATCGCGATCATCTGCAGGAAGTCGCCGTTGGGCTTGGGCAGTTTGAAGACGATCGTCTTCTCGTCCGGCGTCTCGATCGCCTTCAGCCCCAGCTTGTCCTTGCTCTCGTCCTTGTACGGGCCCTTGTACGTCTTCTCGGGGTCCAGGACCTGCATCAGCCAGGTGGGCCCGCCGGAGATCTTGTCGGTGGCCCAGGTGCGCTCGATGCCGTACTTGATCTGCTGGGCGGTGACGGGCTGCCCGTCCTCCCAGGTCACACCGGGCCGCAGGGTGAAGGTGTAGGTCTTCTTGTCCTCCGAGACCTTGCCGGTGTCGGTGGCCAGGTCCGGGACCAGGGTGGTGCTCCCGCCGCCCGCGGCCGGCT
Source organism: Streptomyces sp. XH2 (assembly GCF_049725035.1). NCBI lineage: Bacteria > Bacillati > Actinomycetota > Actinomycetes > Kitasatosporales > Streptomycetaceae > Streptomyces > Streptomyces sp. XH2. The sequence continues at coordinate 285,788 of NZ_JBMMMZ010000012.1, read as the reverse complement.
TCGGGGTGATCAGCGTGCGCGCGTAGTAGCGGGCGAAGTCCCACATGAATCCGTAGTAACCGCGCTGCGGGTCCCAGGAGTCGGCGTCCTGCGTGCCGATGAACTTCAGCTCGCCGCCCTTCTTCTCGGAGGCGCCCGCGACCTTGTCGACCGCGGCGTTGAAGCCCGCGCCCTTGCCGTCCCCGCTCTCCTTGCCGCTGCCGCCACCGCCGCCGCAGGCGGCCGTCGTGGCCAGGGCCGCGACCACGAGGGCCGCCCCGGCGGCGGACCTCCGCCTCGAATTCCGCTGTGTTCTCAAGGTGTCGCGACCTCCGTGATCGTCGCCGCCCGGGAACGGGCCGGCGGGTTTGCGGACGTGAGCCTCCTGACGGACCGACAGGGGCGGTGGGACACGAGCAGGACGGCGGGTGCGGGCCCCCGGCGCGCGCTAGCGCGACCCCTTGGGGTCCAAGGCGTCCCGGACACCGTCGCCGAAGAGGTTGAACGCGAGGACGGTGAGGAAGATGGCCAGACCCGGGATGATCATGAAGATCGGGTCCGCCTCGTAGTGGTCGACGGCCCTGGCGAGCATCTCGCCCCACGATGCCGTCGGGGGCTTGACTCCGGTACCGAGGAAGCTGAGGGCGGCCTCGGTGAGGACGTTGGTGGGGATCATCAGCGTGGTGTACACGGTGATCGGCGCGACCAGGTTGGGCAGCAGCTCGCGGAAGAGGATGTAGCCGCGGCCCGCGCCCAGGCTGCGCGCGGCCTCGACGTACTCCCGCTCCCTGAGCGAGAGGGTCTGGCCGCGCACGATGCGCCCGATGTAGGGCCAGCCGAAGAAGCCGATGACGGCGATCAGCACGCCCATGCGCACGCCCGAACCGGTCAGCCCCCACAGGGAGTCGGGGACCACGGACACCAGCGCGATGATGAACAGCAGCTGGGGGAAGGCCAGCAGGAGGTCCATGACCCGGCTGATCACGGCGTCGATCCAGCCGCCGAAGAAACCGGCGACGATGCCGAAGACGGTGCCGAGGAAGACCGCGACGACGGCGGACAGGAAGGCCACGAGGAGCGAGACCCGGGCCCCGTAGACGATGCGGCTGAAGACGTCGCGCCCGTTCACGGGCTCGACCCCGAAGAGGAAGTCCGAGCTGACGCCGCCCCAGGAGCCCTTGGGCGTGCTGAAGAGGGGGTCGATCTGGTCCTCGTGGAACTCGTTGGGCGGGTGGCCCAGGGCGCCCACGATCAGCGGGGCGAAGACCGCCACGAGGATGAGCAGCACCACGACGGTGCCGCCGGCCAGGGCGAACTTGTCGCGCTTCAGCCGGATCCAGGCGATCCGCCAGGGGGACCGGCCCTCGATCGCCGTGGCCGGCACGTCGGCGGCGACGTCGACGGCAGCGGTCTGCGCCGCGTCCGTGTCGTGCAGTGGTGCCGTCATCGTCTGGTGGACCCCCCTCGGCCGGCACTCGCCGGCCCAACGCCGCCGCGCATGCGGCTGATTCACATCACTGGTGCGAATGGTGCGATGGTGCGAGAAGTTGCGGGACGTGCACGCGGAGCAGGTCGTACGCAGGACCCGGAGTCCTTGTGGCGGGAGTCTTCAACGGCCCCGCGATCACCCGCCAGACCTGGTCGGCAAAGGATGCGCAACCGTGATGTGTGCAGGGGAGTTCCGTTATACGGACAACCGTGATCGGCCTACGGGGCGCCGGGCGGGCGGCGGAGCCCCGCCGGGCACCCGTCAGTAGGCCCCGGTCTGCGGAGGGTACCCGTAACCGGAAGGAGCGGCGGGCGCGCCGTGGGCGTCGCGGTCGTAGAACGGGCGGGCGTTGGCGCGCATCCACATCGCGACGGGGTCGTGCTCGTCCGACATCGCGACCGTGGACACCGGCAGGCCGTCCGGCACCGCGCCGATCGACTGCTGCATCATCAGCCGCACGGACTCCACCGACCCCGGCGAGGTGTCGTAGAGGTCCAGGCCGATGGCCAGGTACGCGCTGCCGAGGGCGGGCTGCACCCAGGCGCGGCGCAGCGAGCGCACCGCGGGGGTGCGGTGGGCGTTCTGCCCGAGGAGGGCGTAGAACTGCGGGATCTCCACGCCGGGCTCGCTCAGCCGCAGCGGCCCGGCCGGCAGCCGGTCCAGGCCGCCGGCGATGCGGCGCAGGTCGAGCCACGGGATGCCGACGCCGCCGCCGGGCGCGTGCGGATTGAGCCACAGGCCCCAGCGGCCGGGGGAGAGCGCCTCGGCGACGGCGCGGCCGGAGATCACCTCGTGGGCGCGGTTCCAGCCGCTGGCGGCGAGCTCCTGGGCCGACGTCACGCACGGGGCGTAGCCGAGGCCTTCGACCTCCATGTTGCCGTACTGGGCGTCGGGCGAACCGGCCTGGCCGTGCCAGAGCAGCATCCAGACCCGGCCCTCGGCCAGCGAGCGCAGCAGTGCCTCGTACGCGTCGTACCGGCCGGGCGCCACTTGGCGCAGCATCTGCTCCACGCCGCTCTCCGCGCCCGCGCTCACCTGGGTCCGCCTCTTCTCTCGGCCTTGACTGCTGCTGCGACCCGGGGAGCGCCGGCGCGCCCCCGTGGTCGTCCGACCAGCTTACGAGCCCGCCGCGGCGGACAGGGGAGGAGTCACAGGTCGCGGTCGTAGAACGGGCGGACCCGGTCCCGCATCCAGTCGCCGACCGGGTCCCGTGCCACGTCCAGGAAGACCAGCTGGACGGGCCAGGGCACGGGCACGGAGCCGAGGGCGCGGCCGAGGGCGTCGTGCGCCGCGGTGCGGCTCTCCGGATCCGGCAGGTCCAGCTCGACGCCGACGAACAGCGCGGGGGCGGCGCCCTCGATGCTGGCGAGGGCGCGGCGGGCCGTCCGGACGGTGCGGGCGGCGGTGAACTCGAGGCCCGCGGCGGCCAGGAAGGCCGTCGGCTCGTCCTGCCAGTCGGGCTCGAAGAGCCGCACCCGGCCGCCGGTGGCGTCGCCGTCGAGGACGGTGCGGCCGGCCCGGCACAGCTCGGCGACGGCGGGCGGGGGCAGCGGGGCGCCCACGGAGCCCTCGGGGTTGACGACGATGCCCACCTGCGGGGGCAGGCCGCGGGCGAACTCGACGGCCGGGGCGACCGCGTACGGCATGCGCTCGCCCGCGACGCGCAGGAGCTCGCCCTCGGAGCTGAAGACGGGCACGAAGGCCGCGCCGTCGAGCTCCAGCGTGGGCACGTCGAGGTCGGGGCTGTCCTGGCCGCCGCCGGCCGGAAGCGGAATCCAGACGTGGCTGCGGCCGAGCGCCTCCACGATGCGGGGGCCCGCGCCGGGCACGCCCACGGAGGCGGCGAGCACCTCTTCGAGCTCGTTGGCGGGCCAGCCGGGCGCGCCGGCTGCGGGCGTGCCACTGCCGGCGGGGGCCGGGGCCCGGCCGCCGTGCTGCCCGGGGATGCTCATCTCGTCCAACTCGTCCAACGCCGTCCAACCACCGTCTCGACAAGGCCGCACCCGCACCCTAACGGCTGAACCCCCGGCCGCTCCCGCCGGCTGCCGAAATCGCCCGTGATGTCCCAGGTCAGGGCGGCCCGGACGGGCGGTCACCCACTCTTGTCACGGCACTGACCGTGGCCACCGGGTTGCGCAGGGCCACCACGCGTCCCACGGTGATCGGGAAGCCCCCACGACAGCCGAAGGGACCTCCAGCATGCGTGTCAACAAGTTCGCCGCATCGGCGATAGCCGTCGCCGCCTGCGGTTCCGTCGCCGTGGCCGTCGCGGGCCCCTCCCTCGCCGCCGTGAACGCCCCGGACCCCGACATGTCCGTGGTCGTGACCCCGTCCCGGGCGCCGAAGGCGGCGGTCCAGCAGCAGCTCGACGCCGTCGGGCAGCTGGGGGAGGCGCTCACCCTGCTCTCCCGGATCGGCAAGGAGGCGCAGTCGAAGACGCCGGACGTGGCCGCGCTCAAGGAGATGCAGCAGCGGCTGCAGGCGGCGACGGGGCGCCTCTCGGACTCCCTGAGGGCCACCCCGCCCGCCAGGGGACGCCCGGCGACGGACCCCGTGGGCGACGTCCACGACCTGCTGAAGAAGCTGGCGGCGGCGGTGCAGAAGCTCGTCGACGCGGTGGAGAAGAAGGACAGGGCGGGCGTCCAGACGGCGATCACGGAGGCCCTGGCCGTCGTGAAGGACCTCCTGTCCAGACTCCCCCTGACGGGCGACGGCATGCCCCTGCCGGTACCGCTGCCGCTGTAGGCGGCGGCCGCCCCGCCCGGGTGCCGGCCCCTACGTGAAGGCGATGTTCCGGAGCGCGTCCACCGCCCCGCGGTCCAGCAGGAGCACCGACGTCACCCCCGCCGGCGGCCGGCCCGCCGTGACCTCGGCGGTCAGCCGGGCCATCGCCCGCCGGTGCCGCCCGAAGGCGTGCGGCGAGACGCCCCGGCCTCGCTCCGCCTGCCCGGCCAGCGCCGTGCCCGGGGGCACGTCGAGGAGCAGGAGGTGGGCCGCCGCGCCCCGGCGGCGGGCGTCGCGCGCGACCCAGCGGCGCACCCACCCCCGCTGCCCGCAGTCGTGCACGACGACGCTCGCACCGGAGCGCAGGGCGCGCCGCAGCGCCGCGTAGTGGGCGAGCCGGGCGAACGGCCGGTACGCGCCGTAGGGGAGCCAGCCGGGCGCGCGCCGCTCCAACCGCTCGCGGGCGTCCTGGGAATCGACGCACCAGACGATCCCGTCCCATGCGTCGAGCGCGGCCACCGCGCGCCGGATGAGCGTCGACTTCCCGCTTCCGGGCAGGCCGGAGACGATCAGCAGGTCGCCCGCGGGGAAGCACAGCTCCCCGCGGCCCGCGCCGCCGCGCAGGTCCAGCACCCCGGCCCGGGGCCGTGCCGCGGGCGGAGGGCCGCCGCTCTCCGCCGCGGCCCCGCCCGCTGTCGGTGCTGTCGGTGCTGTTCCCATCGGTTCTGCCTCTCCCCCGGTCCGGTCACTGCCCGTCACCGGCCCCTACCCACGGAACGTAAAGGCAAGGTAATCGAATTCGAGGGGCGCCAGGCAGTCCGTATCGCGCTCGTACGTGCAATGATGTGCGCGCCAACTGCGTATCCAACTGCATACCGGCCGCTCGAATCCGCGCGGGAGAGTCCCAGGCTGCACGCGACGCCGTGTGCGCTGGGCGCCGAAGGAGCAAGTTCCTCCCTTGAATCTCTCAGGCCCCGTACCGCGCGGACGAGGCAGATCTGAAAAGCGGGCCGCACCGCGTGCGGCTCCACCCAAGGTGCAAGCCGGGCTCCCGCGTGTCGCGGTGGCTTCCGGTGAACCTCTCAGGTTCCGATGACAGATGGGGAGGACGTCCTCACTGCCATGTCCGGGAGCCCACACATGACCGACACTCCTCGCCGCACAGCCCTCGACGCCCTGCATCGCGAGCTCGGCGCGACCATGACCGACTTCGCCGGCTGGGACATGCCGCTGCGCTACGGCAGCGAGCGCGACGAGCACGTCGCGGTCCGCACCCGCGCGGGTCTCTTCGACCTCTCGCACATGGGCGAGATCACCGTGACCGGCCCGCAGGCCGCCGCCCTGCTGGACTACGCCCTGGTGGGCAACATAGGGAGCGTCGCCACCGGCCGCGCCCGCTACACGATGATCTGCCGCGAGGACGGCGGCATCCTCGACGACCTGATCGTCTACCGCCTCGCCGACACCGAGTACATGGTCGTGGCCAACGCCTCCAACGCGCAGACCGTGCTCGACGCGCTGACCGAGCGCGCCGCCGGCTTCGACGCGGAGGTCCGCGACGACCGCGACGCGTACGCCCTGCTCGCCGTCCAGGGCCCCGCGTCCCCGGGCATCCTGAAGTCGCTGACCGACGCCGACCTGGACGGCCTGAAGTACTACGCGGGCCTGCCCGGCACCGTCGCGGGCGTGCCGGCCCTCATCGCCCGCACCGGCTACACGGGTGAGGACGGCTTCGAGCTGTTCGTGGCCCCCGGCGACGCCGAGAAGCTGTGGAAGGCCCTCACGGAGGCGGGCGCGGACGCCGGCCTCGTGCCGTGCGGCCTCTCCTGCCGCGACACGCTGCGCCTGGAGGCGGGCATGCCGCTGTACGGGCACGAGCTGACGACCGCGACCACCCCGTTCGACGCGGGCCTGGGGCGGGTCGTGAAGTTCGAGAAGGAGGGCGACTTCGTGGGCCGCGCCGCGCTGCAGGCGGCCGCGGAGCGCGCCGAGGCGCGGCCGCCGCGCAAGCTCGTCGGGCTGATCGCCGAGGGCCGCCGCGTCCCGCGCGCCGGCTTCGCGGTGACGGCCGGCGGCGAGACCGTCGGCGAGGTCACCTCCGGCGCCCCCTCCCCCACGCTCGGCAAGCCGATCGCGATCGCCTACGTGGACGCGGCGCACGCCGCGCCCGGCACGCGGGGCGTGGCCGTGGACATCCGCGGCACCCACGAGCCGTACGAGGTCGTCGCCCTGCCCTTCTACAAGCGGCAGCGCTGATCGCCCGGGGATCTCCCGTAGATCATCCGGACCCCCTCCGTTCTCACCTGTCAAGACCCGTTGCACAAGCACTCACGCGCATCCAGGAGAATCTAGCCATGAGCAACCCCCAGCAGCTGCGCTACAGCAAGGAGCACGAGTGGCTGTCGGCCGCCGACGCGGACGGCGTGGCCACGGTCGGCATCACCGAGTTCGCCGCGAACGCGCTCGGTGACGTCGTCTTCGCCCAGCTCCCGGCCGTCGGTGACACCGTCACCGCGGGCGAGACCTGCGGCGAGCTGGAGTCGACCAAGTCGGTCAGCGACCTGTACTCCCCGGTGACCGGCGAGGTCACCGCGGCCAACCAGGACGTCGTGGACGACCCCTCGCTGGTGAACACCGCCCCGTTCGAGGGCGGCTGGCTGTTCAAGGTGAAGATCACGGACGAGCCGGCGGACCTCCTCTCCGCCGCCGAGTACGACGACTTCGCCGGCTGACCTCGCCCTCACCTCCTCCTCCGCCCAGGAAGTCCAGGAAGAACTCATGTCGCTTCTGAACAGCTCCCTCCATGAGCTCGACCCCGACGTCGCCGCCGCTGTCGACGCCGAACTCCACCGCCAGCAGTCCACCCTCGAAATGATCGCCTCGGAGAACTTCGCTCCGGTCGCGGTCATGGAGGCCCAGGGCTCGGTCCTCACCAACAAGTACGCCGAGGGCTACCCCGGCCGCCGCTACTACGGTGGCTGCGAGCACGTCGATGTCGTCGAGCAGATCGCCATCGACCGGATCAAGGCGCTCTTCGGTGCCGAGCACGCGAACGTCCAGCCGCACTCCGGTGCGCAGGCCAACGCCGCCGCGATGTTCGCGCTGCTCAACCCGGGCGACACCATCCTGGGTCTGAACCTCGCCCACGGCGGGCACCTGACCCACGGCATGAAGATCAACTTCTCCGGCAAGCTCTACAACGTGGTCGCCTACCACGTCGACGAGCAGACCAACCTGGTCGACATGGAGGAGGTCGAGCGCCTCGCCAAGGAGCACCGCCCGAAGCTGATCGTCGCCGGCTGGTCCGCGTACCCGCGCCAGCTGGACTTCGCGGCCTTCCGCCGGATCGCCGACGAGGTCGGCGCGTACCTGATGGTCGACATGGCCCACTTCGCGGGCCTCGTCGCCGCCGGGCTGCACCCCTCCCCGGTGCCGCACGCGCACGTCGTGACCACCACCACGCACAAGACCCTCGGCGGTCCGCGCGGCGGTGTGATCCTCTCCACGGCCGAGCTGGCCAAGAAGATCAACTCTGCCGTCTTCCCCGGTCAGCAGGGTGGTCCGCTGGAGCACGTGATCGCCGCGAAGGCCGTCTCCTTCAAGGTCGCGGCCAGCGAGGAGTTCAAGGAGCGCCAGCAGCGTACGCTGGAGGGCGCGAAGATCCTGGCCGAGCGCCTGGTGCAGCCGGACGTCACCGAGGTGGGCGTCTCCGTCCTCTCCGGCGGTACGGACGTGCACCTGGTGCTGGTGGACCTGCGCAACTCCGAGCTGGACGGCCAGCAGGCCGAGGACCGCCTCCACGAGGTCGGGATCACGGTCAACCGGAACGCCATCCCGAACGACCCGCGGCCCCCGATGGTCACCTCGGGCCTGCGGATCGGCACGCCGGCGCTGGCCACCCGCGGCTTCCAGGCGGAGGACTTCCGTGAGGTTGCCGACATCATCGCCGAGGCGCTGAAGCCGGTCTACGACGCGGAGGCCCTGCGCGGCCGCGTCACGGCCCTGGCGGACAAGCACCCGCTGTACCCCGGCCTGAAGTAACACATCGGCATCCGATTCACCCGCATGTACGGGGCACCGGGCACACTGAAGAGTGAGCGCCCGGTGCCCCGCACCACGCGTCCCCGTACCACCGGGTGCGCCCCGGGGATTCCCACCGGGTGCGCCTCGCGCTCGACCCCCCAGCACCACCCGTACCACCTCCAAGCAGACAGGGAGCAGCCACCGTGGCCATCTCCGTTTTCGATCTCTTCTCGATCGGCATAGGCCCGTCCAGCTCCCACACGGTCGGCCCCATGCGGGCCGCGCTGATGTTCACGCGGCGGCTGAAGAACGAGGGCCTGCTGGCCCACACCACGTCCGTCCGCGCCGAGCTCTTCGGCTCCCTCGGCGCCACCGGCCACGGCCACGGCACGCCGAAGGCCGTCCTGCTGGGCCTGGAGGGCTACTCCCCGCGCACGGTCGACGTCGAGCTGGCGGACGCCGAGGTCGAGCGGATCCGCGCGTCGAAGCGGCTGCGGCTGCTCGGCGCGGAGATCGGCAGCGCCCACGAGATCGACTTCGACGAGTCGACCCAGCTGATCCTGCACCGCCGCCGCTCCCTGCCGTACCACGCCAACGGCATGACCCTCTTCGCCTACGACGAGGCCGGCGCCCCCCTGCTGGAGAAGACCTACTACTCGGTCGGCGGCGGCTTCGTCGTGGACGAGGACGCGGTCGGCGAGGACCGCATCAAGCTCGACGACACCGTGCTGAAGTACCCCTTCCGCACCGGTGACGAGCTGCTGCGCATGTCCCGCGAGTCCGGCCTGTCGATCTCCGCGATGATGATGGAGAACGAGAAGGCCTGGCGCACGGAGACGGAGATCCGCGAGGGCCTCCTGGAGATCTGGCGTGTGATGCAGGCGTGCGTGTCGCGCGGCATGGCCCGCGAGGGCATCCTGCCGGGCGGCCTGAAGGTCCGCCGCCGCGCCGCGAACACCGCCCGCCAGCTGCGCGCCGAGGGCGACCCGCAGGCCCGCGCCATGGAGTGGATCACGATCTACGCCATGGCCGTCAACGAGGAGAACGCCGCGGGCGGGCGCGTCGTGACCGCCCCCACCAACGGCGCCGCGGGCATCATCCCGGCCGTGCTGCACTACTACATGAACTTCGTGCCGGGCGCGGACGAGGACGGCATCGTGCGCTTCCTGCTCGCCGCGGGCGCGATCGGCCTGCTCTTCAAGGAGAACGCCTCGATCTCCGGCGCCGAGGTCGGCTGCCAGGGCGAGGTCGGCTCCGCCTGCTCCATGGCCTCCGGCGGCCTCGCCGAGGTCCTCGGCGGCTCCCCCGAGCAGGTGGAGAACGCCGCCGAGATCGGCATGGAGCACAACCTGGGCCTGACCTGCGACCCGGTCGGCGGCCTGGTCCAGATCCCGTGCATCGAGCGCAACGGCATGGCCGCCGCGAAGGCGGTCACCGCGGCCCGCATGGCCCTGCGCGGCGACGGCCGGCACCACGTCTCCCTCGACAAGGTCATCAAGACCATGAAGGAGACGGGCGCGGACATGAGCGTCAAGTACAAGGAGACGGCGCGCGGCGGGCTCGCCGTGAACATCATCGAGTGCTGACGCGCGTACGGCCGGGCACCGGGGAGCGGTGTCCGGCCGTAGGCCCTACTTCTGCTTCTTCATCTCGTACTCGATGACCTCTTTCTCGGTCGCGGTCTCCGCGGCCGGGGGCGCCTGGATCTTCAGGTCCGCGCCGAAGTCGCTGTACTCGTCGGCCCTGTGGTACTCGCCCTTGGAGCCCTTGCCCGACTCCTCGGTCTTGGCGATCACGCCGTCCTTGTCGACCCAGACACCGATGGTGACCTTCTCCAGGCCCTCCTCCTTGAGGTCCTTCGCGTAATCGTCGCGGTCCTTCTCCTTCATCGCGTCACCCTTGTACGCGGCGAGCTCGGACCGCACGACGGTGCCCTCGAAGTGGGCGGCGCGACGGCCGCCGACCGTCTCGACGCCGGCGTTCCTGACGTCCTTGGCAGTGGCGAGGGCAGTCGTCAGCTGGACGAAGGGCTCCGATGCGTCGCGCCCCTTGGCACCCTCGAGGTTGAGGGTCCACCACTTCTTGCCGGGGACCTTCTCGCCGTTGAGGTACATCTTGTCGCCCACCTTGATGACGTGGGAGATGCCGTCCGGCGTATCGGCGGTCTTCGGGCCCACGTCCTTGCCGTCGGAGGCGTCGGGCTTCACCTGGACGGCGTTCTCGGTGGTGAAATCGCCCTTGTCGTCCTTCCGCACGCCCTTCATGCGGTAGGTGTTCTGCTCGGCCCCCTTGGCCGCAGCCTTCTTCAGCATGGCGGCCGGGTCAGCCGCCCCCAGCGCCTTGTCGGCACCGTTGTCGCTCTTCCCGCTGCTGGAGCCCGCCGCCTTGTCACCGCCGGCGTCGCCGCCCCCGCCCCCGCACGCCGCCAGGCTCAGGGCGAGCGCGATCCCGGTAGCCGCCACGACGCTCTTACGTATCGCCTTCAAGGGTCTTAACTATCCTTTGTCCGCACTTCGTAAAGTTTTGGCGAGGATATCCCGAGTGATCACAGGTCGCGAGCGAAAAATGACCATGACCGGAAACAGCGTGTCAGCCCACCGGCGCTGTCAGTAATCTCAACGCCCTCGTTCCGTTCCATTCCGTTCACCGAATGATCGAGGAGCCCTCGCCATGCGCCACCCCCTCCGCGCCACCGCAGCGATCCTCGGCGCCGTCGCCGCCCTCGGCGTCGCGGCACCCACAGCAGGCGCCGACGCCGCGCCCGCAACCCCGGCGCCCTCCGGTGCCGTGCGCATTCACAACGGCGCGCTCGGCGGCTGCCTGACCGTCGAAGGCTCCGGCTACCGCGACCCGCGCGGCGCGCTGCGGCCGTGGCTGGTGGCCCTGCAGCCGTGCCGGGAGTCCGAGCGGGCCGCCCAGGCCTGGGTCTACAGCCCGGCCACGCGCCAGTTCTCGTCACAGGCCCAGCCGTACCGCTGCATCGGGGCGGGCGACGGCAGACCGGGCGCGCGGCTCGTCACCGTGCCGTGCGACGCGGACGCGGCGGGGCAGCGCTTCCGCACCGAGCGGACCGGCTCGGGCGAGCGGCAGAAGATCGTCGCGGAGGAGAGCGGCCGGATCTGGGAACAGGCCACGCACCGCACCGGCACCTCGCGCGACGCCACGGGCGAGGGGGTGCGGACGGTGCGCGACACGGGCTCCGCGGGGGCGGAGCGGAGCTGGCTCCTGAGCCGCGACTGAGAGGCGCGGGGGGCCGGGTTGTCAGTGGCGGCGGTTACGCTCGCAGGCATGAGTTACGCAGACCTGCGCGAACTCCAGAGCGCGCTCACCACCGCCTCGGACATCGCCTTCTCCCTCGACGCCGCAGCGCCCGCACCCCATGAGGCCGAGCAGTTGGTGGACGCCCTGCGCAGGGCGCTGACCGCCGCGAGCGCCCTGGGCGGCGGGCTGGGGGCCACGGGCTGCTCGGAGCACCCCAAGGGGCCCGTGGATCCCCTGTACGGGGACAAGAGCGACCCCCTGCCGCCGGGCTGGGGCCGGTGCCTGCTGTGCAACGACCGGCGGCGGCGGGCCGGGGCGCAGCGGCGCGGCTGGCGCTGAGCCGGCCGCGACGGCACCGGCCGCCTCCGTGGTCTCCGTACGGGTCGGCCTTTGATGCGGGCCGGCCCTCGGTGCGGGTCAGCCCTTGTTGATGGACGCCCAGAACTCGTCGAAGGACATCAGGCGGTCGCCGTTGGTGTCCTTGGAGTCGATGATCGACTGGGCGACGGTCTCGGTGACGAAGTGGTCGCCGAGCTGCGCCATGGCCTTCTTGTACTCGGCGGCCGTGACGAACCCGTCCCCGTCGATGTCGAACTTGGCGAACGTCTCGCGTGCCTTCTCCATGTCAGCCATAAGAGCCTCCCCTTGGTGTGGTGTTCGGTTGTGCCGGTGTGACCGGCACAGAGTAGCCGCCCCCTCGGGGAAGTCTGATCACGGCCGAGTATCACTCTCTGTGATTTCGCATAAAAATAAGCGTTCCCCATGATCTATTCGTGAAATTCAAGGCGCGTGGTCGAGCTCACCTTTGATTCAAGAGGGAAATAATCCGCGTTGCCCGAATTGAACGGATAGCCGTTTTGGCTGGAACGCACCCCGTCTGCCATAGTCGGAAGCCACGACCCTCATTGACCCGAGCCAGGTCGTCAGCACGCCGCGGAACACACCCCAATTCTCCGCGGCGCACGAAGAGGCCCCCGCCCCGTCGCACGCCGACGGATGGGGGCCTCTTCGTTTGCGGGCGCCGGTCTCGCTCCCCGCAGGGGCGTCAGCGGTCGGCGACGCGCATCTCGAACCACGTGGTCTTGCCGCGCGCCATCAGATCCACTCCCCAGCGGTCGGAGAGCTTGTCGACGAGGAACAGGCCCCGGCCGGTGGTGTCGAGCTCGTGCACGGGCATGAGGCAGGGCAGCCCGCGCGAGGGGTCGCGGACCTCTATGCGCAGCCAGCCCCTCCGGCGCAGCATCCGCAGGCCGAAGTAGCGCGCGCCGGTGTGCCGGACGGCATTGCCGACGAGCTCGGAGACCAGCAGGACGGCGTGCTCGGTGAGTTGGCCCGAGAGGCCCCAGTGGCGCAGCACCACGGTCTGGGTGAGCCGCCGCGCGGCGACGGCGGACTCGGGGCGGGAGGGCAGGCGCACCTCGCCCTGCGTGGGGTTGCCGTACAGATCGAGCGCCCTGAGCGCCAGTTCATCCTCTACGGTCGGCGACCACCGGACAGCGGCCGTGCCTCCCCGCTGCCGTGGCTGCTCCGTTCCCTCCAGGCCCGCCATGCCCCCATCATGGCCGCCGCAAGCACGCCCGGGGCCGGAACACGGGGATTCACCTGACCGGAAGGACAGCCTCCGAAGTCCCGCCACGACATATGCCAAGGGCAGGCGATCTTCCTGGAAACCCCGGCTGACCTGCGGCGACCACAGCCTTGGGAGCGAGTGCCGAAAGCGGCCGGAAGGGCCGGCGCGGGCGGGCGGGCACAGCGCGTAATTCCCCCACAAGAGGCACCCGGGGTGGACACGGGCACGACCGTGCGTCAACGCCGCCGGCAGGGGCAGCCCCTTCCGGGGCCGCCACCAACCGGCCGGAAGTCAGATGAACTTGGCCTTACCCGGCCCGTCCTCGACAAAGCTGCGCATACCGATCTCGCGGTCCTCGGTCGCGAACAGCCCGGCGAACCAGTTCCGTTCGATGGCGAGGCCGGTGTCGATGTCCGTCTCCAGACCGGTGTCCACGGCCTCCTTGGCGGCGCGCAGCGCCAGCGAGGGGCCGGCGGCGAGCCGCGCCGCCCACGCGTGCGCCTGCTCGTACACCTCGGCGGCGGGCACGACCCGGTCGACCAGGCCGAGGGAGAGGGCCTCGTCGGCCTTGACCATGCGGCCGGTGAAGATGAGGTCCTTGGCCTTGGACGGGCCGATCAGGCGGGACAGCCGCTGGGTGCCGCCCGCTCCGGGGATCAGGCCGAGCAGGATCTCGGGCTGGCCGAGCTTGGCGTTGTCGGCGGCGATGCGGAAGTCGGCGCAGAGCGCGAGCTCGCAGCCGCCGCCGAGGGCGTAGCCGGTGACGGCGGCGACGACCGGCTTGGGGATGCGGGCGACGGCGGTGAAGGAGTCCTGGAGCCCGCGGGACCGCGCCACCATGGCGGCGTGGTCCATCTTCTGCATCTCCTTGATGTCCGCGCCGGCCGCGAACACCTTCTCCCCGCCCCACAGGACGACGGCCCGGACGTCGTCGCGGTGGGTGGTCTCCTCGGCGAGCTCGCGCAGGCGGTCCTGAGTGGCGATGTCGAGCGCGTTCATCGGCGGGCGGTCCAGGCGGATGGTGCCCACGCCGTCGGCAACCTCAAGATGCACAGTCATGAGGCCCAGGTTAGTGGCACGGGGGTTCGGGGGTGTCCCCCGAAAAGGCGCCGCACGGCGAGCGGCCCGGTGCACTCGGTCACAAGTGCACCGGGCCGCAGGCACCGGACGAAAAGGTGAAGAAGGGTGAAGAGACGTTTCCGTCGGCTCAGTCGGCCTGCGGGCTGCTCTTGACCCACTCCGACCACGGCATGTTCCAGCCGTTGAGGCCGTTGTCCGGCTTGATCATCTTGTCGTCGGAGTTCTTGACGATCACGACGTCACCGATGAGGGAGTTCTTGAAGAACCAGGCGGCCGGGGTGTTCGGGTCGCCGCCGCCGCGCTCGTCCTCCAGGCCGACGCAGCCGTGGCTGGCGTTCGCCGAGCCGAAGGTGCCCGAGCCGGACCAGTAGTTGCCGTGCAGGAAGGTGCCGGAGGTGGACAGGCGCATCGCGTGCGGCACGTCCGGGATGTCGTACTCGCCCTTGCCGTCACTTCCCGTGAAGCCGACGGTGGCGCCGTTCATGCGCGTCACCTCGTGCTTCTCGCTGATGACCATCTGGCCGTTGTACGTGGGGTTGGCGGGGGCGCCGGCGGAGATCGGGATGGTCTTGAAGACCTTGCCGTCGCGCTCGACCACCATCTGGTGGGACTTGGCGTCGACCGTGCTGACCTGGCTGCGGCCGACGGTGAACTTCAGGGTCTTCGCCTGCGAGCCGTACACGCCCGGGCGGCCCTGGACGCCGTCGAGGTTCAGGTCGACCGTCACCTTGGTGCCGGCCGCCCAGTACTTCTCGGGGCGGAAGTCGAGGCGGTCGTTGCCGAACCAGTGACCCTTGACCTCGACGGCCGGCTCGGTGGTCACCTTGACGGCACGCTCGACGGCCTTGGTGTCGGTGATGCCGCGGCTGAAATTGATCGACACGGGCATGCCCACGCCGACCGTGCTGCCGTCCTCCGGCGTGAAGTAGCCGACGAAGGTGTTCTGCGGCGTGAGCGTCGTGAACGACGCGTGCTTGGCGGACGGACGGCCGTCCTTGTCCTTGGCCAGCGCGTCGACCGTGTACTGCGTGGAGGCGCCGAGGTGCGCCGTGGGCTCCCAGGCCCGTCCGCCGTCGGTGATCCTGCCCTCGACCGTGCGGCCCTTGGCGTCGGCGACCTTGACCGACGTCAGGCTGCCCTTGTCCACGGTCACCTTGAGCTTGCCGGACGTCTCGACGTTCTTCTCTCCGTCGTTCGGCGCGATGGCCACGACGGCCTCCGACGGGCCGTCCGGCACCTTCTTGGCGCCGCCCTTCTTCGCGTCGTCGTCACCGCCGCAGGCGGTGACCAGCAGCATCAGCGCGCCGAGCAGCAGCGCGAACAGCCCCTTGCGGCGGGCTGCGCGCCTGCTCGGTATCAGCTGCACGTTCAAATCGGTTGTCTCCCCTCGCACGGCCCGCGGCCACGCGGCGCCCCCGAAGCGCGGCTCACGCGCTGGCGTTAGATAACCACAGGGCTCCGGCGCCGCAGACCCGTGCAATGTCACCGTTCGGTCCCAAATGGGAACGGTGGTACGAGATATGCGGCGGGGGTGATCCCCGTGGCTGAAGGTGAGCATCATAATCCGGCCACCTGAGTGCTCCGGCCCGGGGTGACGCGGGACGCGACCCTGTGAGCGCGCGCGTGCTTCTGGGCAGAACTGGGGGCAGGACGAGGACCGCCGCCGCCCGGCACGGGACGCCGGGCGCCCGGCGCGCTGCCCGCGAGCCGCCGGAGGCGAAGACGTGTCGAGCGCACCCGAGCAAGAGGCGGAACGGGGAGACGAGTTCGGTGGCGGCCGGGCCCGGGGCCCCGCGACCCGGCCGGGGGCCTGCGGCGCCCCGGTCAACGGCCGGCCCCGCCCGGACGCGGCCCCGCGGCCGCTGCCCGGCCCCGCCGTGTGGCCCGGCAGCCCCGAGCCGCTCGGGGCCCGCTTCAAGCCCGCCGCCGGGGGCGCGCCGGCGGGGACGAACTTCGCCCTGTGGGCCGGCGGGGCGGAGGCCGTCGAGCTGTGCCTGTTCGACGGCGGGCCCGGCCACGGAGGGGAGGCCTCCGCGGACGGCGCGCCGGAGGGCGGGATACGGCTGCCCCTCACGGAGCTGACCCACGAGATATGGCACGGATTCGTGCCCGGCGTCCTGCCCGGCCGCCGCTACGGCTACCGCGTCCACGGCCGCTGGGACCCCTGGACGGGCGCCCGCTGGAACCCCGCCAAGCTGCTCCTGGACCCCTACGCCCGGGCCGTCGACGGCGACTTCTCGCTGCCTCCCGAGGTCTACGGGCACGTGCGGGACTGGCCCCAGCAGCACGTCGCCGACACCGTCCGCGACGAGCGCGACTCGGCCCCGTACGTGCCCAAGGGCGTGGTCGTGGCGGACGGCGACGACTGGGCGGACGACCAGCGCCCCAAGACGCCGTGGCCCGACTCGGTCATCTACGAGCTGCACGTGCGCGGCTTCACCAAGCTCCACCCGGGGGTCCCCGAGGAGCTGCGCGGCACGTACGCCGGGCTCGGGCACCCGGCGGCCGTGGAGCACCTGGTGCGGCTCGGGGTGACGGCCGTGGAACTGCTGCCGGTGCACCAGTTCGCGCACGAGGACCACCTGCTGCGGCGCGGGCTGCGCAACTACTGGGGCTACAACTCCATCGGCTACTTCGCGCCGCACGCCGGCTACGCGGCGACCGGGACGGACGGCCGGCAGGTGGGCGAGTTCAAGCGCATGGTGCGGGCCCTGCACGCGGCCGGCATCGAGGTCATCCTGGACGTGGTCTACAACCACACCGCCGAGGGCGGCGAGCTGGGCCCCACGCTCTCCCTGAAGGGCATCGACAACCGCCGCTACTACCGGCTCCAGGCCGACCGCCGCCGCTACGCGGACTACACCGGCTGCGGCAACACCCTGCACGTCGTCCAGCCGAACGTCCTGCGGCTGATCACCGACTCCCTGCGCTACTGGGTGACGGAGATGGGCGTCGACGGCTTCCGCTTCGACCTGGCGGCGGCCCTCGCCCGCTCCATGCACGACGTCGACATGCTCTCGCCGTTCCTGGCCGTCATCGCCCAGGACCCGGTCCTGCGCCGGGTCAAGCTGATAGCCGAGCCGTGGGACGTGGGCTCGGGCGGCTACCAGGTCGGCTCCTTCCCGCCGCTGTGGACCGAGTGGAACGACCGCTACCGCGACGCCGTCCGGGACTACTGGCGCGGCGCCCTGCCCGACGTGCGCGACCTCGGCTACCGGCTCTCCGGCTCCAGCGACCTCTACGCCTGGGGCGGCCGGCGCCCGTACGCCTCCGTCAACTTCGTCACGGCCCACGACGGCTTCACGCTGCGCGACCTGGTGAGCTACGAGCACAAGCACAACGAGGCCAACGGCGAGGGCAACCGCGACGGCACCGACGGCAACCGGTCCTGGAACTGCGGCGCGGAGGGCCCCACGGACGACCCGGCGGTGCCGGCCCTGCGGCGGCGGCAGCTGCGGAACCTGCTGACCACGCTGCTGCTGTCCACCGGGGTGCCGATGCTGGTCGCGGGCGACGAGATGGGCCGCACCCAGGGCGGCAACAACAACGCCTACTGCCAGGACAACGAGACCAGCTGGATCGACTGGTCGCTGCTGTCGGACCCCGGCTGGCGCGCGCTCGCCGACCTGTGCGGCCGGCTCCTCGCGCTGCGCCGCGCGCACCCCGTGCTGCGCAGCCGCGCCTTCTTCTCCGGCCGGCCGCAGAGCGCGGACGGGCTGCGGGACCTCGCCTGGTTCACGGCCGCGGGCACGGAGATGACGGAGGCCGACTGGTACGCGCCGGCGGCGACGCTCGGGATGTACCTGTCGGGGCGCGACATCCCGCAGCGCGGGCCGCAGGGCGAGCCGGTCACGGACGACAGCTTCCTCGCCGTGCTCCACGCGGGGGCGCAGGACGTGGCGTTCACGCTGCCGGGCCCGCCGTGGGCGGACGCCTACGAACTGCTCGTGGACACGGCGCGGGAGGAGCAGGGGGCGGCGCCGGGCGAGCGCCGGGCGGCGGGGACGCGCGTCACGGCGGGGGCGCGTTCGGTGCTCCTGTGGCGGGTGACGACGGGGAGCACCGGGGGAACGGAACCGGGACCGGAACCTCCAATTCCGTTGCCATGATGGGGTCTTAGGCACAAAAACCGAGTGAGTGATGTCAGTGGCGAACCGTACTCTCGCTCCTGATGACAGAAACCCATGAACCCCCCGAACCTCACCGTCCGGACGGAAGCCGGTCCGCCGTGCGCTCGCTGCTGCGCCTGTGGCCCTACGTGCGCCCCGTGCGCGGCAGGCTGGTCACGGCCGCGGCGGTGACGGTCGTCGCGTCGTGCGCCGGCCTCGCGATCCCGCTCGCGCTCAAGTGGATCGTGGACGGCCCGGTCGCCGGCGGCGACCCGTCCGGCGTGTGGCTGGGCGGCGGGCTGGTGCTCCTGCTCGGGCTGCTGGAGGCGTCGCTGTTCGCGGTGCGCCGGTTCCTCACCGCACGCCCGCTGGCACGGGTCGAGGCGGACATGCGGGCGGACCTCTACCGGCACCTGCAGCGGCTGCCGGTCGCCTTCCACGACCGGTGGGCCTCGGGCCAGCTCCTCTCGCGGAGCACCACGGACCTGACGCTGCTGCGCATCTTCCTCGCCTTCCCGCTGACCTTCCTGCTGGTCAACGGAGCGACGATCGTGGCGGGCTTCGTCGTCCTGCTGATACAGCAGTGGATGCTGGGGCTGGTGCTGCTCGCCCCCGTGGTGCCACTGGTGATCATCTGCGCGTATTTCGAGGAGCGCTACTCCCGGGCCGCGCGCACCGCCCAGGACCAGTCCGGCGACCTCGCGACGGTCGTCGAGGAGAGCGTCCTCGGCATCCGCATCATCAAGGGCTTCGGCCGCCACCGCGGCCAGGAGAAGTCCTTCGCCGCGCTCGCCGGCCGGCTGCGCGGCACCGAGCTGCACAAGGCCCACCTGCTGGGGCTGCTCTGGGCGTTCATCATGAGCCTGCCGGAGCTGGCGATCGGGGCGGCGCTGGTGCTCGGCGTGCTGCAGGTCGCCGACGGCGAGCTGTCGGCGGGCACGCTGGTGGCGTTCCTGTCGACGGCCCTGGCGCTGCGCTGGCCGGTGGAGTCGATGGGCTTCCTGATCGCGATCTCCAACGAGGCGGCCACGGCCGCGGACCGCTACTTCGAGGTCATGGACACCCCCGCCCCGCCGCAGGAGGCCGCCTCGCGGGCCGCGAGCCCGCCGCCTCAGCAGACGCGCGAGAGATCCGGCCTGCGCCTGGAGGGCGTCGGCTTCCGCTATCCCGACGCCCCCGCGGACGCCCCGCCCGTCCTGGACGGCGTCGACCTGCACATCCGGGCCGGCGAGACGATGGCCCTCGTCGGCACGACGGGCAGCGGCAAGACGACCCTGACCGCCCTCGTCCCCCGCCTCCACGAGGCGACGTCCGGGCGGATCACCCTGGACGGCCAGGACATCGCCGCCATGCCGCGCGAGCGCCTGCGCGCGCTGGTCTCCGTGGCCTTCGAGGACCCGACCCTGTTCTCCGCGAGCGTCGGGGAGAACGTGCTCATGGGCGCCGAGGGCGGCGGTGAGGCCGAGCTGCGGCGCGCGCTCGGCGTCGCCCAGGCCGGTTTCGTCGACTCCCTCCCGGAGGGCACCCGCACCCAGGTCGGCGAGCAGGGCCTGAGCCTGTCCGGCGGCCAGCGGCAGCGGCTCGCCCTCGCCCGCGCCGTCGCCGGCGACCCGCGCTTCCTCATCCTGGACGACCCGCTCTCCGCGCTCGACGTGCACACCGAGGCGCTCGTGGAGGCGGCCCTGCGCGAGGTGCTGGCCGACACGACCGCCCTCGTCGTCGCCCACCGCCCGTCCACGGTCATGCTCGCCGACCGCGTGGCCCTGCTCTCCGGGGGCCGCATCGCCGCCGTCGGCACCCACCACGAACTGCTGCGCACCAACCGGGAGTACGCCCTGCTCATGGCCGGCGACGAGGACCGGGGCGGCGCGGCGGACGCTCCGTACGCACGGCACGAGGGAGGCAGGCGATGACCACCGCCACCGACCGGACCACCACCGAGCCGGAGCGGACGGCCACCGGGGCCGCCCCCGCGCCGGACGACCCCTTCGACAAGGACGTCCTGCCCGCCCCCAAGGGCGCCTCCCGGGCGCTGCTGCGCTCGCTGCTCGCCCCCAGCCGCGGCCGCCTCCGGCTGAGCGCCCTCGTGCTGCTGCTCCAGCAGGCGGCCGTCCAGGCGGGCCCGCTCCTCGTGGCCGTCGCCATAGACCGGGCCGTGCCGGCCGTCCGCCGGGGCGACTACGGCCCGCTGATCGCCGTCGGCGTCGTGTACGTGGTGAGCGCCCTGGCCGCGGGCCTGCTGCAGTACGCGTTCATCCGGCTCTCGGCGCGCATCGGCCAGGACGTGCTGCTCGACCTGCGCGGCCGCATCTTCCGCCACGCCCGGACGCTCAGCGTCGACTTCCACGAGCGCTACACCTCGGGGCGGCTCATCTCCCGCGCGACCACGGACGTCGAGTCGATCCGGGAGCTCATCAACGACGGCCTCCAGGAGCTCATCGGGGTCTGCCTGGCCGTCGTGTACATCTCGGTCACCCTGCTCTACCTGGACTGGGGCATCGGCGCCGTCGCCGTGCTCTCGTTCGTGCCGCTGCGGCTGCTGATGCGCTCGTACGACCGGCGTGCGCGGTCGGTCTACCGACGGCGGTCCACGGCGATCGCCGCGGTGATCGTGAAGTTCACCGAGACCATGAACGGCATCCGGCCGGTCCAGGCGTTCCGCCGCGAGCGCGCCAACGAGGAGCACTTCGCGGAGCTCAACTCCGAGCACCGGCACGCCAACGTCGGGGCGATGCTGGAGATGGCCCGCTACGTCTTCCTCTCCCGCCTCGTGGCCAACGTGGTGCTGGCCGCGGTCGTGCTGTGGGGCGCGTACCGGGTGGCCGGCGGCGGGCTGGAGCTGGGCGTGCTGGCGGCGGCGGTGCTGTACCTGCGGCGGCTGTACGACCCGATCGACCAGCTGGGGATGTTCCTCAACTCGTACCAGTCGGCGGCGGCCTCGCTCGACAAGATCGCGGGCCTGCTCGCGCAGCGGCCCGGCGTGCCCGAGCCCGCCGAGCCGCGGGCGCTGCCGGAGCGGCGGTCCGGGATGCCCGGCCGCGAGGTCGTCTTCGAGGGGGTGCGCTTCGCCTACCGCACGGGCGGTGAGGTCCTGCCCCGCTTCGACCTGACGCTGCGCGCCGGGCAGACGGTCGCGGTCGTCGGCTCGACGGGCGCCGGCAAGTCCACGCTCGCCAAGCTCCTGGCCCGCTTCTACGACCCCACCGACGGCCGGGTGCTCCTCGACGGCGTGCCGCTGGACACGCTCCCCGGGCCGGAGCTGCGGCGCGGGGTGGTGATGGTGACGCAGGAGGCGTTCCTGTTCTCCGGCACCGTCGCGGAGAACATCGCCATCGGCCGCCCCGGCGCAACGCGGGCGGAGATCGAGCAGGCGGCGAAGGCCATCGGCGCGCACGACTTCATCGCGGCCCTGCCGGAGGGCTACGACACGGACGTGCGCAAGCGCGGCGGACGGATCTCCGCGGGCCAGCGCCAGCTGGTGGCGTTCGCGCGGGCGCTGCTCGCCGACCCCTCGGTGCTCATCCTGGACGAGGCCACGTCCTCGCTGGACATCCCGGGCGAGCAGGCGGTGCAGCGCGCGATGGCCACGGTGCTGCGCGGCCGCACGGCGGTGGTCATCGCGCACCGGCTGTCGACGGTCGAGATCGCGGACCGCGTGCTGGTGATGGCCGGCGGCCGGGTCGTGGAGGACGGCTCCCCGGCGGAGCTGATCGCGGGCACGGGCCGGTTCGCGGATCTGCACCGGGCCTGGCGCGACAGCCTGGCCTGACGGTTTCCCGGGGGTTCCGCCCCCCGGCGGTACGGGCTCGCCTCAGGGCGGGCCCGTACCGCTATGCGGACGTCGGTCTTTCGTCAACGGACGGTTTCCGGCCAACTTGCCTCCGGGCTCCTGACACGTACATGCCCGCGATGGCACTCTTCCCTCCACTGACGCGCGGCTTCCCCACGGCACCGCCGCCGCGCCGGCAGCGGTCCATCGCTCCATCGGCACGTGCATCGCCGGCTGTCCCCCCGAGGCCCCACGCCTCCCGTTCCCGTCCCGCGGCACCGACCGGCAGCACCCGGCGGCCACCGCGCCCGGGAAGCGCAGCGCTCCATCACGCTCCACCGCACCCGCCGCTCCACCGCACCCGCCGGACTCATCGGATTCATCGGCCGGAACCCCGGAGGGGATCCCGACGGGATCCATCGGCCCCAGCTCCACCTGTTCTGTTCTGCCTGATCTGCCTCGCAGAAGGAGTCAGCGTGAGACCCACCCCCCAGACCCGACGCTCCCCCCAGAAGAGAGCCGTCGCCGCCGGCGCGCTGGTCGCCGTCTCGGCGATGCTCGCCGTCGGCACCCAGGCCGGCACCGCCTCGGCCGGCTCGACCGCCCAAGGCGGCGCACCGCGCCAGCTCGTCGCCAAGGCCGACCCCGGCGCCATGCCCGCCAAGCTCACCCCCGCGCAGCGCGCCGAGCTCATACGGCGGGCCGAGGCGGCGAAGGCGGAGACCGCCCGGGCCCTCGGCCTCGGCCCGAACGAGAAGCTGGTCGTCAAGGACGTCGTCAGGGACGTCAACGGCACCGTGCACACCCGCTACGAGCGGACCTACGACGGCCTGCCCGTCCTCGGCGGCGACCTCGTCGTCGACACCGCCAAGGGCGGCGGCCTCAAGAGCGTCGCCAAGGCGACCAAGGCCCGGCTGGCGATCGCGACGACCACGCCCTCGCTGTCCGCCTCCAGCGCCGAGAAGCAGGCCGTGAAGGCCGCCGGGGCGCAGGGCTCGAAGGCCACGAAGGCCGACAAGGCGCCCCGCAAGATCGTGTGGGCGGCGAAGGGCACCCCGGTCCTCGCCTACGAGACCGTCGTGGGCGGCCTCCAGGAGGACGGCACCCCCAACCAGCTGCACGTCATCACGGACGCGCGGACGGGCGAGAAGCTCTTCGAGTTCCAGGGCGTCAAGCAGGGCACCGGCAACAGCCAGTACAGCGGCCGCGTCACCATCGGCACCACGCAGTCGGGCGGCTCGTACCAGATGACCGACTCCGCGCGCGGCGGCCACAAGACGTACAACCTCAACCGCGGCTCCTCCGGCACCGGCACCCTCTTCACCGACGCCGACGACGTATGGGGCAACGGCACCACCGGCGACCCGGCCACCGCCGGCGTGGACGCCCAGTACGGCGCCCAGCTGACGTGGGACTACTACAAGAACGTGCACGGGCGCAGCGGCATCCGCGGTGACGGCGTCGGCGCGTACAGCCGTGTCCACTACGGCAGCAACTACGTCAACGCGTTCTGGTCGGACGACTGCTTCTGCATGACCTACGGCGACGGCTCCGGCAACTCCAAGCCGCTCACGTCGATCGACGTGGCCGCGCACGAGATGACGCACGGCGTCACCTCGGCCACCGCCAACCTCAACTACGCCGGCGAGTCCGGCGGCCTCAACGAGGCCACCTCCGACATCTTCGCCGCCGCGGTCGAGTTCTGGGCCGACAACCCCAACGACCCGGGCGACTACCTCGTCGGCGAGAAGATCAACATCAATGGCAACGGCACCCCGCTGCGCTACATGGACAAGCCCAGCAAGGACGGCCGGTCCAAGGACGCCTGGTACTCGGGCCTCGGCGGCATCGACGTGCACTACTCGTCCGGCCCCGCCAACCACTGGTTCTACCTCGCCTCCGAGGGCAGCGGCGCCAAGGTGATCAACGGCGTCTCGTACGACTCGCCGACCTCCGACGGCCTGCCCGTCACCGGCATCGGCCGCGACAACGCCGCGAAGATCTGGTTCAAGGCGCTCACCGGGCGCATGCAGTCCACCACCGACTACGCCGGGGCGCGCGAGGCGACGCTGTGGGCCGCGGGCGAGCTCTTCGGCGTGGGCAGCGACACGTACAACAACGTGGCCAACGCCTGGGCCGCCATCAACGTCGGCAGCCGGGCCACCCCCGGGACCGGGGTCAGCATCACCGCCCCCGGTGACCAGACGAGCATCGTGAACACCGCCGTATCCCTGCAGATCAAGGCCACCAGCAGCACCTCCGGCTCCTTGAGCTACGCGGCCACCGGTCTGCCCGCCGGGCTGTCGATCAACGCCTCCACCGGCCTGATCTCCGGCACGCCGACCACCACCGGCACCAGCAACGTGACCGTCACGGTCAAGGACTCCGCCGGCAAGTCCGCCAGCGCGTCCTTCAAGTGGACCGTGAACGCCACGGGCGACGGCAGCGTCTTCGAGAGCACCACCCCCGTCGCCGTCCCGGACGCGGGCGACGCCGTGACCTCGCCGATCGTCGTCACGCGCAGCGGCAACGGCTCCTCCGCCCTGAAGGTGGACGTGAACATCACGCACACCTACCGCGGTGACCTCCGCATCGACCTCGTCGCGCCCGACGGCAAGACGTGGCGGCTGAAGGACTCGGACTCCTGGGACTCCGCGGCGGACGTGAAGGAGACCTACACGGTCGACGCGTCCGGGGTCTCCGCGCCCGGCACGTGGAAGCTGCAGGTGCAGGACGTGTACTCGTCCGACACCGGCACGATCAACGGCTGGAAGCTCACCTTCTGAGCTGAGCTTCCGTAGGGACGATCGGTCGGCTGCGGGCCGTGCGCGGCTGGTCGCGCCCGCCCGGCGGAGCCGCAGACGTACACGCCCCGCGCCCCTTAAGGGGCGCGGTACCTGAACCGGGCGCCGTCCGGGGTGAGCACCGACTCCCCCGGGCGGCGCCCCACGCATGTCAGCGCAGCAGCACCCCCGCCGCCTCGCCCGTCGCCTCCGACGGGAGGGTCACCAGGCCCATCTCCGCGCCGCTGGACAGCAGCCGGTGCGCGGGCAGGATGCGGACGGTGTAGCCGAAGGGGCCCGTGCGGTCGAGGGTGAGCGGGCCCTCGTAGAGGCGGCGGCCGTCCAGGGCCGGGCCGCCGGCGGGCTTGAGGGGGAAGACGGCGGTCTGGCTCAGCCGGTCGGTGGGGTCGACGCGCCCCGCGACGGCCTGCACCTCGACGTCCGCCGGGTCCAGCGGGCCGAGCGTGACGCTCACCCGCAGGGAGACCGTGGAGCCGAGGGTCGCCGTGCCGTTGAGGGAGGTGTCCGCGACGGCCTCCACGTGGTCGACGGCCACGCCCGGCCAGCCGGCCCGCACCCGGGCCTTCCAGGCGGCCAGCTCGCTCGCCGCGGCGGGCGTGAGGGCCCGCTGGGCCTCGGCGGCGGGGGCGTAGAGCCGCTCCACGTACTCGCGCACCATGCGCCCGGCGAGGACCTTCGGGCCGAGCGTGGTCAGCGTGCGCCGGACCATCTCGATCCAGCGGCCGGGGAGCCCGCCCTGCGCCCGGTCGTAGAAGCGCGGGGCGACGCGCCGCTCCAGCAGGTCGTAGAGGGCGGCCGCCTCCAGGTCGTCGCGGCGGTTCTCGTCCATGGCCGCGCCGTCGGCGGTGGGGATGGCCCAGCCGAAGTCGGGCTCGTACCACTCGTCCCACCAGCCGTCGAGCACCGAGAGGTTGAGGCAGCCGTTGAGGGCGGCCTTCATCCCCGAGGTGCCGCAGGCCTCCAGCGGCCGCAGCGGGTTGTTGAGCCAGACGTCGCAGCCGGGGTAGAGCCGCTGGGCCATGGCCATGCCGTAGTCGGGCAGGAAGACCAGGCGCCGGCGCACGCGCGGGTCGTCGGCGAAGCGCACGAGCTCCTGCACGAGGCGCTTGCCGCTGTCGTCGGCGGGGTGGGCCTTGCCGGCGACGACGATCTGCACGGGGCGCTCGGGGTGCAGGAGGAGCTCCATGAGGCGGTCGCGGTCGCGGAGCATGAGGGTGAGGCGCTTGTACGAGGGGACGCGGCGGGCGAAGCCGATGGTGAGGACGTCCGGGTCGAGGACGCCGTCGATCCAGCCGAGCTCGGCGGTGCCGGCGCCGCGCTCGCGCCAGGAGGCGCGCAGCCGCTCGCGCACCTCCTCGACCAGCTGTTCGCGCAGGGTGCGGCGCAGCTCCCAGATGTCGGCGTCGGGGATCTCGGCGAGGGCGTCCCAGCGCTGCGGGCCGCCGACGGCCAGGGCGTCCTCGGCGCGGCCGGCGCCGACCCGCCGGGCGCCCAGGCGCAGCACCTCGGGGGCGACCCAGGTGGGTGCGTGGACGCCGTTGGTGACGGAGTCGATGGGCACCTCCTCGGGGTCGAAGCCGGGCCACAGCCCGGCGAACATCTGCCGGCTGACCTGTCCGTGGAGGGTGGAGACGCCGTTGGCGCGCTGGGCCAGGCGCAGGCCCATGACGGCCATGTTGAAGAGGTTGGGCTCGCCGCCGGGGTAGGTCTCCAGGCCCAGTTCGAGGACGCGTTCGACGTCGATGCCGGGGAGTTCGCCAGCGGGGCCGAAGTGGCGGGCGACGAGCTCGCGGTCGAAGCGGTCGATGCCGGCGGGCACGGGGGTGTGGGTGGTGAAGACGGCGCCGGCGCGGGCGTGTTCCAGGGCGGCGTCGAAGTCCAGCCCGGTGGTGACGAGTTCGCGGATGCGTTCCAGGCCGAGGAAGCCGGCGTGGCCCTCGTTGGTGTGGAAGACCTCGGGCTCGGGGTGGCCGGTGAGCCGGCAGTAGGTGCGCACGGCGCGGACGCCGCCGATGCCGAGGAGCATCTCCTGCAGCAGCCGGTGCTCGCCGCCGCCGCCGTAGAGCCGGTCGGTGACCTCGCGCTCGCCGGGGCCGTTCTCCTCGACGTCGGAGTCGAGGAGCAGCAGCGGCACGCGGCCGACGCGGGCCTGCCAGATGTAGGCGCGCAGGGAGCGGCCGCCGGGCAGGGCGAGGGAGATCCGGCTGGCGCTGCCGTCGGGCTCGCGGAGCATGGTGAGGGGCAGCTCGTTGGGGTCGAGCAGGGGGTAGTGCTCCTGCTGCCAGCCCTCGCGGGAGAGGGACTGGCGGAAGTAGCCGTGGCGGTAGAGCAGTCCGACGCCGATGAGGGGGACGCCGAGGTCGCTGGCGGACTTCAGGTGGTCGCCGGCGAGGATGCCGAGGCCGCCGCTGTACTGCGGGAGGGCGGCGGTGATGCCGAACTCGGGTGAGAAGTAGGCGATGGCGGCGGGCAGTCCCTCGGGCTGCTCCTGGTACCAGCGCCGGCCGGTGAGGTAGTCCTGCAGGTCGTCGGCGGCCGCCGCGAGCCGGCGCCGGAAGCGGCGGTCGTCGGCGAGGGCGGCGAGCCGGTCGGCGGGCACGGAGCCCAGCAGCCGCATGGGGTCGCCGGCGGCGGCCCGCCAGCCCTCGGGGTCGACGGCCTGGAAGAGCTCACGGGTCTCGGGGTGCCAGGACCAGCGCAGGTTGCGCGCCAGCTCGCTTAGCGGTCGTAGGGGCTCCGGGAGAACGGGGCGCACGCTGAATCGACGAATGGCCTTCACCCCCACGACGGTAGCGGGGAGGCCGGGGGGCTTCGTGGCGCTTCGCGGCAACTGCCTGCTCCTGGCAGGTGCAGGCGGGAAGTGCGCCCCCTGCTGCGGCGCGCGGGGACGTGGCCGTCCTGCGCAGGCCCGGCTCACCCGCATGGCCGGGAAAGGCGTCCGCATGGTGGACGGCGGGTGGAAGCGGACCGCACGCGTCATTGCGCCGGGTACAGCATCCGTACGAGACGTGAATACGGCGCACGTACAGCAGGAACGGCGGCGGCCGGTTGCCGCTACGGCCTTCGGGGGCCGTGGCGGCGCGCCATTCCCCCGTCTGGCCGCCGGTTACCCGGTTTTCGCGCATTGCACACGATCGGCCCAGCGAGGAGACTTCGTACGGGTGACGGAGTGCCGACCATCCTCCCCAGCCGGTGCCACGGGAACTACGCACCGGTAGGTCCCACGGTGCGGGCATGCCCGCCCGGGACCGGTGGGAAAGCTCAACCGGTATGCAGGCCGTAGCAGTCCGCCGCCGCCCCGAGTACCCGTCCCCGGCTCTTCCGCATTTCTTCCGCACCCACCCGAGTGAACGCGGTCAGGAGCAGTCATGCCCGCACCCAGCCGACGGCCGGCGGAGCAGATAGAAAGAGCAGAACCCGCCAGCACCGCCGCTCCGTTCCCCCGTTTCCGCCCCCTCTTCCTCCTCAGGTGATCCCATGATCGGTCGTATCCCCGTCCTGGACCTCGGGCCGCTCGTGGACTGCGGCCGCCGGCCGGTCAAGGCGGTCGTCGGCGAGACCTTCCAGGTCACCGCCACCGTCTTCCGCGAGGGCCACGACGCGCTCGGCGCCAATGTGGTGCTGCGCGACCCGGCGGGCCGCTGCGGCCCCTGGACCCCCATGCGCGAGCTGGCCCCCGGCACCGACCGCTGGGGCGCGGACGTGACCCCGGACAGCGAGGGCCGCTGGACGTACGCGGTGGAGGCCTGGAGCGATCCGGTGGCGACGTGGCGCCGGACGGCCTCGGTGAAGATCCCGGCCGGCATGGACGTCCAACTCGTGCTGGAGGAGGGCGCGCTGCTGTACGAGCGGGCCGCCGCCGGGGTGCCGAAGAAGGAGGGCCGCGAGGCGGTGCTGACCGCCGTGGACGCGCTGCGCGACCCGGGCCGGCCGGCCACCGCCCGGCTCGCGGCCGCCCTCGCGCCCCCGGTCACACAGGCCCTGGCCGAGCACCCCCTGCGCGAGCTGGTGTCGGCGAGCCGGCCGGTGCCGGTGCTGGTGGAGCGCGAGCGGGCGCTGTTCGGGTCCTGGTACGAGATGTTCCCGCGCTCCGAGGGGGCGACGCCCGCGGAGGGGCGCCGCCCCGCCCGCAGCGGCACGTTCCGGACCGCGGCGCGGCGGCTGCCGGCCGTCGCCGCCATGGGCTTCGACGTCGTCTACCTGCCGCCGGTGCACCCCATCGGCACCGCGTACCGCAAGGGCCCCAACAACGCCCTCACCGCGGGCCCGTACGACGTCGGCAGCCCCTGGGCGATCGGCTCGGCCGACGGCGGGCACGACGCCCTCCACCCGGACCTCGGCACCTTCGAGGACTTCGACCACTTCGTCGCGCGCGCCCGCGAGCTGCGCATGGAGGTGGCCCTCGACTTCGCGCTGCAGTGC
The DNA here is from genome assembly GCF_049725035.1 of Streptomyces sp. XH2. Lineage (NCBI taxonomy): Bacteria > Bacillati > Actinomycetota > Actinomycetes > Kitasatosporales > Streptomycetaceae > Streptomyces > Streptomyces sp. XH2. The sequence continues at coordinate 256,558 of NZ_JBMMMZ010000012.1, read as the reverse complement.
TCGCCGGACCACCCGTGGGTGGCCAAGCACCCCGAGTGGTTCCACCACCGCGCCGACGGCACGATCGCCTACGCCGAGAACCCGCCCAAGAAGTACCAGGACATCTACCCCCTGGCCTTCGACGAGGACTTCGACGGGCTGCTCCGCGAGAGCCTGCGCGTGCTGCGGTTCTGGATGGAGCGCGGCGTGCGGATCTTCCGGGTCGACAATCCGCACACCAAGCCGGTGGTCTTCTGGGAGAAGGTGATCGCCGAGATCGGCCGCACCGATCCGGACGTGGTCTTCCTCGCCGAGGCCTTCACCCGGCCGGCGATGATGCGCACGCTCGGCGCGATCGGCTTCCAGCAGTCGTACACCTATTTCACCTGGCGCAACACCAAGCAGGAGCTCACCGACTACCTCACGGAGCTGTCCGGGGAGTCGGCCGCGCTCATGCGCCCCAACCTCTTCGTGAACACCCCGGACATCCTGCACGCCTATCTGCAGCACGGCGGGCGGGCCGCCTTCGAGGCGCGCGCCGTGCTCGCCGCGACGCTCTCCCCCTCCTGGGGCGTCTACGCCGGTTACGAACTGTGCGAGAACACCCCCGTGCACCCCGGGAGCGAGGAATACCTGGACTCGGAGAAATACCAGCTGCGGCCGCGCGACTGGGAGAAGGCCGAACGCGAGGGGCGCAGCCTGGCCCCGCTGATCACCGCGCTCAACCGGCTGCGACGGCGCCAGCCCGCCCTGCGGCAGTTGCGCAACCTGCGTTTCCATCACGCCGACAACGACGCCGTCATCGCCTATTCCAAGCGTGCGGGCAGCTCGTGCGTCCTCACCGTTGTCAACCTCGACCCCCACCACACCCACGAGGCCACGGTCTCGTTGGACATGCCGGAACTCGGCCTCGCATGGCATGAGTCCGTCCCGGTGCGCGACGAGCTCACCGGAGAGACCTATCACTGGGGCAGGGACAACTATGTGCGCCTCGAGCCGGGCCGTTCCCTCGCGCCCGCGCACGTGTTCTCGCTGCGACCGTCCTCACCGATCGGAGGGTCACCCACACCATGATCGTCAATGAGCCCGTCCCCGACACCTTCGAGGACACTCCCGCCAAGGACCTGGATCCCGACTGGTTCAAGCGCGCCGTCTTCTACGAGGTGCTCGTACGGTCCTTCCAGGACAGCGACGGCGACGGCATCGGCGACCTCAAGGGTCTGACGGCCAAGCTGGACTACCTGCAATGGCTGGGCGTCGACTGCCTGTGGCTGCCGCCGTTCTTCCAGTCCCCGCTGCGCGACGGCGGCTACGACGTCTCCGACTACACCGCGGTGCTCCCGGAGTTCGGCGACCTGGCCGACTTCGTGGAGTTCGTGGACGCGGCGCACCAGCGCGGCATGCGCGTCATCATCGATTTTGTCATGAACCATACGAGCGATCAGCACGAGTGGTTCCAGCAGTCGCGCAGCGATCCCGACGGCCCGTACGGCGACTACTACGTCTGGGCGGACGACGACAAGCGCTATCCGGACGCGCGCATCATCTTCGTGGACACGGAGACCTCGAACTGGACCTTCGACCCGGTCCGCAAGCAGTACTACTGGCACCGTTTCTTCTCGCACCAGCCCGATCTCAACTACGAGAATCCGGCGGTGCAGGAGGAGATCCTGGCCGCGCTGCGGTTCTGGCTGGACCTCGGCATCGACGGCTTCCGGCTGGACGCGGTGCCCTATCTCTTCGCCGAGGAGGGCACCAACTGCGAGAACCTGCCGCGGTCGCACCAGTTCCTCAAGCGCGTCCGGGCGGAGATCGACGCCCATTACCCGGACACCGTGCTGCTGGCCGAGGCCAATCAGTGGCCCGAGGACGTCGTCGACTACTTCGGGAACTACGAGTCCGGCGGCGACGAATGCCACATGGCATTCCACTTCCCGGTGATGCCGCGCATCTTCATGGCCGTGCGCCGGGAGTCGCGCTACCCGGTCTCGGAAATCCTGGCCAAGACCCCGGCCATCCCGTCGCGCTGCCAGTGGGGCATCTTCCTGCGCAACCACGACGAGCTGACGCTGGAGATGGTCACCGACGAAGAGCGCGACTACATGTACGCGGAGTACGCCAAGGATCCGCGGATGCGCGCCAACATCGGCATCCGGCGGCGGCTCGCCCCGCTGCTCGACAACGACCGCAACCAGATCGAGCTGTTCACCGCGCTGCTGTTCTCCCTGCCCGGCTCGCCGATCCTCTACTACGGCGACGAGATCGGCATGGGCGACAACATCTGGCTCGGCGACCGCGACGGCGTGCGCACGCCGATGCAGTGGACGCCCGACCGCAACGCGGGCTTCTCCTCCTGCGACCCGGGGCGGCTCTACCTGCCGACCATCATGGACCCGGTCTACGGCTATCAGGTCACCAACGTCGAGGCGGCGATGAGCAGCCCCTCGTCGCTGCTGCACTGGACCCGCCGGATGATCGAGATCCGCAAGCAGAACCCGGCGTTCGGGCTCGGCTCGTACACCGAGCTCACCTCCAGCAACCCGGCCGTGCTCGCGTTCCTGCGCGAAGTGCGGCTGCCGGGGCAGCGGGAGGACGACATCGTGCTGTGCGTGAACAACTTCTCCCGCTTCGCACAGCCGACCGAGCTCGATCTGCGGGCGTTCAGCGGCCGGCATCCCGTCGAGCTGATCGGTGGGGTGCGCTTCCCCGCCATCGGCGAACTGCCCTATCTGCTGACCCTGGCCGGTCACGGCTTCTACTGGTTCCGGCTCCGCCGTGGCGCACCGCCGCCGGCCGGCCACTGAGGGCGCTCCCGTGCGCGCCGGCGCCCGCCGGCCGGCCGCGCACGGGCGGTTTTCCCCCGGCAACCCTGGGAACTCGTACTACTACGCACGAGCCGGGCCGAACGGATCGCTTCCGCTTCGGGGACCGCCGCAGGGGCCGCACCCCGGCCGCCGCGCGCGCCGCTCCAGGGCCGCAGGCGCTGACCGCACCGGACGATCACCCCGCCCGACACCCCGGCCCCGGCCGGGGACCCCAGCACCGCGTACAGGTCAATGCCGCAATCCGGGACCACGATCCGGGACACTTTGCCCCATATGCCATGCCCCGGGGAAAGGACGCGACGCCATGTCGGACGCTGCACCGTCCCGCCGGGGCACCGGACGCCGGGGGGCTTCTGCCGCCCCCGGCCCGCTGCTGTCCTCGGTCCGCGCCGCCCCCGCGGCCCACGCGCCCGAGGCGGAGACCGCCGACGCGGGGCTGCTGGGGTCGCTGGTGCCGCTGCTCTCCGAGTGGCTGCCCCGTCAGCGCTGGTTCGCCGGCAAGGGCCGCCCCATCACCGGCTTCACGCTCGTCGCGGCCACGGAGCTGCTGCCGCACCACGCCGGCGCCACCGCCCCGGGCCTGCTCCACCTGCTCGTGCGGGCCCAGCAGCCCGGGTCGCCCGGGGCCGCCCGGCCCGAAGGCGCCCCGGGGCCCGTCATCCACGCCGGCACCGACGACTGCTACCAACTCCTGCTCGGCGTGCAGGACGTCCTGCCGCCGCACCTGGCGCCCGCTCTCATCGGCCGCCCCGTCGGCGGCCCGCTGCACGGCCGCGCCGTCTACGAGGGCCTGGCCGACCCCCGGCTGGCCACCCTGCTCCTGGAGCGGCTGCGGCTGCCCGGCCGGCTCGGCCCCCTGCGCTTCACGCGCGAGGAGGGCGTCGTCATCGGCGCCGGGCTCGCGCCCCGGCTCATCGGCGCCGAGCAGTCCAACTCCTCCGTCGTCTACGGCGAAACGTACATCCTCAAGCTCTTCCGCCGCGTCTGCCCCGGCACCAACCCCGACCTCGAACTCCCCCGCGCCCTCGCCGGCACCGGCTGCGCCCGGGTGCCCGCGCCCGCCGCCTGGTTCGAGGCCGTCGTGCCCGGCGCGGGCGCCGAGCCCATGACGCTCGGCGTCCTCCAGCCCTACCTGCCCGGCTCCGCCGACGGCTGGCAGCTCGCCCTGAGCGCCCTCGCCGTCCGCGCCGACTTCACCGCCTCCGCCCGCGCCCTCGGCCACGCCACCGCCGAGGTGCACGGGGCGCTCGCCGAGGCGCTGCCCACGGTCGTGCTGCGCCGCCCCCAGCTCGAACACCTCGCCGCCGCCATGACCCGCCGCCTCGACATCGCCGCCGACGCCGTCCCCGCGCTGCGCCCCTACCGGGCCGCGCTGCGCGGCGCCTACGACGACCTGGCCGCGCTCGGCCGGGCCGGGCGCACCTGGCGCGCCCAGCGCATCCACGGCGACCTCCACCTCGGGCAGGCCCTGCGCACGGCCGAGGACGGGCGCTGGGCCCTCATCGACTTCGAGGGCGAGCCCGCCCGCCCGCTGGCCGAGCGCACCCGCCCGCAGCCGACCGCCCGTGACGTCGCCGGGATGCTGCGCTCCTTCGACTACGCGGCGGCGGTCGGCCGGGCGGCCGGCACCAGCTGGTCGGAGCGCGCCCGCGCCGCGTTCTGCGAGGGCTACGGCGCGGTGCACGGCGACCCGCGCGAGGAGCCGCAGCTGCTGCGCGCCCACGAGACGGACAAGGCCGTCTACGAGGTCCTCTACGAGGCCCGCCACCGGCCGGACTGGCTGGTGGTCCCGATGGCGGCCATCCACCGCCTGGCGGAACCGGCCGCCCCTGCCGGGGCGGCCGGGGCGTCCGAGGCGGCCGGGCCGGTGAACGCGGCCCCGCCCGCGCCGGAGGTTTCCGCCGGCACCACCGATCCCGCCCCCGGCGCCACCGGCCGGGAGCTCCCGAGGAGGACCGCACCGTGACCGCTCGCCCGCCGTCCCGCCGAACGCCCCACGACGCCGAAGCCCGCCTTCCCGGTGCCGGGCCGGGCATCCCGGCCACGTTCCTGCCGGGACGGAGCGGGAAGGCGGGCGGGGAGCCCGGAGCCGGGCCCGCGGGGGCAGGGCGCGCGGAACACGTGCCCGGCCGGCGCGGGGTGCGGGCCGCGGCGCCGCTGGGGGCGGAGGACCGGGAGCGGCTGCTGCACGGCGCGCATCACGACCCGCACGGCCTGCTGGGGGCGCACCCGGTGCCCGGCGGCGTGCGCTTCCGCGCCCTGCGCCCCTTCGCACGCTCCGTGGCGGTCAGCGCGAAGGGCCTGCGCGTGGAGCTGTACGACGAGGGGGACGGCTTCTTCGCGGCGGTGCTGCCGCTGAGCGAGCCGCCCGACTACCGCCTGCTGGTGAACTACGAGGGCACGGAGCAGGAGGCCCACGACCCGTACCGCTTCCTGCCCGCGCTCGGCGACCTGGACCTGCACCTCATCCGGGAGGGCCGCCACGAGCAGCTGTGGCGGGCGCTGGGGGCGCAGCCGATGGAGCACGAGGGGGTGGCGGGCACCCGGTTCACGGTGTGGGCGCCGAACGCCCGGGGCGTGCGCGTCGTCGGCGACTTCAACTACTGGGACGGCACGGGCCACCCGATGCGCTCGCTGGGCGCGTCCGGGGTGTGGGAGCTGTTCCTGCCGGGCATCGGCGAGGGGGCGCTGTACAAGTTCGAGATCACGCGCCCGGACGGCTCGCACACGATGCGCGCGGACCCCATGGCGCGGCGCACGGAGGCCCCTCCGGCGAACGCGTCCGTCGTGCACGCCTCGCACCACGTCTGGCAGGACGCGGAGTGGATGGCGGCGCGCCCCGAGCGGCCCGTCCACGAGCACCCCTTCTCGGTCTACGAGGTGCACCTGCCGTCCTGGCGGCCCGGCCTCACGTACCGGCAGCTGGCCGGGCAGCTGCCCGCCTACGTCAAGGACCTCGGCTTCACGCACGTGGAGCTGATGCCGATCGCCGAGCACCCCTTCGGCGGCTCGTGGGGTTATCAGATCACCGGCTTCTACGCCCCCACCGCCCGCCTGGGCACCCCGGACGACTTCAAGTACTTGGTGGACGCGCTGCACGCGGCGGGCATCGGCGTCCTCATGGACTGGGTGCCGGCCCACTTCCCGCGCGACGACTGGGCGCTGGCCGAGTTCGACGGGCGGCCGCTGTACGAGCACGCGGACCCGCTGCGCGCCGCGCACCCCGACTGGGGCACGCTGGAGTTCGACTACGGCCGCACGGAGGTGCGCAACTTCCTGGTGGCCAACGCCGTGTACTGGTGCGAGGAGTTCCACATCGACGGCCTGCGCGTGGACGCCGTCGCCTCCATGCTCTACCTCGACTACTCCCGCGAGGAGGGCCAGTGGACGCCGAACGTCCACGGCGGCCGGGAGAACCTGGACGCGGTGGCGTTCCTGCAGGAGATGAACGCGACCGTCTACCGCCGCTGCCCGGGCGTGGTCACGGTGGCGGAGGAGTCCACCGCCTGGGACGGCGTCACCCGCGCCACGCACCACGTCGGCGCGGGCGGTTTCGGCGGCCTCGGCTTCGGCCTGAAGTGGAACATGGGCTGGATGCACGACTCCCTGGTCTACGTCTCCAAGGAGCCGGTGCACCGCAAGTACCACCACGGCGAGATGACGTTCTCGATGATCTACGCGTACAGCGAGAACTACGTGCTGCCGATCTCGCACGACGAGGTCGTCCACGGCAAGCGGTCGCTGGTCTCGAAGATGCCGGGCGACTGGTGGCAGCAGCGCGCGAACCACCGCGCCTACCTGGGCTTCATGTGGGCGCATCCGGGCAAGCAACTGCTGTTCATGGGGCAGGAGTTCGCGCAGGGAGCCGAGTGGTCCGAGGCGCACGGCCCCGACTGGTGGCTGCTGGACCCCTCGTACTCCGCCGAGGCGGACCACCGCGGCGTCCGCGACCTGGTCCGCGACCTGAACGCGGCCTACCTGTCGACGCCCGCCCTGTGGCAGCGGGACACGGCGCCCGAGGGCTTCGAGTGGGTGGTGAGCGACGCCTCGGAGGACAACGTCTTCGCGTTCCTGCGCTTCGACGCCCAGGGCGCGCCCCTGCTGGCGGTCAGCAACTTCTCCCCCGTGGTGCGGCACGGCTACGCCCTCGGCGTGCCCGGCCGGTTCACGGCGTGGCAGGAGATCCTCAACACGGACGCCGGCCGCTACGGAGGGAGCGGCGTCACCACGCCCGACCCGGTCAAGACGGAGGCCACGCGCCACCACGGGCGGCCGGCGAGCATCACGGTGACGCTGCCGCCGCTGGCGACGGTGTGGTGGCGGGCGGTGTGAGGACGCTCCCGGCGGCATGACGAAGCCCCGGACCCACAGGGGTCCGGGGCTTGCCCCGATTACGGGAAGATGGGGGCACCTCCCAGCGGTGGCTGGGGGAGGGTCAGGGGAGGGAATCCCCGCCGCAACGGCGATCAGCCCCCACCAGGGCATCCGGCGGTGCCGAACCGGCCCCGGACGGAACCCCGCGGCCGGAGGCCGTCAGGCCGCGGCCGTCTCCTTCTCGGCCTCGGCCGCCGCGCCGGCCTCCGGTCCGGTCTTCTCACGGCCGCGGCCCGGCAGCAGGAGGGCGACCAGCACCGTACCGACGCCGAGCACGACCGCGCCGACGACGCTGGTGTGGGCGACGGCGTCCGCGAACGACTTGTGCACGGCCTCGACCACGGACTGCGCCTGCTGAGCGCCCAGGACGGCGGCCTTCTCCGGCCCGACCTTCGGCGCGGCGCCGGCCGCGACCTGCTTGCCGACCTCCTTGGCCACGGCCAGGCCCGCGCCGACCGAGTCCTGCGCGACGGCGAGCGCCTTCTCCGGCAGCTTCGGGCCGCCGGCAGCGGCGGCCTCGGCCGCGGCGTCACCGAGGTTGGACGAGTAGGTCTTGGCGAGCACGGTGCCGAGGACGGCGATGCCCAGGGAGCCGCCCATCTCGATGGAGGTGCTGTTGACGGCGCCGCCGACGCCCAGCTGGTCCTCCGGGAAGGAGCCCATGATGGCGTTGGTGCACGGCGACAGGGACAGGCCGATGGCCAGGCCCAGGATGATCAGCGGCAGGACGAAGTCGTCGTACGTGGAGGACTCGTCGACGCGGGCGAGCAGCGCGATGGCGACGGTGCCGACGGTCATGCCGCACGCCACGGTGACCTTCATGCCCACCTTGGGGGTGAGGATCGCGGTCAGCGCACCGCCCACGAACACCGCGCCGGCCAGCGGCAGCATCCGCACGCCGGTGTCCAGCGGCGAGTAGCCGAGGACGAACTGCAGGTGCTGGGTGAGGTAGTAGAAGGCGCCGAAGACGGCGAGGAAGAACAGCGCGACGGCCATGGTCGAGCCGGCGAACGCGCGCTGGGTGAAGCGGCGGACGTCCAGGACCGGGCGCGGGTGGCGCAGCTCCCAGAGGACGAAGAGGACCAGGCCGACGCCCGCGATGACGGCGGCGGCGATCGCCTTGGCGCCCCAGCCGAAGTGCGGACCCTCGATGATCATGTAGATGAGGGAGCCGACCCAGATGACGGACAGCAGACCGCCGACATAGTCGATCTTGTCGACACCGGTGGCCTTGGACGGCGGCACGAGCGCCAGCGCGCCGATGATGCCGAGGGCGGCGATCGGCACGTTGATGAGGAAGGTGGAGGCCCAGCCGTGGTCCTCCAGCAGCGCACCGGCCACGAGCGGGCCGACGGCGATGGCGAGGCCGGCGGTGGCCGTCCAGATGGTGATGGCCTTGGCGCGCTCCTCGCGCGGGAAGGTCGCGGCGAGCAGCGACAGCGTGGCCGGCATGATCATGGCCGCGCCGACGCCCATGACGGCGCGTGCGGCGATGACGCCGGCCGAGCTGTCGACCAGCGAGCCCGCGACGGAGGCCGCGCCGAAGACGAAGAGGCCGAGCACGAGCGCGCCGCGGCGGCTGTACTTGTCGCCGACGGCGCCGAGGATCAGCATCAGCGCGGCGTACGGGACGGTGTAGCCGTCGATGACCCACTGCAGGTCGGAGCTGCCGAGGCCGAGGTCCTTGACCATGTCGGGGGCGGCGACCGTCAGGGACGTGTTCGCCATGACGATGATCAGCAGGCTGATGCAGAGCACGCCCAGCGCGGCCCAGCGCCTCTTGTACGGACCGTCCATCTCGTCGACCGGTGTCGACATCGCGAGGCCCATCGGCCACTCCTTCCAGACACTTGCACACTGCTGTGCAATTACACAACAGTGTGCAAATTACGGGATGGTGCGGCCGCGTGCAAAATGAGGGGGCGGATTGTCGGCCACGGAAGGCCGCCCGACGGACAGAGAAGAGACCAATGGCCGGCAGAGCGGACGCCAATCGCCGCCGCATCATGGACATCGCGCTCGTGGAGCTGCTGCGCGACGCGGACGCGAGCATGGACCAGATCGCGCGGGCCGCGGGTGTCGTCCGGCGCACGGTCTACGGCCACTTCCCGAGCCGCGAGGCGCTGATGCGCGCCCTCGTCGACGACGCCGCGAGCGCGGTGGAGGTCGCCCAGGCGGAGGCGCTGCGCGACGTCGCCGACCCCGCCGAGGCGCTCGCCCTCTCCATGCTCGCCGCCTGGGAGATCGCCGACGGCTACCGGCTCCTGATCTCCCTGGCCCAGCGCAGCGTCACGGTCGAGGGCATCCACCGCCGCCTGGAGCCGGTGCGCCGCGAGTGCGCGGCGATGCTGCAACGCGGCCTGGACGAGGGCCGCTTCGTCTCGCCGCTGCCCGCGATCGCCCTGGCGTACGTGCGGGAGCAGGTCCTCTTCGGCCTCATGCAGGCCGTCAACGACGGCGTCCTCGCCCCGGCGGACGCCGGCCGCTCGGCCGCCGTGACCGCGCTCACCGCGGCGGGAGTCCCCGCGGTGGAGGCTGAGGAGCTGGTGGCCGGCCTGACAGCAGCGCCATAGAGCCGGGCCATGCCGTGTGCGGCTCCGGCGGCTGCCCGCCACCGCGGGCGCTGTCGCCGCGCTCGCCGTCGCCGTCGTGGCCGGAACCCGGGCTGCCGCTCCCGCCGGGCCGGCGGATGACGGGGCCCTTGCTACGGCTCGGGCCGGTGCTGACGCTCGGGCTCCTGCTGACGCCGGCGCTGGGGCTCTTGCTGCAGCAGGGGCTCGGGCCGGAGCTACGGCTCGGGCCCGGAATGACCACGACGCTACGGCTCGGGCTGGGGCCCGGACCGGGCCGAGAGCTCGCAACTGCGCTGGGGCGGGGGCTGCCGCCGGTGATGGGACCGGGGCCCTCGCCGCTGCGGCCGGGACCGGGGCTGGCGCTCACCCGAGGACCGCTCGCCCCGCCCGAAGGGCCACCGGGGGACGGACTGCCGCCCGCCGCGGGCCCCGAGGAACCCTGCGGCCCCGGCTGCGGGCCCGGGGGCGGATCGTCACCGCCGGCGATCGCCGCCCGCACGGCAGCGATCACGATCACGAGGGCCACCAGCCCGGCGATCCAGAGCAGCCCGCTCCGGAGCGGGTTCCGCCGGGCCGGGTCGCCGCCCTCTCCCCTGCCCGGGCCGGAGGCCTCCACGTAGGCGAGGTTCGCCCTGGTCAGGTCCGCCCCGGCGGTGTCGCCCAGGGCCACCCGCAGCTGCAGCGCGTGCCGCAGCCGGGCGGCGGCCTCCTCGGGCCGGTCCTCGGTGTAGGCCACGGTGCCCAGTTGGTGGGCGAACAGCGCCTCCGAGGCCCGGTCGCCGACCCGCCGGGCCGCGTCCTCGCCCTGCTCCAGGACCTCCTTCCACTGCTGCCAGCGACGTCCGGCGAACAGCGCGGCCTCGGCGATCTTCGCCAGCCGGATCACGGCCCGCCATTCCGCCCGCTCGGCGGCGAACCCGAGCAGCCCGACGACGCCCTCCACGCCTTCCAGCGCGTCCGTGAGCCCGTGCGCTCCTCCGTCGAGGGCGTTGTCCAGCCAGTCGGCGAGCCCGTTGACGGTCGCGCTCAGCGAGACCGCGTCGAGCAGCAGGTCCCGGACGCTGTCCTCCAGGCAGACCGGCAGCCCGAAGCGGTCCTCCTCCGGGCGCTCGACGAGCCCCCGCTCGTGCAGGGACAGCAGGGTCTGCGCCGCGTAGGCGATGTCGCCGGCGGCCGACACCCAGTTCGCCGGGACCAGGGCCCCGGCCACGATCGCCAGCACCGCGAGGGCCTTGCGCTCCCGCCCCGACAGCCGTCCCGCACTCATCCGGTCCAGTTCGCGCACGCCCCGCGCGGCGCGCTCCGCCACGGCTTCGACCGGGTATCCGGCCCGCACCAGCGCCGCGGCCTGCCGGACCGACAGCGGCCGGCCCCGTACGGCCTCCAGCAGCCGCCGCACGACGGGCAGTTCGGCGTCCCGGACGGTGCGGCCCAGCGACCCGGCGAAGAGGTCGAACGCCGCGTCCTGCGGCAGCCCCGGCAGCGGCCGTGACGCCACCGCTCCGCCGCCCAGCACCGGCTGCTCCCCGGCCACGAGCAGGACGCAGCCGGGCAGGGCGTCCGCCAGCCGGCGCGGGACCGGCGAACCGGGCGGCACGTCGTCCAGCACGATCAGCGCCCCGGCGTGCCGGACGAGCTGCCGGCACACCGGCCCGGGGTACTTCACCGGTTCCGGCCCCGCGGACACGTACAACTCGTCCACGAGCAACTGGAGAACGTCCTCCAGCGGACTCCGGCCGACGCGCACGAAGGCGCTGCGTCTCCCGCCCGAGGCGATGTTCCGGAGCAGGCTGCTCTTCCCGAACCCGCAGGGCCCGTGGAACTCCACCGACCGCCCGTCCAGGATCTCCCGCCAGGCGGCGGCCAGCACCTCCTCCCGGCCCAGCAGCACGGGCGCCGGAGCGGTCCACCGGTGCCGCGGCCCGGGATCGCGGAGGAGCAACTGCGAACGCTGGAGCCGGGTGCCGCTGCGGGACGTGAGAATGATGCGGGAACTGCCGTAGAGAACGCTGTACACATATCCCCCTGGGCACGAAGGACGCGCCGTCGAACGGCAGCGTCCGCCTCGCACGGATCCTCGTCCAGCACCTGGTACACCCCATGCACCCGCGCGCCCCCTGGATGCACTGCGCGCCCTCACGGAGCGCGGAGTCGTACACCCGGCGTACCGCGCGGTGGCCGTCTCCGGGCGCCGAGGAGGAGCACTGTCCGGAGCGGGTGTCCGCAGTGCGGCGTAGACAACCGAGTAGCGCTGAGCAGGCCTCCCTCCGGTAAAATGTAGAGGCCTTTAATGGCCCCATATTTCCCTGAATGTCATGATGGCGTACGACGAGCGGAGAGACGGAGAGGCGCCCCGGCGGGATCCGCCGTGGGGCGGGGTGCCGCGATCGGCGAGCCGGCCCGACGGCTTGCTGACGTGTGCCGGGGACGACGGGTCCGCCCGGTGGCGGGACGGTGAGCGGCTGGAGCTCCTGTTCGAGGAGCGGTGCGACCGGCTGCGGGCTCAGGGGTGTGAGGACCGGCTCGCGGTGGACGCCGGCGAGGTCGCGCTGACGTACGCACAGCTGGACGACGGGGCGAATCAGCTCGCCCGCTTCCTGCTCGCGCGGGGCACCCGCCCCGGCGACCGGATAGGACTGCTCCTCGACGACGCGGTGGACGCCTACACCGGCATGCTGGGCGTGCTGAAGGCGCACGCCGTGTACGTGCCGCTGGACGCGGGCTTCCCGGCGGACCGGTTGTCGTACATCGTCTCCGACGCCTCCGTGCGGACGGTCCTCTCGCTCTCCCGTCTCGCCGACCGGGTGGGTCATCTCGCCGCCGGCGCCGAACTGTTGTACCTGGACCGGGTGCGGGCCGAGGTGGCGGCGCAGCCCCGCGGGCGCCCGGGCACCGCCGCCGGCCGGCAGCCCGACGACCTCTGCTACGTCATCTACACCTCGGGCACCACCGGCCGCCCCAAGGGGGTGGCGATCGGGCACCCGGCCATCTGCAACTTCGTCCGCGTGGCGGCGGAGGTCTACGGGATCACCGGCGAGGACCGGGTGTACCAGGGCATGACGCTCGCCTTCGACTTCTCCGTGGAGGAGACGTGGGTGCCGTGGATGGCCGGTGCGACGCTGGTGCCCCGGCCTGCCGGGCCGGGCCTGCTCGGGGCGGAGCTGGACGCGTTCCTGCGGGAGCGGCGGGTCACCGCGCTGTGCTGCGTTCCCACGCTGCTGGCCACGCTGGACGAGGAGCGGTCCGGGCTGCGGTTCCTGCTGGTGTCCGGGGAGTCGTGCCCGCAGGACCTCATCAGCCGCTGGCACCGGCCGGGCCGCCGGTTCCTCAACGTGTACGGCCCGACCGAGGCGACCGTCACCGCGACCTGGACCCTGCTGGACCCGGACCGCCCGGTGACGATCGGCGTCCCGCTGCCGACGTACGCGGTGGTCCTGCTCGATCCCCGGGAGGACGCGGCCCTGCCGCCGGGCGCGATGGGCGAGATCGGCATCGCCGGCATGGGCCTCGCCAGCGGCTACCTCAACCGGCCGGACCTGACCGACCGCGCCTTCGTCCCGGACTTCCTCGGCGTCCCCGGCAATCCGTCCGGCAGGATCTACCGCACCGGGGACCTGGGGCGGGTCAACCCCCGGGGCGAGATCGAGCACCACGGCCGCATCGACACCCAGGTCAAGATCCGCGGCTACCGCGTGGAACTCGCCGAGATCGAATCCGTGCTGCTCCGCGTTCCCGGGATCGCCCAGGCCGTGGTGACGCGGTACGAGCCCGCGCCGGGCGCCGTGGAGCTGTGCGCGTTCTACACCACCCGCGAAGGCGCGGCCGTGGACCCCGAACGCGCCGTCGCCCGGCTGCGGGAGCGGCTGCCCGCCTACATGGTCCCCGCCTATCTCGAACCCGTCGCGTCGATACCGGTGCTGCCCAGCGGCAAGGCGGACCGCAGCCGCCTGCCCGCGCCGAGCGGGCCGCGCCGGCTCGCCGCGCAGCGCGCCTACGCGGCGCCGGAAACCGGCACCGAACGGGCGCTGGCCGAGCTGCTGGCGGGCGTCCTGCAGGTCGAACGGGTCTCCGCGGACAGTCACTTCTTCGAGGAGCTCGGCGCCAACTCGCTGCTGATGGCGCACTTCAACGCGGCCGTCCGCGAACGCCCGGGCCTGCCCGGCGTGTCGATGAAGGACGTCTACCTGCATCCCACCGTCCGCGGCCTCGCCGCCTTCCTGGACCGGACGGCACCGGCCGCACCGGAGCGCGGCGTGCCGGCACAGCGCGCCGCGCCGCCGCCCGCACCGGCGGTGAGCACCGCCCGGTACGCGTGGTGCGCGACGATGCAGCTCCTCGTGTTCCTGGTCTACGTGTCCCTCGGGTCGATGGCGCTGGACGCCGGGACGACCTGGGTGATCGAGGGCAGCGGCTGGCACGTCGTCTACGGGCGCGCGGTCGCCTTCGCCGCCGCCGTGCTGGGCGGGATGGCCCTGGTGCCGATCGCCGCGAAGTGGGCCCTGATCGGCCGGTGGACAGAGCGGCGGATCCCCCTGTGGAGCATGGCCTACGTCCGCTTCTGGTGCGTCAAGACCCTGGTCGTCGCCAACCCGCTCGTCCGGATGTGCGTCGGAACGCCGCTGTACCCGCTGTACCTGCGGGCACTGGGCGCCGAGGTCGGCCCCCGCGTCCTGATCCTGACCACCCATGTGCCGGTGTGCACCGACCTGCTCGCGATCGGCGCCGACAGCGTGATCCGCAAGGACACCTACCTCAACGGCTACCGGGCCCACGACGGGGCCGTCGAGACCGGCCGCATCACCATCGGCGACCGCGCCTTCGTCGGCGAGCACAGCACCCTCGACATCGATGTGCGCCTCGGTGCGGGCGCCCAGCTCGGCCACGCCTCCTCGCTGCACTCCGGCCAGTCCGTACCGGCCGGGCAGTGCCGGCACGGCTCCCCGGCCGTCCCGGCGCCGGCGGACTGCCAGTACCTCACGGTCCCGCCGGCCCGCTGCGGCAACCTGCGCCGCGCCTGCCACAGCGTCTTCCGGCTGCTGATCGCGGTGGCCACCGTCGGGGCGGCCGACGTGGCCGTCGCCGCGCTGCTGGAGTCCAGGCCCTCCCTGCTGGCCCGTGCGGTCACGGGGACGACCGGCCCGGACACCTGGGCGTACTACGCCGGCGGCCTGCAGATCTCGGCGGCCGTGGTGTTCGGCCTCGCGATCGCCGGACCGGTCCTGATCACCGCCCTGTCGCGGACGCTGTGCCGCCTCGTGCGGCCGGGCGCGGTCCATCCGCTGTACGGGGTGCAGTTCGCGCTGCAGCGCGCCGCCGCCCGGCTCACCAACATCACCTTCTACAACGCGCTGTTCGGCGACACGTCGGCCGTCGTGCACTACCTGCGCGCCCTCGGCTACCGCCTGAGGCCGGTCGAGCAGACCGGCTCCAACTTCGGCATGACCCTCAAGCACGAGGTCCCCACGCTCAGCCGCATCGGCACCGGGACCATGGTCTCGGACGGGCTGTCCATGATGAACGCCGAGTTCTCCAGCACGTCCTTCCGCGCCGTCCCCGCCACCATCGGCCGGCGCAACTTCCTGGGCAACGACATCGCCTACCCGCCCGGGGGCCGGACCGGCGACGACTGCCTGCTGGCGACCAAGGTCATGATCCCGGTGAGCGGCCCGCTCAAGGAGGCCACCGGCCTGCTCGGCTCGCCGCCCTTCGAGATCCCCCGCTCGGTCGAACGCGACCAGGACGTCGGCGCCCTGGGCACGGGGCCCGGACGCCGGCGGCGGCTCGCGGCCAAGAACCGCCACAACGCGGTCACCGTCGCCCTGTTCCTGACCGTCCGCTGCCTGTACCTCTTCGGCCTGGTGCTGATCGCCATGCTCCCCCTGGGCGAGGACGCCGCGCTGCACTGGCTGGAGACGGCCTGCTCCATCGTGGCCGGACTCGCCTTCACCGTCGGCTGGTTCGCGCTGGTCGAGCGGGCCGTGGTCGGCCCGCACGGGCTGCGGCCCCGCTTCTGCTCCCTCTACGACAAGGCGTTCTGGAGGCACGAGCGGTACTGGAAGGTGCCCTCCACGGCCTATCACGCCGTCTTCAACGGCACCCCGTTCAAGCCGGCCGTCTGGCGGCTCCTCGGCGTCCGCACGGGCCGCCGGGTCTTCGACGACGGCTGCGGCATCATCGAACGCACCCTCACCCGGGTCGGCGACGACTGCGCCCTCAACGCGGGCAGCACCCTGCAGGCCCACTCCCTGGAGGACGGCGTCTTCAAGTCCCGCCCCATCGCCATCGGCAACGGCTGCACCATCGGCACCGGCGCGTTCGTGCACTACGGCGTCGTCATCGACGACGGCGCCCGCATCGACGCCGACTCCTTCCTGATGAAGGGCGAACACGTACCGGCCCGTACGCGGTGGCGGGGCAACCCCGCGGCGGAACTGGACGCCGGCCGCGGGAACTGAGTCACCCGGCGGGCTCCAGCCGCCACCACTGCCCGGGGCTGTCCCTGTCCTCACCCTGCTGGACGTTGCCCCCGGGCTCCTTCGCATCCCCGGCGACCTCCAGCACGAGGCCGCTGATGTGGGCGACGAGGGTGACGGTGCCCGGGGCGTCGAGGTGCTGCTCGACGAGCCATTCCTGGGCGCCGAAGTTGTTGGCCTTCCACTGCTGGACGTTCGCGCCGTTCTCGGTGCTGGCATTGGCGACGTCGAGCCGCTTGCCGCTGGCGGCGTTCACGAAGTGGTGCAGGCCGCTGCCCTCGTGGACCGGGCTCACGTGCCACAGCTGGGCCTCGCCGCCGCCCTCCGCGCCCTGCTGGACGTTGGCGCCGCTGCCCTTGCGGCCGCCCTCGACCTCCAGCAGCAGACCGCTGCCGGCGTTGCGTACGCGGTACGTGCCTTCCATGCCCGGAACCCCAGCCGTAGTCGATCATGCGTTCGAGATGTGATCGTAATGCGCGCCGGCCGTCCGGCGGCGGGAAAGATATTGAACTTTTTACCTGCGCATGACTATATGTGGGGTCGCTTGCCGATCCAGTTCAGAGGAAAACGTTTCATGCGCCGCACCACCGTCCGCCGTACCGCCGTCGCCGCCACCGCGGTCTCCCTCGCTCTGCTCGTGAGCGCCTGCGGCGGCTCGGGCAAGTCCGAGAAGGACGAGCCCAAGGACAAGGCGTCCTCCAGCGCTCCGGCCGCCCCCTCCGGGAAGGGCGCCTCCCAGGCCGAGCTGGAGAAGCTCGTGCTGACCGACGCCGACGTCCCCGGCCGCAAGGTCACCGAGGCCACTGCGGCGGACCTGGCCACCGCCAAGGGCGTGAGCACCGACAAGGCCGAGTGCAAGCCGCTGGTGGACGCCATGAGCCTGCGCTCCGGCGGTTCGCCCGCGGCGACCGTCATCCGCAAGGTCCTGCCGCCGGCGCCGTCCGCCGCCCCGGGCGCTTCCGACGAGGACAAGATGAAGGCGGGCCTCGGCGCCCTGGGCGGCACGATCACGTCCGACACGCTGGGCTCGTACGGCGACGCCAAGGCGGCCGGTGAGGTGATCGCGGCGCTGAAGAAGTCCGGTGCGGACTGCGCCGGCGGCTTCACCCTCGTCGCCGGCTCCGACAAGACGAAGTTCACGAAGGTCGCGCCCGCCGACCTTTCCACGGGCGACGAGGCGGTCGCCTTCACGCTCGGCATGGACCTGGACGGCAAGGCCGGCACGACCCACCTGGTCGCCGTGCGCAAGGGGGCCACGGTCGCCACGTTCTACGCCCTGAGCCTCACCGGCCAGGCCGAGCAGCCGAAGGCCGTCGTCGACGCGCAGGTCAAGAAGCTCGGCTGAGCCCGGTCGCCGGTGCGGGAGGACGGAAGCGGCCTCACACCTCCTCCCGCATCAGCCGCAGGTAGACCCCCGAGAACAGCGCTCCCACCAGCAGCAGAAGCAGTGCGACGGCCGTCCCGTAGCCGATCAGCGACTTCTGGAACGCCTGGTCGTACATGTACACCGGGAGCGTCGTGCTCCGGTCTCCCGGTCCGCCGCGCGTCATCGCCCAGATCAGGCCGAACACCGACAGCGTCTGCAGGGTGTTGAGCATGAGGTTGGTGGCGATCGAGCGGCGGATCATGGGCAGGGTGACGTGCCACAGGCGGCGCGGCCCGCTCGCGCCGTCCACCTCCGCCGCCTCCGTGATCTCCTGCGGGATCCCGGCGAGCGCCGCGGAGTAGACGAGCATGGAGAAGGCCGTGCCGCGCCACACGTTGGCGAAGGAGACGGCCAGGATCGGCAGGCTGAACAGCCAGTTCCGGCCGGGCAGGTGGAGCCACTCCAGGACGGCGTTCAGCGTGCCGCGCCGGTTGAAGAACGTGTAGAGCAGGAAGCCGGCCACGATCTCCGGCAGCACCCAGGCCCCGATCACGACCGCGCCCGTGAGCGTCCGCACGGGGCGGGAGGCGCGCCGCATGAGGCCGGCGAGGGCCAGGCCGAGGCTGTTCTGGCCGACGAGCGACGACAGCACGGTGAAGACGAGCGTCAGCACCACCGCGTTGCGGAAGCCGTCGTCGGCGAAGGCCCGGCGGAAGTTGGCGAGGCCCACGAACGAGGCGGACGCCTGGCCGGTCAGCCGGGTGTCGGTGAAGGCGATCGCCACGCAGTACGCGACCGGCCCCGCGAGGAAGAGCAGCAGGAGGGCGGTCGCGGGCGCGAGGGGCAGCAGGCGCACGGCCTTCCCCCCGGGCCGCCGCCGGCGCCGGGCCGCGTGCCGGCCGGCCACCGTCACCGCTCCCGCGCCGTCACACCCGACGCCCCGGCCACCGACTTCAGCTCCTCGTCGTAGCGCTTCGCCGCCCGCACCACGCTCGCGTCACCCGTCGTCACCGCCTCCATCGCGTCCCTGATGGCGCTGGAGACCTGCGGGTAGAGCGGCAGCGCCGGCCGGTAGTGGGTGTACGGGACGAGGCCGGTGAAGAAGTCGACGCCGGGCATCGACGACAAGTACGCGCGCGAGGACGCCACGTCGTCCCGTACGGCGATCTGCCCGTCGCTCACCGTCCACCGGGTGGCGTTCTCCGTCGTCTGCAGCGTTTCGATCGCCTGCCACGCCAGAGGGGCCTTCCCGGACCCGGCGGTCACCGACCACGCCCAGCCGCCGGACATGCTGACCGCCCCGGGCGCCGCGCCGTTCTGCGTGGGGAAGGGCACCCGGCCCATCACCGACGTCCACTGCGGCCAGGGCCTCGTGCCGCCCGGCTGCCAGTACTTGCCCATCCAGGAGCCGTCGAGGTCGATCGCGAGCTTGCCGGACGGCAGCCACTCCGTGGCGACGCGGCCGTCGACATTGGGAGCGAGGGCGTCCGCCGGATCGGGGCCGAGCTTCTCCGCGTAGACGGTCCGCACGAACTCCAGCGCATCGCGGAAGCCGCGGCTCGACGTCACCCACTTGCGCGCCGCCGGGTCGTACAGCGGGTCCTTGCCCGTGCCGTACAGCAGCATCTCGAAGCCCTGCATGGCGGCGGCCTCGCCGGGCGCCTTGCCGGTGTAGACGTTGAGCGGTGTGACGCCGGGGACCTTCTTCCTGACCGTGCGGGCGGCGTCCAGGACGTCGTTCCAGGTGCGCGGGTGCCAGTCGGCGGGCAGCCCGGCCCGCGCGAAGACCTCCTTGTTGAACCACAGGGCGCGGGTGTCGGTGCCGTCCGGCACCCCGTACGTCTTCCCGTCCTCGCCCTGCGCCGACGCCTTCGCGGCCGGAGCGAACCGCGCCCAGTCCTTCCAGCCCGCCAGCTCGTCGTCCAGCGGGCGCAAGTAGCCCGCCTTGATGTCGGACTTGATGAGGAAGGTGTCCTCGCGGACGATGTCCGGCGCGGTCTTCGGCGACCGCATCATCTGCTGCAGCTTGGCGTAGTAGTCCGCCTGGGCGGCCTGGATCGGCACCAGTTCCAGCTTCTTGCCCTCGTGCGCGCGCTCGAACTGTCTCTTGATCCCGGCCAGGTAGTCGTCCACGATCCGGTTCTTGTTGTCGGTGTTGCGCTGGTAGGCGATCCGGACGGTGTCGGGATCACCGCCGCCGGAGCCCTCGCCGCAGGCGGTGAGGGAGGCCGCCGCGAGGGCGGCGACGGCGAGCAGAGCGGGCGTGGCAGGGCGCACGACGACCTCCTGGGGGCGGGCCTTGAGCGCCGGGGGCGGCGCTTCGGCGGGCTGCGCCTTCCTGAAGTCGTACGTTCCCGTTCCGTGCGGACCGCACGCGTCGTGCCGCCCGCAGGAGACGGCCCGGGAGCCGGGTCAGGCCCTGCTCTGCCAGTGGTAGCGCAGTTCGGGGCGGCCGATCTGGCCGTAGCGGGGCGTACGGGCCGCGCGTCCCGTCGTCACCAGGTGTTCGAGGTAGCGGCGGGCGGTGATCCGGGAGATGCCGACGGCCGTGGCCGCCGATCCCGAGGACAGGCCTTCGTCACCGGCGCCCCGCAGCGCCTCGGTGATCGACTGGAGGGTGGCCTGGCTCAGCCCCTTGGGGAGGGCGGCCGGCTGGGGTGCGCGCAGGGCGGCGAACGCGCGGTCCACCTCCTCCTGCCCGCTGGCCTCGCCCGCGACCGAGCGGAACTCGGCGTAGCGCGCGAGCCGGTCCCGCAGGGTGGCGAACGTGAAGGGCTTCAGGACGTACTGCACGACGCCCAGCGACACGCCTTCCCGTACGACCGTGAGGTCGCGCGCCGAGGTCACGGCTATGACGTCGGCGGTGTGCCCGGCCGTGCGCAGGGAGCGCAGCAGCTGCAGGCCGTGCCCGTCGGGGAGGAAGAGGTCGAGCAGCAGCAGGTCGACGGGCGTGCGTTTGAGGAAGTGGGAGGCGTCGCCCAGGGAGTGCGCGATCCCGGCCACGGCGAAGCCGGGCACGCGGCCGACGTAGAGGGCGTGCGCGTCGGCGGCGACGGGGTCGTCCTCGACGACGAGGACGCGGATGGGCCGCGGGGCGGTGTCGGGTCTGCTCATGAGGGCGCTCCGGTCCGTACGGCGGGGGTCGGCGGCAGGTCCGCGGGGTGGGTGGCGTGCAGGGGAAGCCGTACGGTGAACTCCGCGCCGCCGCCCGGCGAGCCGGTGACGCAGACCGTACCGCCGTTGCGGCGCACGGCCTGCCGGACGAGCGCGAGGCCGAGCCCGCGGCCGTGGGGCGCGCCGCCGGGCGACTTGGTCGACCAGCCGCGCCGGAACACCTCCTCCATGACCTCGGGCGCCACGCCCGCCCCGGTGTCGGTGACGCGCAGCAGCAGTTCGCCGCGGTCGCCGGGTGCCTCGTCCGTGCGCAGGGTGACGGTGACCTGCGCGTGCCGGACCTCCGCCGCGCTGCGGTTGGCCTCTTCGGCGGCGGCGTCGACGGCGTTGTCGACGAGGTTGCCGAGGATGGTGACGAGGTCGCGGGCGGGCAGGCGGGGCGGCAGCAGGCCGTCGTCCACGTGCGTGTCGGGCGCGAGGACGAGCTCGACGCCGCGCTCGTTGGCCTGGGCGGCCTTGCCGAGCAGCAGGGCCGCGAGGACGGGCTCGGCGACGGCGCCGACCACCTCGTCAGTGAGGGCCTGGGCGAGTTCGAGCTCGGCGGTGACGAACTCGACGGCTTCGTCCGCGCGCCCCAGCTCGATCAGGGAGACCACGGCGTGCAGCCGGTTCGCCGCCTCGTGCGCCTGCGAGCGCAGCGCCTCGGCGAAGCCGCGCACGGAGTCCAGCTCGCCGGAGAGCGCCTGGAGTTCGGTGTGGTCGCGCAGGGTGACGACGGTGCCGTGGCGCTCGCCGCCGGAGACGGGCGAGGTGTTGAGGACGACGATGCGGTCGGCGGTCGCGTGGACCTCGTCGACGCGCGGCTCGGCGGCCAGCAGGGCGTCCGTGAGGGTGGGCGGCAGCCCCAGGGCGTCGACCCGACGGCCCATCACCTCGCCGGTGAGTCCGAGGAGTTCGCGGCCTCCGTCGTTGATGAGGGCGATACGGTGCTGCCCGTCGAGCATCAGCAGGCCCTCGCGGACGGCATGGAGCGTCGCCTCGTGGTAATCGTGCATCCGGCTCAGCTCGGTGGCGTTCATGCCGTGGGTGTGGCGGCGCAGCCGGGCGTTGAGGAGGTACGTGCCCGCGCCGCCGAGGCCGAGCGCGCCGAGGGCGACGAGCAGCAGGCCGAGCAGCTGGCGGCGTATCTCGGCGCTGATCGCGTCGACGGTGATGCCCGCGCTGACGAGGGCGACGGCCCGGTCGCCCTCCATGACGGGCACGACCACGCGGACCGACGGCCCGAGCGTGCCGGTGTACGTCTCGGAGAACGTCTCGCCGCGCAGGGCCGGGCCGGTGTGGCCGAGGTAGCGCTCGCCGATGCGGGCGGGGTCCGGGTGGGTCCAGCGGATGCCGTCCGGGTTCATGATCGTCACGAAGTCGACGCCGGTGTCGTGGCGGACGCGCTCGGCGTACGGCTGGAGGCCGGCGGCCGGGTCGGGCGAGCGGACCGCGTCCCGGACGGAGGAGGAAGCGGCCACGGCGACCGCCGCCGCGGTCACCTCGCGGCGCGCGGCCTCCTCGGCCTGGCCGCGGTCGGCGACGTACGCGAAGGCCGCGCAGCCGGCCACCACGACGGTGACCAGCACGATCTGCATCGCGAAGAGCTGGCCGGCCAGGCTGCGGGGGCGGCGGATGCGGGGTCTGCGCATGGCGGACAGTGTGCACCGGGCCGCGCCCGTGAACGTAATGCACATAAGAGTGACCACGGTCACAGAGCCGTGCATAGTCGCCGGAGCCCCCCTCGTCGGGAGAGCGGGGCGCCCGGAACGCACCTGGAGGCATCCAGGCCTCTCCGGACCCATTCGGACAAACCATCCGTGCCTGTTCAGGCCTGAGCAGGCGCACCCAGCCGTACCCAGAGCCGCGACGACGAGGAGACCCCCGTGACGGCACAGGCAGCACCACCACCGGCCGGGCGGGCGCCCCGGCGGCCGGACCGGACCCACTACCTCTACCTGGCCGTGATCGCGGCCGTCCTCGCCGGCATCGTGGTCGGCCTCGCGGCGCCGGGCGTCGCGGTCGGGCTCAAGCCGCTCGGCACCGGCTTCGTCAACCTGATCAAGATGATGATCTCGCCGGTCATCTTCTGCACGATCGTGCTCGGCATCGGCTCCGTGCGGAAGGCCGCGAAGGTCGGCGCGGTCGGCGGTCTGGCGCTCGGCTACTTCCTGGTCATGTCGACCGTCGCGCTGGCCATCGGCCTCGTCGTGGGCAACATCCTGGAGCCCGGCAGCGGGCTGCACCTGACGGACGCGGTGCGCCACGCGGGGGAGGCGCAGGCGAAGGGCGGCAGCGAGTCCACGACCCAGTTCCTGCTCGGCATCATCCCGACCACGATGGTCTCCGCCTTCACCGGCGGCCAGGTGCTGCAGACCCTGCTGGTCGCCCTGCTCGCGGGCTTCGCGCTGCAGGCGATGGGCACGGCGGGCGAGCCGGTGCTGCGCGGCATCGGGCACGTCCAGAAGCTGGTCTTCCGCATCCTCGCCATGATCATGTGGGCGGCGCCGGTGGGCGCGTTCGGCGCCATGGCGGCGGTCGTCGGAGCGACGGGCACCGACGCCCTGAAGTCCCTCGCCGTCATCATGATCGGCTTCTACGTGACGTGCCTGCTGTTCGTGATCGTGGTCCTGGGCACGCTGCTGCGGCTGGTGGCCGGGGTGAACATCTTCGCGCTGCTGAAGTACCTGGGCCGGGAGTTCCTGCTGATCCTCTCGACGTCGTCGTCGGAGTCCGCCCTGCCGCGGCTGATCGCCAAGATGGAGCACCTGGGGGTCAGCAAGCCGGTCGTCGGCATCACCGTGCCCACCGGCTACTCCTTCAACCTCGACGGCACGGCGATCTACCTGACGATGTCGTCGCTGTTCATCGCGGAGGCGATGGGCGAGCCGCTCGCCCTGGGCCAGCAGATCTCCCTGCTCCTGTTCATGATCGTCGCCTCCAAGGGCGCGGCCGGCGTCACGGGCGCGGGCCTCGCCACGCTCGCGGGCGGCCTGCAGTCCCACCGCCCCGAACTCGTCGACGGCGTCGGCCTGATCGTCGGCATCGACCGCTTCATGAGCGAGGCGCGGGCGCTGACGAACTTCGCGGGCAACGCGGTCGCGACGGTCCTCGTCGGCACGTGGACGAAGGAGATCGACAAGGAGCGGGTGGGCGAAGTCCTCGCCGGCCGGGTGCCGTTCGACGAGACGACGCTGACGGCGGACGAGCACGGGGACGGGGGCGGGAGTGGGAACGGGTCCCTGCCGGAGCCGCCGAAGGAGCGTGCGGGGGTGCCGGCCTGAGGCCGGTGCGGGCGCGGGCCGGGGCCGGGGCCGATCCCGGTCCGTCCGGCGCCCGGCAGCGCGGGGCCGTGCCGAAGCGCGGGGCCGTGCCGAAGCGCGGGGCCGTGCCGGAGCCGTGATGGTGCCTGGAGGCGGCCGCGGCCCTGGGCACGCGTGCGCTCCCTCGCTCCCCCTGCGGAGGCCGGCCCGGCCTGGGGAAGCGGGCCCTGTCCGGGAGAGTCGGCAGGTCCGCCTCCCGGTCGGCCGGTGCGGCCTCACCCGGCGGGCCGGCACCCGGCACCCGCCCCCGGGCAGGCCCCGGCCAGGCCGGGCCCTACGCCGCGGGGTCGATGGCGAGGGCCGCCTTGCACGCCGAGGTGAGGAAGGACTCCGTGCCGAACCCCGCGACCGCGCCGCCCGCGACCGCCCCGGGGCCCGTCTCCGACAGGAACAGGGCAACCGCCGCGCCGGCCAGGGCCCCCACGCCCTTGCCGGTGGTGTCGCAAGCGCCGTTCTTGACCTTGTCGTAGAGGTTCGGCGCCCGGTTCTCCTCGGCCGGCTCCTGGATGACCCACACGTGCCGCTGCACGGCGGGCGGCGGGGCCTCGGCGGTCAGCGACGCCCGGGTCCTGGGGCCCGCGATCCCGTCGGCGGCGAGTCCGTGGGCCCGCTGGTAGTCCTCGATCGCCGCCTTGGTCTTCGGGCCGACGATGCCGTCGACGACCAGGCCCGCACCGTGGTCGTTCAGCTGCTTCTGCAGGACGGCCGCGCAGACCCCGGCCGACCCGTACGCGAGGTCGGGGCACTGGACGTCCGCCCCCGGCACCGTCCCGGCCCCCGCCGGCTGCTCCGCGCGGGCCGTGGCCGTGCCGCCCAGGGCGATCCCGCCCGCCAGCAGGGCAGCGGCGGCCGTTCGTATCAGCTTGCGCATGCGCATGGTCGCACCCCCGTACGGCGGTCGTGAGCCCCCGACGGGCTGTTCGTACGCCGCCACGCGCTATGCCTACCCGCCTCGCGCACCGGGCAGCGCCCCGGCGCGAACCCCTCTGAGCAGCCCGGACCCCCGCGTCCCGGAGGCCCCTCCTTGTCAGGTCGCAGGCCTCTGTCAGGCTGCAGGGCATGGAGCCGACACTGCAGCTGACGATCGACTGCGCGGACCCGCGCAGGATGGTGGACTTCTGGACGCAGGCGCTGGGGTACGTCCCCGAGCCCCCGCCGGAAGGCCACGCCACATGGCGGGACTACTGGTCGGCCACGGGCGTGCCGGACGCCGAACTGCCGGACGGCGCCGGGGAGACCCCGGAGTCCATCGTCGACCCCGCGGGGCGCGGACCGCGCGTGTGGTTCCAGCAGGTCCCCGAGCCGAAGACCACCAAGAACCGCGTCCACCTCGACCTCAAGGTGGGCGGCGGACGCGGGGTCCCGCTGGAGACCCGTACGGTACGGGTCACGGTGGCGGTCGACCGGCTGACGGCGGCAGGAGCGACGGTGATCCGGGTGATGGACGAGCCGGGCATGGACTACTACGGGGTCGTCCTCCAGGACCCGGAGGGCAACGAATTCTGCGTCGCGTGAGCGGTGCGCGAAACGCCGTCGCGGCGTGGCATGCTCGCAGCATGATCACACCGCCCGACGGCTTGCCCGTCTACCGCGTCCTGACCGGCCCGGACGACGCCGCGTTCTGCCACCGCGTGAGCGAGATGCTGGCCTTGGGCTACCGGCTCCACGGGGGCCCTTCGGTGACGTTCGACGGGGAACGGGTCATCGTCGCCCAGGCCGTCGTCTGGGGCGAGCAGCCGTAGCGGTACGCCCGGACGGCGCGGCACGGCACGGCGGGAAAATCCCGGTCATCAGGGGTCGGCGGGGCCCCTGCGGGAATCCACGAGATGAGGGGCCCGTGCCCCGCCCCTCGCCGCGCGGTCCCGCACTCCCCCGCCCCGCCCGGAGGTGCCATGCGCCCGCTCCTCGCCCGCCGCACCCGCCGCCGGCTGGCCGCCGACGCCGCGCTGCTCGTCGTCCTCGCGGCCTTCTCCGTGCCGCTCGTCTGGCTGCTGCTCGCGTCGGTGGACGAGGGGGCAGGCCTCGCCGTGCGGGTGCCGGAGAGGGCGACGACGGCGAACTTCTCCGCGGTGCTGACGGACGAGATCACCTTCACGCCCATGCTCAACAGCCTGCTGCTCTGCGGGGCCGCGACGGCCGTGACGATCGTCTGCGCGGCGCTCGCGGCGTACCCGCTGTCGCGGTTCCGGTCCCGGCTGAACCGGCCGTACCTGCTGGGGGTGCTGTTCACGACCTGTCTGCCCGTGACGGCGATCATGGTGCCGGTCTACGGGCTCTTCGTACGCGTCGACCTCGTCGACACCCTGTACGGCACGGCCCTCTTCATGGCCGCCGCCCAACTCCCCTTCGCCATCTGGCTCATGAAGAACTTCATGGACGACATCCCCGCCGTGCTGGAGGAGGCGGCCTGGACGGACGGCGCGAGCCGGATGCAGGCGCTGGTGCGGGTGATCCTGCCGCTGATGGGGCCGGGCGTCGGGGTCGTCGCGATCTACTGCTTCGCCCTGTCGTGGGGCAACTTCTTCGTCCCGTTCATGCTGCTGCTCTCCCCCGAGCAGCTGCCGGCGTCCGTCAGCATCTTCACGTTCTTCGGCAACTTCGGGCAGGTGGCGTACGGGCAGCTCGCGGCGTTCTCGATCCTGTATTCGACGCCGGTGGTCCTGCTGTACGCCCTGATCACCCGCCGCCTCGGCGGCGGCTTCACCCTCGGCGCCGCCGTCAAGGGCTGACCGCCGGATTCCTGCGGCGGGCCGTTGCCTCCGAGAACCCCGGCCGTCCGCACCCACCTCCCCCGGAGGTGGATCTCATAGTGCGTGAGCACGCCGGGAGTGCATAGCATGTACATGACGCGCGTGACGCGGTCAAGAGGAGAACTCGCCACACCCGGGCCACCGTTCCGCCGGGTCGGGCATTTCCGTGAGAAGGAAGAACAAATGTATCGCCGCTCAAAGATCCTCTACGGGATGTTGGCCACCGCACTGGGAATTGCGCTCACCGCCTGCGGCGGCAACAAAGCCGGCAGGGAAGACGGTAAGGAATCACGCGCTTCCGAGGAGAGTGCGGCGAAGAGCGAGAGCGGCAAGGAGAGTCCGGCCCCGAAGGTGGAGTGGACTCCCGCGCTGGCGATGGGCCAGCCGGCTCCTGGTCTGCACGAGCCCGGAAATTCCGGTGGCGGGAAGTTCCAGGTAGCGGCCACGAAGATCGTCAAGGGAACCCAGAAGCAGCTGAAGGAGGGCCACTACATTGAGGCCGATCGAACCCTGGAGGGCGGCACCCCGTACTTCGTGTACGTGACATATACGCTGAAGGAAGGCAAGCCGAGCGTAGTCAATTCCGACCTCAACGCCGGTGCCGTGATCCTCGACGAGAACGGCGAAAAGGCAGCGGAGCGGCCCGTCGTTCACTCGGGCTACGGCGAGGGGGGCTGCCCGGTGGGGGAGATCTACATGGGCTGGGACATCGGCGAGGCGCGCACTCAGTGCTCGATCTACATCGCGAAAAGCGGCTCGAAGCAGCCTGCCCGGCTCGCCTGGAGCGCGACCGCGACGACCGCCGACGAGTACAAGAAGGGCGCCTCTTGGGTGTGGGTCACCCAGTGACCGGGCGCACGGCGAACTCGCCTTGATACGAGCCGGACAGCCGGGCTCAGGACGTCAGGGTCGTGTGACAAGATCGAGCACCATCACGTCATGGAGCACGGCACCATCCCACGGCCGCGCCTCGCCGACCTTCCGGTACCCCCATGACCGGTAGGCAGCCTGCGCCGGAGCGGCATCGCGCCGGACGTTGAGGAGCACGCGTTCCGCCCGGGTGTCTTCGAGGACGGCGTCATGCAGTCGCCGGGCGATGCCCTGCCCCCGCCAAGGGGCACGTACGGCAAGCTCCATCAGCCCGAAGGTCCGGCGCCCGTCTTCGCGGCGCGTTTCCTCCGGAACGGGTACGAGCAGCTGATCCCACCAGCGTGTCCGTGCGCTGAGCGGATAGCCGAAGGCCAGACCCACGGGGCCCCCGGATTCCGTCCGTGCGAGTGCGCCCCGGAAGCCGGGCTTGCGCGTCTGGGAACGGAAACGACGGAAGCCCGCTGCGACGTCACCCTCGGTCTCGTTGTACGGCGGCTCGGCGAAGACCGAGGCGTAGACGAGGCGGAACGCGTCCTCGGCCCGTGCCGCTGCCGGCCCGTCGAGGGGTTCGACAGCGATTCCGTGCTCCTTCATTCGGGGTCCCCTCGGACGACCTCGTGAATGCGTGCCACACAGTCACGCGTCGCCTTGCTGTCGAGGCGTGCGGCAGTCCGCCCGAACGAGAGGACCTTGCTCGCCAGCGGTGGCGAGGAGATGCCAACGCAGGCATCGAGGACGCGGCTCATTTCTGCGCACGCCTCGTCCGCCTCCCCGGCTTCGAGCAGCACGACGGCGAGCTTCACACGGTCGGCGGCGGCGTGGACGAGTAGTTTCGCCGCCCGGGCTTGGCAGCCCTCCGGCTCCGTCAGGGCAGTCAGCGCCCTTCACGCACCGCGGTCACGAACGAAGACCACGCTTCCGGGTCGAATGTCAGCACCGGGCCGCCGGGTATCTTCGAGTCCCGTACGGGCACGATGCCGTGGGCGGTGGCGAGGGCGGGGGCCCATTCCACGCAGCCGCCGCCGTCACCGTTGCTGTAGCTGGACTTCACCCACTCCGGTCGGGAGAGGCCGTGGGGAACGCTCATGAAGGTGCCTCCAGTAAGGCTCGGATGAAGGCCGCCGACTCACTTGGCGACAAGGCATAGGCCCTCAGCAGATCGTAGGACCGGCGGCGGGCACGGATGGTCTGCGGGTCTTCGATCAGCTCGCCGGTGGCGATGCTCTCCACGTAGGCAAAGTTCGAGTCATCGTCCAACGTCATCAGCCTCAGCGTGCCGCCCAACAGGGCATGTTCCCCGTGTTCGAACGGCAGAACCTGGACGGTTGTCGTCGGGGTGTCCACGAGGTCTATCAGAGCGGCAAGTTGGGCCCGCATTACAGCAGGCCCGCCAATGGGCCGCCGAATCACCGCCTCATCCACCACCATCGAAAGATCCGGCGGCGACTCCGCCCTCAGTAGCGCCTGACGGCTCAGCCGCGCCGCCACCATCTCCTCGATCTCGTCCGGTACGGCCTTCGGGTTACTGACGCGGAACAGTGCTCGCGCATAATCCTCCGTCTGCACCAAGCCCGGCACGAGATGCCCGGCGTACTCGTCGATCACCCGAGCCCGCGCTTCAAGCTCCATACGTCGGCGGTACTTGTCCGGGTGGATCTCATGCCGAGCAATCGCATACAGCCTCGCGAAGTGCTCACCCGTGCCGAAGACCTCGTCCAGCCTCCCTGGCAGGTCCGGCGGCGGTACGTGTTCGGCCGTCTCGATGCGGGCCAGGTGGCTGCGGCTGTAGCAGACGACCTCGGCGAGTTTCTCCAGCGTCATGCCCGCCGCTTCCCGCCGGTGTCTGAGGTCGGCGCCGAAGAGATGGCGGGCGGACCGGTCCGGTGTCAGCTTCCGTGGTGGGCGCGCCATCCCGGCAACTCCTTTTCTCGGGTACCCGGTTGGGAATTGAACCTCTGGCCGAGCGTACGTACGGCCCGCGACGCTGGACTCGCACACAGGAAACGCCCCCACCAAGGGGTGAATGTGACGGAGGCAAGTCGCGTGAGCGGACAACAGCAGGTAGAGCACGCAGAGCCCGGCGCCGCGCCGGAAGGAACATCCCCGGGGCGCCCCGACCTGTCGAACTGGTGCCTGCGGTGCTCCACGCTGCGAGTCCGGTTCTACGGCGCCGCGCGGCTGGGGCGCGTCCAGGACGCCGTGGAGCTGGAGGCCGAGTTCGAGCGGCACCGGCAGGGGGTGCACTCGTGATCGCCGCGACCCGCACCACGGCCGGCCGCCTCACGTTCCGGGGGCGGTGCGCTCACGCCGCCGGCTGGAGCCGCTCGCCCGGCGTCGAACGGTGCCCCGCGTGCGGCACCGAGCGCCACACCGCCTACGCACCACTGCGGATGCCGCTGCCCGATAGGGCACCCGGTCCTGCGTGGGGCTGGGGCTGTCCCCGGCTCGGCGCGCCCGGAGCGCGATCGTCGCCCAGCCCGTAGAAGGCTTGGCACCGCACAGTCCTATCCGTCTCCGAATGGAAAGGCACGCGATGTTCAGTTACGCCGAACGGTTCCCCACCGGGACACCGCTCCCCGGATATTCGCGGTGCGCATCGACTCCGGACTGCTCGACTGGCGCACCGACTACGGCACCCACACGTACTCCCCCGTGACCCCGCCGCCGGACGTCAAGCGCGCGCTCTTCTCCTACCTCCGGCACTTCGAGCTCGTCTTCGGCGCATTCGACTTCGCCCTCGCCCGCTCCGGCGAGTGGACATTCATCGAATGCAACCCCTCCGGGCAATGGGCATGGATGGAACCCCCCACGGGCCTACCCATGACCGCCGCCCTCGCTGACCTTCTGGAACGAGGCACTCATGGCACCTGACGTCGACTCCACCGCAACCAGGCTGCGGCACCAGCTCACAGCCCGCCTCGCCGACGACGGTTGGCTGCGCTCCCCGGCATGGCGCGCCGCCGTCGAATCCGTCCCCCGCCATGAGTTCGTACGCCGCTTCTACCGTGAGACCGATGCCCCCGGGCTGACCACCTGGGCGCCGGTCACCCCTGAGCTGTCGGGCGTCAAGGAGTGGCTGCAGCGGGCGTACGCCGACGAAACCCTCGTCACCCAGTTCGGCGGCCGAGAGATCGACTGGAACGACCCGAAGCCGATCAGCGGCGCGCACCCGACGTCGTCCTCGACCCTGCCGGCCCTCGTCGTGCGCATGCTGGAAGAACTCCAGGTACACGACGGCATGAAGGTCTTGGAGATCGGCACCGGCACCGGCTACTCGACCGCCCTCATGTGCCATCGCCTCGCCCCCGGCCGGGTCACCTCCATCGAGACCGACCCCGACGTCGCCGCCCGCGCCCGCGACGCACTCAACCGCTGCGGATACGCCCCGCGCCTCGTCGTCGGCGACGGCCTCGCCGGAGACCCCGAAGGCGCTCCCTACGACCGGACGATCGCCACCTGCGGCGTCCGCCACGTCCCCTGCGCGTGGGTGCGGCAGACCCGCCCCGGCGGGCTCATCCTCGCCACTCTCCGCGGCTGGATGCGCTCCCTCGGTCTCGTCCGTCTCACCGTCGGCCACGACGAACGCGCTGAGGGCCGGTTCATCGCCGGCGACCCGAGTTTCATGATCGCCCGCCAGCAGGACGCGCCCGAAAGCCTCGGCGTGATCCCCGCGCCGGACGACGGGATCTCGCGCAGCACCCCGTACGGGCCCGACGTGCTGACCTCGGCCGGCAGTGGGTTCGTGGCCCAGCTCGCCATGCCGGGCGCCCGCTTCTTCTCCATGCCGGCCGACGACGGCACGCCGTGCACGTACGTGCTGAACGCCACGGACGAGTCGTTCGCCGTCCTCACGCGCAAGACGCCCAAGAACAACGAGGAAAACGAGGAATGGGAGGAATGGAACGTTCGCCAGGGTGGCCCGGTCGCCCTGTGGGACGTCGTCGAGAACGCGCTCGGCGCCTGGCGCGCCGCTGGTTCCCCGATGCCGACGGAGTTCGGGATCACCGTCACGGCAGAGGATCAGCGGGTGTGGCTCGGGTCGCCGGACGGTCCGAACTGGCGCCTGCCTGTCCCGGCGGAGGCCGGAGGCGGCCCCGAGTAGCCCGGCCACCCGGAGAACGCACGCGAAGACCCCGCCGTCCGTCCGCGAGACGGCGGGGCGCCCCCGCGACGGGACCGGCCCTGGATGTCCCCCGTGAACCCAGGGCCCGACCCGCTCTCCCCCCGGGCGGGGCCCTGTCCCGAAACAGCTGTGGGGACCGGCCCTCGCCTTGACTGCGGACAGGGGCAACGGTACTAACGGGGCCATCCACCGGCTACTCGCCGAACGCGGCTCCTGTCCCCGATACGCGGACATCCGAGGGAAGCCTGATGACCGAACCACGGGTGGGCCCCGAGGCCCCCGGCAACATGCGCACGCTCGTACTCAGCAACGACCTCGAAGAGACCAGGGAGATCATCAGCTCTGCCTACAGTCCCTATCAACTCAGCGTGCTCGGCGACCCGAAGGAGTTCTCCGCGTGGTACGCGGAGGGCGGCTTCCCGGGGATCACGGTGTCGGGGCTGCAGTACGGGGCGGAGACGCTCGTCGCGCCGCAGCCGCTCGACTCGTACCTGCTGGTGTGCCAGCTGGTGCGGGGCAGGGTGCGGGTGATGTCGCCCGGGCGGGAGGAGCGGGTCGTCGGGCCGGGGCAGACGTACGTGCTCGATCCGTACCGCTCCTTCCAGGTGCACTGGTCGCCCGGTGCCCGCATGACGACGCTCCGGCTCGACCGGGAGACCGTGGAGCGCGCGGCGGCGGACGCGCTGGGCGTCGAGGGGCCGTTACGGGCCCGCTTCTCGCTCAACGGGACCGTCTCCGCCGCCGCTGCCCGCAGCTGGGCCGGGATCTCGGCCGCCGTGCACCGGGAGGTGCTCGGCGAGGGCGTGGCGCGCAGCAGCCCCCTCGTGGCCGGGCACCTGACGCAGTCGACGGCGGCGATCCTCATGCAGAGCCACGAGCTGATCACCCAGGGCGTGGACGCGCAGCGTCCGGGCGAGGTCGCGCACCCCGCCGTGCGGCGGGCGATGGCGCTGGCCGAGGAGCGCGCGGACCAGCCCCTGACGCTGGCCGATCTCGCGGCGGCGGCCCGGGTGAGCCCGCGCGCGCTGCAGGAGGCGTTCCGCCGGCACGTGGACACCACGCCGCTGGGCTATCTGCGGGAGGTCCGGCTGGGCCGGGCGCACCAGGAGCTGGCGGCGGCCCGCGGGGACGGCGACGTCACCGTGGCCGAGGTCGCCTACCGCTGGGGTTTCAACAACCTCGGCCGCTTCTCCGGGTACTACCAGCGGCGTTTCGGGCGTCCGCCGTCGCGCACGCTGCGTTCGTAGAGGCCGCGGGGCCGTTGGCGGCTCGCGGTCATCGGTCATAGGCGGCTCGTGGCCATAGGCGCAGGCGTCTCGTCGCCTCCGTCTCGTGCACCGGCAGCCCGCATCGCGCGTGCCGCGCCCTGCGTCCCGCGCCCCACGCCCCGCATCCTGCCGACGTCTCTTCCGCGGCAGCAGCCTGTAGCGCCGCCCCGGCGCCCCATGCGGTCCTACGCGCCCCATGCGATCCCACGCATCCCATGCGATCCCATGCGTCCTCAGGACGACGGGGTCCGTCTGAGGGACTACGCCGTCCCCGCACCGGCCTGGCCTTGGGACGGACGGATGTCCGGCCGTACGGCTGACGCCCCGGCGCGGGCCGCGCACGAGGATGGGAGGAGTCGATTCCGGCCATTGAGCGCATGCCGCCGAGCACGCCGCAGCCGGTCGCTCCCCCTCGTTCCCCCTCGCCTCCCGGAGGAGACCCGTGCCCCACGCGGCCGCCTTTCCCACACCCCCCGGTGCCCACGCCCCCGCAGGCGCCGCAGGCGTTCGCGGCATCGCCGTCGCCGCCCGCGCCACCGGCCTGAGCAAGGTCTACGGACAGGGCGACACCCGTGTGACGGCGCTGGACTCGGTCTCCGTGGAGTTCCGCCGCGCCGAGTTCACCGCGATCATGGGCCCTTCCGGCTCCGGCAAGTCCACGCTGATGCACTGCATGGCGGGCCTGGACACGATCTCCTCCGGCTCGACCCGGATCGGTGACACCGAGCTGGGCACGCTGAACGACAGGAGCCTCACGCGGCTCCGCCGGGACAAGATCGGCTTCGTCTTCCAGGCGTTCAACCTGCTGCCGACCCTCACCGCGCTGGAGAACATCACCCTCCCCATGGACATCGCGGGCCGCAAGCCGGACCCGGGGTGGCTGAACATGGTGGTGAGCACGGTGGGCCTCTCCGGCCGCCTCTCGCACCGGCCGAGTCAGCTCTCGGGCGGCCAGCAGCAGCGCGTGGCGGTGGCCCGCGCGCTCACCGCCAAGCCCGAGATCATCTTCGCGGACGAGCCGACCGGCAACCTCGACTCCCGCTCCGGCGCCGAACTCCTGGGCTTCCTGCGCGAGTCGGTGCAGGCCCTGCAGCAGACGA
This sequence comes from Streptomyces sp. XH2, assembly GCF_049725035.1. Lineage (NCBI taxonomy): Bacteria > Bacillati > Actinomycetota > Actinomycetes > Kitasatosporales > Streptomycetaceae > Streptomyces > Streptomyces sp. XH2. The sequence goes on along the minus strand of NZ_JBMMMZ010000012.1, from coordinate 222,381 downwards.
TCGTCATGGTCACGCACGACCCCGTCGCCGCCTCCTACGCGGACCGCGTCGTGTTCCTCGCCGACGGCCGGATCGTCGACGAGATGCGCGAGCCCACGGCGGACGCGGTCCTCGACCGCATGCGCCTCCTTCCCGGGGGGGAACCCCCGGACCCCCGCCTTTGACGCCAAGGGCCGTACGAGCTGACGGCCGCCGGACACGACGACCTCCAGGACTCCGGGCACGACGACCTCCAGGACTGACGCCACCACCATGTTCCGTACCGCCCTGCGCAACCTCCTCGCGCACAAAACCAGGCTGATGATGACCGCCCTCGCGGTCCTCCTCGGCACCGCCTTCGTCTCCGGCACCCTGATCTTCAGCGACTCCGTCGGCAGCGCCTTCCGCAACAAGATGTCCAGGAGCCTGGACGACGTCGCCGTCTCCGTGACCGAGGGCGGCGGCCGGCCCGGCACCGGCAAGGACAAGCCGGAAAGGCTCGGCGACCGCGCCGTCGAGACCGTGCGCGCCCTGCCCGGCGTGGCCTCCGTACGCCCCTCCGTCGAGGGCGTCGCCATGATCGCCGACAAGCACAACAACCCCACCGGCGGCGACTGGGGCAGCGCCGGCGTCAACTACGCGCCCGGCAAGGACGGCAAGGACAGCCGCTACCCGCTGGTCAAGGGCCGTGCGCCCGCCGGCGAGGGCGAGGTCGCGCTGGACGAGCGGACGGCGGAGAAGACGGGCGCCGAGATCGGCGGCACCGTCCGCATGGCCGTCGACGGCCCCGTCCTGAAGAAGAAGCTCGTCGGCATCGTCCGGACGGACAACCCGCGCGTGAGCGCCGGCGGCAGCATCGCCGTCTTCGACACCGCGACGGCGCAGAAGCTCTTCGGCAAGCCGGGCGAGTTCAGCGAGCTCGTGGTGTCCGCGACGCCCGGCACCGACAAGGACAAGCTGACCGCGGAGGTCCGCAAGGCGCTGCCGGAGAGCTTCGAGGCGCGGAGCGGCGCCGCGCTGGCGGCCGAGCAGTCCAAGATGATCGACGAGCAGACCCGGTCGATCCGCACCACCTTCCTGGTCTTCGCCGGCATCTCCCTCTTCGTCGGCGTCTTCATCATCGCCAACACCTTCACCATGCTCATCGCCCAGCGCACCCGTGAGATCGCGCTGCTGCGGGCCGTGGGCGCCTCGCGCCGCCAGGTGGTGCGCTCGGTGCTCGTCGAGGCCGGGCTGCTGGGCCTGATCGCCTCCGCGCTGGGTCTGGGGCTGGGCCTCGGGGTCGCCGTCCTGCTGCCGGAGCTCCTCAACGCCAACGGGGCGCACCTGCCCGACGGGCCGCTCGTGATCGAGGCTCCGGCCGTGCTGAGCGCCCTCGCGGTCGGCGTCGTCGTGACCGTGCTCGCCGCCTGGCTGCCCTCCCGCAAGGCCGCGCGGATCGCCCCGGTCGAGGCGCTGTCCTCCGGGGAAGCGCCCCCGGCGCCGCGCGGCCTGGTCGTGCGCAACTCCATCGGCGCCGCGCTCACGGCGCTGGGCGTGGCCGCCCTGCTCTACACGACCACCTTCCGCGACCGCAGCGGCCTGACCTACGCCATGGCCGGCTCGGCCCTCACGCTCACGGGCGTCATCGTGCTGGCCCCGCTGCTCTCACGGCCGTTCGTCCGGCTCTTCGGCAGGCTCGCCGCCCGCTTCTCCGGCGTCAGCGGCAAGCTCGCCAAGGAGAACGCCCTGCGCAATCCGCGCCGTACGGCCGCCACCGCGTCCGCGCTGATGATCGGCCTCACGCTGATCACCGGCCTGACGGTGGGCGCGGTCTCGGCGAACGAGGGCGTGGGCCGGATGGGCAAGAAGGACCTGACCGCCGACTACCAGGTCAAGTCCTCCAGCTACCTGGGCCTCGCGCCGGAGATCGGCAAGGAGCTCGCCGCCCAGCCCGGCATCGCCGCGGCCGTCCCGCTGCGGACGTCCGGCTTCCAGTCGGACGGGCAGCCGTCCCTGGCCGTCGCCACCGACCTGTCGTCGATCACCAAGGTGACCTACCTGCGCGTCACGTCCGGCTCGCTCGCCGACGTGCGCGGCACCGGGGCCGTCGCCGTGTCCGAGTCGTACGCGAAGAAGCGGGGCCTCGCGGCCGGCTCCACGCTGCCCATGGAGTTCTACGACGGCAAGCGGGCCGCGCCCAAGGTCGTGGCCGTCCACGCCGACAACGACGTGCTCGGCGACGTCCTCGTCGCGCCCGCCCTCGTCGACCCGCACAGGGAGAAGGTGCGCGACGACTCGGTGCTGGTGAAGGCGGAGCGCGGCGAGGCCGCCGGCCTGCGCGAGAAGATCAAGGACGCGTTCGGCGGCAACCCGCTCATCAAGGTCGAGTCCCCCGAGGACCTGCGCCGCGCCGAGTCCGGGAACATCGACCCGATCCTCAACCTCGCCTACGGCCTGCTCGGCATGGCCGTCGTCATCGCGGTCCTCGGCGTCGTCAACACGCTCGCCATGTCCGTCTTCGAGCGGACCCGCGAGATCGGGATGCTGCGCGCGATCGGTCTGGCCCGCCGCGAGGTCAAGCGGATGGTCCGGCTGGAGTCCGTGATGATCGCGATGTTCGGCGCGGTGCTGGGCGTCGGGACCGGCGTCTTCCTCGCCTGGTCCGGGGGCCACCTGCTGCGGTCGTCCTTCCCGCAGTACGAGATGGTCGTGCCGTGGGCGCGGATCGGGGTCTTCCTGCTGCTGGCCCTGGCGGTCGGCGTGCTGGCCGCGGTCTGGCCGGCCCGCAGGGCGGCGAAGCTCAACATGCTGGAGTCGATCGGGGCGCAGTAGGGCGCATCGGGCCGCCCGGCGACCTCGCGAAAGCACCCGGCCCCGCGGCCCGGTCCCCCGCCTCACCGAACGAGGAAAGCCCCTGACGGCCTCCGACCGGGCCGACAGGGGTTCACCCGTACGACGCATGTTCCGGAAACAGCCCACAGAGCGTATACACGGACGTAAACTCGCTTCATGTCCGACGCCATGATCCGGGTCCCCGCCGAGGTGCGGGACCGCCTAGCCGTCATCGCCGAGTCGCGCGGCATCTCCATCCGCTCCCTGGTGCAGGAGTTCGCGGAGTCCACGCTCACCGCCGAGGAGCGCCGCGAGCGCGCGGAAGCAGCACGTGCTTACCTGGCCGAGCACTTCGGCGTCGAGGTGACGGACGAGGAGAGCACAGCAATGGGCCGCAAGGTCCGTGAGGCCTTCACCCGGGAGCAGCGGGACGCCGCTGCATGATCGACCGGTACCACCTCGTTCTGGACGCCCCTACGCTGGTCGCGCTGTCCGGCAACCGACAGGTTTCCGCACTGATCCATCACGCGTATTCCGAACCGGAGACGCGCCTGTGGGCACCGGTCCTGTCCGTCCTGGAGGCGGACCTGGAGCACCCCGGAATCGCCGGGCACATCGGTCAGCTCGACGTCATCCACACGGTCGACTTCGACTACCCGGCCCTGCTGACGGTCGCGCGGCTGCGCAGGGACGGCGTACCGCCGGGGATCGGGGCCGCCGCCCACGCCGTACGCCACCTGCCCGAGTGGGACGCGGAGGCGCTGATCGCCACGGTCGATCCGAAGCCGTACGCCCCGCTCGGGCTGCCCTTCCTCGATCTCAACCGCTGACAGTTCCCGCACTCCCGAGGGACGTCGTGGAGCTGCTTGGCAACCGCCCCTGACACACGGTGAGCGGGGCGAGGCCTCCTTCGCAGGGCCTCACCCTCGCGCGTGAGCGGCGGCAGCCGCGTACGCCGCCGCCGGCCGGGCTGTCAGTAGCCGACGGTGAAGCGCCGCCGCCGGTGCGCCGGGTTCTCGATCTCGTCGAGCATGGCGACCGCGTAGTCCTCGGCCGAGATGCGGGACGTGCCGTCGGCCCCGGCGAGCAGGTCGTCGCCCCCGAGGCGGAAGGTGCCGGTGCGCTCGCCGGGCAGGAAGAGCGCGGAGGGGCTCAGGAACGTCCAGTCCACGTCCTCCGGGAGGGCGCGCAGCGCGTCGAGGAGTCCGACGTGGGCGGAGGCCTCGGGCTTCCACTCCTCGCGGAAGCCGGGCTGATCGATGACGCGCTCGCCGTTCGGCAGGCGCAGGCTGCCGGCGCCGCCGACGAACAGCAGGCGGCGGCCCGCGGCCCGGGCCACCAGCGCGGGGAGCAGCGGCAGGGCGACGCGGGCGGGGAGCGCGCTGACGACGGCGTCCGCGCCGTCGAGCGGCAGGTCCGGGCCGGCCGCGTCGGCGGTCACCCGGTGCAGGCCGTCCCGGGCGGGGGCCTGCGCGTCGTGGTGACGGGCGACGGCGGTGACGGCGTGGCCGCGGCTGACCGCTTCGTCGGTGATACGGCTGCCGGCCATGCCGGTGGCGCCGAGGACCGTGATCTCAAGGGGGGCGTTCATACGGTTCTTCTCCGAGAAGTGCGACGGATCGGTCAGAGCTGGATGTCGAAGGTGACCTTCGCCCGCTCCACGGTCTCCTGCAGGACGCGCACCTGACCGCGGGCGTTCTTGTACTTGCCGGTGCCGCCGGTGACGGCGAACTGCTCGTCGAAGACGGGGCCCTTGGCGTTCAGGCGGGCCGTGCCGGACGTGGTGATCTTGTTGCCGTCGCCCAGGTCGTAGACGAAGGTCAGCATCTCCGCCGTGCGCGGCTTCGCATCGGTGGAGATGCCCTGGAAGCTGCTGGTGCCGATGGTGCGGCCGTCGGCACCGACGAGGTCGCCGGTGCCGATCAGCTGGTCGCCGAGGGCCGAGTCGGACGGGGCGACGTCGACGAAGTTGACCGACGTGCCCTTCTCGACGGCCTCGAAGGTGACCGTGCGCGGGCCGGCCGTGGAGGCGGTGGCGGCACCGGCGGTGGCGGGGCTCATGGCGAGGGCGGCACCGACGACACCGGCGGCGGCGACGGTGAGGCCGAGGGCGGGCAGGGTGCGCTTGCGCATGGACGTACTCCAGCCTGTTACGGGTCCGTGGCAGGGGAAATATCTGCTGCAGCAGACAATATGTCTGCTGCAGCAGATACTGCAAGGAAAGGTTCTGCCGCTACGGGCGATCGTCTGGGACCCTGGTCGGGTGGAGGAGCACATGCTGCATGACGACGACGTGACGCTGTACGGACTGTTCGTGGAGGCCTTCAGCCGCCTGAAGCCACTGGTCCACGAGGGCCTGGGGGTCCCGGACACCTGGTTCGAGGTCCTGCTGCGGCTCGGCCGCACGCCCGGTCACGCCCTGCGGATGAGCGACCTGGCGACCGCGGTGGCCTTCAGCTCCGGCGGCTTCACCCGGCTCGCGGACCGGATGGAGGAGGCGGGCCTGATCCGCCGCGAACCGGACCCGGCCGACCGGCGCGCCGCGCTCGCCGTCCTCACCGAGGCGGGCGAGCAGGCCCTGGACCGCGCCCTGCAGCAGCACCTCGCGCACCTGCGCACGCACGTCAGCGCCCGCCTCACCCCCACGGACCGCCACGCCCTGGAACGCATCCTGCGGACGCTCCGCGAAGCGGGCTAGACCGGCCCTCACACATGCCGCCGGACCCTCGCCGTCGCGGGCGCGCCCCCTTCGCGGCGGCCTTCCCCGGGAGACCCGGGAGGACCCCGGGCCTGACCGCACGGAGGCAGGGCCAGGCGCCGCCGGGCGCACAGCGCTCAGGGGGCTCCGCCGAGCAGCCGACGAACCCGCAGACCGGTGGCACCGCCATGCCGCCGACTCCGGCGGCCACGCCCCCTCCGTCGAGGAGGGCCGGGGGCGCAGGGGCAGGGGTCCGGGACGCTGACGTGTATGTGCGGGCCCGACGCGGGGCAACGCGACGGCGCGGGGGCCCGTAAACATACGGGCCCGGACCCCTGCCCCGGCGC
>NZ_JBMMMZ010000012.1:212900-216533 GCF_049725035.1 Streptomyces sp. XH2 | reverse complement strand
GGCCGCCCCGGCCGAAGCCCCCGCCGCAACGCCGAGGCCCCCGCCGACCACAGTCGGCGGGGGCCTCGTAAGCCTCGCAAGAGGAAGGGCGGAAGAGGTCGCGTCAGAAGACCGACTCCGCCTCGTCCATCCGGCTCTCCGGCACCCTCTTCAGCTCCGTCACCGCATCCGCGATCGGCACCATCTCGATGTTCGTGCCCTTCAGCGCGGTCATCTTGCCGAAGTCACCGCGGTGCGCGGCCTCGACCGCGTGCCAGCCGAAGCGCGTGGCGAGGACGCGGTCGTACGCGGTGGGGGTGCCGCCGCGCTGGACGTGGCCGAGGATGACCGGGCGGGCCTCCTTGCCCAGGCGCCGCTCCAGCTCGCCGGCGAGCTTGGTGCCGATGCCGGCGAAGCGCTCGTGACCGAACTGGTCTATGGCGCCCTTCTTGTACTCCATCGACCCCTCGGCGGGGTGGGCGCCCTCGGCGACGCAGATGACGGCGAACTTCTTGCCGCGGGCGAAGCGCTCCTCCACCATCTTCACGAGGTCGTCGACCTCGAAGGCCCGCTCGGGCAGGCAGATGCCGTGGGCGCCGCCGGCCATGCCGGACTCCAGGGCGATCCAGCCGGCGTGGCGGCCCATGACCTCGACGACCATCACCCGCTGGTGGGACTCGGCGGTGGTCTTGAGCCGGTCGATGGCCTCCGTGGCGACGCCGACGGCGGTGTCGAAGCCGAAGGTGCGGTCCGTGGAGGAGATGTCGTTGTCGATGGTCTTGGGGACGCCGACGACGGGCAGGCCCGCGTCCGACAGCATCCGGGCCGCGGTGAGCGTGCCCTCGCCGCCGATGGGGATGAGGACGTCGATGCCGTACTCGCGGGCGAGCTCCTTGGAGCTCTCGCAGGCCTCGCGGAGGCGGGCGCGCTCCAGGCGGGAGGAGCCGAGGATGGTGCCGCCGCGGGCCAGGATGCCGCTGACCGCCTCCAGGTCGAGCTTGCGGTGCCGGCCGTCGAGCAGACCCTTGAAGCCGTCTTCGAAGCCGATGACCTCGTCGCCGTGGCCGACGACCGCGCGGTGCACCACCGAGCGGATGACAGCGTTCAGGCCGGGGCAGTCGCCGCCTGCGGTGAGAACTCCGATGCGCATCGCGTGCTGTGTCTCCTGCTCTGGGGTCCCCCCTACCGAGGGTAAGGGGATGGTACATGTGAGCCGGGCCGATTGTTTCACGGCCCGATGGGTAGCGGCGCACCCCCGGGTGGCGCCGGCCCCGACCTCCGCTCCTGCGGTGCGCTCCCGCCTGCTGACGCGCGCCTTATCCAGGGGCGCAGGTATTGTCAAGAGGTCAAGCCCACCATAACGGGTAATTTTTAAGACGTAGAACACGGCGTGGAACACGCCGGAGCACACCGAAGAACAAACCGAAGAACACGGCGATGGAGCAAGGAGAGCACGCGTGACGCGCAGCGTGTACGTGACCGGTACCGACCGGGGCGACGGCCGCCAGGTCATCGAGCTGGGAGTCATGGAGCTCCTCACCCGGCAGGTGGACCGGGTGGGCGTCTTCCGCCCGCTCGTGCACGGCGACGGGCCGGACCGCCTCTTCGACCTGCTGCGGTCCCGCTACCGGCTCGGCCAGTCCGCCGAGTCGGTGTACGGCATGAGCTACGGCGAGGCCTCCGCGCTGCAGGCCGAGCGCGGCACGGACGAGCTGGTCTCGCGCCTGGTCGAGCGCTTCCACGCGGTCGCCCGCGACTACGAGTACGTGCTGGTGCTCGGCACGGACTACGTCGGCTCGACGCTCCCCGACGAGCTCGCCCTCAACGCGCGCCTCGCCAACGAGTTCGGCGCCTCGGTGATCACGGTCGTCGGCGGCCAGGACCAGACGGCCGAGTCCGTACGGGCCGAGGCCCGCAACGCCTACCGCGCCTACGAGGCCCTGGGCTGCGACGTCGTCGCCCTGGTCGTGAACCGGGTGGCCCCGGCCGACCGCGAGGCCGTCGGCGAGCGCCTCTCGGCGAGCCTGCCCGTGCCCTGCTACACGCTTCCCGAGGAGGCCGGGCTCTCCGCGCCGACCGTGGCGCAGATCGTCCGCAAGCTGGGCGCCGAGGTCCTGCTCGGCGACGACGCGGGGCTCGCCCGCGACGCCAAGGACTTCGTCTTCGGCGGCGCCATGCTGCCGGTCTTCCTGCCCGCCCTGACCGAGGGCTGCCTGGTCGTGACCCCGGGCGACCGCGTCGACCTGATCGTCGGCGCCCTCGCCGCGCACAGCGCGGGCGCCCCGCCGATAGCCGGCGTGCTGCTGACCCTGGACGAGAAGCCGGGCCCGGACATCCTGGCCCTCGCGGACCGGCTGGCCCCGGGCACCCCGGTCGTCTCGGTGCCGGGCGGCTCCTTCCCGACCGCGGCCGAGCTGTTCGCGATCGAGGGCAAGCTGGACGCGTTCTCGCCGCGCAAGGCGGAGACGGCCCTCGGCCTGTTCGAGCGGCACGTGGACACCGCCGAGCTCACCAACCGCATCGCCGTGGCCCGCTCCAGCCGCGTCACCCCGATGATGTTCGAGCACGAGCTGATCGAGCGCTCCCGCTCGGCCCGCCGCCGCATCGTCCTGCCTGAGGGCACCGAGGAGCGCGTGCTGCGCGCCGCCGACGTGGTGCTGCGCCGCGACATCTGCGACCTCACGCTGCTCGGCGAGGAGGGCGCGATCCGCAAGCGCGCCGGCGAGCTGGGCATCGACCTGGCCGCGGCGCAGATCATCGACCCGCAGACCTCCCCGCTGCGCGAGCGCTTCGCCGAGATCTACGCCAAGGCCCGCGCCCACAAGGGCATGACCGTCGAGCTCGCGCACGACGTGGTCACCGACGTCTCCTACTTCGGCACGCTGATGGTCCAGGAGGGCCTGGCCGACGGCATGGTGTCCGGCGCGGTGCACTCCACCGCCGCCACCATCCGCCCCGCCTTCGAGATCATCAAGACGGCGCCGGGCGCCCAGATCGTCTCGTCCGTCTTCTTCATGTGCCTGGCCGACCGGGTGCTGGTCTACGGCGACTGCGCGGTCAACCCCGACCCGAACGCCGAGCAGCTCGCGGACATCGCCATCCAGTCCGCCACGACCGCCGCGCAGTTCGGCGTGGAGCCGCGGATCGCGATGCTCTCGTACTCCACCGGCACCTCCGGCTCCGGCGCGGACGTCGACAAGGTCCGCAAGGCCACCGAGATCGTCCGCGAGCGCCGCCCCGACCTGCTGGTCGAGGGCCCGATCCAGTACGACGCCGCCGTGGACGCGGCGGTCGCCAAGACCAAGCTGCCCGGCTCGGAGGTGGCCGGCAAGGCCACCGTGCTGATCTTCCCCGACCTCAACACCGGCAACAACACCTACAAGGCCGTCCAGCGCTCGGCCGGCGCCGTGGCCGTCGGCCCGGTCCTGCAGGGCCTGCGCAAGCCCGTCAACGACCTCTCCCGCGGCGCCCTGGTGCAGGACATCGTGACCACGGTCGCGATCTCCGCGATCCAGGCCCAGGGCGAGCGCCGCGGCGGAACCGCGCCGGACGCGCCCGCCGTCTGACGCCCGTGGGCCGTACGGGACCGCCGCCCGGTCCCGTACGGCCCCCCCCGCCCCCCACCCCCCACCGAGCCGGACGAGCCCCCACCAC
>NZ_JBMMMZ010000012.1:0-212890 GCF_049725035.1 Streptomyces sp. XH2 | reverse complement strand
CCGGCGTGCGGCGGGGGGGGGGGGGGGGGGCCCGCCCGCGGGGCCCCGCCCGCCCCGCCCCGCCCCCCACTCCCGACGTAGCCGTACGAGCCCCCACACACCGGAAAGCGTTCATGACTGCCAACCCCACCCGAGTCCTCGTCCTCAACTCCGGCTCCTCCTCGGTCAAGTACCAGCTGCTCGACATGGCCGACGGCGCCCGGCTGGCCGCGGGCCTGGTCGAGCGCATCGGCGAGGAGACCTCCCGCCTCGTGCACTCCCCGCTCGCCACGGGCGGCGACAAGCGCGAGAAGGAGGCGCCGATCGCCGACCACGAGGCCGCGCTGAAGGCGGTCTCCGCCGAGCTGGCCGCGGACGGGCTGGGCCTGGACTCGCCGGAGCTCGCCGCGATCGGTCACCGGGTGGTGCACGGCGGCCAGAAGTTCACCGCCCCCACCGTGATCACCGACGAGGTGCTGGCCGAGATCGAGCGGCTCGTGCCGGTCGCCCCGCTGCACAACCCGGCCAACATCACCGGCATCCGCACGGCGCAGGCGCTCCGCCCCGACCTGCCGCAGGTCGCCGTCTTCGACACGGCCTTCCACACCACGATGCCGGAGTCCGCCGCCCGCTACGCCATCGACACGGCCACGGCCGACGCCCACATGGTGCGCCGCTACGGCTTCCACGGCACCTCGCACGCCTACGTCTCGCGCGAGACCGCGAAGCTGCTCGGCAAGGACCCGTCCGAGGTCAACGTGATCGTGCTGCACCTGGGCAACGGCGCCTCGGCCTCCGCGGTCGAGCGCGGCCGGTGCGTCGACACCTCCATGGGCCTGACCCCGCTGGAGGGCCTGGTCATGGGCACCCGCTCCGGTGACCTGGACCCGGCGGTCCTGCTCCACCTGTCCCGCAACGCCGGGATGTCCACCGACGAGATCGACACGCTGCTCAACAAGAAGAGCGGCCTGATCGGCCTGTGCGGCGACAACGACATGCGCGAGATCCGCCGCCGCATCGACGAGGGCGACGAGCAGGCGCAGCTCGCCTTCGACATCTATGTGCACCGGCTGAAGAAGTACATAGGCGCCTACTACGCCGTCCTCGGCAAGGTCGACGCCGTGGCCTTCACCGCCGGCGTCGGCGAGAACGCGGCCCCGGTCCGCGAGGCCGCCGTCGCGGGCCTTACGGAGCTCGGCCTGGCCGTGGACGCCGGCCGCAACGCCGTGCGCTCCGGCGAGCCGCGCCTGATCTCCCCCGAGGGCGCCCGGGTCGCGGTCGCCGTGGTACCCACCGACGAGGAGCTGGAGATCGCCACCCAGACGTACGACCTGGTCAGCGCTTGATCGTCGGCCGTTACTAGGTCGTTCCCACAGCTCGAATATTCCGCTCCGAAACAAACCGATAGGATCTGCCCCATGCGCCGTTCCAAAATCGTCTGCACCCTGGGCCCCGCCGTCGACTCCTTCGAGCAGCTGAAGACGCTGATCGAGGCCGGCATGAACGTGGCCCGCTTCAACATGAGCCACGGGACCCACGCGGAGCACGAGGAGCGGTACCACCGCCTCCGTAAGGCCGCCGCGGAGACCGGCCGGGCGGTCGGCGTCCTCGCCGACCTGCAGGGCCCGAAGATCCGCCTGGAGACCTTCGCGGACGGCCCGGTGGAGCTGGTGCGCGGCGACGAGTTCACCATCACCACCGAGGACGTCCCCGGCGACAAGACGATCTGCGGCACGACCTACAAGGGCCTGCCCGGCGACGTCACCAAGGGCGACCAGGTCCTGATCAACGACGGCAACGTCGAGCTGCGGGTCACCGAGGTCGAGGGCCCGCGCGTGCGGACCATCGTCATCGAGGGCGGCGTCATCTCCGACCACAAGGGCATCAACCTGCCCGGCGCGGCGGTGAACGTCCCGGCGCTGTCCGAGAAGGACGTCGAGGACCTGAAGTTCGCCCTCGCCATGGGCTGCGACATGGTCGCCCTGTCCTTCGTCCGCGACGCCAAGGACGTCCTGGACGTCCACCGCGTCATGGACGAGGTCGGCCGCCGGGTCCCGGTCATCGCCAAGGTCGAGAAGCCGCAGGCCGTCGCCAACATGCAGGACGTCGTCATGGCGTTCGACGGCGTGATGGTGGCCCGTGGCGACCTGGCGGTGGAGTACCCGCTGGAGAAGGTCCCGATGGTGCAGAAGCGCCTCATCGAGATGTGCCGCCGCAACGCCAAGCCGGTGATCGTCGCGACCCAGATGATGGAGTCGATGATCACCAACTCGCGGCCGACCCGCGCCGAGGCCTCCGACGTCGCCAACGCCATCCTCGACGGCGCCGACGCGGTCATGCTCTCCGCCGAGTCCAGCGTCGGCGCGTACCCGATCGAGACCGTCAAGACGATGTCCCGCATCGTCGAGGCGGCCGAGGAGGAGCTGCTCTCCAAGGGCCTGCAGCCGCTGGTCCCGGGCAAGAAGCCGCGCACCCAGGGCGGTTCCGTCGCCCGCGCGGCCTGCGAGATCGCGGACTTCCTGGGCGCCAAGTCGCTGGTGGCCTTCACCAAGTCCGGCGACACCGCCCGCCGCCTGTCCCGCTACCGCGCGGCCCAGCCGATCCTGGCCTTCACCACGGACGCCTCCACCTGCAACCAGCTCACGCTGAGCTGGGGCGTCGAGACCTTCGTCGTCCCGCACGTGGAGAACACGGACGCGATGGTCGACCTGGTCGACGCGGAGCTGCTGAAGCTCAAGCGCTACAACGACGGCGACACCATGATCATCACGGCGGGTTCCCCGCCCGGTGTCCCCGGCACGACCAACATGGTGCGGGTGCACCACCTGGGCGGCGAGAGCCGCTAGGTTCCCGCTTCCTCAACGGCCGTGGCCGCCGTCCCCTCCCGGGGCGGCGGCCACGGCCGTATCCGCATCCGCGTGCGCCGGACCTACGGGTACGTGCCGTCGGTCATGTACTGGTGCAGGTTCGGGATGTGCAGCGTGCCGCCGAACTGCCCGGCCTGACGGATCTTGACGTTGGTGTAGAAGACCGGGATCGGCAGCTTCAGCCCCGGTATCAGCGGCGGCGGGATGCCCGGGGAGTGCGTCGCCGGGATGATCCCGAGGAGGTTGCCCTTCAGCTCCTCGGTGTACATGGTGATCTTCCCGCCGGTGACGGTGGACTCGGTGCCGATGCCCGCCACGTGGTACTGCTTGCCCCCGCTGTTGACGATCTGGTGCAGGTCCTTGATCGCCAGGGAGTCGGCGGTGAACTTGAGGACGTCCTTCTTCTGCCCGTTCACCATCGTGATCTTCTTGACGCCCTCGTAGGTCAGCCCGGTGAGGGTGAGCTTGCTCGCCTCCAGGTACCAGGGCTGGCCGGGGAAGGCGTGGTGCTCGTTCTCGTCCACGACGGTGCCCTTGGGGCAGGGCGGCAGTTCACCGTCGCCGGGCGCCGCCGAGGGCGAGGTGGAGCCGGAGGGGTCCGGGCTCGGCGACGTGGACGGTCCGGCGGACGGGGCGTCCTCGTCCCCGGCCTTGGCCGCGCCCTTGTCCCCGTCCTTCCCGGCGGGCTTCTCCGCCGGGTCCTTCCGGGCCTCGCCGGGCTGCGCCGAGGGCCGGGGGGCGGGCGCCGAGGACGCCGGGCCCGGGGCGGCCGGGGAAGCCGCCGGAGGAGTCGCCGGAGGGGCCGTCTTCCCGCCGCCGGTCAGGATGTCGTGCAGCTTGTCCCCGAGACCCAGCGGGTCGAGCGGGTTGGTGGCCTTCGACGCGGAGGGAGAAGGGGAGGGAGCCGGGGACGGCGAGCCGGAGGGCGCGGCCGGCTTCGGAGCAGCGGACTTCCCGGGAGCCGCCGGCTTCTCCGGCTTCTCCTGCTTCCCGGCAGGCGCGGAGGCGCCCGCGCTCGGCGCCTTGCCCGGAGCCGCACTCGGGCCGCCGCCCGGCTTCTCGCCCGGCTTCCCGCTCGGGCCGGTGCTCGGGCCGGCGGACTTCCCCGCGTCCGGGCTCTCGCTCTCCACCGCCGTGTCCGGCGCCGTGGCGCACGCGCCGTCGAACAGCTTCTTGGTCGCGGGCTTGGCAGCGGCCAGCGTCGGGGTGAGCCCCATGCCCATGAGCACGGCGCTCGGCATCGCCACGAGGGCGACGGCCTTGCCCGCCGGCATGTGCAGCCGGGCGAGCAGCGGCTTTCTGGGCGCGGCGTGGCGCGGCCCGTCAGTCGGCACGGTGTCCTCCGTCCGTTGCGCCGGCCGCCCCGGCCGCCCCGGTCGCCCCGTCATCGTGCTTGCTGAGCGAGACGGCCGGCTCCGCCTCCGGCTGCGGCCGTGCTGCCGCGGCGGCCGGCCGGCCCGGCGCCCAGGAGACGCCGAGGGCCCCGCCGACGAGGGCGAGCAGGAAGCCGACGAGGAACGCGCCGAAGTTGGAGACGACGAGCGAGACCAGCGCGAGCAGGATGGCCGCGACCCCGGCGAAGATCCGCGACTGCTGCTGGAACCAGAGCGTCAGGCCGAGGACGACCAGCAGCACCCCTATGATCAGCGAGCCCGCGCCCGCCGTGGTGGCCATGCGGATGTGCAGATCGCCCAGCGTCATGGTCTGGTAGGGGATGTACATGATCGGGAATCCGGCCAGCAGGGTCCACAGCCCGCCCCAGAACGGGCGTTGCCAGCGCCACTCCCGGAACGAACGGCGGGCGCGGCCTACTGAACCGGTCTGCTGGGGTCGCGTGTCGACGCTCATGTCGTACAGCTCCTCGGGGGCATGTTCTTCGGTACGGCGCGGACGCGGTACGGGTGCGGGAACTCCCGCCCCGTACCGGCCCGTTCAGCGTGTCAACCCTTGGGCACGTCGCACTGGGACTCGCCCCAGTTGATGCCCATGTGCAGGCCGGGGAGCGTGAACGTTCCGGCCGAGGTGGCCCAGGCCTTCTGGTCGACGCTGTCGAACCAGACCTCGTCCGCCTGCTGGGCGAACGAGCCGGGCACGTGCGCGCCCTCGCCGTTCTTGCCCGCACCGGCCGGGCCGGGGCCCTTGGTGGTGTTGTCCACGGACACGCCGATGTCGACGTTCTTGAACGTGGCGTTGGCCTTCATGTCCTCGGCGTCGATGTACAGCTTCGACGCCGTGACCTGCTTGTCGCCGCCCGCCTCCAGCTTCATCGACACCTTCTTGTCGGTGAGCGGGATGGGGATCGTGACGGCCTGGCAGAGCTTGTTGATCTGCGCCTCGTCGATGCCGACCACCGCGACGGGCTTGGCACCCGCCTTCGTCTGGTCCAGGGCGCCGTACTGGACGAACCCGGTGCCGTGCAGCTTGCCCGCGGTCACCTGGAACTGCTGGCCCGACACGCTGAACGACGCCGCCAGCGCACCCTGTGCGATGGCGACTCCGATCGCGGCCGTCGCCGCGACGCTCGGCACCATGACGACGGCGAACCGCCGCCATCTGGTCCCACCGCGAGTCAAAGACTCCATGACTTGCCTCCTTCTCGGACGTGCATCTCCGGCTCGGGCTCCGCGTTGCGGATCCGCGCCCGGGGATGGGAGACGTGCTACGTCCTCGGGAAGGAGAGCGCCGCCGTCCGGCGACGCGAAACGCCTCCGGGAACACCGGCGATCACCCCCGAGCGACAACCACTTGGCCACGCCTTTCGCGCAACCTCCGGGACAGGCCCTGCCGGAGTGCGGCGGGGACCCCCCTGTCCCTGAACCGGCCCGCGCGGGGCCGGTCCGCCCGGTGGGGACCCGCTCCCCCGACACCGACCGGCTGTCAGGTTGGGGAAATGGACCGAGCGTGGCCGATCGTGGTGCATTCGCGGCTGCCGCACAAGAGGTTCATTACTAGCGAGTAACGAGCCGATAACCACGGGGCGTCCGGTGTGCATCGGCGGGCGGGGCGAGGTCGCCCCACCGTGTCCGGAGAGAAGGGGAGATACGCGAAAAACCCGGGCGAAAGCCCGGGCTTTTCTTACTCGCAGTAACGGAGGCCGCTTTTACCAAGTTTTGGCAAAGCGATGCCGTTGAGTCATGTGGGTCAGAACAGGGCGCGAGAGAGCGCGGTCCGCGCGGCACTCACCCGCGGGTCCTCCGCCCCGATCACCTCGAAGAGCTCCAGCAGCCGCACACGGGCCGCGTTCCGGTCCTCGCCCGCGGTGCGCCGGACCGTGTCGATCAGGCGGCCGAAAGCGTCCTCGACATGGCCGCCGACCAGGTCCAGATCGGCCGCGGCGATCTGCGCCCGCACATCGCCGGGAGCGTCCGCGGCGGCCTTGCGCACCGCCTGCGGGTCGACGCCCTGCACGCGCTGGAGCAGCTCGGCCTGCGCGAGGCCCAGCTTCGCCTCCGGGTGGGCCGGGTCCTCGGCCAGCACGTTCTTGTACGCCTGGACGGCACCGCCCAGGTCGCCCTTGTCCAGCGCCTCGTGCGCGAGGCTCAGCACGCCGTCGTACGGGCCGGCGGGCTGCTCCGGCTCCGGCGCGCCCTCCTCGGCGGCCCCGGCGGAGACGGGCGCGCCGATGATGCCGAAGCGCTCCTCGGCCACCTGCACGAGCTGGTCCAGCACCTGGCGGATCTGCGCCTCCGGCGCGGCGCCCTGGAAGAGCGGCAGGGCCTGGCCCGCCACCACCGCGAAGACCGCGGGGATCGACTGCACGCCGAACTGCTGGAAGAGCATCTGATTGGCTTCGACGTCGACCTTGGCGAGCACGAAACGGCCCGCGTACTCGGCCGCGAGCCGCTCCAGCAGCGGGCCGAGCTGCTTGCACGGCTCGCACCAGTCGGCCCAGAAGTCGATGACGACGGGCACCTCGGCGGAGCGCTGCAGGACCTGGGCCTCGAAGCCGGCCTCGTCGACGTCGAAGACGAGGCGGCCCGCGGCGGCGGGCGGCGCACCCCTGCGGGCGGCCTCGGCGCGCGCCTGCTCCGCCTTCTGCTTGGCTTCCCCGGCCGCCTTCACCGCGGCGAGGTCGACCACTCCACTCATGGACATGTTCCGTGGCTGCATGGGCCCATCCTCCCCCCTCCGCGCGCGAACCGGAAAAATAGCGGTGGCGTGCGACGCCGGGTCCCCACCCGGCGTCCGTGGTTGTCGCTCTTACGCTACGAGCCGTAGCGTAACTCCACCCCCCGCCCTCTCCGCAAGCCCCTCCCGCCACCGGCCCTACCCGGCGGTAGGGTCCGGTGCCATGAGCTCCGCCGCCTCCTCCCCCGCGCCGCGCCGCACCGGCCGCCCGCGCAGCCCCGAGGCCGACCGCGCGATCCTCGACGCGACGCGCGCCGCGCTGGTCGAGCTGGGCTGGGGAAAGCTGACGATGGGCGACGTGGCCGCCCGCGCGGGGGTCGCCAAGACCACGCTCTACCGGCGCTGGGCGGGCAAGAGCGAGCTCGTCGTGGACGCGGTGGCGGCGCTCTTCGACGAGCACCTCGAACTTCCCGACCGGGGCAGTCTGCAAGCCGACATCGAGGGTGTCGTGCTGCAGTTCGCCGCGCTGCTGGAGCGGCCGGAGACGAAGACGGCCCTCATGGCCGTCGTGGCGGAGTCGACGCGGGACGATGCTCTGCGCGAGCGCATCCGGGGCGCGATTGTGGACCGCCAGAAGCGCCTGGTCCTCCTGGGCCGCGAACGCGCCCAGGCACGCGGAGAGCTCCCCTACGAGGAGGACCCGTCGACCGCGGCCCGCACGGCCGATCTGATCTTCGACGTGATCGCCGGCGCGGTCGTGCACCGCACCCTGGTCAGCGCGGAACCGGTGGACACGACGTGGGCGCGAGAGTTCGCGCTGATGCTGGTAGCGGGCCTGAGCGCGGGCCCGCGGCGCTGACGCGCAGCGCAGGGCCCTGGAGCAGAGGGCCACGATCTTGCCGGACGGCTAAAAACCTCTTGGCCGTCCGGCGCTTGAGGACCGGGGTCCGGGGCGGAGCCCCGGGGGCGCTCAGAAGCCGGCCGGCTCCACGTAGACCCCCCATTCCTGCCGCAGCACGTCGCAGATCTCGCCGAGCGTGGCCTCGGCCCGCACCGCCTCCAGCATCGGCTCGATCATGTTCGAGCCGTCCCGTGCGGCGGCCAGCATCGCCTCCAGGGAGGCCCGTACGCGGGCGTCGTCCCGGCCGGACTTGCGGCCGGCGAGGACGCGCACCTGCTCGCGCTCCACCTCGTGGCTGACGCGCAGGATCTCCAGGTCGCCCGTCACCGAGCCGTGGTGGCAGTTGACGCCGACGACCCGCTTGTCGCCCTTCTCCAGGGCCTGCTGGTAGCGGAAGGCGCTCTCGGCGATCTCGCCGGTGAACCAGCCGTCCTCGATGCCGCGCAGGATGCCGGAGGTGATGGGGCCGATGGGGTGCTTGCCGTCGGGGTGGGCCCGGGTGCCCCGCTCCCTTATCTGCTCGAAGATCTTCTCGGCGTCGGCCTCGATCCGGTCGGTGAGCTGCTCGACGTACCAGGCGCCGCCGAGCGGGTCGGCGACGTTGGCGACGCCGGTCTCCTCCATCAGCACCTGCTGCGTGCGCAGCGCGATCTCCGCGGCCTGCTCGCTGGGCAGGGCGAGGGTCTCGTCGAGGGCGTTGGTGTGCAGGGAGTTCGTGCCGCCGAGGACGGCGGCGAGGGCCTCCACGGCCGTCCGCACGACGTTGTTGTACGGCTGCTGCGCGGTCAGGGAGACGCCCGCGGTCTGGGTGTGGAAGCGCAGCCACTGGGACTTCTCCGACTTCGCGCCGTAGACCTCCTTCATCCAGCGGGCCCAGATGCGGCGGGCCGCGCGGAACTTGGCGATCTCCTCGAAGAAGTCGACGTGGGCGTCGAAGAAGAAGGACAGGCCGGGCGCGAAGGCGTCGACATCGAGGCCGCGGCTGAGGCCCAGCTCCACGTACCCGAAGCCGTCGGCCAGGGTGTACGCGAGCTCCTGCGCGGCCGTGGCCCCGGCCTCCCGGATGTGGTAGCCGGAGACGGACAGGGGCTTGTAGGCGGGGATGGTGCGGCTGCAGTGCTCCATCAGGTCGCCGATGAGGCGCAGGTGGGGCTCGGGCGGGAAGAGCCACTCCTTCTGCGCGATGTACTCCTTGAAGATGTCCGTCTGGAGGGTGCCGTTGAGCACGGCGGGGTCGACGCCCTGCCGCTCGGCGGCCACGAGGTACATGCAGAAGACGGGCACGGCGGGCCCGCTGATGGTCATCGACGTCGTCACGTCGCCGAGGGGGATGTCCTTGAAGAGGACCTCCATGTCGGCGGCGGAGTCGATGGCGACGCCGCAGTGGCCGACCTCGCCGAGCGAGCGCGGGTCGTCGGAGTCGCGGCCCATGAGGGTGGGCATGTCGAAGGCCACGCTGAGCCCGCCGCCGCCGTTGGCGAGGATCATCTTGTAGCGCTCGTTGGTCTGTTCGGCGTTGCCGAAGCCGGCGAACTGGCGGATGGTCCAGGTGCGGCCGCGGTAGCCCGTGGCGTACAGGCCGCGGGTGAAGGGGTACTCCCCCGGCCAGCCGATGCGCTCGAAGCCCTCGTAGGCGTCGCCGGGGCGGGGGCCGTAGACGGGGGCGACCTCGTCGCCGGAGAGGGTGGTGAAGTCGGCCTCGCGCTTGCGCGCGGCGTCGAACCGGGCCTGCCAGCGGCTGCGCCCCGCCTCGATTGCGCTTGCGTCCATGGTGGTCTCGTCTGCCTCTCCGTGCCCCGTTGCGCGGTTCAATTTAGTAGGACGTCCTAGTAAATCGTCGCGCAAGAGCGCCCCGAACACAAGGGGTGTCCGGGGCGCGGCGCGGTTCCGGCGTTCGCCGGGGGGCTCAGGCGGTCGCCTGCGCGGGCGCCCCCTCCAGCAGGGGCTCGACCTCGCGCACGACCTGCCGCTCGACGAAGAACGCGGCGGTCGGGATGGTGCCGGAGACCAGCACCCACAGCAGCTTGCCGAACTTCCAGCGCGCCTTCGAGCCGAGGTCGAAGGCGAAGACCAGATAGATGATGAAGAGCACGCCGTGGATCTGCGAGATCACGAGGGTGGCGTTCGCGCCCGCGTCGAAGCCGTACTTGAGGACCATGCTCGCGCAGAGCACCAGCAGCATCACGGCAGTGGCGTAGGCCATCACGCGGTATCGGGTCAGGACGCTCTTCTTCATGGCAACGAGCGTAACCGGCCGATCCGGGGCGATCTTCGCCGCCCCGCCCGCGCGGGGCGGACCCGGCCGCCGCCGGGGCTACGCGTTCCCCGCGGCCTCCGCGTTCTCCGCCTTCTCCGGGTTCTCCGGGAAATCGCCCGCCGCCACCCGCAGGGGCCGCAGCATCGCGAAGATCTCCCCGCACTCCTCCGCCCCGTACGTCCCCAGGCCGAAGTCCATCGCCATCAGGTCGCGCGTGGCCGCGTCGACCACCTCGCGCCCCTTCTCCGTGATCGACGCGAGCGTGCCACGGCCGTCCTTGGGGTTCGGCCGCTTGGCGACGAGCCCGGACGCCACCAGCCGGTCGACGGTGTTGGTCACCGACGTCGGGTGCACCATCAGCCGCTCGCCGATCTTCGACATCGGCAGTTCCCCGGCCTTGCTGAACGTGAGCAGCACCAGCGCCTCGTAGCGCGCGAACGTCAGCCCGTACGGCTTGACCACCGCGTCGACCTGGCCCAGCAGGATCTGATGGGCCCGCATGATCGACGTGATCGCGGCCATCGACGGCACGGAACCCCACCGCTGCTTCCAGAGCTCATCGGCTCGGGCGATGGGGTCGAAGGGGAGGCTGAGCGGCTTGGGCACGGTCACGAGCCTACAGTTCGGTCATTGCACGGACGGCCGGATCTCAGATCCCGGACGGTTCCGCCGTCACCGCCGCGGCCTCGCGCACCAGCCGCACCGCCGTCGCCAGGCTCAGCCCGCGCTCCGCCTTGCGCAGCGCCTTGATGGCGTGGAGCTCCTGGCTCCGCGCGTCGACCCCGGCCTCGGCGAGGATGCCGCGCACCCACTCCGCACGGACCTCGCGCTCCGGCCGGGCCGCGTGCGCGGCGATCAGCGCGGCCGCGCGCTCCAGGCCGGGCCGCTCCTCGGCGCCGGCCGTCGCCAGCGCCTCGCGTATCGCCGTGGCCGCCGCGTGCGAGTCGCGCAGCACCACGACCTCGAAGTCGGCGCCGGACTTCTTCGTCCCGCCGGTGAACACGTCGAGCATGGCAACTCCCCCTGCAGACCTTGATCGTGGATCACCCAGAGCCTACGACAAGCCGCACGACGCTCCCGACCACGAGGGTTCCGATCAGGCCGCTGCCCGCCACGACCCAGTGCACCGGGACGTACGAAGCGGCCGCCCCCGCGAGCGCCATGCCCAGCCCCTGCACGGTCATCGTCCCCGCCGTCTGCAGCGTCATCGCCCGCCCGCGCAGCTCCTCCGGGACCGCGGCCACGAACCACTGGTCGAGGCCGAGCGTGTACGCGGCGCCCAGGCCCGCCAGCGCCACGGCGAACAGGGCGAGGCCGAGCGACGGCCTCAGCACGTAGAGGAGGAACGGCAGCAGGAGCACCGTCGCCGCGGGCAGGGTGATGCGCTCCCGGCCTCGCGGGCCCAGCAGCGAGCCCGCCAGCACCTCGCCGAGGACCGTCCCCACGGGCATCCCGCACATCAGCAGACCCACGCCGACCGTGCCGGCGCCGATCGCGTCCGCGTACGGGGCCGCCAGGGACTCCGGTGCCACGAGGAAGAACGGCGGGCACCAGGAGAGGAGCAGCAGGGCGCGGGTGCGGCGGTCCGCGAGGAGCTGCCGGGCGCCGGACAGCGAGGCGCCGGCCAGGCCCGCTCCCCCGGCCGCCCGGCTTGGACGGCGGCGCGTCCCGAAGCGCAGCAGCAGCGCGGAGGCGAGGAAGCCGGCGGCCGTGCACAGGAGGGCCGTGCGCGGGGAAACGGCCGTCAGCAGCAGCCCGCCCGCCGCGAACCCCGCGAGCTGCGCGCCCTGCGTCGCGATCCGGATCAGCGACCGCCCGAGCACGAACAGGTCCCCCTCGCCGAGCACGTCCCCGAGCGTCGCCGACCTCGTCCCCGCGAGGACGGGCCCGATCAGGGCGCTGAAGCACCGCATCGCGAGCAGCACGGCCACCGGCGCGCCCGGCAGCGCCATGACCACCGCGCTCGCCGCGCAGAGCAGATTGCAGACGACGAGCACACGCCGGGCCGGACAGCGGTCGGCGACCCCGGCGAACAGGGTCCCGCCGAGCAGGTACGGCAGGAACCCGAGCGCGAACGCCAGCGCGCTGAGCAGCGGCGACCCGGTCACCCGGTAGACGAGCACGGACAGGGCGAGCTCCCCGGTGACGAGCCCGAGCAGCGAGAGCAGGTGCGCCGCGAACACGGCGCGGAACTCGCGCACGGCGAGAACGGCGCGGTAGCCGCCGGGGCCGGCGGATATGGACGCTTCAGCGGATGTCATGCGCGAAAGCGTGCGCGGGCGGCCGCCGCGGACAACGACGAACGGCCCGGCCCGAGCGCATAAACGCGCTCCGACCGGGCCGTTCCCGTAAGCCGAGAGGTCAGCCCTCCGCGAGGTACCGTTCGACCGTTTCCACCTTCGACGTCAGGCCGTCCGTGACGCCCGGGCGGATGTCCGCCTTCAGGACCAGGGAGACCCGTCCCGCCCGTGCCTCGACCGCCGCGACCGCGCGCTTGACGACGTCCATGACCTCGTCCCACTCGCCCTCGACGGACGTGAACATCGCGTCCGTACGGTTCGGCAGGCCGGACTCGCGGACCACGCGCACCGCGTCCGCCACGTACTCGCCGACGTCCTCGCCCACGCCCAGGGGCGACACCGAGAAGGCGACGATCATGCGTTGACCACACCTTCCTTGCGTGCACGGGCGGCGATGACGCTCGCCTCCGCCTCGCGGCGCAGCATGCGCTCGGCGAAGAAGCCGCCGGTCGGCAGGACGGAGAGGACGAAGTAGAGGGCCGCGGTCTTCAGGGGCCACTTGGTCTTGTTCCAGGCGTCCAGCCAGAAGAGGACGTAGATGACGAAGAGGATGCCGTGGACGGCGCCCATCACGGGGACGGCGTTGAAGTCCGTCATGCGCTTGAGCACGGAGCAGACGAGCAGCAGGAGGAAGGAAACGGCCTCCGGGGCGGAGACCAGGCGGAGCCGGCGCAGGGCGGAGGCGGTCTTGATGTCCACGGGGGTACGCACCTTCGTGAGTCAGTGGGCTGGACAGTGGCGGATCAACTACAGCTTGTGAGGGTATTCACAAGCTGGTCCATTGTTGCAGCCTCGTCCCGGATGCCTGAATCCGGGGCCGTTCCGGGTCCAAGGCCCTGTCCGACCGGCGAGTCCGCCCGCTAGCGTCGTCCCGTGGCACAGTTTCGGCTCCAGGGGAGCAAAGTCCTCGCCGTCGACCTGACGGGCGACGCGGTCAAGGCCAAGAACGGGTCGATGGTCGCGTACGAGGGCGACATGACGTTCAAGAAGATGACCGGAGGCGGTGACGGCCTCCGCGGCATGGTCACGCGCCGGCTCACCGGCGAGCAGATGGAAGTGATGGAGGTGAAGGGGCACGGCACCTGCTACTTCGCCGACCGGGCGACCGAGATCAACCTCGTCTCCCTCCGCGGGGAGACGCTCTACGTGGAGGCCAGCAACCTCCTCGCCGCCGACGCCTCCCTGCGCACCGGCACGACCTTCACGGGCCTGCGCGGCGCCTCCCAGGGCAACGGCCTCTTCACGACGACGGTCGAGGGCACGGGCCAGGCGGCGGTCATGTCGGACGGCACGGCGATCGTCCTGCGCGTGACCCCGTCCACGCCCCTGCAGGTCGACCCGGGGGCGTACATAGCCCACACGGGCAAGCTCAAGCAGCACTTCCAGTCCGGGGTCAACTTCCGCACGTTCATCGGCGAGGGCTCCGGCGAGGCCTTCCAGATCCGCTTCGAGGGCGACGGTCTCGTCTACGTCCAGCCGAGCGAGCGGACGACCTTCGGAGGTGATGTGTGAGCGACGCACGCGCGGCCACCGGGCCGCAGACGACCATGAAAGCCGCACCTCTGCGCCGCGCGGGCGGAGAAGCGAACGAAAGGGGTGCTGTGTGATGCCGTTCCGGCCTCTTAACTCCCGCATGGTCGAGGCGACGGTCATGCCCGGCCAGCGCCTCTTCAGCCAGCGCGGCGCCATGCTCGCCTACAAGGGCGACGTCTCCTTCACCCCGTCCATCACCGGCGGCCAGGGCGGCGTGATGGGCATGATCGGCCGCCGGATCGCGGGCGAGGCCACTCCGCTGATGACCGTGGAGGGCAGCGGCACGGTGATGTTCGGCCACGGCGGGCACCACGTCCACGTCGTGGAGCTCTCGGGCGAGACGCTCTACGTGGAGGCGGACCGCCTGCTCGCCTTCGACGGCTCCCTGCAGCAGGGCACCATGTTCATGGGCTCGCAGGGCGGCGTCATGGGCATGGTCCGCGGGCAGGTCACCGGCCAGGGCCTGTTCACGACCACCCTCAAGGGCCACGGCGCGGTCGCCGTGATGGCCCACGGCGGCGTCATCGAGCTGCCGATCCGCTCCGGCCGCCCCGTGCACGTGGACCCGCAGGCGTACGTCGCCCACCGCGGTGACGTGCGCAGCAAGCTCTCCGCTGCCCTCGGCTGGCGCGAGATGGTGGGGCGCGGCTCCGGGGAGGCCTTCCAGCTGGAGCTGTCCGGCGAGGGCACGGTGTACGTACAGGCCAGCGAGGAGAAGCTGTGAGCACGGTGAACGGTCCGGTCGTCTTCGACGCGCACACCCTGCCGGCCGACGACAACGTCAATCCGTACGCCTTCAGCGTGGACCTGGACGGCCAGTGGTTCCTGCAGAAGGGCAAGATGATCGCCTATTACGGGCGCATCGACTTCCACGGCATCGGCCACGGGCGGCTCGACCGCCTCATCGCCCACAGCTTCCACTCCCCGCTGCACGCCGCGGACTGGGTGGTCGCCGAGGGCAAGGGCAAGATGCTGCTCGCCGACCGCAGTTTCGACGTCAACTCCTACGACCTGGAGGACGGCAACCTGACGGTGAGGTCGGGGAACCTGCTGGCGTTCCAGCCGTCGCTGTCGCTCAAACAGTCGATCGTGCCGGGCTTCCTGACGCTCATCGGCACGGGCAAGTTCGTGGCGGCCTCCAACGGCCCGGTCGTCTTCGCCCCGCCACCCATCCGGGTGGACCCGCAGGCCCTCGTCGGCTGGGCGGACTGCCCCTCCCCCTGCCACCACTACGACCACCAGTACCTGCGGGGCGTGCTGGGCGGCGTGCGGGCGTTCACGGGGCTGGGCGGGACGTCGGGCGAGGAGCACCAGTTCGAGTTCGTGGGTGCCGGTACGGTGCTGCTGCAGTCCACCGAGCAGCTGATGGCCGAGATTCCCACCGGCGAGACCCCGGACCAGGCGGGAGTGCCGCACGCAACCCCGTCGAATCAGCCATCTATGCCCCGGATGCCGGGCCAGCTCGGAGACCTCCAGCGCCGCTTCGGGCTGTGAGCGGTACTCTGCGGAGTGTGACGTCGAACGTGTGACCTCACACTCCGCACCCACACTGGTTAATCTTTCAACTTTCTTAGGTAGAATTCCTCTATGTCTATGGACACCGAGAACGGCACCCGCTGGCTCAGCGAAGAGGAACAGCGCGCCTGGCGCGCCCACCTGGACGTCAGCCGCCTGCTGATGCACCAGCTCGAACGGGACCTGCAGCCGTTCGGCCTCACCAACAACGACTACGAGATCCTGGTCAACCTCTCGGAGTCCGAGGACCACCGGATGCGGATGAGTGACCTCGCCACCGCCACCCTGCAGTCGAAGAGCCGCCTCTCGCACCAGATCACCCGCATGGAGAACGCGGGCCTGGTCCGCCGCGAGAACTGCGAGTCGGACCGCCGGGGCCTGTACGCCGTCCTCACGGAGCACGGCTGGGACACGATGCGCCAGGTGGCCCCGCACCACGTGGCCTCGGTGCGCGAGCACTTCATCGACCTCCTGGGCGAGGCCGACCTCAAGTCGCTGCACGCCTCCCTGACCCCGGTGGCCCAGCACCTCCGCTCGCTCCGCGGCCGCACCTGAGCCCGAGCCCCGGCCCGCTCCGCCCCCGCCGTCAGGGGCGGTCCGCCACTCCTGTGTAACCGGCCCAGATGCGGGCCGGGAAGACGGTGCCCCGCCGGGAGTCCTCACCTCCCACCGCGGCCATCGGCAGCAGCGGCCCCCCGTCCGGCCTGGTGCGGAACATGGTGACGGCCGTGGACAGGCTGTCCGTGTAGCCCACGTACCAGGCCGAGTTCATCCGGTCCTGGTCGCCGGTGCGGGCCGCCGCGTGGCCCTCCGGGGTGCGCAGGGCCTCCGTGACCTCCTCCGCGGTCTCCTTCGACAGGGCCCGCCTCGCCTTGGCGCGGCTCTCGAAACCCCCTACCGAACGGCCGTCCTTGACGACCTTGGTGACCGAGTACGGGTCGTTCTGCAGGCCCCCGCCGGCGAACGTGCCGTACGCGGCGGCCATGCGCACGGCGCTCGGCGTGGACGAGCCGATGGGGAAGGACCCGTCCAGGGCGGCCATGCTGCTCTTGAGGAGCCCGGTGCGCACGGCCGTGTCCCGGACCTGCGCCGCCCCGGTCTCCTTGCCCAGGCGGACGTACGTCGCATTGCCGCCGGACGTCAGCGCCCGGCGCAGGGTCGGGTGGTTCTCGTCGGGGCCCGCCCCGGCTCCGGCTCCGGCCTGCAGCTTGCCGGCGTCGTCGTAGTAACTGCCGGCGTCCGTCCCGCCCTCCAGGGCGGCGGCCAGGACGAACGGCTTGAACGCCGAGCCGACCGGGACGCCCGAGGTGTCGGCGTTGTTGGCGAAGTGCTTCGTGGCGTCGGGCCCGCCGTAGAGGGCGAGGACGGCCCCGTCCGAGGGGCGCACGGAGGCCGCGCCGACCTGGACGTCCGTGTCGGTCTCCGGGCGTTTGCCGGGGTCGATGTCCTTGGTGACGACGTCGTCGACGGCCTGCTTCAGCCGCTGCATCCGGTTCCTGTCGAAGGTGGTGTGGATCCGGTAGCCGCCGTGGGCCAGGTCCTGCTCGGTGAGCATGGCCCGCTGCTTGATGTACTTGTTGGCGACGTCGACGAGGTAGCCGGTCTGGCCGCGGAGGCCGCCGGCCACGGACGGCTTGCGGGGCTCGGGGAAGTCCCGGTACGCGTCCCGTTCGGCGCGGGACATGCGGCCGGTCCGCACCTCCCGGTCGAGGATCCACTTCCAGCGGTCCACCGCCCGCTCGTGATTGCCCGCGCTGACCGACGGGTCGTAGAGCTCGGCCCCCTTCAACAGCGCCGCCAGCATGGCGCTCTGACTGGGATTCAGTTTCTTGGCGGGAATGCCGTAGTAGGACTGGGCCGCGGCCTCGATCCCGTACGCCCCGCGCCCGAACCAGCTGGTGTTGAGGTACCCCTGCAGGACCTCCCGCTTGCTCTTGGTGCGGTCCACCTTCAGGGCGATGACGAGTTCCCTGACCTTCCGGGTGGCCGTCTGCTCCTGGGAGAGGTAGGTGTTCTTCACGTACTGCTGGGTGATCGTGGAGCCGCCCTGGGTCTCCTCGCCGCCCGCCGTGCTGGCGAAGGCCCGCAGGATGCCCTTGAACGACACGCCGCGGTCACGGTAGAAGCTCTCGTTCTCGGCGGCTATCACCGCGTTCTGCGCGGACTCCGGCACGTCGGACAGGTGGACGATGGTGCGGTTGACCTCGCCGACGGTCGCGAGCTGCGAACCGTCCGACCAGTAGTAGGTGTTGGCCTCCTGGCGGGCCGCCGCGTTCTCGTCGGGGATGTCGACGGTGGCGTAGACGTACGCGAACAGGCCCGTCGCGCACGCGAGGAAGAACAGCACCGTCCCCAGCCACTGCCGCCACGACGGCAGCCAGCGGCGCACGCCGTGTCTGCCCCGGCGGGGGTAGTCGACGAAGCGCTTACGGGCTGGCGGCTCTTCCGTAATGCGGCGGCGGGGACGCGGTTTGTGCCGGTTCTTACTCAAGGGCTGATCGCTCTCGACGGGAACGGGGTACGTCGGTGGAGACGATCCCGGAGCAAGATCCGTTTCAGTTATTCGTGTGAGCGTTCCATGACGGGAAGCCCGGACGGCCGCCGGGGGCTCAGCTGTTGGTGAGCCCCGCCACCAGTTCGTCCGCGGCCGCGTAAGGATCCAGCGAGCCGCCCACGATGCGCTCCGCCAGGGCGGTCAGGCGGCGGTCGCCGTGGAGGTCGGCGATGCGTTCGCGCAGCGCCGTGACGGCGATAGTCTCGACCTCGCGGGCGGCCCGGGCCGTGCGGCGCTCCGCCAGGACGCCCCGCTCCTCCATCCAGGCCCGGTGCTTCTCCAGCGCCTCGACCAGCTCGTCCGTGCCCTCGCCGCGCGCGGCCACGGTCTTGACGATGGGCGGCCGCCAGTCGCCGGGGGCCCGGGCCTCGCCCAGGCCCAGCATGTGGTTGAGCTCGCGGGCCGTGGCGTCGGCGCCGTCGCGGTCGGCCTTGTTGACGACGTAGACGTCGCCGATCTCCAGGATTCCGGCCTTCGCGGCCTGGATGCCGTCACCCATGCCCGGGGCGAGCAGCACCACGCTCGTGTCGGCCTGGGAGGCGATCTCCACCTCGGACTGGCCGACGCCGACCGTCTCGACGAGGATCACGTCGCAGCCGGCCGCGTCCAGCACGCGGATCGCCTGCGGGGCGGCCCAGGCCAGGCCGCCCAGGTGACCGCGCGTGGCCATGGAGCGGATGTACACGCCGGGGTCGGAGGCGTGGTCGGACATCCGTACGCGGTCGCCGAGCAGGGCGCCGCCCGAGAACGGCGAGGACGGGTCGACGGCCAACACGCCGACCCGCTTGCCCATCCGCCGGTACGCGCTGACCAGCGCCGACGTCGACGTGGACTTGCCGACGCCGGGTGAGCCGGTGAGGCCGACGACGTACGCGCCGCCGGTCAGCGGGGCCAGCGCGGCCATGACGTCGCGCAGGTGCGGGGACGCCCCCTCCACCAGGGAGATCAGCCGGGCCACGGCGCGCGGCCGGCCCTCGCGGGCCTGCTCCACCAGTGCGGGGACGTCCACCATCACGGCTCCGTTCTCGTAAAGGGCTCTCCGCCGCAGCGGTTACTTGCCGGGTACCCGGATGATCAGGGCGTCGCCCTGGCCGCCGCCGCCGCACAGGGCCGCCGCACCGACGCCGCCGCCGCGCCGCTTGAGCTCCAGCGCGAGGTGGAGGACGGTGCGGGCGCCGGACATGCCGATCGGGTGGCCGAGCGCGATGGCCCCGCCGTTGACGTTCACCTTTTCCGGGGACACGCCGAGGTCCTTGATTGACTGCACGAGGACCGCGGCGAACGCCTCGTTGATCTCGATGAGGTCGAGGTCCTCGACGGTCAGGCCCTCGCGGCTCACCGCGTGCTTGATGGCGTTGGAGGGCTGGGAGTGCAGGGAGTTGTCGGGGCCGGCGACGTTGCCGTGGGCGCCGATCTCGGCGATCCACTCGAGACCCAGCTCCTCGGCCTTGGCCTTGCTCATCACGACGACGGCGGCGGCGCCGTCGGAGATCTGCGAGGAGGTGCCGGCGGTGATCGTGCCGTCCTTGCGGAAGGACGGGCGCAGCCTGCCGAGGACCTCGACGGTGGTGTCGCCGCGGACGCCCTCGTCGTGGGCGAAGACGACCGGGTCGCCCTTGCGCTGCGGGACCTCGACGGGGGTGATCTCGGCCTCGAAGATGCCGTTCTTCTGGGCGGCGGCGGCGCGCTGGTGGGAGCGGGCGCCGATCTCGTCCTGCTCGGCGCGGCCGATGCCGAGGCGGGTGTTGTGGTTCTCGGTGGAGGCGCCCATGGCGATGGACTCGAAGGAGTCGGTGAGGCCGTCGTGGTCCATCGAGTCGAGCATCTCGATCGCGCCGTACTTGTAGCCCTCACGGGACTTGGGCAGCAGGTGCGGGGCGTTGGTCATGGACTCCTGGCCGCCGGCCACCACGATGTCGAACTCGCCCGCGCGGATGAGCTGGTCGGCCAGCGCGATGGCGTCCAGGCCGGAGAGGCAGACCTTGTTGATGGTGAGGGCGGGGACGGACATGGGGATGCCGCCCTTGACCGCCGCCTGGCGGGCCGGGATCTGCCCGGCGCCGGCCTGCAGCACCTGACCCATGATCACGTACTGCACCTGGTCGCCGCCGATGCCGGCCCGGTCGAGGGCCGCCTTGATGGCGAAGCCGCCCAGCTCGGCCGCGGAGAAGCTGCGCAGGGAGCCGAGCAGCTTGCCCATGGGCGTACGGGCGCCCGCGACGATCACGGAGGTGGTGCCGGCTTTGCCGTTCGTACCAGTCATGGCAGCGGCCCTTTCGGGTGGTGGATGGTCGACGGAGCATCCGGCGCTTCCGGCCGGGGGTCCGGGGGTTGCCCCCCGGGGAGTGCAGCACGGTGGTTTCCGTCAATGTACTGAGCGGTACCCGCGCGGTCACCGGGCAGCGGGTGTGATCGCAAGCACGTTGCGTACACGTTGCGTGACCAAGCCGTACGGCGGTGCACTGGTTCCATGCTGACGCGTATCGACCACATCGGGATCGCCTGCTTCGACCTCGACCGGACTGTCGAGTTCTACCGTGCCACGTACGGCTTCGAGGTGTTCCACACCGAGGTCAACGAGGAGCAGGGCGTTCGCGAGGCCATGCTGAAAATCAACGAGACGTCCGACGGCGGGGCGTCCTACCTGCAGCTGCTGGAGCCGACGCGGGAGGACTCCGCGGTCGGCAAGTGGCTGGCGAAGAACGGCGAGGGCGTTCACCACATCGCGTTCGGCACGGCGGACGTGGACGGGGACTCCGAGGGCATCCGGGACAAGGGCGTCCGGGTCCTCTACGACGAGCCGCGGCGGGGTTCGATGGGCTCGCGGATCACCTTCCTGCACCCCAAGGACTGCCACGGCGTGCTGACGGAACTGGTCACCTCGGCACCCCCGGCGGACCGGGAGCACTGACCCGCACTCCCCCCGGCCGGTAGAGTGCGGGTTCGGCCGGGGTCCTGGGGTGGGGGCCCGGACCGGGCTGTACCGATGATCTGACACCATTTCTTCGGAAGGGCGGGCTCCGGATTCCAACCGATACACGCGGGAACGGGCCGGCCGCCAAGGCGACCAGGGGACGGATGGGACCGCGCAGTGCGGGGCAACGACCGCTACGAGGCTGACGACCACCTCTCGCAATTCGAAGCCGAGATGGAGCGGCTGAAGAAGGAGCGGGAGAAGGCGGTCCAGCACGCCGACGACCTCGGCTACCAGGTCGAGGTGCTGCGCGCCAAGCTCCACGAGGCGCGCCGCAATCTCGCCCACCGCCCGGCGTACGACACCGCCGACATGGGTTACCAGGCGGAGCAGTTGCTCCGCAATGCCCAGATTCAGGCGGATCAGATGCGTACGGACGCCGAGCGCGAGCTGCGCGAGGCCCGGGCGCAGACGCAGCGGCTGCTGCAGGAGCAGGCCGAGCGCCAGGCCCGGATGGAGGCCGAGCTCCACGCGGAGGCCGTCGCCCGCCGCCAGCGCCTGGACGAGGAGCTCAACGAGCGCCGCCAGACCGTCGAGTCGCACGTCAACGAGAACGTCGCCTGGGCCGAGCAGCTGCGGGCGCGCACGGAGTCGCAGGCCCGCCGGCTGCTGGAGGAGTCCCGGGCGGAGGCCGAGCAGGCCCTGGCCGCGGCCCGCGCCGAGGCCCAGCGCCTGGCCGAGCAGGCCCGGGCCCGCCTCAGCTCCGCGGCCGACGAGGCCCGCGCCGAGGCCGAGGCGCTGCTGCGCCGTGCCCGTACGGACGCCGAGCGGCTGCTGACCGCCGCGTCCGCGCAGGCGCAGGAGGCCACCGACCACGCCGAGCGGCTGCGGGCCGCCGCCGGCACGGAGAGCGAGCAGGCGCGCACGGCCGCGGCCGAGCTGAGCCGTACCGCCGAGGCCCGGCTGCAGGAGGCCGACGCGGCGCTGCGCGAGGCGCGCGCCGAGGCCGAGAAGCTGGTCGCCGAGGCGAAGGACAGCGCTGCCCGCAGCCTGTCCGGCGCCGAGTCGGAGAACGAGCAGCGCACGCGTACCGCCCGGGCCGAGGTCGCCCGGCTGGTCAGCGAGGCCACGAAGGAGGCCGAGGCCCTCAAGGCCGAGGCCGGGCAGCTGCGGGCGGACGCCGCCGCGGAGGCCGAGCGGCTGGTGGCCGAGGCCGCGGAGAAGGCCCGCAGCGCCGCCGCGGAGGACTCCGCGGCGCAGCTCGCCAAGGCCGCCCGGACGGCCGAGGAGGTGCTGTCCAAGGCCTCCGAGGACGCCCGCGCCACGACGAAGGCCGCGGCCGCCGAGGCGGAACGCATCCGCAAGGAGGCCGAGGCCGAGGCCGAGCGGCTGCGCGAGCAGGCCGCGGACACCGCCGAGCAGCTCAAGGGCGCGGCGAAGGACGACACCAAGGAGTACCGCGCCAAGACCGTCGAGCTCCAGGAGGAGGCGCGGCGGCTGCGCGGCGAGGCCGAGCAGCTGCGGGCCGACGCCGTCGCCGAGGGCGAGCGGCTCCGGGGCGAGGCCCGGCGCGAGGCGCTGCAGCAGATCGAGGAGGCGGCGAAGACCGCCGAGGAGCTGCTGGCCAAGGCCAAGGCCGATGCGGAGGAGACGCGCAGCAGCGCGGCCGCGGACAGCGAGCGGGTCCGCTCGGAGGCCGCCGAGCGGGCCGCCTCCCTGCGCAAGCAGGCCGAGGAGGCCCTGGAGCGGGCGCGCACCGAGGCCGAGGAGATGGCCGAGGAGGCCGAGGACCACGCCGAGCGCACCCGCGGCGAGGCCGAGGAGGCCGCGCGGAAGCTGCGCGAGGAGGCCGAGAAGGCGGCGGAGGCGCGCCGCGCCGAGGCCGACGCGGAGCTGACCCGCCTGCACGCCGAGGCCGAGCAGCGGGTGGAGGCCGCCGAGGAGGCGCTGCGCGACGCCCGTACGGAGGCGGAGCGGCTGCGCCGCGAGGCCGCCGAGGAGACCGAGCGGCAGCGCACGGAGACCGCGGAGCGGGTGCGCGCGCTGCAGTCGCAGGCCGAGACCGAGGCGGAGCGGCTGCGCGCCGAGGCCGCCGAGGAGGCCGCCGCCGCCCGCAGCGAGGGCGAGTCCGCCGGTGCGCGGCTGCGCGCCGAGGCCAACGCGGAGGCGGAGCGGCTGCGCAGCGAGGCGCAGGAGACCGCCGACCGGGTGCGCGCCGAGGCGAACGCCGCCGCCGAGCGCACGGCCGCGGAGGCCGCCGAGGCGCTGGCCGCCGCGCAGGAGGAGGCCGCCCGCCGCCGGCGCGAGGCCGAGGAGCTGCTGGGCGACGCCCGTACGGAGGCGCAGGCCGAGCGCGAGGCCGCGCGCGAGCAGAGCGAGGAGCTGCTGGCTTCGGCGCGCAAGCGGGTCGCCGAGGCACAGGAGGAGGCCCAGCGCCTGGTCGAGGAGGCCGAGGTGCGCGCCGCCGAGCTGGTGTCGGCCGCCGAGGCGACCGCCCAGCAGGTGCGGGACTCCGTCGCGGGGCTGCACGAGCAGGCCGAGGAGGAGATCGCCGGGCTGCGCTCGGCCGCCGAGCACAACGCGGAGCGCACCCGCACCGAGGCCCAGGAGGAGGCCGACCGGGTCCGGACCGACGCCTACGCCGAGCGCGAGCGCGCCGGTGAGGACGCGGCCCGGATCCGCGCGGAGGCGCAGGCCGCCGCGGAGGCCGCCGAGGCCCGGGCCGAGCGCACGATCGCGGACGCGGTCACGGAGGGTCAGCGCCTGGAGGCGGAGGCCGCCCGCACGCTGGAGGAGGCCACCGACAGCGCCCACGCCAAGCTCGCCGAGGCGGGCGTGCAGGCCGACGAGCTGCTCTCCGAGGCCATGGCCGAGGCGGAGAAGCTGATCGCCGAGGCCGAGGAGACGGCCGAGGCGGCCCGGCGCGACGCCGCCGCCACGGCCGACGAGGCGCGGGCCGCTGCCGCGGCGCGCCGTTCCGAGGCCGCCGAGCAGGCCGACGCGCTGATGGCGGAGGCCACGGCGGAGGCGGAGCGGCTGGTCGCCGAGGCCACGTCCGTGCTGGACGAGGCCCGCGAGGCGGCGGAGGCTCAGCAGGCGGAGGCGGCCGCGGAGGCCGCCCGGCTGCGCGCCGAGGCCGAGCGGACGGTCACGGAGGCCCGCAAGGACGCCGAGAAGCACCGCGGCGAGGCCGCGGAGGCCGCCGAGGCGCTGCTCGCGAAGGCGAAGGCCGACGCGGAGCGCACGGTCGCGGAGGCGTCCGCCAAGTCCAAGCAGCTGCGGACCGACGCGTCCGACGCCCTGGCGTCGGCCGAGCAGGACGCGTCCCGGGCGCGCGCCGAGGCCCGCGAGGACGCGAACAAGATGCGTTCGGAGGGGCACGCCGAGGCCGCGCGGATCGTCCGCGAGGCCGAGGAGCTCACCTCCGGGGCGCAGGCCGAGGCGGACCGCATCGTCGACGAGGCCCGCGAGACCGCGGGCCGGCGCCGCACGGAGGCGGCCGCGCAGGCCGACGAGCTCATCGCCGAGGCCACGGCCGAGGCGGAGAAGCTGCGGGCCGAGGCCGCCGAGACGGTGGAGGCCGCGCGCCGCGAGGCCGCCCGTACGACCGAGGAGGCCCTGGAGGCCGCCGAGGCCGTCCGTGCGGAGGCGGCCGGGCAGGCCGAGCGCACGCTCGCCGAGGCGGACGCCGAGTCCGAGCGGCTGCGCGGCGACGCCGCCCGCGTCCTCGACGAGGCTCGCGAGGCGGCGAACACCCGCCGCGCGGAGGCCGCCGAGCAGGCGGACACCCTCGTCGCCGAGGCGACCGCGGAGGCCGAGCGGATGGCCGCGGAGGCCGCCGAGGCGCTGGCCGCCGCGCAGGAGAACGCCAACAGCACGCGCGCGGACTCCGCGCGGATCAAGGCCGACGCCGTCCAGGAGGCGGAGCGGCTGCGTGCGGAGGCGCGCGCCGAGGGCGAGCGGACCGTCGACGACGCCCGCGAGGCCGGTGCGAAGCGGCTGGCCGACGCCGGCGAGCAGGCGGACGCCCTGATCGCCAAGGCGCAGGAGGAGGCGCTGAGCACGGCCGCGGCCGCCGAGGAGCAGGCCGACACGATGGTGGGCGTGGCCCGCCGCGAGGCCGAGCGGATCGTCGCCGAGGCCACCGGCGAGGGCAACGCCCTGGTGGAGCAGGCCCGTACGGACGCGGACACGCTGCTGGCCGAGGCCCGTGGCGACGCCACCGCGATAAGGGAGCGCGCCGACGAGCTGCGCGCCCGGGTCGAGGGCGAGGTCGAGGAGCTGCACGACCGGGCCCGCCGCGAGGCGGCCGAGGCGATGCAGTCCGCGGGCGAGCGCTGCGACAAGCTCGTCGCGGCCGCGACCGAGCAGCTCGAGGAGGCCGAGGAGAAGGCGAAGAAGCTGCTGTCGGACGCCAGCAGCGAGGCGAGCAAGGTCCGTATCGCCGCCGTGAAGAAGGCGGAGGGGCTGCTCAAGGAGGCCGAGCAGAAGAAGGCCGCTGCCGTACGCGAGTCGGAGCGCCTGCGCACCGAGGGTGCGGAGGAGGCAAAGCGCCTTGTCGAGGAGGGAAAGCGGGAGTTGGAGGTCCTGGTGCGCCGTCGCGAGGACATTCAGGCCGAGATTTCCCGTGTCCAGGACGTGTTGGAGGCGTTGGAATCTTTTGAGGCCCCGGGGGCCGGAAGCGCCAAGGATGGCGGGGTGAAGGCAGCGGCCGGTGCCGGTGCTACACGTTCGGGTGGCAAGCAGTCACAGAAGTAGCCACTCAAACGGGGGGACATTCTCCAGATCTGCCAACCATTCACCTGATGACACGCCGCTCGCACCCCTAGGATTCCCTCTATCACCTCACCGGTCTCTTATGACAGGAACCCCATGAGTGACACTTCCTCCCCCTTCGGCTTCGAGCTTGTGCGGCGTGGATACGACCGCGGCCAGGTGGACGACCGCATTACCAAGCTCGTCGCCGACCGAGACAGCGCACTGGCACGCATCACCTCTCTGGAAAAGCGCATCGAGGAGCTGCACCTCGAGACGCAGAATGCTCAGGCCCAGGTCAACGACGCCGAGCCGTCCTATGCGGGGCTGGGGGCGAGGGTCGAGAAGATCCTTCGGCTGGCCGAGGAAGAGGCCAAGGATCTGCGTGAGGAGGCCCGGCGCGCCGCCGAGCAGCACCGCGAGCTCGCGGAGTCCGCCGCCCAGCAGGTGCGCAACGACGCCGAGTCGTTCGCCGCCGACCGCAAGGCCAAGGCGGAGGACGAGGGCGCGCGCATCGTCGAGAAGGCCAAGGGCGACTCCGCCCAGCTGCGGGCCGAGGCGCAGAAGGACGCCCAGTCCAAGCGCGAGGAGGCGGACGCGCTCTTCGAGGAGACCCGCGCGAAGGCGGCCCAGGCCGCCGCCGACTTCGAGACCAACCTGGCCAAGCGGCGCGAGCAGTCAGAGCGCGACCTGGCCTCCCGTCAGGCCAAGGCGGAGAAGCGGCTGGCGGAGATCGAGCACCGCGCCGAGCAGCTGCGCCTGGAGGCGGAGAAGCTGCGCACGGACGCCGAGCGGCGCGCCCGGCAGACGGTGGAGACGGCGCAGCGCCAGGCCGAGGACATCGTGGCCGACGCCAACGCCAAGGCGGACCGCATCCGCAGCGAGTCCGAGCGCGAGCTGGCGGCGCTCACCAACCGCCGCGACAGCATCAACGCCCAGCTGACGAACGTCCGCGAGATGCTCGCCACGCTGACCGGCGCGGCCGTCGCCGCGGCCGGCGTCCCCGGTGACGACGAGCCGATGTCGCGCGGCGTCCCGGCGCAGCAGAGCCGCT
Source organism: Streptomyces sp. XH2 (assembly GCF_049725035.1). Taxonomy (NCBI): domain Bacteria; kingdom Bacillati; phylum Actinomycetota; class Actinomycetes; order Kitasatosporales; family Streptomycetaceae; genus Streptomyces; species Streptomyces sp. XH2. Next base: position 186,193 of record NZ_JBMMMZ010000012.1, on the reverse strand, counting down.
GATCCGACCGGACCTCCGGCAACGCCCTGGTCCGTGCCCTGTGCGCCGCTCGTGCGGGCGCGCAGGGCAGCGGTCCGGGGGCCATCCCGCCGTCCCGCACGGCCGAACGGGTGTCCTCCGCACACGGACGGGCCGCTACCGCTGGCAGGACCCGCCGGTCACCCTTACCGTGGCGGAATGATCGAGCTGCAGGGCCTGACCAAGCGCTACGGCGAGAAGCTCGCCGTCGACGGTCTCACCTGCACCGTGCGGCCCGGGATCGTCACCGGCTTCCTGGGGCCCAACGGTGCGGGCAAGTCCACGACGATGCGGATGATGCTCGACCTCGACCGGCCCACCGACGGCACGGTCCTCATCGACGGGCAGCACTACCGGCAGCTGCGGGACCCGCTGCGGACCGTCGGCGCCCTGCTGGACGCCAAGGCGATGCACGGCGGTCGCAGCGCCCACAACCACCTCCTGTGTCTGGCGCAGAGCAACGGCATCCCGAAGGCCCGCGTCCGTGAGGTTCTGGACACGGTCGGCCTCGCCTCGGTGGCCGGAAAGCGCTCCAAGGGCTTCTCGCTCGGCATGGGGCAGCGACTGGGCATCGCGGGCGCGCTGCTGGGCGACCCGCAGATCCTGATGTTCGACGAGCCCGTCAACGGGCTGGATCCCGAGGGCATCCACTGGATCCGCAATCTGATGAAGAACCTCGCCGCCCAGGGGCGCACGGTCTTCGTCTCCTCGCACCTGATGAGCGAGATGGCCCTGACCGCCGACCACCTGATCGTCATCGGCCAGGGCCGGCTGCTCGCCGACCGCTCGATGGCGGACTTCATCAAGCAGAACTCGCGGTCGTACGTACGGCTGCGCTCGCCCGAGGTGGAGCGGCTGCTGGACGTGCTGGCGGGGGCCGGGGTCACCGCGGTGACCACCGAGGACGGCCATCTGGAGGTCGACGGCACGGAGGCGGCGGAGCTGGGCGAGCTCGCCGCGCGCCACAAGCTCGTCCTGCACGAGCTGAGCCCCCAGCAGGCGTCCCTGGAAGAGGCCTTCATGCAGCTCACCGCCGAGTCGGTGGAGTACCACGCGCACAGCGCACCACCGGGTGCGGACGCCCCGCCGGGCGGCGAAGCGGCCCCGGCCGGCGCCGGGTGGGGAGCCGACTGGCGGAAGAAGGGATCCTGACGATGGCGGTGGTGGGGCAGGTCCTGCAGTCGGAATGGACGAAGATCAAATCGGTGCGGTCGACGGTGTGGACGCTCGGCCTCGCACTGGTGGTGACCGTGGCGCTCGGCGCCCTCATCAGTGCTTTCACCAGCAGTAACTTCAATCAAATGCCGCCGAAGGAGCGGGTGAATTTCGACCCGACCTTTACGAGTTTCGCGGGAATGGGACTCGGCCAGCTCGCCATGATCGTGTTCGGGGTGCTGGTGGTGACCAATGAATACAGCACCGGAATGATCCGGACTTCCCTGGCGGCGGTTCCGCAACGCGGCACGTTCCTCTTCAGCAAGATCACCGTTGCGGCGCTCGTCGCGTTCGTGATCGCGATGGCGACGAGCTTTGTCTCCTTCTTCATCGGCCAGGCGATGCTCGCCGGCCACCGGACGTCGATCGGCGATGCGCACGTCCTGCGCGCGGTGATCGGCGGCGGCCTCTATATGACGCTGATCGCGGTGTTCTCGATGGGCATCGCGGCGATGCTGCGCAGCCCCATGCTCTCGCTCGGCATTCTCATGCCGTTCTTCTTCATCATCTCCAACATCCTCGGCGCGGTGAGCGCCACGAAGAAGGTCGCGCAGTACCTGCCCGACCAGGCCGGCCGCAAGGTCATGCAGGTGGTGACGATCGGGGACGACGCCCCGTACGGGCCGTGGGGCGGCTTCGCGATCATGGCGGTGTGGGTGGTGGCGGCGCTGGCGGGCGGGTACGCGGTGCTGAAGCGGCGCGACGCGTAGCGCCTTGCCGGCGGTTTTGCCGGTGCGGGACGGTTCCGGTGACGGGTCGTTCCGCCGGGTCGGCGCCGCCTTGCGGACGGAGCACCGGGTACGTAGGGGTGCCGGTGACGGAGCGTTCCGCCGGGCCGACGCGGCCTTGCGGACGGAGGACCGGGTACCGGTACGCAGAGGTCCTGGGGATGTTCCGCCGGGCCGACGCGGCCTTGCGGACGGAGTACCAGTACGCAGAGGTCCCGGCGACTGGCGCATTCCGCCGAGCCTCGCCGCCTTGCCGACGGAGGACCGGGTACGTAGGCGTCCCGGTGACGGAGCGTTCCGCCGGGCCTCGCCGCGGGGGTGGATCGCCGTTGCGACGGGCAGTCTTTTCGGAGTGGTGCTGCCGTGCCCTGGTGGCGGGCGTTCTCTCCCGGGCGGCGTCGTGTCCCGGCGACGGGGCCCTCTCCCGGGCGGCGGCGGGTGTCGCCCGGCTGTTGGGTGCCGCCCGGCCGGCGGGGTGTCGCCCACCCGACGGGCCTCGGCAAGCCGCTCCGCATGCCTGTCCTTCCGCCGCCGCGGCGGGACACCACCACGAGCCTGACCGGCGGTGCCGGGCCGGGCCGGGCCGAACCGTACGTGACGGACGACCGATGGTGCCGCGCCGCGCCGCCACCCGTGATCGAGGAGCCGCCTTGACCGACCGGAGTCTGCGGGCCCTCGGGCTCGACGGCGCTCCCGCCGAGCTGCCGCTGACGTACCCCGGCCGCCCCGTCGAGGAGCCGGCTCTGCTGACGGACGGGCGGCTGCTGCCCCTGCGGCCGGCCCCCGGGCCGCTGGGCGAGTGGCGGGTGGTGACGGGGATGGCGAGCGGCCCGGCCGCGGACCCGGCGCGTTCGCCGGGCGGCGCCGGTCCGGCGAACGCCGCCTCGCCGAGCGGCGGGCGGCCGGGTGCCGAGGGCCGTGCGCCGTCCGGCGCGCCCCCGCCGGGCGCGGGCCCCGCCACCGAGCCCGCGCTCGACGAGTTCCTCGACCGGCTCGGCGCCGCGCGCAGCGGCGCGCGCCGCCCCGTCCTCGCCGTCGGCTCCAACGCCTCCCCCGCCCAGCTGCACCACAAGCTCACCCTGCGCGGCACGGACGGCGACACGGACGGCGACACGGGCGCCACCGTGCCGATGGTGCCCGTCCAAGTGCGCGGCATCGGCATCGGCTGCTCCGCGCACATCGGGCGGCACGGCTACGTGGCGGCTGCGCCCTACGCCGATCCCGCTGCCCGGCACACGCTCGTCGCGGGCTGGCTGGACCCCGCGCAGCTGGCCGCCGTCGACGAAACCGAATTCAACTACCGCCGGGTGTGGGTGCCGGGCGGCGCCTTCCCCATGACGCTGCCGTCCGGGGAGCCGCTCGGCGGCGCGTATCTGTACGTGAGCCTGCACGGCGTCCTCGCCGACCCCGCCACCGGGCGGCCGCGGCCCGGCGGCGGCGATCAGGGCGCCCTCCTGGCCGACCTGCTGGCGGCCTCGGCGGAGCTGCGCGCGCTCCTCGGCCCCGGACCGGAGCGCTGGGTGGAGCGGGCGCGGGCGGACGAGGCGGTGCGGGCCGAGGGGAGGGCGGTCTTCCACCGGGCGGGCTGGGCCCGGTCCGAGGGCCTCCCCGAGCTTGACCACGAGTAACGGGAACCGTCAGCTCCTCGTTATGCTCCTAACCCTTACGGGGCCTTACGCCCAAAAGAGCTCGCGAGGGGCGGAGAATGATCGAGGCAGTCGGTCTGACAAAGCGCTACGGCGCCAAGACGGCCGTACACAATCTGTCGTTCCAGGTGCGGCCCGGAGCCGTCACCGGCTTCCTGGGTCCGAACGGATCCGGCAAGTCGACGACCATGCGCATGATCCTGGGCCTGGACGAACCCACGTCCGGGCGCGTGACCATCGGCGGCCACCCCTTCCGCAGCCTGCCCAACGCCCCGCGCCAGGTCGGCGCGCTGCTCGACGCCAAGGCCGTGCACGGCGGGCGCAGCGCCTACCACCACCTGCTCTCGCTCGCCCAGCTCGGCGGCATCCCGGCTCGCCGGGTGGACGAGGTCCTCGGCGTCGTCGGCCTGCAGGACGTCGCGAAGCGCCGTTCCAAGGGCTTCTCGCTGGGCATGGGCCAGCGCCTCGGCATCGCCGCCGCGCTGCTCGGCGACCCCCAGGTGCTGCTCTTCGACGAGCCGGTCAACGGCCTCGACCCCGAGGGCATCCTCTGGGTCCGCAACCTGATGAAGCAGCTCGCGGCCGAGGGCCGTACGGTCTTCGTCTCCTCGCACCTGATGAGCGAGATGGCCCTGACCGCCGACCACCTGATCGTGATCGGCCGCGGCCAGCTCATGGCCGACATGAGCGTCAAGGACTTCATCTCCGCGAACTCCGCGGACTTCGCGCGCGTGCGCACCCCCGAGACCGAGCCGGAGAGCCGCGAGAAGCTCACGGCCGCGCTCGTCGAGGCCGGCGGCCAGGTGCTGTCCGAGCCGGACGGCGGGCTGCGCGTCACCGGCCTGCCGCTCCCCCGGATCAGCGACGTCGCCCACGGGGCCGACGTCCGCCTGTGGGAGCTCTCGCCGCACCAGGCCTCCCTGGAGGAGGCGTACATGCGGATGACGCAGGGCGCGGTCGACTACCGCTCGACGGCCGACCAGGTCGCGGCCCTCGCCCCGCCGCCCCCGGGCCACGGCTACGGCCACCCCGGCGCCGGCGCCCCGCAGGGCTGGGCCCCGCCGCAGGGCAACCCCTACCCCGTCCTGCCGGGCGAGCAGCCCAACCCGTACGCGCAGCCCCCGGCCGCCGCCCCGCAGCCCCCGGCGGCCGCCCCCGCCCCCGCCCCTGCCGACCTCACCAAGCGCGACAGCGAGGACGCCCGATGACCACCCCCCAGCCCCAGGCGGCCCACCCGGCGGCTCCGCAGAGCGCCCCGCAGGTCCCGCCGCACGCCGCACCCGGCTACTGGCCCGGCACCGCGCCCGCGGGCGGCGCGCCCGGTCCCGTCGGCTACGTCTCGCCGATCCCGGTGCGCAAGGCGACGCTCATGGACGCCCTCGCGGCCGAGTGGACGAAGATCCGCTCCGTGCGCTCGACGATCTGGACGCTGAGCGTCATGGTGGCGATCATCGTCGGTCTCGGTCTGCTCATCGCGGCCGGCGTCGACGCCTCCGACAGCAAGATGAGCGGCTCGACGGCCCTGGCCGGCGGGTTCTTCAGCGTGATGCTCGGCATGATCTGCGTGATCACGCTCGGCGTGCTGACGATCTCCTCCGAGTACGGCACGGGCATGATCCGTACGACGCTGACCGCCTGCCCGGACCGCGCGCGCGTGCTGACGGCCAAGGCCGTCGTCTTCTTCGCCCTGTCGTTCGTGATCACCCTGGCGTCCACGGCGCTGGTGGCGGTGGTCGACGTCGCGATGCTGGACGACCAGTCCGAGTTCGCCGCCACCGGCGGCGACTGGTTCAAGGTGACGGTCGGCACGAGCCTGTTCATCGGCCTGCTCGGGATCGTCTCGCTCGCCGTGGGCACCATGCTGCGGCACTCCGCCGGTGCGATCACGGTGATGCTGGGCCTCGTGCTGGCGCCGCTCGTCGTGGCGATGTTCATGTACACGGAGAGCCTGTCGAGCGTCCGCAAGGCGCTGTTCGAGTACTCGATCCCGATGCTGCTGTCGGTCTTCTACGGCGCCTCGGGCCAGGAGTCGGGCACCAGCCTCAGCGGCTGGGACCCGCTGTGGGTCATCGCGATCGCCGCGGCGGTCGCGCTCGGCGGCGCGTACGCCTCGCTGCTGAAGCGCGACGCGTAATGCCCCCGGCGGGACGGCGGACGCGCCGGCTGCGGTGACGGCGGATTCCGCCGGACCCCCGCCGCGGTGGACCACCGCCGTGGCGGCGGGCGCTCCCTCTTCCGTCGCAGGCCTCGGGCACCGCCGACAGGCCTAGTACCGCGGTGCGTTACGGGACCGCTGGAGCCTCGCGCTCCGGCGGTCCCTCGCGTTCCAGCAGGACTTGTGCCAGTGCCGCCGGTCCTCGACGCCGGCCCCGTACTGCGGCCACGCCACCAAGTGCGGTACCCCCGGCGGGATCTCCTGGTCGCAGCCGGGGCAGCGGTAGTGCTTCGTGGCCGCGCCGCCGCCGAGCGTGCGGACCACCCACTCCTCCCCCTGCCATTCCTCCGTGCGCTCCAGGCCGTAGCGGTCGCCGCCCTCCGCGCGCGGAGCGTCGGACTGCTTGTCTGCGCCGCCTCGCGGGCGGTTTCGGCGCGGAGACACGGGGCACCTCGGATGGTCGGAGAGCTACGGGCCGTGACCAGGTTACGCGTCAGAGTCACCGTGGTGGGCAGGCGTCCCCCCGGCCCCTCACCGGGCGCTCTCCCGATCATCATGAAAACTTAACGCGGGGCCGTGCCCAGGGCACGTGTCAGCCGTTATTTCCGGTGGGGGATGCCGCGTCGGTCGCTAGGAGGAGCAAGAGCGATGCGCGTTGGAGCATTCGTCCTGGCCGCCCAGTTCCCGGGCCAGGGGCACGCCGAGGCCCTGCACCGGGCCGTGCGGACGGCGGTGGTCGCCGAAGAGGCGGGCCTGGATGCGGTCTGGTTCGCCGAACACCACTTCGTGCCGTACGGCGTCTGCCCGTCGGCGGTCACCCTCGCGGCGCTGGCCCTCGGCCGCACCCGCCGGATCCGGGTGGGCACCGCCGTCAGCGTGCTGCCCACGGTCCACCCCGTGGCCCTCGGCGAGCAGGCGGCCATGCTGCACCTCGCCTCGGAGGGCCGGTTCACCCTCGGGGTGGGCCGCGGCGGCCCCTGGGTCGACCTGGAGGTCTTCAACTCCGGTGTGGCGGCGTACGAGGAGGGCTTCCCCGAATCCCTGGGCCTGCTGATGCGGTGGCTGCGCGAGCCCCGCGTGGGCGCCGACGGGCCCCGGTTCCGCTTCCGTGCGGTGCCGGTCGTCCCGCGCCCCGACGACCTGGAGGATCGTTCCGGCCCGCCCGTCGTCGTGGCCTGCACCTCGCCGTCGAGCGTCCGTCTCGCGGCCGCGCAGGGGCTGCCCATGCTGCTCGGGATGCACAGCGGGGACGCGGAGAAGGCGGAGATGGTCGCCCTGTGGCGCAAGTGCTCGCTGGAGGCGGGGCGTTCGCCCGAGGAGGTCGCCGCGGCCGCGCACGTCGCGGCCGGCGTCGTGCAGGTCGGGGACCGGCACCAGGAGGCCGCGGAGACGCTCACCAAGGCCATGCCGGGCTGGCTGCACCAGGGGCTCTCCGCCCATGTCACGGTCGACGGCAGGGCCCGCGCGATGCGTGATCCCGTCGAATACACCCGGCTGCTGTGCGAGCTGCACCCCGTCGGCCCGCCGCGGCTGTGCGCCGACCGCCTCGCCGCCACCGCGGAGCGCACGGGCATCACGCGCTTCGCCCTGCTGGCCGAGGGCTCCGGGGACCTCGCCGCCACCGAGGACAACCTCCGCCGGCTCGGCAGCGAAGTGCTGCCGCTGCTCGGCTGAGCCCGCCGGCCCTCCCTCCGGCCTCCCTCCCGGGGCTGCTGCCGCTCCCGCACCGCACTCGACACCTCCCGCATGCGGAGCGGCAGCACGAACGCCTCAGCAGTCCCGGAGCTCCGGGGACTGGTTCAGCAGCTGGCCCCGGATCGACGTGAAGCGGGCGAGACGCTCGTCCGCCTCCGGGGCGAGCGGGAAGACCGCCACCCGGTGGCAGTTCTGGAAGGCCAGCCGCACTCCGAAGTGCCGCTCCAGCGCACCGCGGATGGCGTCACTGGCCAGCGCGCGCAGCAGCTGGCCGCGGGCCTGCTCGTCCGGCGGAGGCGTCTGGTTGTCGGCGAACTCGCCACCGTCGATCCTGAGCCGGGCCACCAGGGAGCCGATCATCTCCCACGCGTACGGCAGGGAGGTCCGGACGCAGTCGACGAATTCCGCTTCATCGACCTCGCCTCGCTCGGCCTGTTCAAGGAGGGCCGGTGAGACGTCGAGCGACATGGGTTCTCCTCTCGCGACCCCGCGAGCGGGGTCTCACGGATGGGCGAGCGGACGACGACGCCCCGTGCCCGTACGACGACCGCCCGCTTCAACGGTAATTCGGCCACTGCGGGCGCACCAGGAGAACGCACCGACAACCAGCCAACGGCGAAGGGGCCCATCAGGGGCGAATCGCGTCAGGGGGCAGGAGTCGAGTAGCGTTGCGCACCATGCGTCTCGTCATCGCCCGTTGCTCCGTGGACTACGCGGGCCGGCTCACCGCCCACCTCCCCTCCGCCCCGCGGCTCATCCTCGTCAAGGCGGACGGCAGCGTCTCGATCCATGCGGACGACCGCGCCTACAAACCGCTCAACTGGATGTCCCCGCCGTGCACCCTCAAGGAGGGCGACGGAAGCGTGTGGACCGTGGTCAACAAGGCGGGCGAGAAGCTGATCATCACGATGGAGGAAGTGCTGCACGACTCCTCCCACGAGCTCGGCGTGGACCCCGGCCTCATCAAGGACGGCGTGGAAGCGCACCTCCAGGAGCTCCTCGCGGACCGCATCGAGACGCTCGGCGACGGCTACACCCTGATCCGCCGCGAGTACCCCACGGCGATCGGCCCGGTGGACATCCTCTGCCGCGACGCCGACGGCGCGACGGTGGCCGTGGAGATCAAGCGACGTGGCGAGATCGATGGTGTGGAGCAGCTCACACGCTATCTGGAGCTCCTCAACCGCGACCCGCACCTGGCGCCCGTGCGCGGCGTCTTCGCGGCCCAGGAGATCAAGCCGCAGGCGCGCGTGCTGGCCACGGACCGCGGCATCGGCTGCGTCGTCCTGGACTACGACGCGCTGCGCGGCATCGAGGACGACAAGCTGCGGCTGTTCTGAGCCGCGCCGCGGGAGCGTCACCGGACGCCGGACGGGCCGTGCCGCCCGTCCGGCGTTCGCGTTCCCGCGCCGGGGCAACGCCGTACGGGCTTGAGCCCGCTGTCTCAGCGGACTCAAGCCCGTACGGCGTTGTGCTGCTCAGGCCCCCGAGGTCGACGGGCTGACGCTGACGCTGCCGTCCGCCGGCTTGCTGCCGGTCGGGCCGCTGGCGGCCGACTGGCTGCTGCTGCCGCCGACGGGGCCGCTCGCCGAGCTCGAACCGCCGCCGGCGGGCTGCGACGGCGCGGAGGACGTGGGCGGCGACGTCGGGGGCTTCGACGAGGGCTGGCTGCTGGCGCCGCCGCCGCTCGGCGGGACCGAGTGCGAGGGCTTGCTGCTCGGCGAGTGCGACGGGCTCGGCGACGTGCCGCCCGAGGACGGCGGGGCGGACGGCTCGCCGCTCGTGCCCGGGGCGCCGCTCGGCGACGTGCTGCCGGAGGCGCCCGGAGAGGCCGAGCCGGAGCTGCCCGCGCCGGGCGAGCGGCCCGGCTTGCCGGGCTTGCCCGGCACCTGGGCGTGCCCGGCCTCGCCGGGGTCCCGCTGGTCGGCGGTGAGGCCGTTGTCGCCGTCCTGCTGCGAGGCGGACTGTCCCGGCTTCACCCGTTCGGGCGACTTACCGTCCTGACCGCCGGAGGTGATCCCCAGGGTGACGACGGTGCCGAGGACCGCGGCGAGCAGGGCGCCCGCGCCGGCCGCGACGAGGTTGCGGCGGGCGCCGCCCATCATCATCTGCCGGGCCCAGGGCTGCCGCGCGGGGCCGCGCTGCTTGCGGTCGCGCTCGGCCGCGAGGCGGGCGATGACGGTGGTGGCGACCTGGTCCGGGTCGGGGCCGGAGCCGGGGGCCGTCGGGGAGGCGGAGGCGGGCACGGACGGCGGCACCGCGGACTGCTCGCTGCGGGCGGCCGGGATCTCCTCGCCTGCGGGCGTGCGCCCGGCGGACCCGCCGGGCCGGGGCACGGCCTGCGGCGCCACGGGCGGTACGGCGCCGGGACGGCCGGCGTCGGGCCGGGGCGCGGCGGCGGACGGGCCTCCCGCGGGGCTGCCCGCCGGGCCGGCCGGGGTGAACCCGGAGCGGTCGGCGACCAGCGCGAGCGCCCGGCGGCCCGCTATGGCGCCGCGCTTGTCGGCCATGACCCCGCGCATGCCGACCGAGGCCTCCAGCTCGGCGCGGGCCCGCTGGAGATTGCCGGTGCAGAGCGCCAGGACGCCCAACTCGTGGTGGAAGTAGGCCTCTTCGCCGACCTCTCCGGCGCGCCGGGCGGCCTCCTGGCCATAGCGCAGGACGCGCTCCCAGGCGCTCCAGTGGAGGGCGGCGGCGAAGGCGGGCGCGGCGGTGCGGGCGAGGAGGACGGCGGCGGCGCGGTGGCCGGGGTCGCCCTCGGCGGCGAGGGCCGCGAGGGTGGCGAGGATCGCGTCGGCCTCGGCGGCGGCCCGCTCGGGGGTGACGGAGGGGTGGCCGGACCACCAGGCGTAGTGCTGGGCGGCGGAGTGGGCGCGCTCGGCGGCGTCGCTGCCGTACCCCTCGGCGGTGAGCTGGGCGGCGACGCCCGCGGCGAGGCGGTAGTGCCCGGCGACGGTGGTGATCAGGCCGGCGGCGAGCAGCTCGCCGACGGCCGCGTCGGCGTGGGTGTCGCCGGCGAGGGCGGGCAGGTGGGCCTGGTGCGGGACCTCGCCGCCGAGGGCGACGGCGAAGCGCAGGGTGTCGCGGGCGGCGTCGCCGAGCCGGGAGGCGAGCGGGACGGCCGGGCGGCAGGCGTCGGCGAGGGAGGGCAGCGGCGCGCCGCCGTGGTCGGCGCCCGTGTCGGCCTCGGCGGCGGCGACGTAGGGCCGCTCGGCGACGACGCCGAACTCGTCGGCGGCGGAGTCGGCGGCGGGCGCCTCGCTCCCGCGGCCGTCGGCGGGCGGCGCCCCGAGCCGCAGCAGCGCGCCGGCCTGGACGAAGCGCAGCGGCAGGCCCTCGGACTCGAACCACAGGTCGGCTGCCCAGCCGGCCTCCTCGTCGGTGAGGGGCCGGTCGACGCAGAGCTCCAGGAGCTCCAGGCAGGCGGTGCGGTCGAGGCCGCCGAGGAAGACCTCTTCGACGTGCGAGTCGGCGGAGGGGGCGGCGATGTCGGGGGTGGCGGAGAAGAGGAAGGCGCACTCGGGGGTGGCGTCGAGGAGCTCGTCCAGGGCGGCGCCGCCGAATTCGAGGTCGTCCAGGACGACGACGGCACCGATGTCGCGGACGAAGCCGAGCAGCGCGGCCCGGTCGGGGCGGTGCTGGGGCGCGTGGTGCACGGCGGCGAACAGGTCGTACAGCACGTCGGTGACGGTGCGGTGGTAGCCGGTGAGGCGGACGACGCCGTCGGGGGCGAGGCCGGCGCAGTCCTCGGCGACGGCGTCCAGCAGGGCGCTGCGGCCGGAGCCGGCGGGGCCGGTCAGCCGGACGGAGCGGCCGCGCGAGAGCAGCCGGGCGAGCCGCTCGCGCTCCTCCTGGCGGTGCAGCAGGGGCAGTTCGGGGCCGGCCTGGCGGGCGGGCGGCGGAGGCGCGGCGGCGCGGAGCAGCTCGGCGCGCTCGTCGGTGGTGTGCCGGCCGGGGGGCGGGGGCACGTCGCCGGGCAGGCAGGGCTCGATCTCGCTGCCGTCGACGGGGTTGACGGTGACGGCGTAGTCACCGGCGACGAGGCGGACGACTCTGGCGAGGCCGGGGGCGCCCTGTGCCGCGTCTCCGGCGGCTCCGAAGTCTCCGTCGGTGCCCGGCAGGTCGCGCGGGCCGCGGTCGTCCGCGGGCTCGTGGGCGCCCTCGCCGAATGCCTCGGGTCGGTTCGTCGGGTCCATGGTGAAAGCCCCCCAATTGCGTGGCGTGCCGTCTGCCCTTCCGGCCTGCCCCACTCCTTCAACCCTCGGCCGGGCGTGCCGGCCGGCGCTTCATCGGTGCCCGCCGTGGGCTCTGTTATGCGGCCCTTTAGCGGCGGGAAAACCGAACCTCAGACCTGGGCACAGTATCCATGAAGCGACGGGCGCCCCGCTGCCCGGGGCACGTCACAGTCTCATGACGCGGCGCCGATGCCGCCTTCGATGGCGAGAATGCGGTGCAGCCGGGTGGCGACGAGGAGCCGCTGCATGCGGTCGGGCACGCCGCGCAGGACGAGGCGGCGGCCGGTGCGGCCGGCGCGGCGGTGGGCGCCCATGATGACGCCGAGGCCGGTGGCGTCCCACGAATCCAGCTCGGTGAGGTCGAGCACGAGGTCGCCTCGGCCCGAGTCGAGGGCGGAGTGCAGGACCGTACGGGCGTCCGCCGCACTGCGGACGTCGAGGCGGCCCCCGACGACCAGTTCGGCGTGGTCGCCCCTGATGTGCATGTGCGCTCCCGGAGTGATGTCCGATGGTGCGTGATGACGGTGTCGCCCTGCGGCTCTTGTGGCACGTGCGGTTCTCAAGAACTGACTGGCTCTCACACGACAAGGTTGCCGTTCATGGGCGAACCGATACCTAATTCACCCGGGCGGGTGAACTAGATATCGGCTACCCGGTCGGCGTCGGTTCAGTGCTGGTAGAAGCCCTGGCCGCTCTTGCGGCCGAGGTCGCCCGCGTCGACCATGCGGCGCATGAGCTCCGGCGGCGCGAACTTCTCGTCCTGGCACTCGGTGTAGATGTTCCCCGTGGCGTGCATGAGGATGTCGATGCCGGTGAGGTCGGCGGTGGCCAGCGGGCCCATCGCGTGGCCGAAGCCCAGCTTGCAGGCGATGTCGATGTCCTCGGCGGTGGCCACGCCCGACTCGTACAGCTTGACGGCCTCGACGACGAGGGCGGAGATCAGGCGGGTGGTGACGAAGCCGGCGACGTCGCGGTTGACGACGATGCAGGTCTTGCCGACGCCCTCGGCGAACTCCCGGGCCTTCGCCAGGGTCTCGTCGCTGGTCTTGTAGCCGCGGACCAGCTCGCACAGCTGCATCATCGGCACCGGCGAGAAGAAGTGCGCGCCGACGACGCGCTCGGGGCGCTGCGTGGCCGCGGCGATCTTGGTGATCGGGATGGCGGAGGTGTTCGAGGCGAGGACGGTCTCCTCCTTCACCAAGCCGTCCAGGGTGCGGAAGATGTCCCGCTTGGTGTCGATGTCCTCGAAGACGGCTTCGACCACGATGTCCGCGTCGGCGGCCGCGTCCAGGTCCGTGGTGGTGGTGATCCGGGCCAGCGCCTGCTCGGCCGCGGCGGCCTCCAGCTTGCCCTTCGCGACGAACTTCTCGTACGAGGCCTTGATGCCGTCCGTGCCCCGCTGCAGCGCCGCGTCGGTGACGTCGCGCAGCACGACGTCCCACCCGGCCTGGGCGGACACCTGCGCGATCCCGGACCCCATCAGTCCGGCCCCGATGACGGCGAGCTTCTTGGCCACGGCTGTCCCCTTACTCCCTGTGCTCAGAGCTGTTCTGTACGCACTCTCTCGGCCGGAGATTAGCGCTCGTCGCGGCGCGGTTGGGCGGTAAGAGATGCGCGTCACGTCCCCCATGACGGACATCACACCGGGGCGCCCACTGGCCCGTCCCCACAGTGCAGTTGAGCCCCATAAGCCCCGGGCGTCACAGGGGTGGCCGGGTTGCGCGTCGGCCTCGGCGGTGCGGCGGGCAGTGGCTACGCTCGTACCCATGGTCAACCTGACGCGCATTTACACCCGCACCGGTGACACCGGCACGACGGCCCTCGGCGACATGAGCCGCACCGTGAAGACCGACACCCGGATCGCGGCCTACGCCGACGCCAACGAGGCCAACGCCGCGATCGGCGTGGCCATCGCGCTCGGGCAGCTGCCCGCGGAGATCGTCCAGGTCCTCGTCCGCATCCAGAACGACCTCTTCGACGTGGGCGCCGACCTGGCCACGCCGGTGGCCGAGAACCCCAAGTACCCGCCGCTGCGCGTCGAGCAGTCCTACATCGACAAGCTGGAGGCGGACTGCGACCGCTTCCTGGAGGACCTGGAGAAGCTGCGCAGCTTCATTCTTCCCGGGGGGACGCCGGGGGCGGCGCTGCTGCACCAGGCGTGCACGATCGTCCGCCGCGCGGAGCGGTCCACGTGGGCGGCGATGGAGCTCCACGCGGACATCATGAACCCCCTGACGGCGACGTACCTCAACCGCCTCTCCGACCTCCTGTTCATCCTTGCCAGGACGGCGAACAAGGAGGTCGGGGACGTCCTGTGGGTCCCCGGCGAGAACCGCTGAGGCGCCGGCCGAGCTGAAGCGTCAGCGCTTCAGCTCCTCCGGGGCCGGGGCCCGGTCCCGCTCCGCCGCCGGGGCCCGCTTCGGCCAGATCGTGTAGCTCAGCGCGATGACCAGGTTGATCCCGGCCACGAACAGCACCCTCGACTGCCAGCCCCGCAGCGAGCTGGTGTCGCCCGCGTCCCCCACGTACCAGATGGCCGCCTGGAGCAGGGCGAGGGCGACCGCGCAGGACAGGAGCCAGCGGGCGGCCGTCCGCCACTCGTGGACGGCCCGCTCCCGGCCGTGCTTCGGCGGCTTGACCGGCGGCGGGCCGCCCGCGAAGCGGTGGGCGAAGCGCACGTCGACCCACTTGACGGTGGCGTGGCCGAGGCCGACCGAATAGCCGAGGTAGACCGCGGCCAGGCCGTGCCTGATGTCGGGCTCCGCGCCGTTCTTCAGGTCGACGGCGGTCGCGATCAGCAGGACGAGCTCCAGCACGGGCTCCAGCAGCAGCACCGCGATCCCCGCGCGGGGCATCCTGGCCAGGTAGCGCAGGCTCAGCCCGCCGGCCAGCAGCACCCAGAAGCCGACCTCGCAGGCGACGATCAGCGTGACGATCACGGTCCTCTCCCTTCCCTCCCCTCCAGGCTCCCCGCCGTGACCAGCGCAATCGTCGTCGCGAGCGACGATTCGGGACTGCATCCTTCGATGTAGTGCGCGGCCTGCCGCACCCTCCCCCGGCCCGTCCCCGCGGCCCCCGCCGCGTGCTGTGATGTACGCATGTCCGTCCGCCTCCCCCGCCGTCCCGACCGCGACGCCGTGCTCATCGCGGCCACGGGCCTGCTCGGGGGCCTGGCGCTGTGGTTCCTCGGCCTGCACAACAACCCGCCGCTGGACGCGCTGCCCGGCTGGCTGTCGCTGGTGCCGCTGGTCATCATGTGCGGTGCCGAGCTGCTGCGGCGCACCGCCCCGCTGACGGCCCTCGCCGTCGGCACGCTCACGCTCGGCCTCGACATCGGCACGGGCTCGCTCATCGCGACGATCGCGATGTACACGGACGTCATCTACGCGGCGGTGCTGTACGGACGGGCGTCCGTCGCCAGGCTGATCCCCCGCGTCACCGAGGTGCTGACCGTCCTGGCGACGCTGCTGGCCCTGGCGCTGATGCGCGAGCCGACGGCCCTGGTGATCGGCTGCGGCGTCGGGGCGATCCTCATCGTGCCGGCGTGGACGGGCGCGGGCATCCGCCGGCACCGCGACGCGGCGCACTCGGCCCGTCTGGAGGCCGAGCGGACGGCGCTGCTCGCCGAGCTGGACCGCCGGGAGGCGGTGGGCGCCGAGCGGGCGCGGATGGCGCGCGAGCTGCACGACATGGTCGCGGGGCACTTGTCGGCCATCGCGATCCATTCCACGGCCGCGCTGTCGATCGCCGACCCGGAGGCGTCGAGCCGGGCGCTGGGCGTCATCCGCGAGAACAGCGTGCAGGGGCTGGCCGAGATGCGCCGCCTCATCACCATCCTGCGCCGGCCCGGCGGCGCCGACGACGAGCCCGCGGCGGCGCCCCGGCTCGACGGCCTCGACGTCCTGCTGGAGCAGGCCCGCAAGGCCGCGGCCGACCCGCGGTTCGCGTTCGCGCTGGACGACGCCCGCGGGCCGGGCCCGCTGCCCGCGCCGATCGAGCTCGCCGCGTACCGCATCGTCCAGGAGTCGCTCACCAACGCGGTCAAGCACGCGGCCCCCGGCCCGGTGACGGTGCGTCTGGCGCGGGAGGGCGGCGGGCACCTGGCGGTGGAGGTCAGCAGCGCGTACGGCGACGGGCCGGTGCCGCGCGCGCCCGGCTCGGGGGCGGGGCTGGTCGGCATGGGCGAGCGGGTGGCGCTGCTGGACGGGGAGTTCGAGGCGGGCCCGGAGGCCGGTCCGGACGGCAAGCGATGGCGCGTGCGGGCGGTGCTGCCCGTACCGGAGGAGGGATCACCGTGACGACAGAACCGACCGGCAGCATCCGCATCCTGGTCGCGGAGGACCAGGCGTCCGTGCGCTCCGGGCTGGTCCTCATCCTGCGCTCGGCGCCCGGCATCGAGGTCGTCGGGGAGGCCGGCGACGGCGAGGAGGCCGTCCGGCTGGCCCGCGAACTGCGTCCGGACCTGGTGCTGATGGACGTGCAGATGCCGCGTCTGGACGGGGTGTCGGCGACCCGGCAGGTCGTGGCCGAGCAGCTGGCGGACGTCCTGGTGCTGACCACCTTCGACCTGGACGAGTACGTGTTCGGGGCGCTGCGCGCGGGCGCGGCGGGGTTCCTGCTCAAGGACAGCGACGCCGCGGAGCTCATCGCGGCCGTGCGGGCCGTGGGGCGCGGCGAGGGGCTGATCTCCCCCGCGGTGACGCGCCGTCTGATCGCCGAGTTCGCGCGCCCGGCGCAGGGGCGGCGGGCGGACGCGGCGGAGCCGGCCGGGCTGGAGTCGCTGACCCGGCGCGAGCGCGAGGTGCTGGGCGCGCTGGGTGAGGGGCTGTCGAACGCGGAGATCGCGGGCCGCCTGGGGATGGCGGAGGCGACGGCGAAGACGCACGTCAGCAGGTTGCTCGGCAAGCTGGAGCTGCGCAGCCGGGTGCAGGCGGCGGTGCTGGCGCAGGAGTGGGGACTGGTCCAGTCCTCTTGACCATTGGTACGGACCTTTCTACGCTCCCCGAGCAACTGCGCACCCCCCACCTGTCCGCACCTCTCGCCGAGGAGCACCCCCTTGAGCGCTTTGAGCACAGGTACCTCAGGAAGCATCGGTCGCACCTTACGAAGAGCCGTGGTCGCCCTGGCCGCGCTCGCCCTCCCCGCCGCCGCCCTCGTCGGCCTGGCGGCCCCCGCCCACGCAGCGCCCTCCGCCACGGCGACGTTCGCCAAGACCTCCGACTGGGGGACGGGCTTCCAGGCGGAGTGGACCGTCAAGAACACGGGCACGACCACCATCAGCGCCTGGACCGTGGAGTGGGACTTCCCCGCCGCCACCACGGTCGGCGCCTACTGGGACGCCCTGCTCACGAGCTCGGGCTCCCACTACACCGCGAAGAACCGCGAGTACAACGGCACCATCGCGCCCGGCGCGAGCGTCACCTTCGGCTTCGTCGCCTCCGGCGACGGCGCACCGGCCGGCTGCAAGCTCGACGGCGGGCCCTGCGACGGCTCCTCCGCCGACACCCCGCCCAGCGCCCCCGGGCAGCCCTCCTCCACCGGGGTCACCGCGAACAGCATCGCGCTGACCTGGGCCCCCGCCACCGACGACAAGGCCGTCAAGAACTACGACGTCTACCGCGGCGACAGCGTGGTCAGCACGGTCTCCGGCACCGCCTTCACCGACACCGGCCTCAGCCCGGACACCGACTACACCTACAAGGTCGTCGCCCGCGACTCGGCCGGCCAGACCGGCCCGGCGAGCCCGTCCGCCACGATCCGCACGGCCAGCGGCGGCGGCACCGACAAACCGCCGACCGCCCCCGGCACCCCGCAGGCCACCGCGGTCACCGACACCTCCGTCTCCCTGAAGTGGCCCGCCGCCACCGACGACAAGGGCATCAAGAACTACGACGTCTACCGCGGCACGGTGAAGGCCGCCACGGTCGCCAAGCTCGCCTACACCGACACCGGCCTGACCCCCGGCACCGACTACACGTACACCGTCGTCGCCCGGGACAGCGCCGACCAGACCGGCAAGGCCAGCCCGCCGCTGACCGTGCGTACGAAGGGCGGCGGACAGCCGCAGCCCGGCACGGGCTACGCCAAGGTGGGCTACTTCGTGCAGTGGGGCATCTACGGCCGCGGCTACACCGTGAAGTCACTGGAGAGCACGGGCGCCGCCGCGAAGCTCACCCACCTCAACTACTCCTTCTCCAACATCCATCCCACCGACCTCACCTGTCTCAATGGCGTCACGAAGGCCACCACGCCCAACCCGCAGGACCCCAGCCAGGGCGACGGCGCGGGTGACTCCTGGGCCGACTACGAGAAGGGCTTCGGGGCCGGCGAGTCCGTCGACGGCGTCGGCGACACCTGGGACCAGAAGCTGGCCGGCAACTTCAACCAGCTGAGGAAGCTCAAGACCAAGCACCCCGACCTCAAGATCAATATGTCGATCGGCGGCTGGACCTACAGCAAGTACTTCTCGGACGTCGCCAGGACGGACGCGTCCCGGCAGAAGTTCGTGAAGTCCTGCATCGACATGTACATCAAGGGCGACCTGCCGGTCACCAACGGCCGCGGCGGGCCCGGCACCGCCGCCGGGATCTTCGACGGCTTCGACATCGACTGGGAGTGGCCGGGCTCCGAGGGCCACGCCGGCAACCACGTCTCGAAGGACGACAAGGCCAACAACACCTTGTTGTTCGCCGAGTTCCGCCGGCAGCTCGACGCCCTGAGCGCGACGACGGGCAAGAAGTACCTGCTCACCGCCTTCACCCCGGCCGACCCGGCGAAGATCGAGGCCGGCTGGGACATCACCACGAAGGACGGCACGCCCAGCGTCTTGGACTACATGGACTTCGCCAACGTCCAGGGCTACGACTTCCACGGCTCCGGCAGCGACAACAGCTGGGAACCGGGCCGCACGGGCCACCAGGGGAACCTCTACCAGGACACCAAGGACCCGTACACCACGAAGTTCAGCGTGGACAAGACCGTGCGGACCTACCTCGACGCGGGCGTCGACCCGAAGAAGGTCGTGCTCGGGCTCGCCTTCTACGGGCGCGGCTGGCAGCAGGTCGCCGACGGCGGCGAGCGGGGCGTCTGGCAGACGGCGAACGGGGCGGCGCCCGGCCAGTTCCCGGAGGAGGCGGGGACGCGCGGCTACGACAACCTGCTCGCGTCCGTCGCGGGCCTGACGATCTACCACGACGAACAGTCCGTCGCCACGTACGGGTACACCGGCAACGCCGGGCAGTGGTGGACGTTCGACGACGCGTGGTCGATCGGAAAGAAGACGGCCTGGCTCAAGGGCCAGAAGCTGGGCGGCGTGATGATCTGGGAGATGTCCGGGGACAGCGGCACGCTGATGACGGCCGTCGACAACGGCTTGCGTTCCTGACGCGCAAGAACGCCGGCCGGGCCTCACGTACCGAGCCCGGCCGGCGTTCGAGGCCACGGGAAGCTAAGCCACGTTCACCCGCTGGCCGGGAGGGGCGGCCTCCAGCCACGCCAGGAAGCCCGTGAGGGCGTCCTCGCTCATCGCGAGCTCAAGCCGCGTCCCCTGGTGGAGACAGATCAGCACGACCGCGTCGGACAGCAGGGCCAGCTCCTCGTCGCCGAGCGGCGACCTCCGCTCCAGCACCTCGATGGACGCGCGCTCCAGCAGCCTCCGCGGCCGCGGCGCGTACGAGAAGACCCGGAACCACTCGATCCGGTCACTGTTGTAGCGGGCGACTCCGTAGACCCACCCCTTGCCGTCCGGCGCGGGGTCCTTCTCCGGGACGTTCCAGCGCAGACTGCAGTCGAACGTACCGCCGGAGCGCTGGATCAGCCGTCTCCGCAGCCCGAAGACGAAGAGCCCCACCAGCACCAGCAGGACGACGACGCCGCTCACGAGCAGAGCGAGGACCATCTCCACCGACCTCCTCGCATCATCTAGAGCAACGGGCTTGTATTGCCTCAGCCGCGGACCGCCCTGGAATGTTCCAGTGCGGTCCGCGGCTGAGGGACGAACTCATCGGGCCGTGGGCTAATGGCCCGCGACCGCTCGCAGCCGGACCTCGGCGCGCCGCTCGGCGGCGGCGTCCGCCCCCGACTTGGCGCGCTCCAGCGCCCGCTCCGCACGCTTGACGTCGATCTCGTCGGCGAGCTCCGCGATCTCGGCGAGCAGCGAGAGCTTGTCGTCCGCGAACGAGATGAAACCGCCGTGCACCGCGGCGACGACATTGCCGTCGGCGGTCCGGATGGTGACCGGACCGGACTCCAGCACACCGAGCAGCGGCTGGTGGCCGGGCATGACGCCGATGTCACCCGATGTGGTACGCGCGATGACCAGAGTGGCCTCGCCGGACCAGACGCTTCGGTCCGCCGCGACCAGCTCGACGTGCAGCTCAGCAGCCAACGTGGCTCCTCGGGTCTTCACCTGCCGGGCACGACAGGTGTTGGGTCAAAGAATAGGGGACGTGGCTGCCGGGGGCGGGAGCGCCCCGCCCCCGGCAGCTTGGAGCCACGGGGCTCAGGAGACGCCCAGCTCCTTGGCGTTCTTCTTCAGGTCCTCGAGACCACCGCACATGAAGAAGGCCTGCTCGGGGAAGTGGTCGTACTCACCGTCGCAGATGGCGTTGAACGCCGCGATGGACTCGTCCAGCGGGACGTCGGAGCCGTCGACACCGGTGAACTGCTTCGCCGCGTGGGTGTTCTGCGACAGGAAGCGCTCGACACGGCGGGCGCGGTGGACAACGAGCTTGTCCTCCTCGCCGAGCTCGTCGATGCCGAGGATCGCGATGATGTCCTGGAGGTCCTTGTACTTCTGCAGGATCCCCTTGACGCGCGAGGCGGCCTCGTAGTGGTCCTGCGCGATGTAGCGCGGGTCCAGGATGCGGGACGTCGAGTCCAGCGGGTCGACCGCCGGGTAGATGCCCTTCTCCGAGATCGGACGCGACAGAACGGTCGTGGCGTCCAGGTGGGCGAAGGTGGTCGCCGGGGCCGGGTCGGTCAGGTCGTCCGCGGGGACGTAGATCGCCTGCATCGAGGTGATCGAGTGACCACGGGTCGAGGTGATGCGCTCCTGCAGGATGCCCATCTCGTCCGCGAGGTTCGGCTGGTAACCCACCGCGGAGGGCATGCGGCCCAGCAGGGTGGAGACCTCGGAACCGGCCTGGGTGAAGCGGAAGATGTTGTCGATGAAGAACAGCACGTCCTGCTTCTGCACATCGCGGAAGTACTCCGCCATGGTCAGACCGGCCAGGGCCACGCGCAGACGGGTGCCCGGGGGCTCGTCCATCTGGCCGAAGACCAGCGCGGTCTTGTCGAGAACGCCGGCCTCCTCCATCTCCACCATGAGGTCGTTGCCCTCACGGGTGCGCTCACCGACGCCGGCGAAGACGGAAACGCCCTCGTGCAGCTTGGCCACACGCATGATCATTTCCTGGATCAGAACGGTCTTGCCGACACCGGCACCACCGAACAGACCGATCTTGCCGCCCTTGACGTACGGGGTGAGGAGGTCGACGACCTTCAGACCCGTCTCGAACATCTCGGTCTTCGACTCGAGCTGGTCGAACGCCGGGGCCTTGCGGTGGATGGACCAGCGCTCGGCGTCGGCGACCGTGGACGGGTCCTCGTTGAGGACCTGGCCCAGGGTGTTGAACACCTTGCCCTTGGTCACGTCACCGACGGGGACGGTGATGCCCGTGCCGGTGTTGGTCACCGGGGCCTGGCGGACCAGACCGTCGGTGGGCTGCATGGAGATCGCGCGGACCAGGCCCTCGCCCAGGTGCTGGGCGACCTCGAGGGTCAGGGTCTTGCGACCGCCCTCCTCGGCCGGGTCGTCGACCTCGACGTGCAGAGCGTTGTAGATCTCCGGCATCGCGTCGACGGGGAACTCCACGTCGACGACGGGGCCGATGACCCGCGCGACGCGGCCCGTGGCGGCGGCCGTCTCAACAGTGGTCGTCATTAGTTGTCACTCCCCGCGGTCGCGTCGGCCAGGGCGCTGGCGCCACCGACGATCTCGCTGATTTCCTGGGTGATTTCGGCCTGTCGGGCCGCATTGGCAAGCCGCGAGAGCGACTTGATGAGCTCTTCTGCGTTGTCGGTCGCCGACTTCATCGCACGGCGGCGGGCCGCGTGCTCGGAAGCGGCGGCCTGCAGCAGAGCGTTGTAGATCCGCGACTCCACGTACCGCGGCAGCAGGGCGTCGAGGACGCCCTCGGCCGACGGCTCGAAGTCGAACAGCGGAAGGATCCGGCCCGGTGCGGCGGTCTCCTGCTCCACCGGGGCCTTCTCCAGGCTCAGCGGCAGCAGGCGGTTGTCGACCGGCGTCTGCGTCATCATCGAGGCGAACTCGGTGAAGACGATGTGCAGCTCGTCCACGCCGCCCTCGGCCGTGTCCTGCTGAACGGCCTCGATCAGCGGACCCGCGATGCGCTTGGCGTCGGCGTAGGTCGGGCTGTCCGTGAAGCCGGTCCAGGACTCCGCCACCGGGCGCTCCCGGAAGCCGTAGTACGCGACGCCCTTGCGGCCGACGATGTACGTGACGACGTCCTTGCCCTCGGCCCGGAGGCGCCCGGTGAGCGCCTCCGCCGCCTTGATGGCGTTCGAGGAGTAGCCGCCGGCCAGACCGCGGTCGCTCGTGACGAGCAGCACCGCGGCCCGGACCGGCTTCTCCGCCTCGGTGGTCAGGGCGTGCTTGGTGGTGGAGCCGGTGGCAACCGCGGTCACTGCCCGGGTGAGCTCACTGGCGTACGGAGTCGATGCGGCCACCTGGCGCTGCGCCTTGACGATGCGCGAGGCGGCGATCATCTCCATCGCCTTGGTGATCTTCTTGGTCGCAGTGACGGACTTGATCCGTCGCTTGTAGACCCGGAGCTGGGCACCCATGCTCAGCCCTCGCCCAGCAGCTTGCCGTCCGCGGTCTCGAACTGCTGCTTGAAGGACGCGATCGCGTCGCCCACGGCCTGCAGCGTGTCGTCGGACATCTTGCCGCCCTCACGGATGGAGGTCATGAGGCCCTTGTGCTCGCGGTGCAGGAAGTCCAGCAGCTCGCGCTCGAAGCGGCGGATGTCCTCGACCGGGACCTCGTCCATCTTGCCGGTGGTGCCGGCCCAGATGGAGACGACCTGGTCCTCGGTGGAGTACGGGGCGTACTGGGCCTGCTTCAGCAGCTCGACCATGCGCTTGCCGCGCTCCAGCGAGGCCTTGGAGGCCGCGTCCAGGTCGGAACCGAAGGCGGCGAACGCCTCCAGCTCACGGAACTGGGCGAGGTCCACGCGAAGCCGGCCGGAGACCTGCTTCATGGCCTTGTGCTGGGCGGAGCCACCGACACGCGAGACCGAGATGCCGACGTTCAGGGCCGGGCGCTGGCCGGCGTTGAACAGGTCGGACTCCAGGAAGCACTGGCCGTCGGTGATGGAGATGACGTTGGTCGGGATGAACGCCGAGACGTCGTTGGCCTTGGTCTCGACGATCGGCAGACCGGTCATCGAGCCGGCACCCATCTCGTCGGAGAGCTTGGCGCAGCGCTCCAGCAGACGCGAGTGCAGGTAGAAGACGTCACCCGGGTAGGCCTCACGGCCCGGCGGGCGGCGCAGCAGCAGCGACACGGCGCGGTAGGCGTCGGCCTGCTTCGACAGGTCGTCGAAGACGATCAGGACGTGCTTGCCCTGGTACATCCAGTGCTGACCGATGGCCGAGCCGGTGTAGGGGGCGAGGAACTTGAAGCCCGCCGGGTCGGACGCGGGGGCCGCGACGATCGTCGTGTACTCCAGCGCACCGGCCTCCTCCAGCGCGGCGCGCACGGAGGCGATGGTCGAGCCCTTCTGGCCGATGGCGACGTAGATGCAGCGGACCTGCTTCTTCGGGTCGCCGGTGCGCCAGTTGTCGCGCTGGTTGATGATCGTGTCGACGGCCAGCGCGGTCTTGCCGGTCTGGCGGTCACCGATGATCAGCTGACGCTGACCACGGCCGACCGGGGTCATCGCGTCGACGGCCTTGTAGCCGGTCTCCATCGGCTCGTGGACCGACTTGCGCTGCATGACCGTGGGGGCCTGCAGCTCGAGGGCGCGGCGGCCCTCGATGCCGGTGATCTCGCCGAGGCCGTCGATCGGGTTGCCCAGCGGGTCGACGACGCGGCCGAGGTAGCCCTCGCCGACCGCGACGGAGAGCACCTCACCGGTGCGCTGCACCGGCTGGCCCTCCTCGATGCCGCTGAACTCGCCGAGGACGACCGCACCGATCTCGCGCTCCTCGAGGTTGAGGGCGAGACCGAGGGTTCCGTCCTCGAACCGCAGCAGCTCGTTCGCCATGGCCGAGGGAAGGCCCTCGACCTTAGCGATGCCGTCGCCGGCAACGCTGACCGTACCGACCTCCTCGCGCGAGGCCGCGTCCGGCTTGTACGCCTGGACAAAGTTCTCCAGCGCGTCCCGGATCTCCTCCGGCCGGATCGTGAGCTCCGCCATCTGGGTTCCCTGCTCTCCTTGTTGGGCCCGAAGTATTTCTTCTCCGGAGGCCGGTTCCCGCAGCTTTCGCTGCTGGCCCCCGGAGGACACCGTCGGCCCAACTCGGGCCGTCAGTCATGCTCTTGAGTTGGTGGCTGTCAGCCGGCCATCCGCCGGTCCGCCTCCGCGAGGCGATCCGCGATGCTGCCGTTGATGACCTCGTCGCCGATCCGCACCTGCACACCGCCGAGGATCTCGGGGTCGATGTCCAGGTTCAGGTGGACACGGCGCCCGTACAGCTTGGCGAGCGCGTCGCCGAGCCGCTGCTTCTGGACGTCGCTCATCGGCACCGCGGACGTGACCACCGCGACCACACGGTCCCGGCGATCCGCGGCCAGCTTGGAGAGGGCATTGAGCCCCGCCTCCAGGCTACGGCCCCGCGGCTGTGCCACAAGACGGACGACGAGTCGCTCGGTGACCGGGTTGGCCCGGCCGCCCAGCAGCTCCCGCACCAGCGCGGCCTTGGCCGAGCGGTTCGCGACCTTGTCCGTCAGCGCGGCCCGCAGCTCGGAGCTGGAGGCGACGATCCGGCCGAAGCGGAACAGCTCGTCCTCGACGTCGTCCAGGACACCGGCGCGCTCGGCGGCGATGAACTCGGCGCCGGAGGCCAGCTCCTCGATGGCGTCCACCAGGTCGCGCGAGCGCGACCAGCGGGAGCGGACCATCCCGGAGACCAGGTCGGCGCACTCGCCGCCCACCTGGGTGCCGAGCAGCCGCGGGGCCCGCGGCGACTTCGCCGCGCCGGCCTGCGCCGGGTCGGTCAGGACCCGGCGCAGCGACACCTCGCGGTCCAGCAGCGCGGTGACCGCGGCAAGGTCCTCGGCGAGCTTCGCCGCGTCCACGGACGTGTTGTCCGCCAGCGCGTCGAGGCGCTCACGTGCGGAGGCCAGCGCCTCCCGGCTCGCTCCGCTCATCGGTTCGCCTCTGCCTTCGTCGCACCGGCCGCCGCCTTGGCCTCGAGGTCATCGAGGAAGCGGTCGATGGTCCGGCTCTGCCGGGCCGCGTCCGCGAGGGACTCGCCGACGATCCGGCCGGCCAGGTCGCCGGCGAGCTTGCCCACGTCCTGGCGGAGCGAGGCCGAAGCGGCCTTGCGGTCGGCCTCGATCTGGGCGTGGCCGGCAGCGATGATCTCCTCGCGCTGACGCTCACCCTCGGACCGCATCTCTGCGATCATCGACGCACCCTGCTCCTGCGCCTCCTGGCGCATGCGGGCGGCCTCATGGCGGGCGTCGGCGAGCTGTGCCCGGTAGTCCTCGAGCACCTGCTGCGCCTCGGCCTGGGCGGCCTCGGCCTTCTCCATGCCGCCTTCGATGGCCTCGCGGCGCTCGTCCAGAGTCTGGTTGATCTTCGGGAGGAGCTTCTTGCCGAGGAAGATGAAGACGATGGCGAAGGCGATCAGGCCGATGACGAGCTCTGGGAGCGGGGGCAGGAGCGGGTTCTCCAGCTCCCCCTCGCTCGCCAGGACTGCCAGGGGATTCACATCAATGCCTTCCGTCGAAAACAGTGGTCGTCAGGCTGTGATCAGGCGGACGGGTAGACGAACGGCATGACCAGACCGATCAGGGCGAGCGCCTCACAGAAGGCGAAGCCGAGGATCTGGTTGGCGCGGATCAGGCCGGCGGCCTCGGGCTGGCGGGCCAGGGCCTGGGTGCCGTTACCGAAGACGATGCCGACGCCGACGCCGGGGCCGATCGCGGCCAGGCCGTAGCCGATCGAGCCCAGGTTGCCCTTGATCTCGACACCAGCGGCGATGGTCTGGAGAGCAGCAGACATGCTCGTTCTTCCTTCTCTTTCACGGACCGGTGGGGGTTGGCCACCGGACGACTGTTGGTCTGGGGAGCGGGGGGCTCAGTGGTGCTCTGCGAGCGCGCCCTGGACGTAGTTGGTGGCCAGCAGCACGAAGACGTACGCCTGGACGGCCTGGATGAAGAGCTCGAAGGCGGTCATCACGATCGTCATCACGAAGGAGACGCCCGCGTACGCGATCCCGATCCCGTTCAGCAGGTACCAGCTGGCGATGGTGAACATCAGGATCAGCAGGTGGCCGGCGAACATGTTGGCGAAGAGCCGCACCGCGTGGGTGAAGGGGCGGATGATCACGTTCGAGAAGAACTCGAGGACCACCGCGAGGGGGAGGATCGGGCCCAGCGACTTGTCGTAGCCCACGATGTTCTTGAGGCCGCCGACGAAACCGTGCTTCTTGAACGTCAGGTACATCCACAGGACGTAGACGATCAGGGCGAGCGCCGCCGGGAAAGCGATGATCGACGTCACCGGGAACTGGGCGACCGGAATGATCGACCAGAGGTTCATGATCCAGACGAAGAAGAACAGCGAGACCATGAAGGGGACGTACTTCTCGCCCTCCTTCTTGCCGAGCGAGTCGTAGACGATGCCGCGGCGCACGAAGTCGTAGCCCGCCTCACCGACCATCTGCAGCTTGCCGGGGACCACCTTGGCCCGGCCGAACGCCGCCCAGAAGAAGCCGATGACGATGACCGTGGTCAGCACGGCCAGCAGCATGGGCTTGTTGAACTCGATCCCACCGACGGTGAAGAGCGGCTCGAACAGGAAGGAGTTGAGGCCTGGGGCCGGGAAGCCGCACCCATCGAAGATGTGGCAATTGGTCTCGAAGGCGAGCATCTCGTTAGCACTCACCGCGAGCTCCTTCAGCGTGGCGCATAGGTACGGCAACCTCGTTGTGTCGGCACGGCTCGAAGCCGCGGAACGGCACTGGACTGGTCTTGCGGATGGGGGGGCGGGTGATCGGCGCGGGGCCGGTCGCGGGCATCAGCTGCATGGACTGCCGATTCCGTCCCGGAAAACTCGGGTGTTCAGCTGCCTGCGCCCACTGTGCCTCAGATGGCACCGGACGATAGCAGGTGAGCACCGGCACCTTTATCGCGGCCCTACCGGTCACGTCGGAGACCCGGCGGGCGCGGACTTCTTCGCCTCGGCGGATTCCGGATCGACGTAAAGGATCTTGGCCTTCAGATACGCCCGGGTCTGCGCGGCGGTCCACACCAGGACCGCACCGAGCAGCGCGAAGGCGAACGCCCGGGTGTTGAACAGCGACGTGTCCCGGAAGACCGCGAGAACGACCGCGGCGATCAGGAACTGCGTCACGTAGAGCACCAGACCCATGGCCTGGAACAGGTGCGGGAAGGACTTGGCCGTGCGCTGGAGAACGAAGAGGCCCATGGCCATGACGCCGCCCGCCACGAGGGTGCCGACGACGGCGCCGATCGCACCCTTGCCGCCGGCGAGCACACCGCTGACGGCGGCGGCGACGATGCCTGCCGCGGCGGTCGGGACGGCGCACTGCAGGAGTGTTCGGGCGTCGTTGGACTGCATGAAGGGTTTCTCCGGCGATGAGGTCGGAAGCAACGATTCGTCGTGGACGAGCGTATCCCCGGAAATGCTCACGGCTTACGACGAAGGACCGCCGCACTACGGTCCATCGGCTCTAGCACCGGGTTTCGTGAACGGTATCACAAACTATTTGATGAGGTCTTTACCTACATCGTGTGCCGGACGTCACACGCAAGGGTCACGTCGCTGGTCAAGGCGCTGACGAGCCATGGGTTCTCTGATAGGGACAGCCGGATCTCAGCTGTTACTGGTGAGCCTGCTGAAACGGGAGCGATCACCGATGGCGGTGGCGCCGTGGATGCCCGCCGGCACGGGCTCGCCCCGCCCGGGCTCCTCCTCCGGCTTCTCCCCCGGCTCCTCCTGCGCCTGCGCCTGCGCCGCCGCGGCCGGCTCCGCGGCCACGGTCCTGCGGCGGCGGTAGCGGGGCGGGACGAACGCCTCGGCCCAGCGCGGGGCGCGCGGCTTGAAGCGCGGCATCAGCAGGAGGACCAGGCCCGCCGCGCTCAGCGCGACGATCAGCAGCAGGATCCAGGTGCTCGCGGAGTGCACCGAGTAGGCGACGGTGCCGAAGGCGATGAGCCCCGACCAGAAGTACATGATCAGCACCGCACGGCTGTGCGAGTGCCCGATCTCCAGCAGCCGGTGGTGCAGGTGGCCGCGGTCCGCGGCGAACGGCGACTGGCCGTTCCAGGTGCGCCGCACGATGGCGAGCAGCAGGTCGGCCACCGGCACCGCGATCACCGTCAGCGGCAGCAGCAGCGGGATGTAGACGGGCACCGTGGCGTGCACGACGGCACGCTCGGAACCGCCCGTGAACGCGTTGAGCACATCGGGGTCGACCTGGCCGGTGATGGAAATGGCGCCCGCGGCCAGCACCAGGCCGATGAGCATCGAGCCGGAATCGCCCATAAAGATCCGTGCAGGGTGCATGTTGTGCGGGAGGAATCCCAGGCACATGCCCATCAGGATCGCGGCGAACAGCGTCGCGGGGGCGGCCGCCTCCACGTTGTGCCCGAACCAGAGCCGGTACGCGTAGAGGAAGAACGCGGCGGCGGCGATGCACACCATGCCGGAGGCCAGGCCGTCCAGGCCGTCGACGAAGTTGACCGCGTTGATGGTGATGACCACGAGCGCGACCGTCAGCAGCGTGCCCTGCATGGGGGTGAGGCTCACGGTGCCCACGCCGGGCACGGGGATCCACAGGATCGTCAGCCCCTGGAGCACCATCACACCGGCGGCGATCATCTGGCCGCCCAGCTTGACCAGGGCGTCCACGCCCCACTTGTCGTCCAGCACGCCGAGGATCCAGATCAGCCCGGCGCCCGAGAGCAGCGCCCGCGGCTCGCTGTGCAGCTCGAAGACCTTGCCGAGGTTGGACAGGTGGGCCGCCACCAGCAGCCCCGCGCACAGCCCGCCGAACATCGCGATCCCGCCCAGCCGCGGCGTCGGCTCCCGGTGCACGTCGCGCGCGCGGATCTCCGGCATCGCGCCGGCCACGATCGCGAACTTCCGCACCGGTCCCGTCAGCAGATAGGTGACTGCCGCGGTGACGCACAGCGTCAGCAGGTATTCACGCACGGGCTGCCCCAGAGGTCGCGCTGGACATCACAGCCCCACACCATATTCGCGTCCGCCCCCGATCCGTGAATACAGCCGTAGACGTACGGCCACGCGCGATGGTTGCAGCCGTCACGTGTGGCCGGGATAAGGAGCGTAGACCGGGAAGCTCCCCGCGAGCCGGGCGACCTCCCCGCGCAGGCCGCCGTCCCGGCCCGCGCCCCGCAGCGCCGCCCCGACGAGCATCCCGATCCGCGCCATCTCCGGCTCCCGCATGCCCTGCGTGGTCACCGCGGCGGTGCCCAGCCGCAGGCCGTGGGCCGCCTCGTGCGGCAGCCCGCAGACGTCCAGGACGATGCCGGCGGCCGCGAGCCTGCCGCGGGCCGTGGCGGCCTCCAGGGCGAGCCCGGAGACGTCGGCGGTGATGAGATGCGTATCGGTGCCGCCCGTGGTCACAGAGAGGCCCTCAGCGGCCAGGACGGCGGCAAGGGCGCGCGCGTTGGCCACCACCTGATGGGCGTACGCGGCGAAGGCCGGCGCCGACGCCTCCCCGAACGCCACCGCCTTGGCCGCGACGGCGTGCATCTGGGCGCCGCCCTGGGTGAACGGGAAGACCGCCCGGTCGATCCGGCCCGCCAGCTCCGCGCGGCACAGGATCATCCCGCCGCGCGGGCCGCGCAGCACCTTGTGGGTGGTCGCGCACACCACGTCGGCGTACGGGACGGGGCTCGGCGCCGCTCCCCCGGCGACCAGCCCGATGGGGTGGGCGGCGTCCACGATCAGGTGGGCGCCGACGTCGTCGGCGATCTCGCGGAAGGCCGCGTAGTCCGGGTGGCGCGGGTACGAGATCGAGCCGCAGACGATCGCCGCGGGCCGGTGTTCGCGGGCCAGGGCCTGCACCTGGTCGTAGTCGATGAGGCCGGTGTCGCGGCGGACCCCGTAGCCGGTGAAGTCGAACCAGCGGCCGGAGAAGTTGGCCGGCGAGCCGTGGGTGAGGTGGCCGCCGTACCGCAGGCCCATGGCCAGCACCGTGTCGCCCGGGCGGAGCAGCGCGGCGTAGGCGGCGAGCATCGCGGAGGAGCCCGAGTGGGGCTGC
Organism: Streptomyces sp. XH2; assembly: GCF_049725035.1. NCBI lineage: Bacteria > Bacillati > Actinomycetota > Actinomycetes > Kitasatosporales > Streptomycetaceae > Streptomyces > Streptomyces sp. XH2. The sequence continues at coordinate 155,994 of NZ_JBMMMZ010000012.1, read as the reverse complement.
ACGTTCGCGTGTTCGGCGCCGAACAGGGCCTTCGCGCGGTCGACGGCGATGCGCTCGGCCAGGTCGACCAGCTCGCAGCCGCCGTGGTGGCGGGCGCCGGGATAGCCCTCGGCGTACTTGTTGGCCAGCGGGGAGCCGAGGGCGGCGAGGACGGCGGGCGAGGTGAAGTTCTCGGCGGCGATCAGCTGGAGGCCGTCCGCCTGGCGGCGGGCCTCACCGAAGAGCAGGTCGGCGAGTTCCGGGTCCTGGCGCTTCAGCGTGTCCAGGCCGTGGCTCCAGCCGTCGTGCGAGAGCGGCTGCTGCGCGGCGGCGCGCGCGGCCCGGCTGGTCGGTGGGGTGACGGACATCGCGGGCTCCGGGCGATAGGTTCACCACCCAATGTAGGCCCGTGGCGCCGCAGACGCCCGGTTCGCCCGGCCCCTGCCGGGGCGCCTCGTGCGCTCCGCGCGTGGCGGCGGGTTGCGTCGTGGCTGGTCGCGCCCACGCGGCGGAGCCGCGGGCCGGCACTGCCCCGCGCCCCCTGCGGGCGCGGTCTCCTCCGGTCAGCGGCGGGCCGGGACGCCGGTGAGGGCGGTCACCACGGGGTCCAGGGCCTGGTCGATCTCCGCGCCGATGGAGCGGAAGAAGGTGATGGGCGCTCCGTACGGGTCGTGGACCTCGTCGGCCTCCGCGTTCGGCGCGAGCAGCCAGCCGCGCAGCGCGGCCGCGGCCTGCACCAGGGCGCGGGCGCGCTCGACCACGCCGCCGGCCCGCTCGGGGTCCGGGAGCGTCGCCGGGTCTATGGCCCGCACCAGCCGGGTGAACTCCTTCAGCGTGAAGGTGCGCAGCCCCGCCGAGTGCCCCATGGAGATGACCTGGGCGCGGTGGTCGCGGGTGGCGGTCAGGACCAGGTCGGCGCGGATGACGTGCTCGTCCAGCAGCTCCCGGCCGGTGAACCCGGCGGGGTCGGCGCCGAGGTCCGCGAGGACGGTGGCGGCGTGCGCCTCCATCGGGGCGCCCTCGTGGCCCCAGGTCCCCGCGCTCTCCACCACCAGGCCGCCCGCGAAGGGGTCGCCGAGGCGGTCGGTGAGCGCATGGCGGCTCAGCCGCTCGGTGATGGGCGAGCGGCAGACGTTGCCGGTGCTGACGTGGAGGATGCGGAAGGTGCCGGCCTCGGCCGACGGGTCCGGTCCCGCTATGCCACGCCCCTGCGGGGCGATCAATTCGCCACCTCGAGGTCGGGTACCACCTCGCGGAGCTGCTCGGCGCTGATCGCACCGGCGCGCAGCAGGACGGGCACCTTGCCGGTGACGTCCACGATGGAGGACGGCACGTCGGCGGGGGTGGGGCCGCCGTCGAGGTAGACGGAGACGGAGTCGCCGAGCATCTCCTGGGCGGCGTCGCAGTCCTGCGGCGCCGGGTGGCCGGTGAGGTTGGCGCTGGAGACGGCCATCGGGCCGAACTCGGTGAGCAGCTCGATGGCGACCGGGTGCAGCGGCATCCGGACGGCGACGGTGCCGCGGGTCTCGCCCAGGTCCCAGGTCAGGGAGGGCTGGTGGGTGGCGACGAGGGTGAGCGCGCCGGGCCAGAAGGCGTCGACGAGCTCCCAGGCCTGCTCGGAGAAGTCGGTGACGAGCCCGTGCAGGGTGTTCGGGGAGCCGACGAGGACGGGCGAGGGCATGCCGCGGCCGCGGCCCTTGGCCTGCAGGAGATCGCCGACGGCCTCGCTGCTGAAGGCGTCCGCACCGATGCCGTACACGGTGTCGGTGGGCAGCACGACCAGCTCACCGCGGCGCACCGCGGCGACGGCCTCGCGCAGGCCGGTCTTGCGGTCGGTCGCGTCGCTGCAGTCGTATCGCCGTGCCATCACATCTCCTTCGCGAAGCGCTTGCTGTACGTGGGTGCCGCCGCGCCGGTCACGCCGTCGCCCTGCGGGCCGTCGCGAACCGGGGGCGCTTGTTGAGGTCGGGGTGGTCGGCCGCGTCGGCCCAGCCCTTCTCCTCGGTGAAGATCCACGGGACCTGGCCGCCCTGGGTGTCGGCGTGCTCGATGACGACGACGCCGCCCGGGCGGAGCAGCCGGTGGGCGGTGCGCTCGATGCCGCGGATGGTGTCGAGGCCGTCCTCGCCGGAGAACAGGGCGAGCTGCGGGTCGTGGTCGCGGGCCTCGGGGGCGACGTACTCCCACTCGGTGAGCGGGATGTACGGGGGGTTGCTGATGACGAGGTCGACCTGGCCGTCGAGCTCGGGCAGCGCGGTGAGGGCGTCGCCGTGGTGCAGGGTGACGCGGGAGCCCTCGACGTTCTTGGCGGCCCAGCCGTGCGCCGTCTCGTCGAGCTCGACGGCGTGCACGCGGGAGCGCGGCACCTCCTGCGCGAGGGCGAGGGCGATGGCCCCGGAGCCGGTGCACAGGTCGACGATCAGGGGCTCGACGACGTCCATGGCCCGGACGGCGTCTATGGCCCAGCCGACGACCGACTCGGTCTCGGGGCGGGGGACGAAGACGCCGGGGCCGACCTGGAGCTCCAGGTAGCGGAAGAAGGCGCGGCCGGTGATGTGCTGGAGCGGTTCGCGGGCCTCGCGGCGCGCGATCGCCTCCCAGTAGCGGGCGTCGAAGTCGGCGTCCGCGACGAGGTGCAGTTCACCCCGCTTGACGCCGTGCACGAAGGCCGCGAGCTCCTCCGCGTCGAAGCGCGGAGAAGGTACGCCGGCGTCGGCCAGCCGCTGAGTGGCTTGCGCCACTTCGGCGAGCAGCAGATTCACAGTGGTCCTCTCGCGTCTTCGTGTCGTCGTCCCCGGCCGTGGCCGGCCCCGGGCGGGGCCGTCCGGCGGTCGCGAACGGGCTTCTCGGTCTTCGGTCAGCCCGCGGCGGCGAGCTTGGCGGCGGAGTCGGCGTCGACGCACGCCTGGATCACCGGGTCCAGCTCGCCGTCGAGCACCTGGTCCAAGTTGTACGCCTTGAAGCCGACCCGGTGGTCCGAGATGCGGTTTTCCGGGAAGTTGTACGTGCGGATCTTCTCGGAGCGGTCGACGGTGCGGACCTGGCTGCGGCGCGCGTCGGCGGCCTCGGCCTCGGCCTTCTCCTGGGCCGCGGCCAGCAGCCGCGAGCGCAGGATGCGCAGGGCCTGCTCCTTGTTCTGGAGCTGGCTCTTCTCGTTCTGGCAGGAGGCGACGACGCCGGTCGGCAGGTGGGTGATGCGGACCGCGGAGTCGGTGGTGTTGACGGACTGGCCGCCGGGGCCGGAGGAGCGGTAGACGTCGATGCGCAGGTCGTTCATGTTGATCTCGACGTCGACCTCCTCGGCCTCGGGCGTGACGAGCACGCCGGCGGCGGAGGTGTGGATGCGGCCCTGGGACTCGGTGGCCGGCACGCGCTGGACGCGGTGGACGCCGCCCTCGTACTTCAGCCGGGCCCACACGCCCTGGCCGGGCTCGGTCGCGCCGTTGCCGCCCTTGGTCTTCACCGCGACCTGGACGTCCTTGTAGCCGCCGAGCTCGGACTCCGTGGTGTCGATGATCTCGGTCTTCCAGCCCACGCGCTCGGCGTAGCGCAGGTACATCCGGAGCAGGTCGCCGGCGAACAGGGCGGACTCGTCGCCGCCCGCACCGGCCTTGATCTCCAGGATGACGTCCTTGTCGTCGCTCGGGTCGCGCGGGACGAGGAGCAGGCGGAGCTTCTCGGTGAGCTCCTCGCGCTGCTTCTCCAGGTCCTTGACCTCGGCGGCGAAGTCCGGGTCGTCGGCGGCGAGCTCGCGAGCGGTCTCGATGTCGTCCCCCGCCTGCTTCCAGGAGCGGTAGGTCCCGACGATCGGCGTCAGCTCGGCGTAGCGCTTGTTGAGCTTGCGGGCGTTGGCCTGGTCCGCGTGCACGGCGGGGTCGGCGAGCCGCTTCTCGAGGTCGGCGTGCTCGCCGATCAGTTCCTCGACTGCCTCGAACATGGGGTTTCCCTAGCTGCTGGAAGTGACGGGCCTGCTGGACGACAAAGCGCCGGTCCGGTCGCCCTCGCATACGTGAGGGCGACCGAGGACCGGCGCCTGCGGGTCGCTACTTCTTGGCAGCGGCGGCCTTGCCGAAGCGGGCCTCGAAGCGGGCCACGCGGCCACCGGTGTCGAGGATCTTCTGCTTGCCCGTGTAGAACGGGTGGCACTCGGAGCACACGTCGGCACGGATGGTGCCGTCGGCGACGGTGCTACGCGTGGTGAACGAGGCGCCACAGGTGCAGCTGACCTGGGTCTCGACGTACTCCGGGTGGATGTCGCGCTTCAAGGGGTTCTCCTAGGTTCGGGAGGGCTCCGGGTCGTAGAGGCGGGATTGCCTTACGTGAACCGGGGCCGACGGACCAGTTTGCCAGTACTGGCCGCATCCCCCAAAACGGGAGGTCGCGGCCGGTTATTCCCGGGGGTTTCCGGGCCTGGTCAGAGCCGGTCGTACGGGGCGGCCGGGATCATTTGACCACGTCGTCGGCGCCGGTCTTGGTGCCTGCCCCGTCCTTGAGCGCTTCCTCCGGGATCGGCTGGTCGGCGCGGAGCGCGTCCCAGATCCTGGTGCTCGCCTCGGTGATCGGGACGACCCGGTTGTGGTCGGCGGGGTCGTCGCCCACGGGCAGGGTCACCATGTGCATGTCGCCCGAGCCGATGCCCTTGAGGCCGTTGGCGAAGGAGTACAGCTTGTCGACGGAGGCCAGCTCGCGGTCGGTGGTGAGCGCCTTGGTGGCGGTGTCGGCGATCCCGTAGAGCTTGGTGGGGCTGGTGAACAGGCCGATCTGCTTGACCTGGTCGAGCAGGGCCTTGATGAAGGCCTGCTGGAGCTTGATGCGGCCGAGGTCACTGCCGTCGCCGACGCCGTGCCGGGTGCGCACGAGGCCGAGGGACTGCTCGCCGTTGAGCGTGTGGGTGCCGGGCTCCAGGTTGAGGTGGCTCCACTTGTCCTTGATGGGCTTGGTCGTGGTGACCTCGACGCCGCCGAGCTTGTCGATCAGCTTCTGGAAGCCGGCGAAGTCGACCTCCATGTAGTGGTCCATCCGGATGTTGGTCATCGCCTCGACGGTCGCGACCGCGCAGGCCGCGCCGCCCACCGTGTACGCCTCGTTGAACTGGGCGGCCTTCACGGCGGGGCTGCTCTTGCCCCCGGAGGTGCGGCAGGCGGGGCGCGGGACGATGGTGTCCCGCGGGATGCTCACGACGCTCGCCTTCTTGTGACCCGCGTAGACGTGGACGATCATCGCGGTGTCGGAGCGGGAGCTGCCCTCGTCGCGGCCGTAGGCGCTGTTGGCGCCGGCCCGGGAGTCGGAGCCGAGGACGAGGATGTCCTGCGAGCCGTTGTCGATGTTCTCCGGCCGGTTCTTGCCCAGGGCGGCGTTGATGTCGACGCTGCTGAGGTTGCCGTTGAACTTGTAGTAGAGGATTCCCGCCCCGGCACCGCCCGCGAGGACCACACCGGTGGCCGTCCAGGCGGCTATTCGCCAGCCCTTGCGGCGGGGGGCGGGCTTGCGGCGCCGGCCGCGCGGCCCGCCGGCACGGCGGCGGCGCGAACCCGCGGACGTGCCCCTGCTCTCCTCGGCCATGCGTTTCCTCAGTCCTTCGCTGTCGCCCGGTGGTGTCCCGGCTTGTCTCCCTGCGCTGATTGACGGGGAAGTCTGCGACAGGGTTGCACAGCGGTTTCTGAGGACCGACTAAGAAAAGCTCCGGCCGCAGGCGCGGCCGGCGATCTCCACCACCCCTCGCCACCTGCGATTTCGGTCAATTGCGGGGCATTGATTCCGGCCATGCGGAGGGCGGGCGGCTGTGGTACATGTCTCCTGATGTCACGGTAAGATCACGGCGTGGGGGAAACGGAGAAGGCCCCCGTCACCGGGGTGACGGGGGCCTTCTCGGAGCTACTGGTACGGATCAGTCGTTGCCGTTGCCCGAGGAGGGCGTGGTCTTCGCGATCTGCATCAGGAACTCGGCGTTCGACTTGGTCTGCTTCATCTTGTCGAGGAGCAGCTCGATCGCCTGCTGCGAGTCGAGGGCGTGCAGCACCCGGCGCAGCTTCCAGACGATCGCCAGCTCCTCGCCGCCCAGGAGGATCTCCTCCTTGCGCGTACCCGAGGGGTCCACGTCGACGGCGGGGAAGATGCGCTTGTCGGCGAGCTTCCGGTCGAGCTTGAGCTCCATGTTGCCGGTGCCCTTGAACTCCTCGAAGATCACCTCGTCCATGCGCGAGCCGGTCTCGACCAGCGCGGTGGCCAGGATGGTCAGCGAGCCGCCGTCCTCGATGTTGCGCGCGGCACCGAAGAACTTCTTCGGCGGGTAGAGCGCGGTCGAGTCGACACCACCGGACAGGATGCGGCCCGAGGCCGGGGCGGCCAGGTTGTAGGCGCGGCCCAGACGGGTGATCGAGTCCAGCAGGACGACCACGTCGTGACCCAGCTCCACGAGGCGCTTGGCGCGCTCGATGGCCAGCTCGGCGACGGTGGTGTGGTCCTCGGCCGGGCGGTCGAAGGTCGAGGAGATGACCTCGCCCTTGACCGACCGCTGCATGTCGGTGACCTCTTCCGGACGCTCGTCGACCAGGACGACCATCAGGTGGCACTCGGGGTTGTTGGTGGTGATCGCGTTGGCGATCGCCTGCATGATCATGGTCTTACCGGTCTTCGGCGGGGCCACGATCAGACCGCGCTGGCCCTTGCCGATGGGGGCGACCAGATCGATGATCCGGGTCGTCAGAACGCCCGGGTCCGTCTCCAACCGCAGGCGGTCCTGCGGGTAGAGCGGGGTGAGCTTGTTGAACTCGGGGCGGCCGCGGCCGGTTTCGGGCGCCATGCCGTTCACCGAGTCGAGGCGGACGAGGGCGTTGAACTTCTCGCGGCGCTCGCCGTCCTTCGGCTGCCGGACGGCACCGGTGACGTGGTCACCCTTGCGCAGGCCGTTCTTGCGGACCTGGGCGAGGGAGACGTAGACGTCGTTCGGGCCGGGCAGGTAGCCGGAGGTGCGGATGAACGCGTAGTTGTCGAGGATGTCCAGAATGCCCGCGACGGGGATCAGGACGTCGTCCTCGGAGACCTGCGGCTCGTTGCCGAAGTCGTCGCGGCCACGGCGGCCACGGCGGTCGCGGTAGCGGCCGCGGCGGCCACGGCGGCCGCCCTCGAAGTCGTCCTCGTCCTGCGGGCCCGCCTGGGCGCCCTGCGGCGCACCACGGCCGTCGCGCTGCTGACGGTCGCCCTTCTGGGCGTCGTCGCCGCGCTGACCGCGCTCACGGCGGTCGCGCTGGCCCCGCTCGCCACGGTCGCCGCGCTCGCCACGGTCGCCGCGCTCACGGCGGTCGCCCTTCTGGCCGCGCTCGCCGCGGTCCTGGCGGTCGCCCTTGGCCTTGCCCTCGGCGGTGTCCAGCGCGGCCTCGGCCTTGGCCTCGGTGCGCTCCTCGACACGGACCTCGGCCTTGGCCTCGGCGGCGTCGGGGCTGCCGGCGGGCGCGGTGGCCCGGCGGCGGCGGCGCTCGCCGGCCGGCTGCTCGTCGCTGGACGGCTGGCCCGGGATCTCGATCTGCTGCTGGGTGGCAGCCTTCTCGGCGGGCTTGGCCTCGGCCTTCTCGGCCGCCTCACCCGTACGGGCCTTGGAAGTGGCGCGGCGCTTGGGCTTGGTCTCGGCGTCCGCCGCGGCCGCGGTCTCGGCCTTGGCGGGCGCGGCGGAGCCTCCGGCCTGCCTCTCCTTGATGACCTCGATCAGCTGGCCTTTGCGCATCCGCGCGGTGCCCTTGATGCCGAGGCTCGAGGCGAGCTGCTGGAGCTCGGCCAGGACCATGGCGTCGAGGCCGGTGCCCGAGCGGCGCCGCTTGGGGGCGGTGGCAGCACCGGTGGCAGGCGCGGCGGGAGCGTCCGTGGCGGGCGCGGAGGCATTGCCGGCGGCTCCGGCGTTCACGCCCATCAGATCGGTGGTGTCGCTCACGAAGGGGTCCTTCCCTGGAGCGGGCGTCGGCCTGTCTGGCTCGGCGACCGGTTGTGCTGTCCGGCTACGGTCTGGCGGTTTGCGGACCGGGCCGGGGCGGTGGTCCGCCGGTACGGCTGGTACGGCGGAAGAATCAGTTCATTGGTCCGGCGTGAAGAATGAGGTGAAGACATGGAGTATCGGCTTCACTCATGTCACCCACGCCGATTCCGGAGCGTGCTCGAAGCTGCTCAGGCAGGCTGCTCAGGCAGTTTGGGAGGCTCCCGGAAGAAAAGCGGCCCCTGATCGGGACACAGAGCACCGAGCCGATGTGGCTTCGAGTGCAGACTTGAGGTTAACACTACCGGATCCCACAAACATTCCCCCTCTCCAAGACCGGCAACCGCTATTTTTCGCGGAGCCGGGTTTCGCCCGGATTTCCGCTGTCAGGCGAGCGGAAGCACGCTCGTCCCCCCGGCGTCGAGGGTCAGCCGGTTGGCCGCCCACCCCTCGCCCGCCAGTCGTGCGACCTTGTCGGCCGCATCGTTCTCGACCAGCGCGAGGACCGTGGGTCCCGCGCCGGAGATGACCGCGGGGACGCCGTCCGCGCGCAGTCGGTTGACCAGGGCCACGCTCTCCGGCATCGCCGGGGCGCGGTACTCCTGGTGGAGGCGGTCCTCGGTGGCCGCCAGCAGCAGCCCGGGGCGTCTGGTGAGCGCCTCGACCAGCAGGGCGGCACGGCCCGCGTTGGCCGCCGCGTCCACATGGGGGACGCTGCGCGGCAGGAGCCCGCGGGCGGTCTCGGTGAGCACCGGCCGGGACGGCACGAAGACCACCGGAACGATGGAATCCGCAGGGTCCATCCGAATGGCCCGCGCCACTCCGGCGTCCATCCACGCCAGGGTGAATCCGCCCATCAGGCATGCGGCGACGTTGTCGGGGTGTCCCTCGATCTCGGTGGCCAGCTCGAGCAGCGCCGCGTCGTCGAGCTTTTCGGCCCCGCCTATGGTCACGGCGCGGGCCGCGACTATCCCCGCGCAGATCGCCGCCGAGGACGAGCCGAGGCCGCGCCCGTGCGGGATGCGGTTGGCGCAGACGACCTCCAGGCCGCGCGGCTGGCCGCCGAGCAGGTCGAAGGCGGTGCGCAGGGCGCGGACGAGGAGGTGACTCTCGTCGCGCGGGAGGGTGTCGGCACCCTCTCCGGCGATGTCGATGTGCAGCCCGGATTCGGCCACCCGTACCACGACGTCGTCGTAGAGCCCCAGCGCGAGGCCCAGGGCGTCGAAGCCGGGGCCGAGGTTTGCGCTGGTGGCAGGGGTGCGCACGCGGACAGCGGCGGCGCGGAACGCGGGACCGGCCATCGCTCGATGACTCTCCTTGGTCTGGCCTTGGTGGGGCGTGCAACGTCCGCAAGGGCCGCGACGGCGATGCCGTGGGTGTCACGGCAGCGGTCTGCGACGGGGCGGAGTGAGTACAGCCTATCGAAGGAAGGTTCTGCGGCGACATAGGGCGCACGGGAGGCGCACGATGCGTGTCGCCTGCGGCGGGCTTGCGGTTCTTCGCCCTCGGGCCGGACGGGCCGGTCGGTGACTCGGCCCGTCCGGGGGCTCCTCCCAGCGGTGGCCGGGAGAGCTTGAGGACCGGGGTCCGGGGCGGAGCCCCGGAACGGATCGGTCAGACGAGACCCAGCCGCTGCGCGGCGACCCCGGCGTCCACCGGAACGGTGACCGGCTGGGGCGCGCCCGCGACCGCCCAGTCGGGGTCCTTGAGGCCGTTGCCGGTGACCGTGCAGACGATGCGCTGGCCGGGGTCGACCAGGCCGAGCTCGGCGGCCTTGAGGAGACCGGCCACGCTCGCGGCGGAGGCCGGCTCGACGAAGACGCCCTCCTGCGAGGCCAACAGCCGGTACGCGGCGAGGATCTGGCGGTCGGTCACCTCGTCGATGAGACCGCCCGATTCGTCCCGCGCCTGCTCGGCGAACTGCCACGAGGCGGGGTTGCCGATGCGGATCGCGGTGGCGATGGTGTGCGGGTCCTTCACGGGCTCGCCGCGCACGATCGGCGCCGAACCGGAGGCCTGGAAGCCCCACATCCGGGGGGTGCGGGAGGCGATCCCGTCGGCGGCGTACTCCCGGTAACCACGCCAGTAGGCGGTGATGTTGCCGGCGTTGCCGACGGGGAGGACGTGGATGTCGGGAGCGTCGCCGAGCGCGTCGACGATCTCGAACGCGGCGGTCTTCTGGCCTTCGATGCGCACCGGGTTGACCGAGTTGACCAGCGCCACCGGGTACTGCTCGGACAGGCCGCGGGCCAGCGTCAGGCAGTCGTCGAAGTTGCCGTCGACCTGCAGGATGCGGGCGCCGTGGACCAGGGCCTGGCCCATCTTGCCGAGGGCGATCTTGCCCTGCGGGACGAGGACGGCGCAGACCATGCCGGCCCGTACGGCGTAGGCCGCGGCCGAGGCGGAGGTGTTGCCGGTGGAGGCGCAGATGACGGCCTTCGCGCCCTCCTCCTTGGCCCGGGTGATGGCCATGGTCATGCCGCGGTCCTTGAAGGAACCGGTGGGGTTCGCGCCCTCGACCTTGAGGTGGACCTCACAGCCCGTGCGCTCGGAGAGCACCTGGGCGGGGACGAGCGGCGTGCCGCCCTCCCTGAGGGTCACCACCGGGGTGTCGGCGGTGACCGGCAGCCGGTCGCGGTACTCCTCGATGATGCCGCGCCACTGGTGGGTTTGCTTGAACATTGCTTTTGTTACTCCCCTTCAACCCGCATGATGCTCGCGACACCGCGGACCGTGTCCAGCTTGCGGAGCGCCTCGACCGTCGCCGACAGGGCGGCGTCGGCGGCCCGGTGGGTGACCACGACGAGGTCGGCCTCGCCGTCCTTGCCCTGCTGGCGGACCGTGTCGATGGAGACACCGTGCTCGGCGAAGACCGTGGCCACCTGGGCCAGCACACCGGGCTTGTCGGCCACGTCGAGGCTGATGTGGTAGCGCGTGACCACCTCGCCCATCGTGCTCACGGGCAGCCGCGTGTAGGCGGACTCGCCGGGCCCGGTGGCCTCGGCGACCTTGTTGCGGCAGACGGCGACGAGGTCGCCGAGGACCGCGGAGGCGGTCGGCGAGCCGCCGGCGCCGGGGCCGTAGAACATCAGCTGCCCGGCCGCGTCGGCCTCGATGAAGACCGCGTTGTACGCCTCGCGCACGGAGGCGAGCGGATGGGTCAGCGGGATCATCGCCGGGTGGACGCGGGCGGTCACCGAGCGGCCGTCGGCGGCGCGCTCACAGATGGCCAGCAGCTTGATGGTGCAGCCCATCTGCTTTGCGGAAGCGAAGTCCGCGGCGGTGACCTCCGTCATGCCCTCGCGATAGACGTCGTCGAGCTTGACCCGGGTGTGGAAGGCGATCCCGGCGAGGATCGCGGCCTTCGCGGCGGCGTCGAAGCCCTCGACGTCGGCGGTCGGGTCCGCCTCCGCGTAGCCCAGGGCGGTGGCCTCGTCCAGCGCCTCGGAGTAGCCCGCGCCACTGGAGTCCATCTTGTCGAGGATGAAGTTGGTCGTGCCGTTGACGATGCCGAGCACCCGGTTGACCTTGTCGCCGGCGAGCGACTCGCGCAGCGGCCGGACCAGCGGGATGGCGCCGGCCACCGCGGCCTCGTAGTAGAGGTCCACGCCGTGCCGCTCGGCGGCGGCGTGCAGGGCCGCGCCGTCCTGGGCGAGCAGGGCCTTGTTCGCCGAGACGACGCTGGCGCCGTGCTCGAAGGCGGTGGTGATCAGCGAGCGGGCGGGCTCGATGCCGCCGATGACCTCGACGACCACGTCGATGTCGTCGCGTTTGACGAGGGCGGTGGCATCGGTGGTGATCAGCTCGGCCGGCACCCCCTCACGCACCCGGTCGGGACGGCGCACGGCGATGCCGACGAGCTCGACCGGCGCGCCGATGCGCGCCGTGAGGTCGTCCGCGTGCGTCGTCATGATGCGCGTCACCTCAGAGCCGACGACTCCACAGCCCAGCAGCGCCACCTTCAGCGGACGCGTACGCATCATCCGACCTCGTTTCTCATACATCTTGGTTTGTGCACCAGTCTCACTCACCGGACGGGGGTTTCCCTCCGCTGTCCAGTATCCGAGACCTATGTTTCCGTCAGCCGACGTCGAGACGAAGAAGGTCTTCTTCGGTCTCGCGCCGGACGATCACACGGGCCGCGCCGTCGGCCACCGCCACGACCGGCGGCCGCAGGGCGTGGTTGTAGTTGCTGGCCATGGAGCGGCAGTAGGCGCCGGTGGCCGGCACCGCGAGCAGGTCGCCCGGGGCCAGGTCGGCGGGGAGGAAGGCGTCACGGACGACGATGTCACCGGATTCGCAGTGCTTGCCGACGACGCGCGAGAGCATCGGGGCGGCCGTCGACGTCCGGGAGACCAGCGCGACGCTGTACTCGGCGTCGTAGAGCGCGGTGCGGATGTTGTCCGACATGCCGCCGTCGACGCTGACGTACGTGCGCAGGCCCGGCAGCTCCTTGACCGTGCCCACCTCGTAGAGCGTGAAGGCCGTGGGGCCGACGATGGCGCGCCCCGGCTCGACGGAGATGCGCGGCACGGCGAGCCCGGCGGCCTCGCACTCGCGGGTGACGATCTCGCGCAGGGCCGTGGCGATCTCCTGCGGCTCGCGCGGGTCGTCGTCGGAGGTGTAGGCGATGCCGAGGCCGCCGCCGAGGTCGATCTCGGGGAGCTCGACGCCGTGCTCGTCGCGGATCCGGGCGAGCAGCCCGACGACCCGGTGGGCCGCGACCTCGAAGCCGGACGTGTCGAAGATCTGCGAGCCGATGTGGGAGTGGATGCCGACGAGTTCGAGCCCGTCGAGCTTGAGCGCGCGCCGCACCGCCTCGGCGGCCTGGCCGCCGGCCAGCGCGAGGCCGAACTTCTGGTCCTCGTGGGCGGTGGCGATGAACTCGTGGGTGTGCGCCTCGACGCCGACCGTGATCCGGATCTGGACGCGCTGCCGCTTGCCGAGCCGCTCGGCGATGTGCGCGACGCGCACGATCTCCTGGAAGGAGTCGAGGACGATCCGCCCGACGCCGGCCTCGACGGCGCGGGTGATCTCCTCGGTGCTCTTGTTGTTGCCGTGCAGGGCGATGCGCTCGGCGGGCATGCCGGCGGCGAGGGCGGTGGCGAGCTCGCCGGCGGAGCAGACGTCGAGGTTGAGCCCCTCTTCGTGCAGCCACCGCACGACGGCCCGCGACAGGAACGCCTTGCCGGCGTAGAAGACGTCCGCGTCCGTCCCGAAGGCATCGCGCCAGGCGCGGCACCGCGTCCGGAAGTCGGTCTCGTCGAGGAAGTAGGCGGGGGTGCCGAACTCCTCGGCGAGGCGGGTGACGGGGATGCCGCCGACGGTCACCACGCCGTGCTCGTCGCGCGCGACGGTGCGGGACCAGACCTTCGCGTCGAGGGCGTTGAGGTCGGCGGGCGGGGCGGTGTAGTGGCCCTCGGGCAGGACGTCGGCGTAGCGGGGCCCGGCGGGGTGGGCGGAGCGGCTCATGGTGGCGATCCCCTTTTACAGATGTGCGGGTGCGGTGATGCCGAGCTGGTGGAGGCCGTCGGCCAGCACGTTGCCCGTGGCCTCGGCGAGGGCCAGGCGGGCGCGGTGGACGGCCGAGGGTTTCTCGTCACCGCGGGGCAGCACGGAGCGGTCGGCCTGCCAGGTCAGAAAGGCGCCGGCGATGCGGTCGAGGTGCCGGGCGAGGCGCTCGGGGCCACGGGCGGCCGTGACGCGGGGGTGGTCGGCGAGGGCGGCGAGAAGCGGCGCGGCGGCCGTGTGCCCGTACTCGGCCGGCTCGGCCGCCTCGGAGCGGAACCCCAGGTCACGGGCGTTGCGCAGCAGCCCCTGCGTACGGGCATGGGCGTAGCGCACCCGGAAGAGGGGATTGCTGTCGCGCTGGACGAGGAGCTCGGCGCGGTCGAAGCCGGCGGGCCACAGGAGGCTCCAGCGGGCGGCGTCGGAACCGAGGCGGGCGAGGAGGGCGGGACCGGGGTCGGGCAGCGGAAGCGGCTCGGTGGCGCGCGGCGGTGCGCTCAGCAGCTCCCGTACAAGCTGAACGTACGAGATCCCCTCAAGGGTGATGTTGAGGAACCCGCGCCCGGCGATCTCGACACGGGCGATCCCCGGCTCCGCGGCCAGCCGCTTCCGCAGCACCTCGGCGACCTCGCGGGCGGGCCGGCCGGTGTCCTGGGCCACGCGGAGGGCGACGTTGGTGGCGAAGTCCCCGCAACCGGGGCGGGGCGGGACCCGCACGGTGACCCGCGTGGGCACGGCGGCGGGCAGCTCGTCGGCCTCGACGGCGCACTGCACGGTGCGCAGCACGGTACGGGAGAGCTCGGCCGGGGTCACGGGGTCAAGCCTAGGGGAGAGGGGTGGGGCCGAGGCGAATGGGTTTCGCCGACCGAGACGGCGCTACTCCCCCCGGCTGAGGGACTCCACCCCGCAGACGGGCTGCACGGACTGTGCCCCGCCCCCGTCCCCGGGGGCCGAGGCCCCCGGCAACCCGTCGCCCCGCTCCCCCTTGCGGCGCCGCATGAGCCTGCGGACCAGCCGGACCATCTCGGCCGGCTCGAACGGCTTCGCCAGGAACGCGTCGACCCCGGCGGACCGGCCGCCCTCGACCTCCAGCTGGGTGCACGCACTGATGATCGCGATCGGTATGTCGCACGTCCGGGCGTCGGAACGCAGCCGGGCAGCGGTGTTCAGCCCGTCCAGCCGGGGCATGACGACATCCAGCGTCACCACGTCGGGCCGCACGCGGTGCACGATCTCCAGACACTCGGCACCATCGGCCGCGGTCACGACCTCGAAGCCTTCGAGCTCGAGGTTGACCCTGATCAGCTGCCGGATGACCTTGTTGTCGTCGACGACAAGGACCCGGCCGGACAAGCCAGGCACACCCCGAGAGTAAGCGCGCCCCCCGCGCTGCGTCCGGGTTTTCCCCACTTCCACCCCGTGCGGGCGAGCTCCCCCCACCCACCCCGCCCTCCCCCGCCCCCGGACCCCGCCGAACGACGTTGCGGATCACCCATCCGAAGCTGGTAATGTTCTACCCGTCACCGCGCGACGCGGACGACACGCCCCCGTAGCTCAGGGGATAGAGCAACGGCCTCCGGAGCCGTGTGCGCAGGTTCGAATCCTGCCGGGGGCACTTCGCAGAGGGCAGGCCAATCAGCCAGCTGACCTGCAGAAGTGCCAGGTATGAAGCCCCGGACTCAGTCTCACTGAGTCCGGGGCTTTGTCGTTGTCTGCCGCTGGTCGCGAGTGAGTGGCGAGTGAGATTTCAGGCGACGGTCACGGCCCGTTGCCTGCCTCGGAGTCCGAGGCCCACCCCATGGCCTCCTCGATCTTCCGGTTGTTGGCCTCCTCGCTGTCGTCTATGCAGCCGGCGTAGTTCCGGTGGATCACCTCCGGGGAGTTGCCGGCCCGCCGGGCCACCTCGGCAACCGGCAGCCCGGAACGCAGCCAGTTGGTAATGCAGGTCGACCGGAGGTCGTACGGACGCCGGGCGAGCGGCGAACCCACCTTCTCCGGCGGCAGAGCGAGCTCCCGGGCCTCCTGCCAGACACGCCAGTAGCTGGAGCTCCCCAGGAGTCCCCCTCGCTCGTTCGCGAAGAGCCGGCCGTCGGCGGCGGTGCCGAACTCCGTGATGTGTTCTCGGAGAAGCCGCACGAGGACCGGAGGTACGGGCACCGGACGATCCCTCTCGACGTCCCGGGACTTGAGCCCCCGCTTGTCGTGGCGCTCGCCGGAGTCTGTCCACTTCTTCCCCGCGACGGGCCGCGTCTCCTTCAGGGTGATCCTCCCCCAGCCGGTTTCGGGGAGATAGCACTGCGACTCCTTCAGGCCGACCGCCTCGGCCGGCCGCGTGGCCGCGTAGAGCATGCAGCCGAAGAACGGCACGAGCCGTCGGCCGCGGTTCCGGTGAACGGATCCGACGTACGAAACGGCTGTGAGCAGTTGCCGCCCCTGCACCTCATTCACCAGAACGCGCGGATCAACTACGCCGCTGTTTGAAGATCCATTACGCCTCACGCCCGCCAAGGGGTTCGCGTCCAGGTATCCCTCCTGCATCGCGTATTCCATGGCGGTGTTGAACCCGCGGCGCCGGCGCTTGTACGTCTCCGACGCGACCGGGGTGTCGTCCAGCTTGAACGAAAGCCGGTGATGGACATCCCTGACCACCCTCGATTCCAGCAGGGAGGAGAGCGGAAGAGATCGTCTGGAAAGCCACGCGCAGGCAGCGCGCAGTTCCTGCGGGGGCTCCTCATCCCTATGTGCAGGAACAACGGCCCAGCGCATTGCCAAACGCACCTGCTTCAGCTCCGGAGCTCCGGCACCCTCTTCCATCATCGCCAGCGCCACCGTGGCAAGACTGTCCGCCAGCCCCTCCCGCGTCTTCGCAGCCGCGGTCCGCCACCGGGCCTCCACGTACTCACGCGAGAAGTCCCACCAGTTCGGATCAGGGCGGGCGTTCGCCTTCTCGGCCGCGGCCCGCACCTCGGATTCGGGCAGACCGCTGTCGACGTCGAACCCTTCACCGCGCTTCATGGCCTGCCACAATTCCGAACGGCGGCTGTCGGCGAGCGTGACTGTGGCGAAACTGGCCGTCTTGACCTCCCCCGCCACGGTCCAACGCAGTTGATAGGGGGCCCTCTTGCTGTTGACCTTGCTCACCTTCCACAGACGAACGTCCGCGGAGAAAGTGGGCTCGTCAGAATCCACCGGCCCAGTGCTGCTCGCGGGGTGCTGCGGGCCCTTTCTGTTCCGGTCGATCACGCAGCATCCTCCCTGGCGGCGAGCCAGCGGTCGAACTCGGAACGCCGAATGCGGACCGAGCCGTTCGGGAGCTTGATCGACTTAGGCCCCTTCCTCAGCTGTCGCCAGCGGTAGAAGGTGGACCTGGACACGCCGGGCAGTTCGTCCAGCACTTGGGGGATGGTCAGCAGTTCATCTCGGGGCTTGGGCATGACTCCTCCTTGGGCGAGAGAGCAAGGGATGTGCAGGGGCGCCGCAGAAACCGCAGAATCCGCAGAAAGACGTGGAGGTCCGGTCTGACCTGCAGCGATCAAGGTGTGGGAACGCCGGCCGCAAAAACCTCAGGAATCTCCGCAGAAACAGCGGGTGCGCGGCGGGCCAAGTGATCGCCGGGGTGGCAGTCTTGTTTTCTGCGGAAGTTTCGAGGGATTTTGCGGCGGCGCGCTCAGGACTCGCGTCGCCACTGGTCAGGCAGGGTGAACCGCGGTTTCTGCGGATTCTGCGGTTTCTGCGTAAGGCCACCTGTGCGACGCAGGGGTCATCCCTGCGTCTCTCGCAGCTGCGGGTGGATGAGGTACCGGGGTGCCGGAGGTCGCCCGCGCTTGCCCGTGCGGGGTGGAGTCTGGCTACGGAGGTAGCCGTGCTCTTCGAGGAGAGCGACGGCGGGCTCCAGATCGGCGATGGTGGGGAACTCGGAGCGGGAGAGCTTGGCGAACAGGTCGCGGCGGCTGACGCTCTCCCAGCCGTTGGCCGCGAGGACTTCGAGGAGAGTACGGGCACGTGCCTGGGCGGCGTCAGCGCCCATGAGGTCGAAGACCGTCAGGGCGTGCTGAGCGAAGTACTCGGACACCTCGACCGCGGCCTTCATGGTGGCGGCGCTGATGGGTTTGCCGTAGCCGTCTTCGAGGTGGCCGGCCAGGTGGAGGATGCCGGCGATGCGGGCCGTGGCGCCGACGAGCTTGCCCGCCCACTTGCCGATGTGCCCCAGTCGTCCCCCTTTGGCGCGCAGCTGTGGTTCCAGCTGCTGGGCGTAGGCGCTCAGTGCCGCGTCTGCCTCAGGGGTGAGCGGGAGGACAGCGGGGTCGGTCCAGTCGGCCAGGGACAGGGTGAGTGCAATGACGTTGCGCTCGTAGCGCGCCGCGACGGCTTCGGGTACAGGGTCGGGGTTGATCTTCCGGTAGCCGACGAGGGATTCAGGGAGCGAGTACAGGAAGCGGGCCAGCAGTCCGCGTCCGTCGAAGCCGCGGTTCTTGCCGATGTCCTCGAGTACGGTCGGCTGCACGGCCAGGCCCATGGTCAGGGCGGGGGCTTCGACGTATTCCTCGCGGCTTCGGCGGTCCACGCGCAGGCGGTCGCCGGCGTGGCCTTTGAGGAAGACTTCCATGTTGGGGGTGCCGGAGTAACGTCCGGCGATGATGTCGAAGATGCCGCCTTCGGCCGACATGACCGCCAGGCGGCCGCCCTGGTCCGCGAGCAGGGTCGCGATAACTTCGGGAGTCGCGTCGTCGGCCAGCAGTCGGGGGCGCGGTGGGATGGTGAGCGCCTCGGCGGCCTGGGCTAAGGCGATTGCCTCGGCGACCAACAGATCCTTCTCCGGGCCTTCGGTCTTGGCTGCCTTCGCTGCGGCTTGGTCGGCTGCTTCCTGGGCCATCTTCGCGGTGAGTTCCGCCTCGACGATCGGCGCAGCTGCCGCGTTCAGGAGCATTCGTTCAGCCTCGTACAGCGGGCCGGTCATCGTGGCGAACACGGCCGATTTCCGGTTTGCGGGGCCCAGCGCAACGACCACGAAGAGGTTGGTGGGCTCGCGCCACCGCCCCCGTACCTGCACCACGGCCCGGCCGCCGGCTGCCGTTGCCAGGACCGACAGGGCCAGGGCGCCCGCCATGTCGACCGGGGTTTGAGTCTCCTCAGCGACCGCCGCTGTGAACTCGCCCAGCCAGGAGGGGAGGGCGTGGACGGGGAAGGGCGGGAGCTTGGGCTGATGGTTGAGCGGGATGGGCTCCGCCCAGACCCCGGGCAACGTCGAGGCACCGAGGGCCAGGGCCTCGCGCAGGTCCTCGTCGGTGGCGCCCGGGGCCATGCCGGCCTGGACGATGCGGGTACCAGCTTCGATGCTGCGGCGGCGCCGTGCCAGACGGTGCACGATCTCCGCGTAATGCGAAGCATGGGCTGTGGTAGGGACTGTCTGCACCAGGGTGTGCAGGTAGGCGCGGCCGCCGACGCGGACCAGGTCGCCCACCTGATCGAGGTGGTGTCCCAGGGTGATCGGGTCGACGGGCCGTCCTTGAGCGTGCAGCTCGATGATGGCGCAATGAATCGTCTCGTGGGCCGGCCGGTAGTGGTCAGCAGGGTCCATGACCGCGCCCACTTCGGCGATGGCGTCTGGAGCGAGCATCATCGCGCCGACGATGGCCTGCTCAGCTTCCAGGTCGTGCGGCGGAACCAGGTTCGTATCGGCGCCGCCGCGCAGCGGCACGACGGCGCCGTATTCCTCTGGGACTGGCTCGGCTGTCATGCTGGGGGTTCTCCTGTTTCTGCGAAGGGACAGTGAGCCGGGGTGGTCGCGGTCTTTGGCGAGAGGCGGCCACCCCGGGCGTATCTACTGGTCGGCGAGCCAGCGGGCGTAGGCCTGGCGGACGTAGCCGCGGTAGGACTCCTCGCCCTCATGACCCATCGGCTGTTCGCCGCACCCCGACTCGTGGTCTGCGCGGGCGAAGGCAAGGGCCGCGGCTTCGGCGGCCTCGACTACGTTGGCGGCGGCATCCGGGGCGTAGGTGGCGGCCTCGTCCAGGGCGATGCGGTCGAGCAGCGCCGCTTTGCGGAGCTGCTGTTCGCGCTCCGCCATCGGGGTGCGGCCGCCGGGCCGGCTCAGCTGCAACGACAGGCTCAGGACGTTGTTGATCTCCCTGAGGACCGGCGGGGCGCCCTTGTAGGCGGTCTCAGCGTCCGGCGACTCCTGGGCGGCTGCGGCGGCAGGTGTGCGGTCGATCGTGAGGCACTGGCTGTGGTCGGCCCTGATGTAGAGGCGGACCCGGTCACCCCCGCGAGCGGGGTAGGGGCGGCTCATGGCGCTGATGTCGAATGCGCCGGACAGGCGCCGGGTGATGGCATCTACGTCGTGGCTGTCGCAGATGATGCGGATGTCGAACACGTCTCTCCTCTGGGGGGTTAGAACGGCGGCTGGTCGTGGGCGCAGGCCGGGTCCGTGCACCAGGGGTCGTGCGCGGCCGGGCGTCGGCGGCGGGGGAAGCGCGGGGGCTTGGGGAGCCAGATGAAGGCCAGGGGCTGGAACGGCGCGCAGTGGCAGTCGTCGTAGCCCGGCTCGTCCACGTCGGGGCCAGCGCAGGTCACTTCGCCCAGGCCGCCGCAGGTGGTGCAGTCGGGGTCGGGTAAGCGGTGCAGGGCCAGGACTGGCCAGGGGCCGACCGTTCGACCGCTCCGGCTCGTGGAGACCCAGCCGGCCCAGTAGTGGACTGCCAGCCGGTGGCGGGCCAGCAGGTCCCGGATCGCGTGGTGCAGACGACGGTGAGCAGGGACGTTCGTCATGCGGCCCTCCGGGTCCTGCGGCGGTGGGCGTCGAGGTGGACGACGGCGGCCAGGGGGTGCGGTTCGCCCGGGGACGGCGGGAGCGGGGCGGGCGTGGGCGGTGTGGGGCGGAAGGCGGCGATGGCGGCCGCGGCGGCTTCGTCGTGGCGGCGGGCCTGGCGGTGTCCGAACAGGCAGACCGGACCGAGGATCAGGCCGGGGCCGAGGAGCACGCCGGCGGCGAAGAGGTCGGGGTTCATGGTCGGATCTCCCTGACGTGGTGGAGAAGGTCGGTGGCGGTGCCGCCGAGAAGGGCCAGGCGGTGTTCGATGGCCTGCCAGGACTCGGGGTCGATGCTCATCAGCGCGCTGATGGCTGTCGGCAGGTCTCCGCGGCCATGGGCGTTCAGGGCGTCGCGGAGGTGACCGGCTGCCATGAGGGTGATCGCCCCGGGGCCGGGCGGACTGGTGGGCTGGTTCATGAGCGCCCTCTCAGATGTTGGCGAAGGCGTTGACGACGGCGGCCGTCAGGCTGGTGACGGGTCCGGCGGCGCCGGTCGCGGCGAGGTGGAAGCCGAACATGGTGGCGACGAAGGCGGAGCCGTAGCCGAGGGACTTGGAGCGTAGGAGGAAGAGCAGGATCAGCCCGTACAGGAAGACGAGTGAGACGGTGACGCCCATGGGAGCTATCCCTTCTGGGGGCGTTTGGAGGCGGGAGAGTCGGTGCCCTGGCGGTAGGTGCGGGTCCAGCCGTTCCAGAGGTGGCGGCCGAAGCGGATGCGGATGCCGTGGCCGTCGCAGCGGCGGCAGTGCTTGCCGCGCTTGGGCTTGCCGTTGCGCCGGTGGGCGAGCTGGAAGCCGAGGCCGTCGCACTTGCGGCAGCGTCCGAATGGCGAGGCGGCACACACAGCGACGTAACAGAGTGTCACGCCCAGGAGGAGCGTGATAGCGAGCGCTACAGGGGTCATCGGGGCCCTTCCAGGCGGGTTCCAGGGGTTTCCGCAGGTGGGCCGCTATCCGCTAGCGGCCTGATCAGGCTCGGTTCGGGGTGCTAGCGGGGCCGCTAACGTTAGCGGGGCGTGCCGCTAGCGCTAGCGGCCCCGGACGTTCAGCTCGCGTCCCGCTTTCCGTGACGCTCTGCGATCGCTGCAGTGATGTGGGAGCGGTCGATGCCGCGCCGGTTGACGACCTTGCCGTCCAGTCGGCGGCCCACCTGGATCGTGGAGATGCCGTGCGGCTTGAGGGCCGCGGCGAGGGCATCGGGGTCCCATCCGTCGTAGACGTCGGGGCGCAGTTCGGCGAGCCGGGCGGTGACGGTCTCGGACCAGACCTTGAGTTCCTTGGCCGGGACGACGGCCAGGATGTCGGCGAGCAGGTCGTAGGCGGCACTCGGGTCGGTCTCGGGGACTTCGCCGAGGGCGTGGCCGGAGAGGGTGCCGGCGTCCTCGCGGAGCTTGCGGGCCCGTACCGCGAGCCGGTCGGCGGCGAGGCCGTCGGCGTAGACGGAGCGGACGATCCGGGCGTCGGAGCCTTCGCCAACGAAGTAGTGAACGCCCTTGTCAGCCCAGGCGAACATGGTCGCCCGCACCCCGCGCTTGTACGCGGAGGTGCCGAGGACCATGTCGTTCTCGACCTGGCCCATGACCTTCAGGCAGAAGCGGGCGGAGGCGTTCGCGCTGATCCCGGTCGGCAGGGACTTGGCGTCCGGGCGCTGGGTGGCCAGCAGCAGCACGATCCCGGTGGCCGGCCCGCGCTTGACCAGGTCGGTGCAGATCTCTTCGAACTCCGCACCGTACTTGGGGTGCTCGAACCACACCTGGCACTCGTCCACGCCCACCACGATCGGGTGCAGGTTCAGTCCCTTCTTAGAGGCGAGTTCGCTGGTGACCTTCGACTCCGGGCAGATGTCCCGCGGCAGAGAACGGATCGCCCGGGCCCGTCGGCGCAGCTCGTCGCGCAGCGCGCGCATATCGGCGATCGCGTACTCGATGTCCTCGTCCTCGTCACCCGCGCGGTGGCGGTGAGAGACCCGGTCTCCGACCGGGTCCAGGTCGCCGGTGCCCTTGAGGTCGTAGGTGTGCAGCTCCGCCCGGACATCGAGGGCGGCAATGAGCAGAAGCAGGCGGAGCAGGAAGGTCTTGCCCATACGCGGGATGGCGCCGATCACGGCGGCGATGTACATGAGGGTCAGCTCCACCCAGCGGCCCCGCTGGTCGGTGCCGAAGGCGACCGGCTTGAACAGGTCCACGGCCCCGCCCCTGAACAGCGGCCATACCGCTTGCTTGGACTTGGCCATGTCCTGATCGCCGACCCACAGCACCAGGCGCCCGGTGTGCTCCTCCGGTACCGCCTCGGGCCACACGCACCCCAGCGGCCGACGCAGGCCTGAGGCGAGCTTGTCGCGGCGCTCGATCACGTCCGTGACCGTCACGCCGTACGGAAGATCGCCCTCGGCGCGCCAGCCGGGGCCGTCGCGGGTAATGGGGGCGGTGAAGCTGAAGCCGTCCCGTCCCTTGCCCTGCGCTTGGTTGATCGCCGAGATCCCCAGAGCGCCCAGGGCTCGCAGGACGATGTCGCTGGTGAGCTTCTGAACCTTGGGCGTCTCCACGGCCCGCGTGATGACCGGGGCGTCCGCCCGGGTGCCGAAGCTGCCCAGGGCCAGCACCAGGGCACCGAGGGAAACCGCCTGCAGCCAGCCCGGGGCCAGGACATACAGGGCCAGGGCCGCGCCGAGGCCGACGAGGGAGGAGAGGATCGCGATCAGGGTGCGGAGCTTGACGCGGTTGTCGCGCTGGCGAGAGAGCTTGAGGTACTCGCCGGCGTCCTCGCGGCGCACCGAGGCCAGCCGTACGGGCTCGCCCTCGGTGTCAGCCACCCACCGCATCGCCCCGCCTACGAACCGGGCCGCGCCCCGCGGCGCCTGCAGACCCAGCCGCGCGGCGTACACCGGGGACCGCCACAGATGGTAGGCGGTCAGGTGGCCGTAGTGGCCGGCCACCCAGCGGGCGGCCGTCTCCAGCTCGGCCCGCGACTTCAGCCAGGACGGGACCACCGGCCGCCGCTTCGCCACGGCCAGACGCGCCATGAAGCCAGGGCCGGCCGGGTCCGGGCCGTCGACCATCACCACCGCGTCCGGGGCGTCCTCTTGGGCGTCGTCGGCAGGCGGTGCGGCAGTTTCGGTGCGGGCGGTGCGGGCCTTGTTCAGGTCGACGATGTCCGCACCGAATGGAACTTCCGGCTGGTCTTCGAGATGGGCGGGAGCTGCGTTTTCGTCTTCGTGGTTCACTGAGCTGCCCTTCCGTGCAGGGAGGGACGGGGCCCGGTTGTCGCTTTGGTCGGTGGAAACCGGGCCCCGCCTGTCAGTTGGCGTAGATGTTAAGCACGATCTAGGCCTCACAACCCGGAAAAAAATTCCGGGTTGTGGTCTCTATACGGTCTCGTTTCAGGCCAGTTGGGCGGCGAGGCGTTCGAGGGATCGAGCCTGTTCCTCGTCGCGGTCGATCGCACGGTTGGCGGCCTCGGCTTCGCGCCGACTGAACCGCTCGATGCCGTAGTTGCTGCGGATCTGCGCCTGCCGCACAGCGCGGGCACCGGGGGCGGAGAGCTGGACGGCGTGCACCAGCTCATGGACGAGCGTGACGTTCACTTCGGCCAGGTCGTCCTTGTGGGCCTCGGCGTTGACCAGCAACAGCAGCCCCTCCCCGCTCACGGAGGCGCGGCCGAACACCGGCTTCGCCGGCCTGTGGAGGTAGCCGAGCAGCACCTGCCCCAGCGTGCTGGGCAGGCCGACGCTCTCGCGCTCGGCGCGCTCGGCCAGGGCCCATACGCCGCGGGTGTCGGTGACGGTGATGGTCAGCGGGTCACAGAGGCGAGCGCGCATCTCCCTCTCGACCAGCCGCTTGGCCTGTTCGGCGACGGTGTGGATGTGCTGGACGGCGCGGCACTCGGACCTGCCGGTCCGGTCCGTGGAGATCCTCATCAGTCCTCCTCGGACCAGCCGTCGTCGCAGGAACCGACGCACCCGGTGAGGGCCTCGGCGTCCTTGAGCGCCAGGGCGAGGCTGTAGTCGTCGTCCACGACGGTCTCGATGTAGCGGCCGCACGCGCACGGCCGCACGAGAAGCACAACATCGCGTTGGCCGCCCCAGGGGGCGTCGAAGACGACGGGCCGGGACTCGTAGGTCACGAACATCCCGCCGCCCAGGTAGGCAACGGCCATGGGCCCTGTCCCTTCCTGCCCGCCCGGGTATCCGCGCCACGAGTCCCTCGACAAGACCTTGCCGAGCGTGCCCGGGAAGACCTTGTTCATGCAGGTGAACGCCCTGGCCTCGACGTCGCTGCGCTCGCGCTTCTCCTGCTCGCGGCGTGCCTTCGCCCGCGCCTCCTCCGTGTCAGCGAGGTGGCCGGCAGCCAGCTCCCGCAGCTGTGCGAGAAGGCCGTCGTCGCTCATGTCCCCTTCCTTCCGGGTGGCGACCACCTTGCGCCAGCTGTCCAGGCCGGGTCCGGCGGCGGGCTGCCTGCGGCGGGGCGCCTGGAGGCCGAGGAAGTCGTCGGCCATCACGAGCACGGGGTTACCGGCCCCGCGGTGACTGAAGGTCGCAGAGTCCCCCGCGGCCGCCCAGCGCTGGAGCAGCCGAGGGCTGAGGACCACCGGTTCATCCTGGGCGGGATTGGCCAGGGACTTGGCGACGAGCTCGCGCCAGTCGGGGAAGTCGGGATTCTCGTCGGTGACGAGCTCCACCGATCCGTGGCGGCCCTTCAACCACAGGACAGGCGCCTCGTCCACGTCGTAGCCGCTGCTCAGAGCCACCGGATCACGCGGATCGGTGAGCTCCAGGAAGCGATCGAGATTGCTGACCGCGGGCATGTCGAGGTACCTGGACCAAGCAGGCGCGGACTGGATGGCCGCGGCGCGGCCGATGGCAAGGGTGAACCGGTCGCTGGCCACCACGTAGAGGTGACTGCCGTCGAAGTCCAGCAGCAGCCCCTCCAACGTCGGGTTGGCGCAGGGCAAGGCCTTGTGCGGCAGAACCCTGGCCACGGCGGTACGCAGGCCGATGATGTCCAGGTCGTTCGGGTGGCTGGTCATCCCAAGGTTCCTTCCGGGGGATTGAAGGTGGGGATTGCTGGACGTGTGCGGCATCACCGGTCACCGCCGGTCGGTACCAGGAGGTCCTGCAGGCGGGCGGCCGTGGTGGCCTCGTCTTCGGGGACCAGGTGCAGGCCGTGCCGGCGGTCGGCCTCGTCGGCCTGAAACTGGGCGGTGATCTCGGCCCGCTCGGCCTGGAGGATGTCGCGCAGGTTCCGGGCCTTCGCCGCACCGATCCGCAGCGTGGTCCGCAGACGCTCGGCGTTCAGCTCCTCATCGGGCCACGCCGCGGTCTGCTTCCGCGCGGAGTCGAGCAGCTCGTCCGCGGACCGCCGGGCGGCCGCCTCGTACCGGGCGGCGGCCGGTACCCGGCCGGTCGCCCAACGGAGTGCCCTGCCGGTCGACTCCTCGGTACCCCGACTCCGCGGCTTTCCCGCAGGGCCATCGACCGCCTTCCGGACCGGTCGGACCGGCAGCGGAGGGAGCGGCCGGGCGGGTTCGGAGTCGGCCGACCGGTCGGGCAGCAGGGGCGCCGAAACGTGCAGATCAGCTACCGACCGTTCCGCCGCAGAGTCGGGACGGTCCTCCGGGTCCGTACGGGGTACGGGGCAGGTACGGCCGAGGACCGGGAGCACCTTGTCGTCGGCGGTCCACAGTCGGGCGGTGACCCGCTGCGGGCCGCTGTCGGCGGCCTCCTCGACCACCGCGCCCAGCCCTGCTTCCGCGGCGAGTCGGTCGGCCAGGAGTTGTGCGGTCAGTCCGGGGCTGGTGCCGTGGCGGATACGCCACGCGGCGATGAACGCTTCTTCGGCGGTGAGCGTGCCGTGGGGCGCCGCGGTGATGAGCCGGTCGGCGACCCGGCACACCTTGCGGTGGTGCCACTGGCGGCGGCGCTGGTGCCGGATGCGCTCGCGCTCCTCGCGGGAGGGGGCGTGGGAGCCGTTCAGGTGCAGCTCCCACATCCCCACCGCGAACAGCGACGCGACAGCCAGCACAACACCGAGCCATAGGCCGTAGTCGTGGCTGCCGTGCGAGAAGTTGATCGCAGCAGCCACCACCGCACAGGCCCACGTGGCGGCCCGGTAGCGGCCGGTCGGCCGACCGTGGCGGGCCGCCTCCGCGGCACCGAACGTCGCTGCCCACGCCCCGCCTTCGAGCATGGACGCCAGCAACGCGGCCAGCAGCGGCCCCACGCCGGCGGTCGACAGTGCGGTGAACTGCGCGGCCAGGGCCGGGACGATGGCGCAGGTCATGACAATGCCCGTGCACATCAGCGCCCCGTGGCCGACGATCCACGCCCGCCGGCTACGCCAGCGCTCGGCACGGTAGGCCTTGTCCTGCCGCTTCTCACTCCTGGCGGCCGCCCGGTCAGCCCGGTCCTGCTCACGCTCCAGCCGACGATCCTCACGCCGCTCACCAGCCAGCGCGGCCTTGTCGGCCCGGTCCTGCTCCCGATCGGCCAGTCGGTCCCGGCGCCGCTGCTCCTGCCAACTGCTCAGATCACTCATGCCGCCACCGCCTTGGCCGCATCAGTGCGGCGCCGACGTCGACTGCCTGCGACGTGGTTCAGGCATGCCTCGCACGGGTCTTCGCCCTCGCGGCGGTGCCGGAGGTAGCCACGGCGCGTACCGCACGGAGCGGGCTTGCTTTCCTGAACGCCTGAGGGCCGTGAGGCCGTCGCGATCTCCACCGGAGGTGAACCGGCCGCCTCGCTGGCCGGGAGCGCGGCTTCCGCGGCCTGACTGGCTCGGCGCATGCGTCGAGCCAGGTGATAGCGCTGGTTCGGGCTCAATCCACCGCGGATCCCGAACCGGCTGCTGTGGCTCCGGCCGCCCTCCGCCTTGAGGGCGTCAGCCAGGCAGGCTTCGATCACCGGGCAGCGAGCGCAGATCTCCCGTGCGAGGTCAGCGGTCTTGTGATCTCCCCGCTCGGGGAAGAAGAGTTCCGGCTCGACCGCAGCGCACAGAGCGCCGGCCAAGCCGGGGTTCGCCGCTACCTCGAACGCCAGCATCGCCCCAGCGGGACGCGCCGCCGCATAGTCGTTCCGCCTGCCCTCGATCACGAAGGCCGAGCGACGGGTACCCATCACGCCACCGCCTTCACGGATCCGACGAGACGGCCAGCGCGAACAGACCTGATGAACAGCGCCGTGCACGCAAGAGCACCCGCGTACAGCGCGTCCCAGGCGGCGATCTCGTCGCCAGCATTGCCCTGCTGGCGCAGGTCAGCGATGACCTGTTGGGCCACGTCCAGGCGAGCCACCCGGTTCTCGGGCGACTCGTGGATCAGCGGCCCCTGGAAGAGGTCGCGGTCGATACCGACCGGCACTTCTTCGAACTCCGCAGGGTCAGCTGCCCTGCCGATGTACGTACGCATACGGATCTCTCCTCTGCGAAGGGAGCCGGGGTGGCTGGGTCTTTGGCGAGAGGCAGCCACGCCGGCGGGAGAAACGTGCGAGTGGGTCAGCGCGTCCGAACGCGACCCGAGACGCTGCGGGCGCTCACCTGCAGTGCTCCGGCGTCGGTCACGGTGACGTCCCCGGAGACGCTGTGGGCGCGCAGGGCGCCGGAGGCCTGTCCCAGCGCCATGACGGAGATGTCACCGGACGTCGTGCTCAGGTCCGCGGCCTCCCCGTGGTACCGCTCCACGCTGATGTCACCCGAGACGGAACGTGCAGTCACGCGGCCGGCGGCGCGGTCCGCCATCACGTCGCCGGAGGTGGTGGAGGCATTCAGGTGGCGGACGGCCTGGACATGCAGATCGCCGGAGACGGAACGGAACTCCATCTGCTCGATGTCCCCGTAGACCCGGGCGTCCGAGGACTGCGAGACGATGCCGAGCGAGGAGCCGGCGGGGAGCGTCACGCGCGCCCGGATCGGGCTGACGGTGACCGTCCCTCCCCCGCCACCGCTCATCACGCGGCCGCCGATGATCACGGCCCCGGTGACTGTCCCGTTCACCACGCCCATCTGCTGCACGAGCCGGTTGCCCTGGAAGCTCTGCATGATCACGTTGTTGCCGATCTCGGGGACCTCCACGGTCATGGTCTGCCCGGTCTGGCTGCTACGGGCCCGGGCGACGGCCTCTGCCGCCGGGCCGGATTCGTCGTCGGTGACCAGGACCACCCCGGCGGTGGTCACGCTCTCGAAGACCTGGACGTCGATGGCCCCCATCGGCAGGTCCAGGCCCAGGATGACCGGGCCGGTGGACTCGGAGACGAACATGCGCTCAGTCATTGCGGAACTCCTCGATGCGCGAAGGGATCGTTCAGGGAGCGGGGCGGCCGCGGTCCTTGGCGAGAGGCGACCGCCCCGGTGGCTGCGCGGTTCAGACGGTGGCGATGATGAGTGCGGCGACCAGCAGCCACAGGTGGTGAAAGGACTGGTCCAGCGCGTAGGCCCCGGTCCCGAGATGCCCTGCGGGCCTACCCCCGGCAGTGACCGGGTGCGCCGGATGGACGGAACTGCCGAGGCTGTAGAACTCAGACTGACCGGTGACCCTGGCCAGCCACGCGAGGGTCGAACGGCGGTCTGCCCACCAGTGCGTGAATGCGTCCACGCCGAGACCGGCTACGAGCCCCGGGACCGCAATGTCCAGGTCCAGGACGGCAGCGGTCAAGAACAGCACGACGAGCTTGGTGGCGGTCAGGGTGGCAACGTGCTGGGTGTCGGCCAGACGGCCGGCCCACCCGGGCTTGCCCTTGATGGCCGACTGCTGCGACGTCTGGATCCAGTGATCCCCGACGCTGTGGCCGATGTACAAGGCGATGAACACCGCGGCGAACACGGCAGCGGGCATGGAGTCTCCTGGTTCTGCGATCGGGTTCGAGCGCCCTGGCGGGCGTCTCGCGGATCGGCGGAAGCCGGCTCCCCTCTGCCCCGCCCGTACAGCACTGGGTGCTGGACGGGCGGAGGAGACAACCGGCCGCAGCGCTTCGGCTGCGCAGGCGGCCTGAGCCCCCGGATCACCGGCTATCCCGGTGCGCTTGCGCGGAGACTCAGGCGGGACGCGGTGGGCCTTGCTGCGCGCGCCGGTCCAGCACGAACAGCGCCCAAGGCAATCGACGGATCACGTCGGCTCCTCAAGGACGAGCTGTGATCAGTACGGATGTCTCCTTTGGGAACACGAGCTCCCGTTTTAGGCCTATGGAGACGTGACCTTTCGGTCTAAGCCCTCCCGCGTGACTAGGGGTCGGGTGCGCCCTCGGCCCGCTCTGTCCCGGGCCCCTTGAGCCCGGTTCCCCGGGCCCCATTGCCGTGCAGATCTTGCTGACTCACGCCTCGGTCGATGCGAGGTATGTAGCACCTACCTCGTATCGTGGCGATGGCGGTTCGCGGCGTCAAGCCCTTCCGGGGATCCCGCCGACGAACCCTCTCGCGTTCGGCGCATCTACAGACTCCGCGCCCCGGTCGAGACAAGTAACCGCGCTGCTGGACGTGTTGAAGACGTCTCATCTACCGTCAAGACGTCCCAGCGCGTCCCAACGTCAGGAGTGCGGCATGGCCAACGAACGGCTTCGCGGGGCGATCGTGGAGTCCGGTCTGACCGTGGAGAAGGTCGCGGATCACCTCGGTGTGAACATCAAGACGGTGGAGCGCTGGATCAGCGGCGGGCGGCCGCCGTACCGTCGACACAAGTACGCCGCGGCCGCCCTCCTGCGCCGCGACGTGTCCTACCTCTGGCCGGAGGAGGCCACCGCCTCCGAGGTAACCGAGGCCGGCCAGGCCGAGCTGGTCAAGGTCTACCCTCACCGCAACGTCGTGCCGGGCCCTGTCTGGCCAAAGCTGTACGCACGGGCGACACGGCAGTTCGACATCCTCACCTACTCCGCCTTCTGGCTGACCGAGGATCTGGAGTTCCACCGAATCGTGAAGGAGAAGTCCGCCGCCGGCCTGCACATGCGGTTCATGTTCGGTGATCCGGACTCCGCGGCTGTCGCCGTCCGCGGTGAAGAGGAAGGGGTGGGAAACGCACAAGCGAGCAAGACCCGCAACGCTCTCGTGAACTGCGCCCAACTCTTCGGCCTACCTGGCGTGGAGTTCCGCCTTCACGGCACCACGTTATACAACTCGCTCTACCGAGCCGACGACGAGATGCTCGCCAACACTCACGTCTACGGCATCAGTGCTTGGCTCGCCCCCGTGCTCCACATCCAGCGAGTCCCCGGTGGGGAACTGTTCGACACATACGCCGAGAGCATCGAACGAGTCTGGGAGTCAGCCCGCCGCATCTCCTCCCCCAAAGAATGCTGAGGTAGAACGCCATCATGGGCCGCATCGACTACTTCGAAGACCCGCATGCCCCGAAAGCCAACTCGGTTGTTCCCTCAGCCAGCGTCGTCGTTGTTGACGATGCAGGGCGAGTACTCGTCATCCACAAGACAGACAACAACCTGTGGGCACTCCCCGGAGGAGGCCACGACATCGGGGAGAGCATCACCGATACGGCTATCAGGGAAGTGCGAGAAGAGACAGGCATCGAAATCGAGATTGAGCGCATCACCGGTGTTTACACCAACCCGCGCCATGTCATGGCGTACGACGATGGCGAGGTCCGCCAGCAGTTCACGATCTGCTTTCGCGCCCACCCAACGGGGGGCCAGCTGCACGGCAGCCAAGAATCGAAGGATGTCCGCTGGGTGCCACCCGCCGACCTCCCCAGTCTCGACATCCACCCCTCAATGCGGCTGCGCATCGAGCATGGGTTGGAGGAGGGGCGCACGTCGCCCTACGTCGGCTAGCGGCGGCCGGCCGCGGCCAGACGTTGATCCACTCGCGCAACGGTCGCGTGGACTTCAGGCGCTGCCCGCTGGATGAAGCGGCCGACGATGGAATCCGGGCTGTACCGCTGGATGATTTCGTCCACCCGATCCTTCGGTTCGGTCCGGGTGCCGTCTGGAGTCGTCGTCATGTCGCAGTAGACCAGGGCGTCTACAAGGTGCGGCTCCTCCACGACAAATTCACTGGAGAGCTCTTCCAGAAGGCCTCGCTCTTCCGCCTCCAGCAGAGCGAAGGTGTGGTGAGCCACGAGCCTCACGATGCGCTCGTCTGCATTCTGGTCATGACGGAGAAAGCGCGCTCCGTCGAGCGGGTGAAACCCCGTCTTGACCAGCGCCGGGCTGTACCCGATGTCGTGTAGGACGGCCGCGGCCTCCAGGAGCTCCGCGTCGTCACCAAGGATCGGCTGCAGGCTTCGGGCCCGCTCCGCCACTCCGAGCGAGTGTGCCCATCGGCGAGGAAGCGGCTCAGACAGCAGAGCTCGCGACAACTCGTAGGCCCACTTCGTCATTCGCATACTGATCCACCCTCTATCAGTGACCGTCGTCCGGCAGGGCCCGCACCTCCCGCCGCTTTCCCGGCGCGGCGCCGGCAAGCAGCCCTTGCCCTTCCATCTTTGCGATGGCGGAGCGCACTGCGGTTCGGGAAGCGTGGAACCGCTCGCACAGCTCGTCTTCGGTGAAGAATGCGTCTCCTGGCTTAACACCGCATGCTCGTAGAAGGTCCGCCACCTTCTCCACGAGCGGACGTCTGTCGCCGGTGCCCGCCACGTAGTTGCCGGCTCCCCGCACGGACTCGATGAGCCCTTCTGCCTTCAGTACTGCAAGCGCACGATCGATCGTGCTGGCACCCACGCCGTGGATGCGTCGCAGCTCGGCCTTCGACGGCAGCCTCTCTGGGATCTCCCCAGCCTCAATCTGCTCACGCAGAACACCCGCGACCTGCAAGTAAGTACCCCGCGGACTGGCCTGCGGCACGTGCCCTCCCCCGTTCCCCACCTGGCATGACAGCAGCTGACCGCACCAGCTTCGCACGGGTCCATCCCCGCGTGCGCGGGGAACAGAGCTTGATGTCTACCTGGTATGCGGTGCGGCCGGGTCCATCTCCACGTGTGCGGAGAGCAGGTTTGGTCCGCCGTCGCCTCGCCAGCGTGCCAGGGGCCATCCCCGCATACACGGGGGAGCAGCCGATCGCCAAGCACTAGGACGACAACGAGGAGGGTCCATCCCTGCGTGCGCGGGGAGCAGTTCCTCGACGAGCGCGGCTGGGCGTCGCCGCAAGGCAGGGTTATCCCCCGCGTGCGCGGGGAGCAGCATGAGCTCCTGAAAGGGACCCCGGGCTGCAAGGGGTCATCCCCGCGCGTGCACGGGGAGCAGACGGGATTGACCGCCCTCCATGTTGCATGCTGAGGGTCATCCCCGCATGTGCGGGGCGCGGAGCTCACCCAGGTCATACGCCTGCACACCGCCGGGGTCATCCCCGCAGGAACGGGAGCAGCACATCGCCTGGCTCGGCGATCACGTCGAGGGAGGGACATCCCCGCGTACGCGGGGAGTAGGCGGAAACCCTGCCACCGTCCTCAACGCTGATGGGTCCATCCCCGCATGCGCGGGGAGCAGTGATCCCTCCTCGCTGGCTTCCAGCTGGATAAGGGGCCATCCCCGCGAGCGCGGGGGGCAGAGCAGCGGCAGGCCGATGCCGTACTCGGGGACGGGGCCATCCCCGCGAGCGCGGGGAGCAGGGTTCACGACCTGGGCATCTTTCCACGCTCACGCTGCTTTCTGACCACTTTCCGAGATTCCGGCAAAGCGCATATACGGCCAATAGATGGATGAAGTTCATCATGATTGGCGTCCTGCGCACCGCCGACCCCTGGCCGCCAACGAGGGTCCGCGCAGGCCGAGATCACACCCCAGGCGTGAGTAGCGCGTGGGATTCCCGCCCTCCAAAGCCCCTCCCTGCCCCCTTTGCGGAGGACTGCATCGGCGCAGAAATCTCCCAGGCCGGCGGAGTGACTATCCTGGAGCTCCCCGACCTGGGGGAACAAGCTCGAACAGTAAACGCGCACCTGCTGACTTAATCAGATCAAAGCTTCCCTCCATGGCCTGGGCTGCAAAAGCCTAGGCCATTGCGCGTGAGTACGCACCACAAAACCACGCTCTGTCAATCCGTTAGGAAGCGCCACCCGCACCTCGCTCACGTTCACCGGACGATTGCTCAAGCTGCAATTCCCTCTTACGTTGCTCGTCCTTAAGAGACTCGACTCTCTGCGCAAAACGCGCAAGAACATCCTGCTCTCCACCTCCGGAATAATCGCCAATCCGGAGCTCAACCCCCTTGTACTCCTTCTCGATCGCATCGGCAGTCTGTTGCTCGTTAAATCCACGTTCCCTGAACTTGAAATAGGCTGTCAACCCAGCAGCGATACTAACAAGGGCACTAATCACAGGGGCAACCTTGGCGGCAAGGTTTCCACTGGACTCAGTAGCAAGGCTCGTGAGGCTCGTTGCTGCTACTGATCCAACAATCACCATCCACTGAAGGATGTTGCTATATCTCCGATTCCTTCGCGCCCCATCCCGATACCTCTCAATATCCTCGACCGCCTGCACTCGATACACCCGCAGAGCGTCGATGGGGTTTAGGGCCTCCTTCGCTGCCAATGCAACGCGCTTTGCGTGAAGTTCAGAGATCTGATATCGCTGCTGAGTGAACTTGGGGCGCATCTGCAGAAGTTGCCAGGAGGCAAGCGAGGTAGAGACCAACGCCATCGCTCCGCCAACCACACTGACTGCCCCGCGGGAAGATTGCCAGGCTCCCAGCACCATCGTCCAACCAAGGAAAGCCGTCGTCGCGAGACTGCTCAGCAGCCACAAGACACGCAATCGTCTCGTAGCAACCATGTCCCTGAGTTCGGATTCCTTCGTATCCAACTTTTGGGCGTTGTCGCGTCGCTCATCCGCCGAAGTGTCCCGATCGTGTCCACCTGCGTCACCTGTTGCGATATGTCCGCCAACCACTGATCTCTCCGCCAGTCACAGCTATCAACCTTTAGTCAGGCGAAATTACAGGGCAACCCCTGCATCCCGCAGCGAATCCAGACAGGCAGGGCCTACGGCTTGACGCAGGGCCATCCCCGCGGGCGCGGGGAGCGGCGCGTCATCCCGATGGAGACGCTCCGGGTGCCGGGTCCATCCCCGCGCGCGCGGGGAGCAGCAGTCGAGCGACTACGACACAGACGACCTCGCGGGGTCATCCCCGCGTGCACGGGGAGCAGGGTCGCTACATCCTCGGCGCCCAGGCGGTGCTGGGGTCATCCCCGCGTGTGCGGGGAGCAGTACAGCGAACAGGATCCCGAGCAGCCCGGCTGGGGGTCATCCCCGCGCGCGGGGAGCAGAGATCTTCGGCGCTGGCGCTGTCCTCGTGGTGGGGGTCATCCCCGCGTGCGCGGGGAGCAGGCGTACACGGGCGGTGTCGGCGACGACGTGAAGGGGCCATCCCCGCGTGTGCGGGGAGCAGAGGGCCGGAGTGAGCGGACTGACCAGTCCCAGGGGTCCATCCCCGCGTCCGCGGGGAGCAGGGATAAGCCAGGTGCCCATGTCCCGCAGCCAAGGGCCATCCCCGTGCGCGCGGGGAGCAGCAGTGCGTCATCGCCCCCTGGTACGCCATCAAGGGTCCATCCCCGCGTGCCCGGGGAGCAGGTGCTGGGCCGCACCTTCGACACGCCCCTCAAGGGTCCATCCCCGCGCGCGGGGAGCAGGACCGTCCACCGTTCGCCACCCTCGTCCACCGGGGTCCATCCCCGTGTGCGCGGAGAGCAGTGTGCCTTCCGGCAGTCCTCGCACATGAACTGGGGTCCATCCCTGCGTGCGCGGGGAGCAGTCTTCAGGAGGCTCTTGTCGGCCATGGTGGTGGGGTCCATCCCTGCGCGCGCGGGGAGCAGCGATCCGGGTCATGCACGAAGCGGTAGCCCACGGGGCCATCCCCGCGTGTGCGGGGAGCAGGTCAGCGCGGGGATCACCTTGTCCCCCATGAAGGGTCCATCCCCGTGTGCGCGGGGAGCAGTCCATGGCTTCGTCGTAATTCTTGACGAGCCCGGGTCCATCCCCGCGTGAGCGGGGAGCAGTAGCCGCGGGGCGCGCCGCCGATGCCGGTCGTGGGTCCATCCCCGCGTGAGCGGGGAGCAGAGACCCCGGTTTCGGACCGTCCTCGGCTCGACGGGTCCATCCCCGCGTGAGCGGGAGCAGTCGTACCAGGCGCGGGCGTCTTCGTCGCGCGGGGGTCCATCCCCGCATGTGCAGGGAGCAGTAGACCAGAAGCCACGCCTCACTATGGGATTCGGAGCCATCCCCGCGTGTGCGAGGAGCAGTGCGGCTGCCCCGGGTCCTTGAGCCAGCACAGAGGGCCATCCCCGCGTGTGCGGGGAGCAGACCGTGCCTTTCGGATGCTGTCGGCACTGGCTGGGGTCATCCCCGCAGGTGCAGGCACCAGGCGTCGCGCTGGTTGGCGTAGGCGATCACCTGGGGGCCATCCCCGCGGACGTGGGGATTAGAGCGCGCGCGTAGCGGCTCAGCCGGTGTAGCTCAGCTGCAGGACCGTGAGTGTCTTCGTGATCTGGCCGACTAACAGGACCGCGATGACGTGCTCGGTGACGAGCATCCGCACGACGCTATCGTCTTCGCCGTACGGCTCCGTAGCAGCGATCGGGTCATCGCACGCCGCCGCGAGCGCGAGCGAAAGCCGCTCGCTCGCCTCCGGCGGCAAGGCGTCGTGCACCGGCTCCGCCGCCCGGTCATACCTGAGGCGGTAACCCATCAGGCGGCGCCTCGCCCACGAGCCGCGGCCGCCTCACGCTGGACCCGGTCGGTCATGTCCACCCAGTCGCCTGGAATCTCCCCCGTGGCGGCCTCCTCCCGCTCCAGAGCGCGCCCGCGCGCCGCCGCGGCGGAAACGCCGGCCGCGATGGTCTGCCACTTCGCGAAGACAGTAAGCAGTTCGTGGGCGGGGGCACGGTTGATCTCGCCGAGGAATCTCTGACTCAGCGCCGGGGTGCCCAGCGCCTCACAGATGGATTCGATGGTCCAGCTCTGGTCGCTCACGGCCCAGGCCTCCCGCGATCGTGGCATTCCTTCGGCACTACCGTACGCGCGCCGCAAGCCTCACGTCAGCTTCCCGAGCCCTCAGCACTGAAGCGCGCAAAAGCGCACCCAGGCGCAGCTGGGCCATCCCCGCGGGCGCGGGGAGCAGTCGGAAGAGTCGAAGGACATGGCGCTCCTCCGGGGTCCATCCCCCGTGCGCGGGGAGCAGGGAGACATGCCGCTATGGACGGGGGCCATCCAAGGTCCATCCCCGCGTGCACGGGGAGCAGAGCCGCGGACTTGATCCACACGGACTCATTGTGGGGGTCATCCCCGCGTGCACGGGGAGCAGTAGATGCTCCGGGTCAGGATGTCGCCGATCGTGGGGTCATCCCCGCGTGCGCGGGGAGCAGAGTTCGTGACATGGGCATCTTTCCACGCTGCCGCTGCTTTCTGACCACTTTCCGAGATTCCAACAAAGCGCACATATGGCCAATAGATGGATGAAGTTCATTATGATTGGCGTCCTGCGCACCGCCGACCCCTGGCCGCCAACAAGGGTCCGCGCAGGCCGAGATCCCACCCCGCGCGTGAGTAGCGCGTGGGATTCCCGCCCGCCAAAGCCCTTCGCGCGGTATCCGCAGGTCAGCAGGCCCTTTGGCCCCAAGGAAGTCACGCCCTCCGGAGCCGTGTGCGCAGGTTCGAATCCTGCCGGGGGCACTCCGGATTAAGGCGCTGACCAGGAAGAACTACTGGTCAGCGCCTTTCTTGTCTTCATGCCAAAAGACATACGGCCCGCCTTGCCGTTGCCCCTCTCGCCTGACCTGGCTTTTACCTGAGCACGCATACGAGATCGCGTGTGACCGACCCCATGAAACCGGCTCGCACGGGACATGTGCGGGACGCGGGGTCCATGTGGATCTCATTTCAGCACGCAAGCTGACCTGCACGTTCCTCGAGCAAGCTCAGGTAGTGCCAGAAGAGCCGCCCTCACGGATGTCGTCTCAGCTCCTCTGGTCGGCAGAGTGTCCGGGATTCACGACAAGAGGCATCCGAGCACAGGATTCTGACTGTCCCTCGGCTGTACTCATCCAGAAGCTCGCCGATGCGTCTGTTCACGAGAGCCTGACGCCCGTAGAGGCATTTCGCGTACCGGGTCATGCGCACCTCGACACTGTTGCCCGCCCGCTCAGCGACCTCGGTGGGATCAGCACGGAGCTCGCCCTGCTCGAGCGTCATGCGCTTGCGCCGCTGCGTCTCGGCGGCCGCGAGCGTGCCGTCCTGCTTCAACCGGAGAACCCGCAATACACTCCGCATCACGACTGGGTTCCAGCAAGTCACCCAAACGACGTGAAGCCCGGGCGACCCAGCCCAGAGCGAGCCGCACCTCCGTGAGGCGCCCTGCGCGTATCAGGCCGGGGCATCACAAGCACCCAGTCCCGCAACGCCCGCTACAACAGCTCGTCATTCGAACAGCCCCGCGCCCTTCAGAGCATCACCCTGGTGTATAGAACCCAGAGCGTCATTGGTCTCGTTTCGCGTCTTCGCCGCGACCTGTCCCCAATGCATCTCCAGGCACTCGAGCGCGAAGGCGCACCAACTAATGAAGGCCGGACCACGCCTCTCTCCCCCAGCCGGCGTGATCAGCGACGGCTTCCCTGACGGCCCGAACCAACGAAGACCCGAGCTCGTCGGCCAACGCTCTAACATCCGCCCTGGCTCCCTCAGCCCGGCCCCAGTGGGGCTGCGCGGCAATCACCATCCTTGGCCCCCCCTGGGAGCACGCCACACCTGACCCCTCGAACTCCGCATAGCATCCACCACTTCTCTCCAGGTCAACGCATCGCTTGTGGCAGCCCTGCCACAGGGGAAGGGTGCTCCCCTGAACGGGGAGGGTGATGAGTGAGCCCACCAGCAAGTACTCGACCACCATGCCGCGCGACATCGCTGAGGCCGCCAAGGCCCTCAGCGACCCCTCCGGTCTGTCCGCCTACGTGGCCACCGCCGTCGCCCGCCAGGTCGAATGCGACAACCTCAACAAACTCATCACCGTCGCCGAAGCCGAGCACGGCCCCGTCACGGACGAAGAGATCCAGTCCCTGCGCGACCAGCTCAACCAGGCACGACGCGAACAGACAGAGCACGGAGCGAGCGCAGCGTGACCCGCCCCAGTCGTCCCCGGCGGCACCCTCCTCGGCAGCGAAGGGCTGGCCAAAGCCGTCCTGCGCGACTGCACGATCACCAGCTAGCTCGCCCTGGCTCGCGTCGACGACTTGCGCGTGATCACTTCTATGGCCACCCTCGTCGAGCTAGTCCACCCCTGCAACCGCCCGGCCTTGGAGTGGACACTCTCCCGCCTGGGCATCGAACCGATCACCGAGCCGATCGCCCGCCACACCGCTGCTCTCCTCGCCGAAACCGACCTCCAGTCACAAGTACGCCATCGACGCCATGCTCGCCGCCACCGCCCTGGCCGCCCAGGACCAGCCACGATCCTCACTTCCGACCCCGAGGACCTCATGGCGCCGTGCAGCGGACACGCCACGGTTATCGAGGTCTGACCGATCGAACACCAGAACTGTCGGCATGGGTCAAGCCACGCCCGGGGGGCGGGTGAGGCTCGAAGGCCAACCACTGATCGCATCAAGCTGGCGCAGCCAAGGGCGCGGACTCGTTGTGCACATCAACGGGACGAATGCACACGGCGCTGGGGCACCGTTCACCTTTGATGAAGTATCACGTGATCAACATGGTGCGCTGCCCGGCATAACGAAGAATGGTCAAGGGCTGACCACAAAGCCAGAGTGCGCGCACGTCTGTTGAGCCATGGGCACGGGGCAAGCCCTTGTGTGCGCTCTCCTCAACCCCCTGCCAGTTCAAAGTGCTGGCACTGTGAACGGGTATCGCGTTAGGCTCGAAGATCCACCGTAGTCTGCCCAGCGGGCGGGCATGAACTCGCAGGCACAGCGTCAGGAAGAGTCGGGACACATCTGATGAGCTCAGGCGGCACGGCGCACACACCGGACCCTAGACTGGCCGAACTCGCCCGCACCTCACGCAACTTCGGCTTCCTGTACGAGCATCTCCCGCTGCTCGTCGCCTATGGCGCCGCCGCCGAGGCCAACGTCTTCGCCGACCCCAACACGTCCCTGCTCAAGTCCCGGCAGTTCGGCGAGGCGCTCGCGTCCGACCTGGTGCGCCGGGGCCGGGTCCCCTTCCGTGGCAGCAAGCAGGTGGAGCGCCTGGCCGCCCTGGATCGAGAGGGATACCTCCACGGCAACGTGAAGTCCGCTTTCGATGAAGTCCGCGTCCTGGGCAACAACGCCAACCACAATGACCACGACAGCGCGGACGACGCCTTCCGCGCCCTGCGGACCTGCTTCCGTCTCGGTGCCTGGTACCACCGCCTACTCACCGGCTCTCGTGAGCAGCGAGCCTTCGTGCCGCCGGACCCGGCCCGTACCCCGGCGGCAGAAAACGCGGCCCTGCGCTCGCAGGTGGCGGAGGCCCGTCGTGCGCTGGAGGAGACGCGCCTCACCTACGAGGGCAAGGCCTCACAGGCGCAGGCCGAACAAGCCGCGCGGGCCGCCGCCGAGCAGGAGCTCGCGGCGGCCACTGCGGAACGCGAGGATTTGGCCCGCCAGGTGGCCGCCATGCAGGACCAGCTTGCGGCACTCCAGCAGGCACAGTCCGCCGCAGATGCCCGACTGCTGCGTGAACAGGCCACGAGCCGCGTCGCCGCCTCGAAGGCCGTCGCCGAGCGCGCACGTCTGCTGGACAACGCCGAACAGGCGGCCCGCGAACCCCTCACTGAGGCCCAGGTACGCACCCGCCTCGACCAGATGCTCACCGAGGCCGGCTGGAGCGTCCAGGACGCGGGCAACAACCTCAACCTGTACGCGCAGGACAGGTACGGCAACGGCGTCGCCGTCCGAGAGACAACCATTGCCACGGGCCGCGCCGACTACGCCCTGTACGTGGACCGCAAGCTAGTCGGCGTGATCGAAGCCAAGCGGGAGGGCGGGGACCTAACCGCCGCCGAGAAGCAGGCCGATCGGTATGCCGACCATCCCACCGATGCTCAGCAGCGCATGATCGCCTGGCGTACCCCGCTGCCCTTCCGGTACGTGTCGGACGGTGGCGAGACTCGATTCCGCAGCACCCTTGACGCTGATTCCCGTAGCCGTCGGATCTTCTCCTTCCACCAGCCCCGCACTCTCTCCCGCTGGATGCGTCAGGCCGATCAGGACCCGCAGGCGCCCTCGTACCGCTCCCGGCTGCGGCTACGAATGCCCGAACTCGACGAACGCCTTCTTCGCCCGGCCCAGATCCAGGCAGTGCGCGGTGTGGAGGAGTCCGTCGCACACAGCCGGGGCCAGCAAGGCACTGGCCAGTCCCGCTCGCTGGTGCAGAT
Organism: Streptomyces sp. XH2; assembly: GCF_049725035.1. Lineage (NCBI taxonomy): Bacteria > Bacillati > Actinomycetota > Actinomycetes > Kitasatosporales > Streptomycetaceae > Streptomyces > Streptomyces sp. XH2. The sequence continues at coordinate 115,441 of NZ_JBMMMZ010000012.1, read as the reverse complement.
GGCGACCGGAGCGGGCAAGACGTACGCGGCGGTGACGTTCTCGTACCGGATACTCAAGCATGCCCAAGCCGAGCGCGTCCTCTTCCTGGTCGACCGCAACAACCTGGGTGCCCAGGCGCAGAACGAGTTCGAGAACTTCACCACACCTGATACCCACCGCACCTTCGCCGATCTGTTCAACGTGCAGCGTCTGGGTGCGGACGGCATGAACCCCTCGGCCAAGGTCGTCGTCTCCACGGTGCAGCGCCTGTACATGGAGCTGACCGGATCGACCGTGCCTTCGGTGACTGGCAACGACGGTGAGGAGGAGTACACCTACGACGCGCCCGGCGACATCTCTGTCGGCTATAATTCACGGATTCCTCCGGAGTCCTTCGATCTGATCGTCGTCGACGAATGCCACCGCTCCATCTACGGAAAGTGGCGCTCTGTCCTGGAGTACTTCGACGCACCCGTCGTGGGTCTGACCGCGACGCCCGTCGCCCAGACCTTCGGATACTTCAACGGCAACCTTGTCAGTGAGTACACGTACCCTGAGGCCGTCGCCGACGGCGTCAACGTCGATTTCCAGGTGTACGAGATCCAGACGCGGATAACAGGCGAGGGCGGCGTCATCGCCCAGGGCACCATCCCGGTCCGCGACCGCCGCACACGTCGTCAGCGTTACGAGGACTTCGACGAAGACATCACATACGGCGCCGCGGAGGTCGGTGTCGGTGTGATCAGCAAGGACCAGTTGCGCACGGTCATCCGCACCTTCCGCGAGCGGCTGTTCACTGAAATCTTCCCCGAGCGCGCCAAACGGGACAAAGAGACCGGTGATCTGTTGTGGGACGAGATGTACGTCCCGAAGACCCTCGTCTTCGCCAAGAATGACAATCACGCCGAGGAGATTGTCGAGGTCATCCGTGACGTCTTCGGCAAGGGCAACGACTTCTGCGCGAAGATCACGCATGCGGCGAAGAAGCCGACCGAACGTCTCTCCGATTTCCGTAATCTCCCGCAGCTGCGCATCGCCGTCACCGTTGACATGATCGCCACCGGTACCGACGTCAAGCCGTTGGAATGCCTGCTGTTCCTGCGCGATGTCAAGAGCTGGGCGTACTTCGAGCAAATGAAGGGCCGCGGAGCGCGGACTCTGTCCCTGACCGAGTTCGAGCGGGTCACGCCGGGCGTCGGTCCGAAGACCCGTTTCGTGATTGTCGACGCGGTAGGCGTGACCCGGAAGCCGAAGGTGGACGCGGCGCCGATGGAGCAGCACACGGAGAAGGATCTGAACCTGGAGAAGCTGCTGCGACTCACGGCCCGTGGTGAGGCCGAGGAAGCACACGTCTCCACTCTCGCCTCCCGCCTCGCCAAGCTCGACCTTCAGATGACTGATGACGAGCGCGCGGAGATCGAGGGGCTGAGCGACGGAGTCCCGTTGAAGAAGATCCTGCACGGCATGGTCGACGCTGTCGCCATCGATGGGCAGGCCAAGACCCGCGAAGCCGCCGAACACCTCGGCCTCGACCCCGACCAGGCAGTCAAGGACATGATCGAACGGGCGCTGCGCCCGTTGGCATCGAACCCCGCCCTCCGCAGGCGGCTCCTGGAGATGAGGCGCGCGAAGGACATCCTGTACGACGAGACCAGCCGTGACGATCTGGTGCGAGCCGGCGCCGTCCCCGAGGACGAGTCGACAGCGCGCGACACGGTGCGCGACTGGAAGGCATACATCGAGGAGCACCGGGACGAGATCGCGGCACTTGCCATCGCCTTCTCCCCCGACTCGCCGGTTCCACCTCGCGACGCGCTCAAGCGCCTCAAGGACCTGGCGCGCGCGGTGGCCCGCCCGCCGCGCGCCTGGACTCCGGAGAAGTTGTGGCGCTCGTACGAGCAGGTAGGCAAGGCCGTCTCAGCGAACCACGCGGCCGCTCGCACCGCGGCTGACTTGCTGGCCCTGCTGCGGTACGAGCTGGCGGGCGGCGCAGAACGTGGCGCGACATTGCCTCGCCCGCACGAGGAGGCAGTGCGGGAGCGGTACGCGGCGTGGCTAGCTAGGCAGGAACAGGCCGGCATGACTTTCACCAAGACGGAACGCTGGTGGCTTGATCACATCACGCGTGCCACGATCCAGCATGTACGCTTCGACACCGCCGACCTCGACTACCCCCCGTTCACGAAGATGAACGGCACAGACGGCTTCCTCGCGGAATTCGGCGAGGCGAGGGCGGATGAGATCCTCGACGAACTGGACAGGGAGCTGGGCGCGTGACGCTGGGTCTGGATGCAGAATCGGGGGAGCTTCCGGCAGGGTGGGCTCGGGCTATAATCAGTGATCTTTGCGAGGTGAATCCTCGTGGATTCGATGAGGAGCCTGGAGATGATGATCTTATCTCCCAGGTACCCATGGCCTCCGTGGAGGCCGAAACAGGGCGCATAGATGCGTCAACCCGGGTGCGATACGGCGACCTCAAGAAAAAGTCTCTGACACGCTTCCAGGAGAACGACGTTCTCTTCGCGAAGATCACGCCTTGCATGGAGAACGGCAAGATCGCGAAAGCTCGAGGACTTGTCGGTGGACGTGCTCTCGGCAGCACCGAGTTCCACGTACTCCGCAGCCACGGCGCGGTGCTCCCCGAATACCTGACGCACTACCTACTGCAACGCAACGTACGGATCACCGCCGAGCACCATATGTCCGGCGCTGTTGGTCAGCGTCGCGTACCGCGCCCCTACTTGGAATCGATGGAAATCCCCGTCCCGCCGCTCGCGGAACAGCGTCGCATCGTTACCGAACTCGATCGCCAGATCGCGCGCATCGAGGCGGGCGAATCAGCGATCACAGACGCACTCGCGGGTATGTCTGAGTTGCGGGCACGCGTTGCTGACTCAGCTGTCTCTCAGCACGCTGGCATTTCCTCAAAGCTTAAGGATATCTTGCGCGAACCGCTGCGAAACGGCGTTTCCGCAAAAGCCACTTCCGACGGGTCAGGAATCCGAACACTCACTCTCACTGCGGTGACTCGGAACGATTTCAGCGACCAGTTCACCAAGCTCACCAGCGCAGACCCGGATCGCGTTTCGAAGCTCTGGCTCGAAGACCAGGATATCTTCATCCAAAGATCCAATTCGGAAGAGCTCGTCGGCACCTCCGCCATATATCGAGGTGACAGCAATTGGGCCATCTATCCTGATCTGCTGATCCGGGTACGTGTCGATCATTCTCTGGCCCTCCCCGAGTATGTCGCGCTGGTTCTCAGCACGAGCCCGGTTCGCTTCTACTTCCGCCAGCACGCACGCGGGCTCTCTGGCTCGATGCCGAAGATCGATCAGGCAACCATCGAGAATGTCGATGTGCCTTTGCCTTCGCTACAGGAGCAGCAAGAAGCAGTCACATGGGTGAAGAAGCAGGAATCCACCATCTTTCCACTCTCAATGGCTGTCGAGGCGGCGCAGGCAGATAGCATCAAACTCCGCTCTGCACTCCTCCACGCCGCCTTCACCGGCGCCCTCGTCCCCCAGGACCACGCCGATGAGCCCGCCTCGGCTCTCCTCGACCGGATCCGCGCTCAGCGCGCGGCCGCCAAGAAGGCGCCGCGCAAGCGTGCGCCCCGCAAGCCTCGGACCGCACCCCCCGGTCAGGAAGAACTGCCCCAGTGAGCACCACCAGCGCAACCGTGAACAACGTCGCCACCCCAGACCCGAGGCGGTCCGCCGGAGAGTCGACCTCGACTCTCGTCAACCGCCTCTGGTCGTACTGCGAGCTGCTGCGCCACTCCGGCGTGTCCACGCTCGACTATGTCGAGCAGCTCACGTACCTCCTCTTCCTGAAGATGGCCGACGAGCGCGCGAATCGACCGGCGAGGTTCCGGCGGGATGTACCTGAAGAGCCGCTTATCCCGCAGGGGCTGGACTGGCCAAGCCTCACCAGCCGGTCGGCTGAGGACCTCGTCGAACACTACGAGCGCATCCTTCGCGAACTCGGCCGCAAGGGCGGCACAATGCTCGGTGAGGTCTTCACCAAGGCCCAGAACAAGATCCACGAGCCGGCCGTCCTCGACCGTCTCGTCAAGGATCTCATCGATCCTTCCACCTGGACGCACGAGAAGCAGGACCTCAAGGGCGACGCCTATGAAGGTCTGCTTCAGCGCGGCGCGGAAGACCGTAAGACCGGCGCCGGACAGTACTTCACACCCCGGCCGCTTATCGACGCCATGATCGACTGCGTACAACCCCGGCTCGGCGAGACGATCACCGACCCGGCCTGCGGCACCGGCGGCTTTCTCATCGCCGCACACGCCAACATCGTTGAGCGCTATGAGGACCAGCTCTACGGTGACGAGGCACGCAAGCTGCAGACCGGTGCGATCACTGGCTACGAGCTGGTTCGCGAGACCGCTCGGCTCGCACTGATGAACATGCTGCTGCACGGCATCGGTACCTCCGAGGCCCGCCCCCTAATCACGGTCCAGGACTCCCTGGCGAAGCCACCCCAGAAGTTCTACGACATCGTGCTCGCCAACCCGCCCTTTGGCGTGGGCTCCGTGACCGGCGAGGCATACACGACTCGTAAGGACTTCTGGACGCAGACGACGAACAAGCAGCTGAACTTCGTCCAGCACATCTACACGCTGCTGAAGACAAATGGTCGAGCTGCCCTGGTCCTACCCGACAACGTCCTCTTCGAGGGCGGTGCCGGCGCGGAGATCCGCCGCCGTCTCCTGGACCTCACCAACGTGCACACTCTGCTCCGCCTGCCCACCGGCATCTTCTACGCAAACGGCGTCAAGGCGAATGTGCTGTTCTTCGACAAGTGCGCCCCACGCCCCGGCGGCAAGCCCGCCACCAAGGAGCTGTGGGTCTACGACTTCCGCACCGACCAGCGCTTCACCCTCAAGCAGCGTGCACTGCGCCGCGAGCACCTCGACGACTTCGTCGCGGCCTTCCACTCCGGTGGCGCGGACTACTCGGCTCGAAAGCCCAGTGAACGTTTCCGACCATACGCGTACGATGAGTTGATCGTACGTGACAAGGTCAATCTCGACCTGACGGTTCTTCGGCCCGCTTCTACTTCTTCCGCGATCCTCGCTCCTCCGGATGTGATCGCGCAGGAGATCGTGGACGACCTTGAAGCCGCCCTGGCCGAGTTCACCGCCGTCGCCCAGTCGCTGAAGAAGGCAGCGGGCACCCAGACGGCCGGTTCCGGCCTCGCCACGGACGGCAGCGAAAACAACTCCAGCACCAAAGAGACAGACCAGGAGCGGTAGCCCGGCTTCCTTCGTCCCACCGACGCCCAGCCGGGTCCGGAGGCCCTGCCGGGGGTTCCGGACCCGCTGGGGGACCGGGGTGGTGGGCCACCCGTCTGAAGACGGGTGGCCCACCCGGGATTGACACAGGACTGGGTGACATATGGCTAACGGGTTCGGGAACGGCAACGGTGCACGGCGCGAGGAGCACTGGACGGGCAAGTACATTGCCGACCGGCTCTGGAAGTTCTACAGCGAGAAGACCAGCACCCGCGCCATCACCCGTCTGCAGTTCGTGGAACACGTCGGGTATCTGCTGTTCCTCAAGCTGGACCACGAGCGTGCGCAACGTGCCGGCCGGTTCGCCCGGAAGCCTGTCGCCCCCGTCGATACCTGGCCGGATCTAGTCCTGCTGAGCGGTGACGCCCTGCACAACGGGCTCAACACCCTCATGGACGAGTTGGGTGCCCCGGCTCCCGCTGAGCGCCCCGACCGACAGACCGCGAGCGTTGTCTTCCGCGACGCGCAGCCCTGGGGTCTCAACCGCATGGCCGAGCTGACGAAGTTGGTCGTCGAGGAGATCGACCCGTACCACTGGTCGTCCGTTCGCCAGACCGAGTTGGGTGATGCGTTCTCGCGGATGCTGCGCGACTGCCGGGACGACATCGACCTCAAGATTGAAACCGGCCAGACCCTCACTCCTCAGCCCGTCCTGACCGCGATCACGAGGATGCTCGGTGTGCACTCTGGTGACATCGTCATCGACCCGGCTTGCGGCACCGGCTCGACCCTGATCGCTGCGTACAACCTGATGTTGTCCAAGGGGGGACATCTGCCACCGGGCTCCCTCGCGGGTGCCGACCTCGACCCTCAGATGTGCCGGCTCGCCACGATGAACATCCTGTTGCACACCGGACGACCGTTCTCCGACCCGGCACCGATCCAGCTCGCTGACACCTTGGCCCGCAGGAGCACGCCAGTCATGCGCGCTGACCTGACGGTTGCCCCGACGGTAGCGATCTGCAACCCGCCGTTCAAAAGCAGCGGTGTGCAGCCTGACGCCGACATGCGCGATGATTTCTGGGCGTACGGAGACTTCCCCACCAACTTCCTCCAGCATCTGGCCATCACGCTGCCTCAGGGTGCGCGGGCGGCCGTGTTCGTGCCTGATGGAGTCCTCTTCGGCGGCGGCGCGGCAGCCACCGTACGTCAGGTCCTGCTGAAGAACTGCGATGTGCACACGCTGCTGAGGCTGCCCACCGGGCTCTTCCACCGCAAGGGCGTGAAATCGAATATCCTCTTCTTCACCAAGTCCGCCCCCAAGCCGAGCGGTGAGCCAGCCACGCAGAGTCTGTGGGTGTATGACGCCCGCACTGGCAACCATCACACGGACACCGGCAACCCGGTCACCGAGGCCGACTTCGACGAGTTCCTCTCGGTCTGCCTGCCCGAAGGCGGCTTCGCAGCGCGTGACGAGAGGGTGTCGAAGCGGTTCCGCCGCTACTCGGTGGAGGAACTGCTGGCCCGCCCGAAGGCTGACCTTCACCTGCCAGCCTATCTCGCGCCGGAGATGGACCACTTCGGCGACCCGAAGGACATGGCCCTTCAGGTCGCCGGCCAGCTCGATGAAGCGGCTCGCCACTTCCGCGAGGTCGCGCGGGCGCTGCCGTAGCGAGCGGGCGCACAGGCCTCGGGGTGCCGCCGGCACGCCCCCCGAGGGGTTGTTCTTCTCGCCGCCCCCGCGGCCGCCTTCGGGCAACACTGTCTGGGCCGCAGTGCTCGGCCCAGACAGTGACGACCGCGGGCGCTCCGACTAGGGCTAACCGTCCACGCCCAGTTCCTGCTCCGTGTCCAACCGGCGCCACAGCCGTTCAGCAATCTCCACCAGTGTCCCCTCTCCGGGTACGCTCCATTGTTTCGGGCCCTGGACGGCGCTCCACTGTTCCCGCCACTCAGCCTGCTGCCAGATGTGATTCACAAGTCCGCTCGGCGAGTAGCGTCGGCCGTCCGCCTCCCAGAGGATCGGAGCCTTACGGTCGTTGGCCCAGGTGGCCCGGCGACGGCGGGGGTCCTCGTCGAGCCAAGCGCCGATGGCCCGTTCTTCCGTATCACCGGGCACGTAAGTCAGCGGGGCGCCGTCGCGGATGAGGTCGTGGTCCACGAGAAGGTGAATCGTCGGCGGACGCTTCACACGCTTCTTGCCGACTGCCGTGACGAACGCCGTAAGGTCAGGGGTGCCGCTCCCGGCGTCGAGTGTCAGCCGGACCGCCTGGACCAGCTGCCTGGACTTCTCCTCACTGGCGAAGGTACTGGTGATGTAGCTCTTGCTGGTGAAAAGCTTGTCGACCAGGTCGATCAGGCATGCCAGGACACTTCGCACCTGGTCGGGCACACCCTGCAGAATCATGTCCCAGTCGCTGTCGGGCTCTTCGATCGCCTCGCTGCCGATGCGTTGGAACACCACATGGGCGGCCAGCAGCGCTCCGCTGTCCGCAATGGACGCCGCCCTCCCCGCCAGGGTCGACCGAATCTTCGTGAGCTCGTCACGGACTTCCCTCAGGACCTGCACAGAACGCCAGATCTGGTACGCGCTGGGCTGTTGTCCGAACAGGCGGGTATAGGCACCATCAGCCCCTTCCTTCCACAGGGCCTCGGTCGAGCCCTTTACCCGGACCGCGAAGGTGGGATCCCGATACGCACAGGCCAGGGCAGTGGCCGCTTCAGTGACCGAGCAGCCCGACTCCGAGGCCGGGTCCATCTCCCCACGCCGGAAGATGTACTCCTTGTCGATCGAAAGCTTGAAGTCCTTCTGGATCTCACTCTGAACCGGATCGATGGCGATGAAGTCGCGTCGCTCCATGTGGTTCTGGGTGTTGGTGGCCTTGGTGATGCTCTGGGCGAACCCCTCAGGCGTCCCCTGTACCGATACGATCCGCACGGAGACGTATGCCTCCGCCACTGCGTCCGGGTCCTTCTCGAAAGCTCGATTCGCCGAGGTGACGGTCTGCGCCCCGTTCACAACGCTGGCGTTGTGGAGGGTAAGGGAGATTGGCGCCCCGGTTGCACGCTTCGCGAAGAACTCCTGCTCAATGGTGTCGCACTGCACCGTGATGCCGTTGTGGCGGTATAGGAAGCCTTCGGGGTCCTCCAACATGCTGTCGACCAGCGTCTTGTTGACTCCGGTGAGCCCGAGGGACTTGCGGACATTCCGGTCGTAGAGACGCTCTCCATTGTCCGCGTACCACCGAGCCAACTCCGCGGCGCTCACCTCGCCGACGATCGCCTTGTAGGGAGTCTCACGGTCATGCCAGCCCTCGGTCATCTTCGCGGTGAGCGTGATCGGCTCCGGCTCCAGGTCTTCCCGGATGGCCCGGTGGAAGTCGGCCTGGTCCACGATCCGGTATTCGACGGTACGACCGAGCCCGCCGAACTCCTGGGCCGCCTCATCGAGGATGTTGCGCGTCTCTGGCGAGAGCCGACCGTCCCCCATGAGGGCCACGACCAGATGCACCTTACAGGTGGGCAGCTTGAGAACGCCATGTACGCGATCGCCTAGGAGCCTCAGCCGCTCGTTGAATCGATCGAAGTCCCGGTTGTCAAGCTTCTTGAGACCGTGGATGAGCTTGAGTGCCGCCTCAGTGTCAAAACCTGCTGTCCCCGAGTTCTTCCACTTCGCCTGGATCAGCCAGAGTTCGGTTCCGGAAGCGGAGAAGGCCACGGAGTCGATGCCGAAGTCGTCCCGACCGTCGATCACTCCCGCGGACGCCTCGTCCGTCGTGCAATCCGTCAGTATCCGGGCCGCCTTCGCTGACACGGCACGGGACAAGAGAGCGGTCTCGCGCTGCACGGGGTCCTTGTTTTCGAAGTCGTCCATGGAAATCCGGTCGGCGAACTCCCTCAGAAGCGCCTCGCGAACCTGCCGTACTTCCAGCGGCATCCCCTGCGCACGCTTCCCCATCCCCGCTCCCACTCCCCGGCCTCGATCGAACCACCCCAGCCTACGCGGGCCATTCGGTTGCCGCTTGCGCCTTCGGATGACAGGCAGGTGGCGTAGACGGAGAAATCCTCCGCGCCGAGGTGGCGGTAGCAGTCGCGGGTACCCGAGCGCAGGCTGACGGGCCGTTCGTATGTGACGTTGGAAACCTGGCGGGTGAGCGGGGCGGGCAGCTGCGAGGGGCTCGGCAGTTCGGGTGATGCGGGCCTGGTCGGCGAGGTGAGCCACTGGACGTTGTGGGCACTGAATGCGGTAGCCGTCTGCCAGTCGGCGGCTAGCATGCCTCTTTCGCCGAGCACGACGTCGCCGAGGAGGGGGCGCCGTGAAGGCCTTCCGTCCGATGCCTGTGGGCTGGCCAGCTGGCGTGGCAACGGTCACCTAGATCTTGTTCAACGAGGGCGATATCGACCGTGGCGGGGCATTCGCGGTGTCGCCTACGCCACGCTCGACCCATCCAGGATTTCGGCGGAGCAGTCAGCGGTGTCCAATGCTCGAGCGATCACCAGGTGGTTCGGTGCGAGGTTGGCAGCGTGAACGGCGGTCACCGCGTTGATGTCTCGCCCACCTTCGGCGTCCGCTGCATCACGTACTTCTCGACCAAGGCGGTGCGGTTCGCCTTCCATCCTCCCACCGCGAGTATCTGCAGGCTGTCATGTCGTCAAACGCGCGGAGACCGTCGATTTCCCCTACACGCCGCTGACCTGCGAAAAGGTCTGGACCCAGTACAACCTCCGGAGCCGTGTGCGCAGGTTCGAATCCTGCCGGGGGCACTTCTGCTGGAGCGGTGCGATGTGATCGCATGGCCGGCGGGTGCCGTGATGGAGACCCGGACTCAGTGCTGCTGAGTCCGGGTCTTTTGTTGTTGTCCGCATCCTTCGGCGCCGCCCGGAGTAAGGTGCGTTCCCCTAGGGGCAGGAGTGATCCCGGATGGGGTCCTGGCCTGTCACGTTTTTCTGCAACACGCCTACTTGACGGTTACTCAGGGAAGCGGGGCGGATGAGATTTCGGCGGGCGGCCGGGGAGGGGCTGGTGCTGCATCAGGCCCGGGACGATCTGCCGTTGCGGGCCGCGCTGGAGGACGCCGCCATGGGGCGGTGGGAGGGGCCGCGGGATCTGATCGGGGCCACCGGGGCGGACTGGGACCGGCGGATCTTCCGGTTACAGGTGCTGGCGCGGGCCGGAGCGGGGCTGCGGTTCGCGGATACGTGGGCGCGGGCCGAGCCGGGGTCGGGGGACGCGCTGGCGCTGCTCGCGCACGTGCAGGCGGTGCGGTCGGTGATCAGCGGGGCCGGGGCGGGGCGGGCCGAGATGGAGCGGTCCTGGGCCACCTGTCTGGCGGCCGCCGAGGCCGTGCCGGCCGATCCCTCGCCGTGGGTGGTGATGCTCGCGCTGGTCCGGGTCCACGCGCCGGGCCGGAACGTGCTGGAGCAGGTGTGGGGCGAGGTGGTGCGGCGGGATCCGTACAACCGCGAGGCCCACCACGAGATGCTCACCTACCTCTTCGCCCGGAACCACGGCTCCGGAGCGGAGATGTTCCACTGGGCGCAGGAGCGGGCCGACACCGCGCCCCGCGGGCTGCCGCTCGCCGTGCTGCCGCTGGTCGCGCTCGCCGAGTCGCACCGGCACCGGATGGAGACCGACGCGGCCAGCTACGGGCTGAGCGTCCATCCATGGATCGATTGTCCTCATATCGATCCGGTGGTGGACCGGTGGTGGCGGTGTCGCGGTGCGCAGCCGCACGCCCAGTTCACCGACGACGCCAACTACCTCGCCCACGCCCTGGCCTTCGCGGGGCGGCACGCCGAGGCCCACGAGGTGTTCGAGGCCATCGGTCCGTACGCCTCCGAGGTGCCCTGGTCGTACTGCGGTGATGCCCGGGGGCTCTTCCTCCGGCACCGGAAGTGGGCACTCCGGGCCGTTCGGGACGGGCGGGGTCACCGGCATCGCGCTCCGCGTCTCTAGACCTCTCGCGGACACCCGCAGACCTCTTGCCGACCTCTCGCGGACACCCGCCGACCTCCCGCCACAACAGCAACACGCACATTCCCTGACCGTTCCCCACGAGAAAGAGAATCGCGTGCCACTCGACCTCCCCGGCGGCCCCGGCGGCCCCGGCGTCTCCGACGAGGAGCGCCTGCGCCAGCTCGGCTACACGCAGGTCCTCGCCCGCCACATGTCCGGATTCGCCAACTTCGCCGTCTCGTTCACGATCATCTCCGTGCTCTCCGGCTGCATGACGCTGTACGGCTTCGGCATGAAGACGGGCGGGCCGGCGATGCTCACCTGGGGCTGGATCGGCGTCGGCGCGATGTCCCTGTTCGTGGGGCTGGCGATGGCGGAGGTGTGCTCCTCGTACCCGACCTCGGCCGGCCTGTACTTCTGGGCGCACCGGATGGCGCCGGAGCGCTCGCGTGCGGCGTGGGCGTGGTTCACCGGCTGGTTCAACGTGCTCGGGCAGGTCGCGGCGACCGCCGGCATCGACTTCGGCGCGGCCTCGTTCCTCAACGCCTACCTCGACCTGCAGTTCGGCTTCGCGGCGACGCCCGGCCACACGATCGCGCTGTTCGGCGCGGTGCTCCTGCTGCACGCCGCCCTCAACACCTTCGGCGTGCGGCTGGTGGCGTTCCTGAACTCCGTGAGCGTGTGGTGGCACCTGCTGGGCGTCCTGGTCATCGTCGGCGTGCTGGCCCTCGTCCCGGGCCGGCACCAGTCGACGTCGTTCGTCTTCACGCACTTCGTCAACGACACCGGCTGGGGCTCCGGCCTCTACGTCGGGCTGCTCTCGCTGCTCGTCGCGCAGTACACCTTCACCGGCTTCGACGCCTCCGCCCACATGACGGAGGAGACGAACGACGCGGCCGTCGCGGGGCCGCGCGGCATCGTCCGGTCGATCTGGGTGTCCTGGATCGCCGGTTTCGTGCTGCTGGCCGGCCTGACGTACGCGATCCAGGACTGGGACGGCACGGCCGGCACCGCGACCGGCGTCCCGCCCGCGCAGATCTTCCTGGACGCGCTCGGCCCGGCCGGCGGGAAGCTGCTGCTCCTGGTCGTGATCGTCGCGCAGCTGTTCTGCGGCATGGCGTCCGTGACCGCCAACTCGCGGATGATCTACGCGTTCTCGCGGGACGGCGCCCTGCCCTTCTCCCGCGTCTGGCACCGGATCAACCCGCAGACGCGCACCCCCACCAACGCCGTCTGGCTGGCCGCCGCGGGCGCGTTCGCCCTGGGCCTGCCCTACCTCGTCAACTCCACGGCCTACGCGGCGGTGACCTCGATCGCCACCATCGGCCTGTACCTGGCCTACGCCGCGCCGACCCTGCTGCGGCTGCGCAAGGGCGACGCCTTCGAACGCGGGCCCTGGCACCTGGGCCGCTGGTCGAAGCCGGTCGGCTTCGTGGCCATCGGCTGGGTCGCCCTGATCACCGTGCTGTTCATGCTGCCGCAGGCGAGCCCCGTCACCGCCGACACGTTCAACTACGCCCCCGTCGCGGTCGCCGCCGTCCTGGGGTTCGCCGGTGTCTGGTGGCTCGCCTCGGCCCGCAGGTGGTTCCTCGTGCCGGACCACCCGCGCAATGCCGCCTCCCTTCCCGGGCCCGCCGGCCCGTCCCCGGCGAGCGACGTCTTCCGCTGGTAGCCGCCGGAAGGCGGCGGAACGCAGCCGGGCGTCCTCAGATCTTCGGGTAGCTGAACGCGTACCCCTGCTCCTTGAACCACGGCAGCAGCCTCTCCAGCGCCGCCACCGTCTGGCCGCGGTTGCCCCCACCGTCGTGGAAGAGCACCGTCGGGCCCTCCTTCATGCCCTTCTTCACCGTGTCGACGATGCGGTCGACGCCGGGGTTCTGCCAGTCCCGGGTGTCGACGCTCCAGCCGAGCGGGCGCATGCCGTGCGACGCGGCGACCTCTCGGCTGTACGGGGTGAAGGCGCCGCCCGGGGCCCGGTAGTAGAGCACCCGGGCGCCCTCCCCCGCCGCCTTCTCGATCGACTTCTGGGCGTCGAGGACCTGTCGTTCCTGGTAGGACTCGGGGCGCTTGTCCATGGCGGTGTTGTGGTCGACGGAGTGGTCGCACAGCCGGTGGCCGGCCGCGGCGACCTTCTTGACGAGGTCGGGGTACTCCTGGGCCCGCGACCCGATGATGCAGAACGTCGCCTTCGCGTCGTACTTCTTGAGCAGGTCGAGGACCTTCACCGTCCAGCCGGGCTCGGGTCCGTCGTCGATGGTCAGGTTGACCGTTTTTCCTGGGTCCTCGCTCTCGTGCGTGATCTCGGCCGACACCCGTGCCGGCGGCGTCGCCGCGCCGGAGGGCGCCGCGCCGGGAGACCTCCCCTTGTCCCCGCTGCCGGAACTTCCGCCGCTTCCGCTGCTGTTGCTCGGGCCCGCGCCCGACCCCGGGTCCTCCGTGGCCATGGCCACGCAGCCGGATATCGTGGCGAAGAGCGCCATCGCCGACGCCGTCGCGACGACGAGGTGCCGGTTCCTCCGAGCGGCCGGTCGTGCCATGAGCGTCCCCTCCCTCGGTGTGCACCCGAAGACGTCCATACCGAAAGGAAGGTTCCCAAGAGGGTTCGAAGAAGGACATCAGCCCTCAAGGAGCGCAAGTCCCTTGCGACGACTCACACTTCCCGCGTTTCGGCAGCCTCTCCCGCACCAGCGGCGATCGCCTCCGCAACCTCCCCCTTCCGTGCGGCCTCCTCCTCCGCGAAGCGCTGCGCGTCGAGCTTCTCGGCGATCTCCTCGTCCTGCGCCATCAGCAGGTCCAGGCTCGCGTCGCCCAGCTCCAGCACGCCCATGCCGACGTACGCGCGCTGCAGCCGCTCGCCCCACAGCCCGATGTCCTTGACGCACGGCACGATGCGCGAGAACAGCAACTTCCGGAAGACCCGCAGGTATTCGGACTCCTCGCTCAGCCTGATCGCCTCGTCCGCGGGGAGGCCGAAGTCGGTGAGCACCACTTCGCCCCGCAGCCGGTCGCGCATCAGATGGCAGCCCTCGATGACGAACTCCTCGCGCTCGCGCAGCTCGGCGCGCGAGAGCTGCCGGTAGTAGTCGCGCAGGGCCATGCGGCCGAAGGCGACGTGCCGGGCCTCGTCCTGCATGACGTAGGCGAGGATCTGCTTGGGCAGCGGCTTGTCCGTGATGTCGCGCAGCATGCCGAAGGCGGCGAGGGCCAGGCCCTCGATGAGCACCTGCATGCCGAGGTACGGCATGTCCCAGCGGGAGTCGCGCAGGGTGTCGCCCAGCAGCGCCTGCAGGTTGTCGTCTATGGGGTAGAGCAGGCCGATCTTCTCGTGGAGGAAGCGGCCGTAGAGCTCGGCGTGGCGGGCCTCGTCCATCGTCTGGGTGGCGGAGTAGAACTTGGCGTCCAGGTCCGGCACGGACTCCACGATGCGGGCGGCGCAGACCATCGCGCCCTGCTCGCCGTGGAGGAACTGGCTGAACTGCCAGGCCGCGTAGTTGCGCCGCAGCTCGCCCTTGTCCTTGTCGCTCATGCGGCCCCAGTACGGGGTGCCGTACAGCGGGCTGGTCTCGTCGGGCAGGCCGAGCGGGTCGTACGGATCGACGGGCAGGGACCAGTCGATGCGCTTCTCCGCATCCCACTGCTTGTCCTTGCCCTTCTGGTAGAGGGCCAGCAGCCGGTCCCGGCCCGCGCCGTTCTCCTGGCCGGGATACATGGCCTCCCAGCTGAAGCGGGCCGCGCCCGTGGCCGGCACCGTCCAGCCGGGGTCACCGGGGTCATGTGCGTAGAGGTTGCGCGTCGCCATCGGCGTCTCCCGTCCTCTGCCGGCATCACCGGACCACAGGTTCCCCCGGACCACCGGCCTCGCCGGTCCCCATGGCAGGCTCACACGCCGGTTACCGCCGGGTCAATGATCCTTCATCAACTCACCCGAAAGGATTGACGCGCTTGCTGACAGGCAGTCTCATAAGGGTGTGACCCCAAGTAACCCTGTAGTCAGCCCGCTTCGGGACGCCCTCGGGCCGCTCAAGGACCGCGAACAGGTCGCCCTCAGGCTGCTGGAGTCCTCCGCCAGGCACTCCTTCGATCCGGACACGGAACTCGACTGGGACGCGCCCCCGGAGGACGGCAAGTGGTTCTGGCCGCCCGAGCTGCTCTCCCTCTACGGCACCCCGCTGTGGCGCACGATGTCCGAGGAGCAGCGCATCGAGCTCTCCCGGCACGAGGCCGCCTCGCTCGCCTCGCTCGGCATCTGGTTCGAGCTCATCCTGATGCAGCTGCTGGTCCGGCACGTCTACGACAAGCCCGCCACCAGCGCGCACGTCCGCTACGCGCTCACCGAGATCGCCGACGAGTGCCGGCACTCGAAGATGTTCGCCCGGCTGATCGAGCGCAGCGGCGCCCCCGCGTACCCCGTGTCCCCGCTGCACCACAACCTGGCCCGGATCCTCAAGACCGTGTCCACCACGCCGGGTTCGTTCGCCTGCACGCTGCTGGGCGAGGAGATCCTCGACTACATGCAGCGCCTGACCTTCCCCGACGAGCGGGTGCAGCCGCTGGTCCGCGGCGTCACCCGCATCCACGTGGTGGAGGAGGCCCGCCACGTCCGGTACGCGCGCGAGGAGCTGCGCCGCCAGATGGTGAGCTGCCCGCGCTGGGAGGCGTCCCTGACGAGACTCAGCTGCGGCGAGGCGGCCCGGGTCTTCTCCGTCGCCTTCGTCAACCCGGCCGTCTACACGAACGTGGGCCTGGACCGGCGCGAGGCCGTCGCCCAGGTCCGGGCGAGCGGGCACCGGCGCGAGGTGATGCAGACCGGCGCCGAGCGGCTCACCGGCTTCCTGGGCGACATCGGTGTCCTGCGGGGCGCCGGCCGCCGCCTGTGGCGCAGCTCCGGCCTCCTGGCCTGAACGCCCCTCGCCACCAGGCCCCGCCCGCCCCGCGCCACCGGCCCGCACCCCTGCCCCCCGCCCCGCCAGGTCCGTACCACCGCGCCCCCGCACCACCCCGTTACGCTGCCTGCATGAACGGCAGCGGAACCGCCCCGGCAGCACCGACTCCGTCCGCCCGCCCCGCGTACCGCAGGCTCAGCGTCGAGGAACGCCGCACCCAGCTGATCTCCGCCGCCCTCGTCCTCTTCGCGCACCACGCGCCGGAGGACGTCTCCTTGGACGACGTGGCGGCGGCCGCCAAGGTGTCGAGGCCGCTCGTGTACCGCTACTTCCCCGGCGGCAAGCCCCAGCTGTACGAGACGGCGCTGCGCAGCGCCGCCGACGATCTGGAGCTGTGCTTCGCCGAGCCGCAGACCGGTCCCCTCACGGGCCGCCTGGCCGCCGCCCTCGACCGCTACCTGGCGTTCGTGGACGAGCACGACGCCGGGTTCAGCGCGCTGCTGCAGGGCGGCAGCGTCGCCGAGACCTCCCGCACGGGCGCGATCGTGGACGGGGTGCGGCGGGCGGCCGCCGCGCAGATCCTCAAGCACCTGCGGGTGCCGGAGCCCGGGCCCAGGCTGCGCATGATGGTCCGGACGTGGATCACGGCCGTGGAGGCGGCGTCCCTGATCTGGCTGGACGAGGACAAGCAGCCCCCGGTGCACGAGCTGCGCGACTGGCTGGTCGACCACTTCGTGGCGCTCCTGACGGCCACGTCGGCGAGCGACCCGCAGACGGCCGGGGCCGCCCGCGCCGCACTGGCCCTGGAGGGTGCGGACGGGCCCGTGGGACGCCTGGCCAGCCAGGTCCTCCCGGTGGTGTCGGAGGCGACGCACCTGCTCCCGTCCGCTACGTCCGCGGGCGGGGCGCGCGTCTGACGGAGACTGGGGGCGTGAGAAGCGAGAATACGCCTTTCGAGGGCGGCCCCCTGGACGGGCGCGTACTGCCGGTACTGCTGGGACACACCGGGCATCCGCCGAAGGTCTACGAGGTCCCGGTGCCGGACGAGCACGGCGGGCCGCCGACGGTCCTGGTCTACCACCGGGTCCAGGCGGGCACGACGCGCCGCCTGGGGCTGCACAAGGGCTGGAAGTACGTGTACGACCCGGAGGGGCGGCGGCCGGATCGCGGCCTGAAGTGGCCGTGGACGAAGCGCTGACGCCGCCCGGGAGCCGCCGCCCGCCGCAAGGGCGCCTCCCGGCCGCGTCCGGGGCACACGGGTGCGGCCCGGCCGCCGGCCGGGTGACGGCCCGGCATCCATGGAGTGAGCGGGTTAGGCGGATTCGCCCACAGCACTCCCATAAATAGGACCACACGTGGCACGATCCTCCCTGGGCAAAACGATCACGCCCCACACCGGAGGTGAGCTCGTGTCAGGACGGTTCGTGCGTTCTGTCTGCACGGCGGCGCTGATGGCCGGCGCCGCGTCGCTCGCACTGCCCCCGCCCCCGGCGGCGGCCGCCCCCGCGGCCCCGCCCGACCAGCCGTCCGTCCACACCCTGCTCACCCGCCTCCAGACGCTCTACCGGAAGGCCGAGGAGGCCACCGAGACGTACAACGCGACCGAGGAGAAGCTCAAGGCGCAGCACAAGCGGGTGGACGAGCTGAACGAGCAGCTCGCGACCGCCCGCCTCGCCCTCACCGGCAGCCGCGACGCCGCCGGGCGGCTCGCCCGGGAGCAGTACCAGGGCACGAGCGGCACCCTCGCCCCGTACGTCTCCGTCCTCCTCAGCCCCGACCCGCAGCAGGCGCTCGACCGGGGCCACCAGATCCAGCGGGCCGCGGGCCAGCGGGCGGCCACGGTCGGCCGCCTCACGAAGAGCGAGAAGCGCGCCTCGGACCTGGCGGGCAGGGCGCGCGAGGCCCTCAACGAGCAGCAGGTGCTGGCCGCGAAGCAGAAGCAGCAGCGCGACAAGGTCAAGAGGAGCCTCGGCGACGTCGAGAAGATGCTCGCGTCGCTGACCGGCAACCAGCTCGCCGACATCCAGCGCCTGGAGCAGAAGAACATCGGCGAGGCCCAGCGCGCGCTGCTCGCCTCGGGCCGGCTGAGCGGCTCGACCCGGCCGTCCGCCGCGGGCAGCAAGGCCATCGCCTACGCGTTCGAGCAGCTCGGCAAGCCGTACGTGTGGGGCGCGGCCGGGCCGGACGCCTTCGACTGCTCGGGGCTCACCTCACAGGCCTGGGCCCACGCGGGCGACGTCATCCCGCGCACGAGCCAGGAGCAGTGGAGGAGCCTGCCGCGGGTGGCCCTCGACGAGCTGCGCCCGGGCGACCTGGTGCTCTACTTCGAGGGGGCGACGCACGTCGCGCTCTACCTCGGCAACGGCCTGGTGATGCAGGCACCGCGGCCGGGCGGCAGCGTGAAGGTCTCGCCGATCGCCGCCAACCCGCTGCTCGGGGCGGTCCGCCCGGACGCGGGCGAGGCGCCGCTGCGGAAGTACGAGCTGCCGCCGCTGCCGGAGGGCGCCGCGTACGGCTCCGACGCGGGCTACGGGTCGGCGTCGGCGCCCTCGTAGAGCAGTACGGCTCCCTCATGGACCGGCACCGGCCGGGCGGGCCTCAGGACGGCTCCCCGGCCAGTGCCGCCACGCACGCCGCCGCGTCCTGCGCCTCGTAGAAGTACTCCGCGAAGTCCTCCGGGTCGTCGAAGCCGCTGGCGATGCGGTCGGCGAGGGCCTGGTGCCGGCCCGCCGCTTCCAGGAGCTCCCGCACGTGCGCGGGCTGGCGCGGCGCGAGCATCGCGTTGGTCCAGGCGGTGGTGTGCCGCGCCGAGACCCAGTGGCCGGCGAACGCCGCCCGCATCCACGCCTCGTCGAAGGGCCGCTCGCCGTGCCGGACGATCGCGGCGAGGTAGGCGGCGGCGCACTTGGCGGCGGAGTTGGCGCCCTGCCCGGTGACGGGGTCGTCGGCCACGACCGCGTCGGCGACCCCGAGGACGAGCCCGCCGGAGGGCAGTCGGCCGACGGGGTCGCGCACGGCCGGGGTGTAGCGGCCGGCCAGGGTGGCCTGCGCGTCGGTGAGCTCGACGCGGGTGGCCCGCGCGTACTCCCAGGGCACGTAGTGCTCCATCAGCTCCAGGGTCCGCGCCAGGTGCTCGCCGGGGCCGGGCTGGTCCTGGAAGGCGTCCAGGGGGCCGTCCGGGACGGCCTCCCAGAACAGGACGTCGGCGCGGCCGGAGACGGTGAGCGTCGGCAGCACGAACAGCTCCCCCGCGCCGGGCACCAGGTTGCAGCGCACCGCCTCGGTGTCCGGGTGCTCGGGGCGCGGGCCGAGCCCGTGCACGTAGGCAACGGCCAGGGCGCGCTGCGGGACCGCGTACGGGGAGCCGGCGGGGTCGCGGTCGAAGAGCTCCGCGAGCTCGCCCTTGCCCGTGGCGACGAGCACCAGGTCGTAGTGGCGGGCGAGGGCGTCCAGGTCGGAGACCGTGACGGCGTGGACGGCCAGCCGGCCGCCGCGCTCGGCGAAGGTGTCCAGCCAGCCGGACATCTTCAGCCGCTGGTCCACGGACTGGGCGCAGCCGCCGAGCCGGCCGAGCCAGTCGACGGCGCGCCGGTGCGGGCCCGCGGCGGCTCCGGGCTCGGCGACGGAGATGCCGACGCCCTCGATGCGCGGCGCGGCGGCCGCCCAGAAGCCGAGGCCGAGCTCGTGCTCGTGGCGCAGGGCCGTGGGGAACATGCACTGGGTGGACATCACCCGGCCGGAACGTATCTCTTCGGAGGTGCGGTTGGACATCAGCGTCACGTCGTAGCCGTGGAACTGCAGGCCGAGGGCGAGCTGGAGGCCGGACTGGCCGGCTCCGGCGATGAGGATCCGTCTCACGGGTCGCTCCTCACTCGGGCAGGGTGTCGAGCGCCCGGCCGACGAGGGCCAGCAGGGTGTCGACGACCGTGATCCGCTTCCGGGCGTCCATGGTCACCACCGGGACGGGCGGCGGCAGCGCGAGCGCCTCGCGGACGGCCTCGGGGGCGTGGCGGTCGGCGCCCTCGAAGTGGTTGACCGCCACGACGTAGGGCAGGCCCGCGGTCTCGAAGTAGTCGAGGGCGGGGAAGGACTCCGCGAGGCGCCGGGTGTCGGCCAGCACGACGGCGCCGATCGCGCCGCGCACGAGGTCGTCCCACATGAACCAGAATCGTTTCTGGCCGGGGGTGCCGAAGAGGTAGAGGACGAGGTCGGCGTCGAGGGTGAGCCGCCCGAAGTCCATGGCGACGGTGGTCGTCCGCTTGCCGGGGGTGGCCGTGGCGTCGTCGACGTCCCGTGCGGCGGCGGTCATCAGGGCCTCGGTGCGCAGCGGCGTGATCTCCGAGACGGAGCCGACGAAGGTGGTCTTGCCGACGCCGAAGCCGCCCGCCACGACGATCTTCGTGGCGAGGGGGGCGCGGCCGCGGTCGGTCTGCCAGGGGCGTGGCGCGTCGTCGGCGGCGACGGCGCCGAGCGTGATCGTGCGGGACGCGGAACCGGCGGCAGGGCCGCACGGTTCCGGGCGCCGGGGTTCCTGGCCCTCTTCACAGTCGGCGGAGCGCACCTTGCACCCTTTCCAGCAGCGCGCGGTCGGGCCGGCCGGTGCCGTGGGCGGTGTCGAAGACGCGGACGCGGCCCTGCTCGGCCAGTTCGAGGAGGAGGACCCGTACGGCGCCGAGCGGCATGCGCAGCAGCGCGGCGATCTCGGCGACCGACCGCAGCCGGTGGCACAGGTCCACGATGGCGCGGCCCTCGGGCGGGATCCGCGGGTGGGGGCCGGCCGCCCCCGGGCCGCCGCCGGGGGCGGTGCCGTCCGCGTCGAGGGCCGCCACGAAGGTCTCGACGAGCAGCAGCCGGCACCGGCGGGGGCGCCCGCCGGCCAGCGAGTACGGGCGGACGCGCGCCGGCTTGCCGCAGGCGGCGGTGCCCGTCATCCGACCGCCTCCACCGACTGCCGCAGCTCCCTGCGGAGTTCGGGGGTGAGGACGTGCCCGGCCCGGCCGACGAAGAGGGCCATGTGGTAGGCGACGACGCTCATGTCGCAGTCGGGCTCGGCGTGGACGCCCAGCAGCGAGCCGTCGCTGATGGTCATCACGAACAGGCTGCCCTCGTCCATCGCGACCATGGTCTGCTTGACGAAGCCGCCGTCCATCAGGCACGCGGCGCCGGTCGTCAGGCTGCCCAGGCCCGCGACGATGGTGGCGAGGTCGGCCGTGGAGCCGCGCGGCCCGTCCGGTCTCTCGCCCCGGTGCACCAGGCGGGGGTCGGAGGAGAGCAGGAGCAGGCCGTCGGAGGAGACGACGGCGACGGACCGGACGCCGGGCACCTCCTCGACGAGGTTGGTCAGCAGCCAGTGCAGGTTGCGGGCCTCGTGGCTCAGCCCGTACGAGGCGGGGCCGGCGGGGGATACGGGGGTCGCCCCCCGGGGGAATGCAGTCAACCGCGTGCCTCCTCGGGTGTGCCGCCGTCGGCCGGCGGGCCCGCTTGGTTCCGTTGTGTGTCGCGCCCGGCCAGCTCGGCCTGGGCGTCGCGCCGTCCGTCGGCGGCTCCCCGCTGGAAGCCGGCGAGCTTGCGGCGCAGCGCCTCGGCGTCGACGCCCTGGCGCACGCGCTGGGGGGCGGGCCGCTGGGCCACGGCCTTGGGGGTGCGCTTGGGCAGCGCCGTGCCGTTGGGCAGCCCGGTGCCGGTGGTCGCGCCGTCGGCGGGCGCGGGCGGGCGGGCGTGGCGCCCCGTGGAAGCGGGGGCGGGGGGTGCGGCCGCTTCCCCGTAGCCGGTGAGCCGCATCGTCGCGTCGGCCTCGGCGGGGGCCGGGGCGGGCGGGGCCGGCGGGTCGGCCGGGTGGACGGGCGGCGGCACCTGGGCGTGGGCGGGGCGGGCCGCGTGGGCGCCGGGCGCCCGGTGCGTGTGCTGGGGACGGCCGCGCAGCGTGTGGGAGTTGGCCTCGGCGATGGAGCCGGGGAGGTGGACCTGGGGGACGGCCGCGGCGCCGGGGACGGGCGGAGTGTCGCCGAGGCCGGTGACGGCGGGCGGCCCGGCGGGCAGCAGGCCCACGGGCAGGACCGCGACGGCGGCGACCCCGCCGGTCGCCTGCTCGCGCAGCTGGACGCGGATCCCGTGCCGGGCGGCGAGCCGGGCGACGACGTACAGGCCGAGGCCGAGCGACGACTGTCCCGTGCGCCCGGAGCGGCCCGCGCCGCCGGCCCGGCCGGTGTGGTCGGGGACGGGGGGCGGGGGCCCGGCGGGGACGGGGCCGGCCAGCAGGGCGTTGGCCTCGGCGAGCCGCTCGGGGGCCATGCCGATGCCCTCGTCCTGGACGCAGAGCACGATCTCGCCGCCCTCCAGGTGCCATGCGGAGATCTGGACCTGGGAGTCGGGCGGGGAGAACGCCGTGGCGTTCTCCAGCAGTTCGGCCATCAGGTGGCTGACGTCCTCGGAGGCGAAGCCGGCGAGGCGGGCGTGCGGCGGCAGGGACTGGATGCGCACCCGCTGGTAGCGCTCGATCTCGCCGGAGGCCGCCCGCAGGACGTCGAGCAGCGGTACGGGCCCGGCGCGGCCGGTGCCGCTCTCGGCTCCGGCGAGCACCAGGAGATTCTCGCTGTTGCGGCGCATCCGGGTGGCGAGGTGGTCGAGCTTGAAGAGCGTGTCGAGGCGCTCCGGGTCGGCCTCGTGGGCCTCCATGCCCTCGATGACGGCCAGTTGGCGCTCGACGAGGCCGAGGGTGCGCAGCGACAGGCCGACGAGGATGCCGAGCTCGGGGGCGTCGCCGCCGGGGTGCTCGGCGGGGAGGGCGGCGAGGCGCTCGGTGAGCCGCTGCTGTTCGGCGCGCAGGGAGTCGCGTTCGTCGGCGGCGTCCTGGCGGGCGGCGATGAGGCGGGTGCGCTCGCCTTCGAGGGCGGCGATGCGGCCCTGCTGGCGCCGGAACTTGCCCTGGAGGTGGTTGACGGCGCGGGCGGTCTCGGCGAACTCGTCGTCGCGGCCCTTGAAGACGATGGGCTCCTCGGTGACGGGGTCGGCGCTCACGCGGCGCGTGCCCGTCCGGACGGAGGCGAGCGGGCGGGTGACCGAGCGGGCGGACCAGATGCCGGTGAAGAGGGCGGTGCACAGGCACAGGGCGGCGGCCATGACGCGCCGCTCCAGCTCGGTCATGGCCTCGTGGCGCACGGCCTCCAGGCGGGGCGCCTCGGCCTCGGCGAGGGCGTCCTCGACGCCCCGCATGCGCTGGAGGCGGGTGGTGAGGGCGGTGCGGACGGGCTCGGCGGGCTGGCCGGCGAGCTCGGCGGACGACGGGGAGCGGGTGAGCCGGTCGAGGAGGCGCTGGGCCTCGGCGACCTCGGGGCCGGTGACGGCCTCGGCGTAGGCGTCGTGGGCGGCGGGGGACGCGAGCCGGGTGAAGTCGGCCAGGGCGTCCTGCGTACGGGCGTCGGCGCGCTGGGCCGCCGCGGCGAGCTCGGGCTTGCGGCCCTGGGCGGCGAGGGCGGCCAGGAGCAGGCCGCGGCTCGCGGAGGCCGCCTCGGTGGCGCGGGCGAGCGGCGGCAGGGCGGCGGAGTCGCCGCCGGTGCGCCGGTCGAGGGTGTCGGCGAGGCCGCGGAGGGCCCGCACGGCGGGGGTGTAGGAGTTGTAGGCGGCGAGGGCGTCGCCCTTGCCGGAGTGGGCCTCGCGGCGGGTCTGCGGGAGGGTGTCGAGGAGCTCGCGGACGGCCGGCGGGGCGCCGGGCCGGAACTCCTCGATCTGCCGGTCCACGGCGACGCGTTGGCGGTCGGAGAGGCCGGCGCCGGTGGAGTCGGCGCGGCCGCCCGCCACGTACTGGACCATGGCGTCGCGCTCGTCGGCCAGTGAGTGCGCGAGGGCGAGGGCCGAGGCGTCGGCGCTCGCCAGGGCGGCCAGGCGGCGCGCCTCGGTGAGGTCCCGCCAGGCCTCGCGGACGCCGAAGGTGCTCGCGCCGAGCACGGCGAGGGTGATGACCGCGACGGATACGGTCAGTCGGTTACGTACGCGGGCGGTGCGCTCCGGCACCGCCGTGGCCCGCGGCTTCCGTCCGCCGCCGCCCCCAAGCCGCTTCTTCCGCACCGGTGCTCACAATCTTCTCTCGTCCCACCCCTGGTACTGATTTGACCCTTTCAGCACCTCTGAGGGGCGGGGGTGTCCATCGACCGCCCGGCCACTCGAAGGAGTGAACATCCCTTACTGATTGACAATCGGCCTGCTTCACTCATCGCACACGTGCCAGGTCAGCACGTCACCTGAAGCAACGCGGAGGGCGCCGACAGGATGCGCACGTGCCACCGTCGAATTCCGGCATCCGGCACACTGGCCCCATGCGCATCGAACTTGCCACCCAGCCGGGGGATGTCCGACACCCGAACGAGGACTTCGTGTCCGTCGCCCTGCCGGCCTCCGGTAAGGGCGGTGCGCTGGTGCTGCTCGACGGGGTCACCCCGCCGCCCTCCGGCGAGACCGGTTGCGCGCACGGAGTGCCCTGGTTCACGGCCCGGTTGGGCGGTGCGCTGCTCGAACTGGCCGTCTCGGAGCGGGAGCTGAGCCTGGCCGGATGCCTGTCCGGCGCCATCTCCCGTACGGCGGAGGCCCATCGGGACACGTGCGACCTCGGTCACCGGCGCACGCCGCAGGCCACGGCCGTCGTGGCACGGTGGGACGGCGTACGCGTGGAGTACCTGGTGCTGTCCGACTCCGCGCTGCTCGTCGAGTCGGCGGACGGCGCCGTGACAGCCGTCCTGGACGACCGCATCGAACGGCTGCGGGCCCTGGGGCCGGTGACGGACGCCGCGCGCAACGCGGAGGGCGGCTTCTTCACGGCCGCGGCGGACCCGGACGTGGCCGGGCGGGCCGTGACCGGCTCGCTCCCGCGGGCGGAGGTGCGGGCGCTGGCCGCGCTCACGGACGGCGCGTCGCGGTGGGTGGAGGTGTTCCGGGAGGGGAGCTGGGCGGACTGCGCAGCCGCGCTCGCGCGGGGAGGACCGGACGCACTCATCGAGCAGGTCCGGTCCGCCGAGCGGGACGCACGCGGGGCACGGCTCGGGAAGCGCCACGACGACGCTGCGGCCGTGTACGT
Source organism: Streptomyces sp. XH2 (assembly GCF_049725035.1). Taxonomy (NCBI): domain Bacteria; kingdom Bacillati; phylum Actinomycetota; class Actinomycetes; order Kitasatosporales; family Streptomycetaceae; genus Streptomyces; species Streptomyces sp. XH2. The sequence continues at coordinate 90,304 of NZ_JBMMMZ010000012.1, read as the reverse complement.
GGAACTGTAACCGGGGCTCCGCCCCGCACCCCGCTCCTCACACGCCGGACGGGCCGTTCTCTCCTCGCCCTACTGCTCCGCGCTCACGTTCAGCTGGTGCAGCAGCCGGGCCAGCTCCGCCACTTCGCCCCGGTCCCAGTCCGCCAGTTTGCGTACGTACTGTGCGCGCCGGGCGTCGCGCACGCGCGTGAAGCGGGCACGGCCCTCCTCCGTGATGCGGACCAGCGACGCCCGGCCGTCGGCCGGGTCCGGCTCGCGGGTGACGAGGCCGAGCTCGGCCAGCGCGCGCAGCTGACGGCTCATCGTGGCCTTGCCGACCCCGAAGTACGCCGCGAGGTCCGTGGCGCGCTGCGCTCCCGCGTCCTCCAGGCGGACGAGGAGGCCGTAGGCGGCGGCCTCCAGCTCGGGGTGCACCTCGCGCGCCATCTCACCGGACGACGCCCGGGCCCGGCGCAGGAAGACCGCCAGCTCGCGTTCCAGGGAGAGGTACGCCTGGTCCATACCTCTGCTCCGCGCGGCGCCGGGCCCGCCCTCCTCGGGAGGCGGGGTAGTCGTCTGGTGCACGTCAGGGCCCTCTCCGGCTTTCCGGTTGTTGAAAGTTTTTCCCGTTCGCGGTCTTCACCGCAGCTCCGCCAGTATTTCGCAGGATTAGACCAACGGCAGCACCGCGTCCCCCTATGCCTGGCGCGTCCGCCGCCATAACGTCATTTATGACATGGCCACACCAATGTCTCCGCGCCGTCGGCGCGTCATTGGTACTCCCCCCACGGACCCCTCTGGAAGGCACGCCATGGTCACGTTCGGACACAGATCCGGCCGCACGGGCCGCAGATCCTCCACGGCGTTACGCACCCCCTCCCCCCTGGCCGCCCTCTCCCTCCTCCTCGCCTCCCTGCTGTCCGCCCTCTGCCTCCTGCTCGCCCCGCCCGCCGCCGCGCACGACGCGAAACGGCCCGCCCACCCGGAGCGGGACTGGCTCGGCTCCACCCTGCGGGACCACGAGCGCCCCGCCCCCGGCACCCCTCCCCCGCCCGGGTTCGCCTCGGTCGAGGGCGTCGACGTCTCCAGCCACAACGGGAACGTCGCCTGGTCGTCCCTCTGGAACAGCGGCAACCGCTTCGCCTACGTCAAGGCGACCGAGGGCACCAGCTACACCAACCCCTCCTTCGCGCAGCAGTACAACGGCTCCTACGGCGTCGGCATGATCCGCGGCGCGTACCACTTCGCCCTGCCCGACAACTCCGGCGGCGCCGCGCAGGCCGCGTACTTCGCCACGCACGGCGGCGGCTGGTCCCAGGACGGCAGGACGCTGCCCGGCGTCCTGGACATGGAGTACAACCCGTACGGCCCGACCTGCTACGGGATGAGCGCGAGCGCACTCGTCCGCTGGATCGCGGACTTCTTCGCCACGTACAAGGCCCGCACGGGGCGCGACGCCGTGATCTACACGTCGACCGGCTGGTGGAAGCAGTGCACCGGCAACTACGGCGGCTTCGCCGCGGCCCACCCCCTGTGGGTTCCCCGCTACGGCTCCTCCGCGGGAGAACTCCCGGCGGGGTGGGACTACTACACCTTCTGGCAGTACACCGACACCGGCCCCACGGTGGGTGACCACAACAGCTTCAACGGCGCGTACAGCCGCCTCCAGGCCCTCGCCCACGGGTGAGGCACCGGCCCCCACAAAAAGGACACCGGGCCCCCGGCACATCGGCGCCGGGGGCCCGGTTCTGTCGTCGTTCAGCGATCAGCGGTCAGCTGCAGGTGCCCGCCGGGCGGGTGCGGGTGACCAGGTCGGTCGAGCCGGTGGTGCCGTCGATCCACACCACCTGCTTGCCGCCGGCCGCGGCCGGGGAGGACTGCTCGCCGCGGTTGCAGGAGACGCGCGCCCGGGAGGAGCCGTCGGCCGCGAACTGCCACAGCTTGGGCAGCGACTCGTTGTACCCCGCCGCGTCCGGCTGCGCGTCGGTGACCGTCACCGCGCTCTCGGAGGCGGTCAGCTCGGTGGCGCGGAGCGCACCGGGGCCCTTCTCCGGGCTGAGGTCGGCGACGCCGGTGCCGTCGAGCTTGGCGCGGCGCACGGCCACCTCGCCCTTGTCGTCCGCCGTCTCGTCCACGAGCCAGAAGACGCCGGTCGCGTTGATGCCGGTCTGACCGATGTTCTCGGGCTTGCCGAGCTGCCCCATGCGGGTCTTCTTGCCGGTGGCGAGCTCCAGCACCTCGGTGCCGACGCGGTACTCGTCGCCCTCGGGATAGACCGTGGCGTACGCGATCCTGCCGCCACTCAGCGACGGGAGGGCCGTGCCCTGCTCGGCGCGGCCGCCGTCCACCCAGGTGGGCTGCTTGTCGCCGGTGCGGACGTAGCCGACGTGGCGGCCGCCGAGGAGGTCGCCCGCGTCGAGGACGACCGTGCCGGCCTCGACGCGCACGGAGTACACCGTGCCCGAGTCCGTCCCGTACAGCTTCTTGACCGGCCCGCCCGCCAGCGGCCGGGAGAGGACCTCCGTGCCGGTCTTCCCGTAGGCGACCCAGGCGACGGTCTTGCCGTCGGTGGCCGGGCTGACGTGGAAGCGGCCGTCGTTGGGGCTGATCAGCTTCGGAGCGCCGCTGCCGTCCGCGCGGCCGGCCCAGACGGAGTACGCCTCGGAGCCGTCGTCGTTCGACCGGGAGGCGGCCCACCAGCCGCCGCCCGCGCCCGCCTCCGTGCCGGCGGTGTTGAGCTTGGCCGAGAGCAGGTCGGTGTCGACGCCGAGGGCCTGCTCCCAGTTGGGCACGACGCCGTGGGCGTTGAAGGAGCGCTGGACGGCGCCCAGTTCCTTCGCGGAGACGCCGAGCGCCTTGGCGGCGGCGATGACGGCGTCGCGGCCCTCGGTGAAGCCGTCGAGGGGCGTCATGTACTCCGCCAGCGCCTTGTAGACGATCTTGTCGGCGAGGGTGCGGCCCACGTCCTCGCGGATGTCCCACAGGGCGCCCGAGAAGATGGTGGAGTTGAGGTGCACGCCGCCGTTGTCGGTGCCGAAGCCGACGCCGAGGAAGTTCTTCGAGGTGGTGTGGCCGTCGTTGAGGTCGCGGAAGGCGCACTGCCGCGGGGCCTTCGTCCGGCAGAGGTTCCCGCCCAGCAGGCCGGCGTCCGGGTCGTCCATGGACATGCCGGCGGCGTCGACGGCGATGGCGTTGCCGAAGTAGTCGGCGAGGGCCTCGTTGAGGGCGCCGGACTGGCCCGCGTAGACGAGGTTGGCGGTGTGCTCGACGACGCCGTGGGTCATCTCGTGGCCGACGACGTCGAGGTCGGCGGAGAGCGTCTTGTAGTCCTCGTCGCCGCCGCCGTACACCATCTTGGTGCCGTCCCAGAAGGCGTTGACGTACGGACCGCCGAACTCGGTGACGCCGACGAGGGAGTTGACGGCCATGCCGCGGCCGTCCAGGCTGTCGCGGCCGTGGACCTTCTTGTAGTAGTCGTAGACCTTGCCCGCTGCCCAGTGGGCGTCGACGGCCCCGGCCTCGGTGGCGTCCTTGCCGAAGGAGGGCGCCGGCGAGCCGAACTCCTTGATGCCGTCGGGCCAGCGGCCCTCGACCTCGCCGACCTCCTTGCCGCGCGCGTCCCAGGTGGTGAGCGGATTCTTGCTGGAGTCCCACATCCGCGCGTAGTCCGTCATGACGTACTCGTTGCGCGCGGTGTCCTTGACCAGGCCGAGCTCGACGGTCGTCCCGTCGTACTTGACGCCGGAGCCGGCGACGCCCGGGCCGAGCGGGCCGGCGGCGGCGCGGGCGGCGGCCTTTGAGGTGCCGGTCGCGGCGGTGCGGGCGCGCTCCCGCAACGCGGCGGCGCCCGCGCCCGGGTCCGTGCCGAACGTCTTGATGCCGCTGTACTGCAGCACCGGGTAGCCGGCCTTGGCGTCGACGTAGACCTCGCGCAGCACGGGGTGCCCGGTGGCCGGGTCGGTGCCGCGGACGGTGACGTGGTGGGTGAGGACGCCGGGGCCCTTGGGGACGACGACGAGGCCGCGCGCGGTGCCGGTCAGGGACTTGGCGGACGGCGTGGCGCCCTTCGTGCGGGCGGCGTCGCCCTTGGCGAGCCGCTTGCCGGTGAGGTCGCGCAGGGTCGCGGCGACGGCCCGGTCGACGGCGAGCTGCTCGCTCACCTCGGCCCGGGTGTCCGCCTTCAGGCCGGTGAAGTACTTGCCGGACGTGCCGGTGACGACGCGCTTGCCGTTCTTGTGCTCCATCCGGACGACGTACTGGCCGCCCAGGACGTCGACGCCCTGGTGCTTCTGCTGCAGCCGTACGGTCTCGGACGCGCCCGAACTCAAGCTCTGTACGGGCTTCAGGTCCCGGGCCGGCTCGGCGATGCGGTAGCGGCTGCGCTTGTCGGCGAGGTGGCCGCGGGCGGCGTCGGCGGCGCTGCCGGAGGACGCGGCGGCCTCGCGGATGCCGTCGACCAGGGCCGGGGTGGAGGTGCCCTTGCCCGGGATCACCTCCGCCGGGCCGTCGTTGCCGCCGCTTCCCGCCGCGGGCGCGGGGGGGGGGGGGCCGAAAGGCGGGGGGGCAGTGAGCCGGGCCCCCGCGCCGGGTATTCCGTTTTTGCTGGTCGCTCTTCCCGCTCTCCGTGAACGTGCGTCGGTCATGCGCACAGTTCCCCCTCAGGGTGTGACTGGTCAGTCAGCCGAGCATGGTCAGGGACATGCAACCGGCGGGGTCAGCGACCGTCAACGGGGCAAATGAGACAGGAGCTTCAGCGTGTGCGTCACGCGTCGACGGGCTCCCACGACGTGGCCCCCGCGCCGTCGCGCAGCACCCGCCCGAACACCACGTCGGCGAAGTGGACGCCGAAGCCGACCGTGCCGGGCTCCGCCATCTCCTCGACCAGGCGGCGGCGGAACTCCGCGGACTGCCGGGCGTCGTGGTCGACGGCGGCCGACCACTCGGGGTGGGCGATCTGGATCGGCGAGTGCAGGGCGTCGCCGAAGGCGATCAGGCGGCGGCCGCCGCCGGTGATGACGTAGGCGGCGTGGCCCGCGGTGTGGCCGGGCGTGAGCATGACGCGGACGCCGGGGAAGATCTCCTCCCCGTCGGTGACCGTGCGGAGGCCGGGCTCCAGGGCGGTGAGGAGCTCCGGGGGCACGCCGTGCTCCTCGGAGAGGTGGCGGTGCTCCCACTCGGGGGCGCTGATGAGGTGGACGGCGCCGGCCTCGGCGAGCTGCGCGGACCAGCCGATGTGGTCGCCGTGCAGGTGGGTGATGGCCACGGCCTCGATAGCGGCGGGGGTGCGGCCGAGGAGGGCCAGGTTGCCGAGGAGAGCGCCGCCGTTGATCTCCCCCACCGGGGTGCCCGGTATGCCCGGGTGGTGTCCGGGACCGAAGCCGGCGTCGATGAGCAGGGCCCGGTCGCCGTGCTCGACGAGGAGACCGCCCATGCTCGCCACGAGGTTGCCGGTCGCGTCGAGGTACGCGGGGTGCTCCGCCCACACCTCGTCGGTGGTGTCCGGCAGCCAGCCCCGGGGGCTCAGCTGACCGGCGCCGTCCGGCACGTACGTGACCTTGGTGTCGCCGAGTCGCAGGGAGCGGATGCCGGCAGGGCGGTTGAGGCGGGCGTCGTCGGTCATGGGTGGTTCCGTCCTTCGTGCGGCAGGGGTTCTTGATCAGCGACAATAAACTTACAGCTTGAATGATTCAAGCTCGGATATTAATAACTTGATGAAGTTGTGCTTGGCTACGATGACACCCATGAGCACCCCGGAAGCGCACGTCATGGCCGAGCGGCGGCTCTGCGGCCTGGTGAACGGCCTCGCCCGCCGGATCGCGGACCACGTGCGCGACCGCGCGGCCGCGCTGGACCTCACCGCACCCCAGGCCACGGCCCTGCGGGAGCTGACCGGACCGATGACGATGCGCGAGCTCGCCGACCGCATGGCGTGCGAGCCCTCCAACGCGACCTTCGTCATCGACAAGCTGGAGGGCCGCGGGCTCCTGGAGCGCCGCCCGCACCCCACGGACCGCCGCGCCAAGCAGCTGGTCCTGACCGGCGAGGGCGCGGCCCTGCAGGAGCGGCTCATGGAACTCCTCGAACGGGAGTCGCCGCTGGCCGGGCTGTCCCCGGAGGAGCAGGACGCCCTGTACGGGCTGCTGGACAAGGCCGTCAGCCACACCTGAACCGGAAAACGGCGCGGGGCCCGCACCTCCGGGGGAGTGGTAGGGCCCCCGCCCCGTCGCCGCGGCTACGCCGCCACGGCCACTTCCGCCTCGGCCGGCTGCAGGGCCAGCGCCAGCACCTGGCGGACGTCAGAGACCGGGTGGACGTCGAGCTTCTCCAGCACCTCGGCCGGCACGTCGTCCAGGTCCGGCTCGTTGCGCTTCGGGATGATCACCGTCGTCACGCCCGCGCGGTGCGCCGCCAGCAGCTTCTGCTTGACGCCGCCGATGGGCAGGACGCGGCCCGTCAGGGACACCTCGCCCGTCATCGCGACGTCCGGGCGGACCCGGCGGCCGGAGAGCAGGGAGGCCAGGGCCGTCGTCATGGTGATGCCCGCGCTCGGGCCGTCCTTGGGGACCGCGCCCGCCGGGACGTGCAGGTGGACGCCTCGCTCCTTGAAGTCGCCGACCGACAGCTCCAGTTCGGCACCGTGCGAGCGGAGGAAGGACAGGGCGATCTGCGCCGATTCCTTCATCACGTCGCCCAGCTGGCCCGTCAGGGTCAGGCCCGCGCCGCCCGTCTCGGGATCGGCCAGCGACGCCTCGACGAAGAGGACGTCGCCGCCCGCGCCCGTGACCGCGAGGCCGGTCGCGACGCCGGGCACGGCCGTGCGCCGCTCGGCCGGGTCCTGCGCGGACTCCGGGGCGTGGTGCGGCCGGCCGATCAGCGGGCGCAGCTGCTCCGCACCGATGGTGAACGGCAGCTCCTGCTCGCCCAGTTCGTGCCTGGCGGCCACCTTGCGGAGCAGCCGGGACACGGCGCGCTCCAGGTTCCGCACGCCGGCCTCGCGGGTGTACTCGCCCGCGAGGCGGCGCAGCGCCCCGTCCTCGATCACGACCTCGCCCGGCGCGAGGCCGGCCCGGTCCAGCTGCCGGGGCAGCAGGTGGTCGCGGGCGATGACGACCTTCTCGTCCTCGGTGTAGCCGTCGAGGCGGACGAGCTCCATGCGGTCCAGGAGCGCCTCGGGGATGGCCTCCAGGACGTTGGCCGTCGCGAGGAAGACGACGTCCGACAGGTCGAGTTCAACCTCCAGGTAGTGGTCGCGGAAGGTGTGGTTCTGGGCCGGGTCGAGGACCTCCAGGAGGGCCGCGGCGGGGTCGCCGCGGAAGTCGGAGCCGACCTTGTCGATCTCGTCGAGGAGCACGACCGGGTTCATGGAGCCGGCCTCCTTGACCGCCCGCACGATGCGGCCGGGCAGCGCACCCACGTACGTGCGGCGGTGGCCGCGGATCTCGGCCTCGTCGCGGACGCCGCCGAGGGCGACGCGCACGAACTTGCGGCCCATGGCGCGGGCGACGCTCTCGCCGAGGCTGGTCTTCCCCACGCCGGGCGGCCCGACGAGCGCGAGCACGGCGCCCCCGCGGCGCCCTCCGACCACGCCCAGCCCGCGGTCGGCGCGCCGCTTGCGCACCGCCAGGTACTCGGTGATCCGTTCCTTGACGTCCTCCAGGCCCGCGTGGTCGGCGTCGAGGACGGCCTTCGCGCCGGGGATGTCGTACGCGTCCTCCGTGCGCTCGTTCCAGGGCAGCTCCAGGACGGTGTCCAGCCAGGTGCGGATCCAGCCGCCCTCGGGGCTCTGGTCGGAGGCCCGCTCCAGCTTGCCGACCTCCTTCAGGGCCGCCTCGCGGACCTTCTCCGGGAGGGCGGCGGCCTCGACGCGGGCGCGGTAGTCGCCGGACTCGTCCTCCGGGTCGCCGTTGAGCTCGGCGAGCTCCTTGCGGACGGCCTCCAGCTGACGGCGCAGCAGGAACTCGCGCTGCTGCTTGTCGACGCCTTCCTGGACGTCCTTGGCGATGGTCTCGGCGACGTCCTGCTCGGCGAGGTGGTCGCCGAGCCGCTTCACGGCGAGCCTGAGGCGGGCCACCGGGTCGGCGGTCTCCAGGAGCTCGACGCGCTGCTGGACGGTCAGGAAGGGCGAGTAGCCGGAGTTGTCGGCGAGCTGGCCCACGTCGTCGATCTGCTGGACGCGGTCGACGACCTGCCAGGCGCCGCGCTTGCGGAGCCAGCTGGTGGCGAGCGCCTTGTACTCCTTCACGAGCTCGGCGACGGCACCGGGCAGCGGGTCCGGCACGACCTCCTCCATGGGAGTTCCCTCGACCCACAGCGCGGCCCCGGGGCCGGTCGTCCCGGCGCCGATACGCACGCGGCGGACACCGCGGACGAGCGCGCCGGGATCACCGCTGCCGGAGAGCCGCCCCACCTGCTCGACGCTGCCGAGCGTGCCGACGCCCGCGTACGTCCCGTCGACGCGCGGCACGAGCAGCACCAGCGGCTTGCCGCCCCGCGCGGCGGCCTGAGCGGCCTCGACCGCGGCCCGCACGTCGGCGTCGGACAGGTCGAGGGGCACCACCATGCCGGGCAGGACGACCTCGTCGTCGAGCGGCAGCACGGGCAGGGTGAGCGGTGCGGACATCGAAGCCATGATCTCCCCTTCGGCAGGCAAGTTGAGCTATGCCGACTCAATGCGTGCCGCTCCGCGGATGTTCCCCGTCCGGCGTTCGCTGTGAGCGATCGCCGGCCGCCGACGAGCAGCGCCTGCCCTTTTGCCCAGCAGGGAGCCCGCTCCTGTTGTTCCCGCCGCCGCGGCGAGCAGCCGAAGCGGCGCTTTACGGCCGCGCCCGGCCCGGCGGAACCGTGAACGCCGTGCGGCAGGTCAGGCCGCGGCCGCCGGCCCCGGGAACGACCGCCGGTAGTCCGTCGGGGTCACCCCGAAGTGCAGGGTGAAGTGGCGGCGCAGGTTGGCGGCTGTGCCGAGGCCGCTCTGTTCGCTGACGCGTTCGACGGACAGGGTCGTCGACTCCAGCAGTGACTGGGCGCGGGCGAGGCGCTGGACGAGGAGCCATCGCAGCGGGGTCGTGCCGGTGGCGGCCTGGAGGCGGCGGAAGAAGGTGCGGGTGCTCAGGCCGGCGCGGGCGGCGAGGTCCTCGACGGACAGGGGGCGGTCGAGGTGCTCGCGGGCCCAGTGCAGGACGGGGGCGAGGCTGTCGTCGTCGGCCTCGGGCACGGAGACGTCCACGTACTGGGCCTGCCCGCCGGGCCGGTGCGCGGGCACCACCAGGCGGCGGGCGAGCTGGTTGGCGACGTGGGCGCCGAGGTCGCGGCGGACGAGGTGGAGGCAGAGGTCGAGGCCCGCGGTGACGCCGGCGCTGGTGAGGACGTCGCCGTCGTCGACGTAGAGGACGGAGTCGTCCACGCGCACGCGCGGGTGGCGGCGCGCGAGGGCCTCGGTGTGCATCCAGTGGGCGGTGGCGCGGCGGTCGTCGAGGATGCCGGCGGCGGCGAGGGCGAAGGCCCCCGCGCACAGGGAGACCATGCGGGCCCCGGAGTCCGCGGCGCGGCGCAGCGCCTCCAACAGCCCGGCCGGCAGCTCGCGCTCGCCCTCGATGCACGCCTCGGGCACCGAGGGCACGATCACCGTGCCGGCTCCCTCCAGCCCTTCCAGGCCGTGCGAGGCGCGCAGCGTGAGCCCGAAGGGGCCGGGCTGCGGCGTCTCCCCGCCGGCCGAGCAGACGCGCAGGTCGTACCAGGGGTCGGCGAGGTCGCGGTGCAGGATGCCGAAGACGGTGCAGACCACCCCCAGCTCGTACAGGTCCCACATGGGGACGTCGTCGTCGATCACGACCACGGCCACGGTTCCGGCGCTCATGATCGCCAGCCTAGACCGGGTGGCAGGAATTTTTCGCAGGACGTCACTTCTGCCACTGTCCGGGCCCCCGTGCCGGTGCGAGGCTGGTCGCACTTGATCAACTTCTGTGACGCACGGGGAGAAACCACTCATGAAGGTGACCGTTCTCGGCCTCGGTTCGATGGGTACGGCCCTGGCCGGCGCCCTCCTGAAGGGCGGCCACGAGACGACCGTCTGGAACCGTTCGGCGGGCAAGGGCGAGGCACTGGTCGCCCGCGGCGCCGCACGGGCCGCGACCGCCGCGGAGGCCGTGGCGGCGAGCCCCCTCGTCATCGCCTGCCTCTCCGACTACGACGCCGTCCACGGCGTCCTCGAACCGCTGGCGGACGACCTGCGCGGCCGCACCCTCGTCAACCTCACCTCCGGCACGCCCGAGCAGGCCCGCGAGAGCGCCTCCTGGGCCGCCGGGCGTGGCATCGGCTACCTCGACGGCGCGATCATGTCGACGCCGCCCGGCATCGGCGATCCCGCGGTCATGCTGCTCTACAGCGGCTCCTCGCAGGCCTTCGCCGAGTACCGGGAGACCCTGGCGAGCCTGGGCGACCCCGTCGGCCTCGGGGACGACGCGGGCGTCGCCTCCCTCTACGACACCGCCCTGCTCGGCATCATGTGGTCGACGCTCGCCGGCTGGCTGCAGGGCGTCGCGCTGACGGGCGCCGACAAGGTGGACGCCGCCGCCTTCACCCCCGTCGCGATCCGCTGGATGGCCGCGGTCAACGGCTTCATGAGCACGTACGCGCCCCGGATCGACGCGGGCGCCTACCCGGGCGACGACGCCACCCTCGACGTCCACCTCGGCGCGATCGAGCACCTCGTCCACGCGAGCGCCGCGCGCGGCCTCGACACCGGACTGCCGGAGCTGCTCAAGGCCTCCATCGAGCGGGCGGTCGCGGACGGCCACGGCGCCGACGGCTACGCCCGCCTCATCGAGGGCGTCCGCGCGGGGGGCCGGGCATGACCGCGCCCGCACACGCGGCGACCGCGCCCGCGGCCCCGGTTGCCGGGGGCCTTCCGGCCCCGGCCGCCGACCCCGCCGCGCCCCTCGCCGCCGGCGCCTGGGCCACGCTCGTCACGGACGCCGCCGACCACTGCTCCGCGGTCCTGGAGGCGGGCGCGGACCGCGACTGGTCCCGGCCCGCCGCCGGCCTGGAGTGGTCCGCGGCCGCGACGCTCGACCACCTCGCGCTCGGCCTCGTCGGCTACGCGGGCCTGCTCACGGCCCGGCCCACCGACCGCTCCATCGCCCTGTTCGCCTCGCTCGACCCCGCGGCCCCGCTACCGGCCCGCCTGGAGGGCATCCGCATCGCTGCGGCGCTGCTCGCCGCGACCGTCCGCGGCGCGGGCGAGGGGGACCGCGCCTGGCACCCGTGGGGGCACTCCGACGCGCCCGGCTTCGCCGCCATGGGGGTGACGGAGCTCGTGCTCCACACGGACGACATCGCGCGCGGCCTCGGCCTGGACTCCGCCGTCCCCGACGAGCTCTGCGCGCCCGCCGTCGGGCGGCTCTTCCCCGGTGCCCCGGCGGGCCACTCCCCCGCGGAGACGCTGCTGTGGTGCACCGGCCGCGCCTCCCTCCCCGGCCTCCCGCGGCGCACGCAGTGGGCCTGGGACGGCACCGTCCGCGGCTGACGCGGCCGCCGGCCCCTTGTCCCGCAGCAGGCCCCAGCACGCCATGCCCGTCAGCAGGGCTATCGGGTGGCCCCAGCTGGCGAGGGGGTCGGCGAACTCGACGAGGTCCTGGGCGCACATGAGGAAGGCGAGCCCCAGGACGGTCCACTTCGCGCGCGGGCCCAGCAGCCCGGCGAGGGCGCCCGTGCAGGCCATCACGCCGAAGCTGATGCCGTAGTCGAGGCGGTGCAGGGAGGCCTCGGGCAGCCGCCCGGCGGCCACGGCGCCCGCGACGGGCAGCTCGGTGGCGAGCGTGGCCAGGACGTGGCCGAGGAGGAAGACGCCGGCGGTGCGGGCCCCGCCGGTGCGGCGCTCCAGGGCGGAGACGACGAGGACGAAGAGGATCCCGTAGAGCGAGTACAGGCCGCCGGCTATCCACAGGGCGCTGGCCAGCAGGACGACGAGGGGCTGTTCGGCCAGGTGCGCGGCGTCGGTGCTGGACTCGCGCAGGAGCTCGTTGACGGTGGCCTCGTCGCCGTAGTCCGTGTAGATCGCGGTGGCGAGCAGGACCAGCGCGTAGCAGAACGTGAACGGCGTGCCGGAGGGGGTGGGCAGGGCGCGGAGCAGCCGGCCCGGCCGGAGCGCCCCGGGGCCGCGCCGCGGGCGCCGCAGGGACATGCCGTCGGGGTCCACCTCGTTCACTCGGCCAAGCCCCTTCCTCGCGGGGTCCGTACCGGCACCCGGCGGGGCGAAAAGCGATCCCGCTCCCGCCCCCTCCGAGATTAAGGTCCATCGAGGGCAGGGGAATCAAGCGCAGTCAGTGACTCCGGTCACGCCCGTCAACCTCACATCCGCCTGCCGCGTCCGCCGAGTACCGACCGACACGGAGGCCACCTCGTGACCACCCTCCAGCGCGACCCGTACGACACGCCCGGCGCTCCTGACCAGCCCGTCACCCACGACCGGCCCGTCACCCTGGACCGGCGCGACGGCCCGTACGGAGAGGTGGTCCTGCGCCGCCGGGGCACGGGCGACGACGCCGTCCACGAGATCATCGCGAACGGCTGCTTCCTGATGGACACCTCCGACGGGCGCTCGGAGCGCCTGCTCGTGGACGCGGCGCTGGCCGCGCTCCCCGCGGACCGCGCGGAGCCCGCCGTCCTCATCGGCGGGCTGGGCGTCGGCTTCTCGCTCGCGCGGGCCGCGGAGGAGCCCCGCTGGGGCCGGATCACGGTCGTGGAGCGGGAGCCGGCGGTGATCGGCTGGCACCGGGCGGGGCCGCTCGGCGCGATCTCGGCCCGGGCGCTGGCCGACCCCCGCGCGGAGATCGTGGAAGGCGATCTCCTCAGCGTCCTCGGCCACGTCCGCACGGCCCCGGTCCGCTACGACGCGCTGTGCCTGGACATCGACAACGGCCCCGACTGGACGGTCACGGAGAGCAACGACAGCCTGTACTCGCCCCCCGGTCTCGCCGCCTGCCGGGAGCGCCTGACGCCCGGCGGTGTGCTCGCCGTATGGTCGGCCCGGCCGTCCGCCCGGTTCGAGCAAGCCCTCCGGAATGCCGGTTTCGAAGGGGTACGGACCGAAGAGATCGCGGTTGCCCGGGGCGTACCGGACGTAGTGCACCTCGGGCAACGTGCCGCGTAGCCGTCGCCCTCCGCGTGCCCGTACCCTGCTTGCCACAGCTGCCGAAGCCGGAGCTGCCGAAGCCGGCAAGGAACGACGCGACGGAAGACGCTAGGGGCGGGGCGCGCATGGAGCAGACACACATCGGCCCGAACGGTGCCGCCGCGTCCGCCGGGGCGCAGCGCCGGGTGCTGGTGGTCGAGGACGACCGGACCATCGTGGACGCCATCGCGGCCCGGCTGCGGGCCGAGGGCTTCCAGGTCCGCACCGCGGGTGACGGGCCGGCGGCCGTCGACACCGCCGAGGCGTGGCAGCCCGACCTGCTCGTGCTCGACGTGATGCTGCCGGGCTTCGACGGCCTGGAGGTGTGCCGGCGCGTGCAGGCGCAGCGGCCGGTGCCCGTCCTGATGCTCACGGCGCGTGACGACGAGACGGACATGCTGGTCGGCCTGGGCGTCGGCGCGGACGACTACATGACCAAGCCGTTCTCGATGCGCGAGCTGGCGGCCCGGGTGCACGTGCTGCTGCGCCGCGTGGAGCGGGCGGCGCTGGCCGCGCACACCCCGCGCAGCGGCATCCTGCGGCTGGGCGAGCTGGAGATCGACCACGCGCAGCGGCGGGTCCGGGTCAGAGGCGCGGACGTGCACCTGACGCCGACCGAGTTCGACCTGCTGGTGTGCCTGGCGAACACGCCGCGCGCCGTCCTCTCCCGCGAGCAGCTGCTGGCGGAGGTGTGGGACTGGGCGGACGCCTCGGGCACCCGTACGGTCGACAGCCACATCAAGGCGCTCCGCCGGAAGATCGGCGCGGAGCGGATCCGCACGGTGCACGGCGTGGGCTACGCACTGGAGACCCCGGCGGCATGACCGGCGGCACGATATGACGGGCAGTGCGGCAGTGACGGGCGACGCGGCATGACGGGCAGTGCGGCATGACCGGCGGAACGGCCGGCCCGCGGGGCGGCGCCGAGCGCCGCAGGGGCGTCCACGTCCCGCTGACGGGCCTCGGCGGGCGGGTCTGGGAGGCGCTGCGGCCGCTGGACCCCTACCGGTCGGTGAAGGCGGCGCTGGGCGCCCTGGTCATCGGCTCGGTGGTGATAACGACCTTCCTGGTGTTCGTCGCGATCCGGTCGGCGACCGAGCTCCGGGTGATCACCGTCTTCTCGATCATCGCCTCGCTGCTCATAACGCAGTTCGTCGCGCACGGCCTGACCGCGCCGCTGGACGAGATGACCGAGGTCACGCGCGCCATGGCGCAGGGTGACTACACGCGCCGGGTGGGCGCCGGGCGGCGGGACGAGTTCGGGCACCTGGCGAACGCGTTCAACCGCATGGCGGCCGATCTGGAGGCGGTGGACACCCACCGCAAGGAGCTCGTCGCCAACGTCTCGCACGAGCTGCGGACCCCGATCGCGGGCCTGCGGGCGGTGCTGGAGAACGTGGTGGACGGCGTGTCGGCCGCGGATCCGGAGACGATGCGGACGGCGCTGCGCCAGACGGAGCGGCTCGGCCGGCTGGTGGAGCAGCTGCTGGACCTGTCCCGGCTGGACAACGGGGTCGTACCGCTGCACGCGCGCCGCTTCGAGGTGTGGCCGTACCTGGCGGGCATCCTGAAGGAGGCGAGCATGGCCAACGGCTCCAGCTCGTCCCCGCACGCGCGCAAGGACGTGCACCTGCACCTGGACGTGTCCCCGCCGGAGCTGACCGCCCACGCGGACGCGGAGCGGCTGCACCAGGTGGTGGCGAACCTCGTGGACAACGCCGTGAAGCACAGCCCGCCGCACGGGCGGGTCACGGTGCGGGCGCGGCGGGGCGAGGGGCCGCAGTCGCTGGCGCTGGAGGTGCTGGACGAGGGCCCGGGCATCCCCGAGGCGGAGCGGCACCGGGTCTTCGAGCGGTTCAACCGGGGCGGCTCGGGCCAGCAGGGGCCGGGCACCGACGGCGGCACGGGGCTGGGCCTGGCGATCGCGCGCTGGGCGGTGGATCTGCACGGGGGGTCCATCGGGGTGGCCGAATCCCCTCACGGATGCCGCATTCAGGTCACTCTTCCGGGAGGGCCTCGCGATCAAAGTTGACGTATGGTCGATGGCGGAGGCACACATTCGAGGGAGTGTGGGGCGCGCCTGAGCGAACCCTGATGCGCCCGGGACCAGCAGAACCCCGTGTGTTTCCCGCCAAGTCATGCCCCGAAACCCCTGAGCAAATGTGACTTGCGCGACTGCTTGCCCGGGTGGCCTGCATCAACCGTGCAGACAGGCGTAGCCTTTATTCCCGCTGTCCATCACCTTGTGAAGCGGAAGAGGGCGGTTACCGCCGTGTCGCCACAGTCCCCCAACACCTCGAGCATCTCGACCGACCAAGACGGGCAGGGCAAGAGCCCTGCAGACGTATTCGGTCCCAATGAGTGGCTCGTCGACGAGATCTACCAGCAGTACCTCCAGGACCCGAACTCGGTCGACCGAGCCTGGTGGGACTTCTTCGCCGACTACAAGCCGGGCACGGCGGCGGCTCCGCCGGGGCAGCCGGTGACCGCAGGCGGCGCCGCGCAGGCCCCGGCCGCGCCCGCCGCCCCGCAGGCCGCTCCGGCCCAGGCCGCCCCGGCCGCCCCCGCGCAGCCCGCCGCTGCCGCTCCGGCCCCGGCGGCGCCCGCCGCTCCCGCCGCGAAGCCCGCTGCCGCCCCGGCCAAGCCCGCCGCGGCAGCGCCCGCCAAGCCGGCCGCTGCCGCCAAGGCCGCCCCCGCGACCGAGGCCGCCGCCGGTCCCGAGTACGTCACCCTCCGTGGTCCCTCGGCCGCCGTCGCGAAGAACATGAACGCCTCCCTGGAGCTGCCGACGGCCACGTCCGTGCGCGCCGTCCCGGTGAAGCTGCTGTTCGACCAGCGCATCGTGATCAACAATCACCTCAAGCGCGCCCGCGGCGGCAAGGTCTCCTTCACGCACCTCATCGGCTTCGCCATGGTGCAGGCGCTGAAGCTCATGCCGTCGATGAACTACTCCTTCACGGAGAAGGACGGCAAGCCGACCCTCGTCAAGCCCGAGCACGTCAACCTCGGCCTGGCGATCGACCTGGTCAAGCCGAACGGTGACCGCCAGCTCGTGGTCGCGGCCATCAAGAAGGCCGAGACGCTGAACTTCTTCGAGTTCTGGCAGGCCTACGAGGACATCGTCCGCCGCGCCCGCGTCGGCAAGCTGACGATGGACGACTTCACCGGCGTCACCGCGTCGCTCACCAACCCCGGCGGCATCGGCACGGTCCACTCCGTGCCGCGCCTGATGCCCGGCCAGGGTCTGATCCTCGGCGTCGGCGCCATGGACTACCCCGCCGAGTTCCAGGGCACGTCTCAGGACACCCTGAACAAGATGGGCATCTCCAAGGTGATGACCCTGACCTCGACGTACGACCACCGGGTGATCCAGGGCGCCGCCTCCGGCGAGTTCCTGCGGATCATGGCCCAGCTGCTGCTGGGCGAGAACGGCTTCTACGACGAGATCTTCGAGGCGCTGCGCATCCCCTACGAGCCGGTCCGCTGGCTCAAGGACATCGACGCCTCGCACGACGACGACGTCACCAAGGCCGCCCGCGTCTTCGAGCTGATCCACTCCTACCGGGTCCGCGGCCACGTCATGGCCGACACCGACCCGCTGGAGTACCGCCAGCGCAAGCACCCCGACCTCGACATCACCGAGCACGGCCTCACCCTGTGGGACCTGGAGCGCGAGTTCGCGGTCGGCGGCTTCGCCGGCAAGTCGATGATGAAGCTGCGCGACATCCTCGGCGTCCTGCGCGACTCGTACTGCCGCACCACCGGCATCGAGTTCATGCACATCCAGGACCCGAAGCAGCGCAAGTGGATCCAGGACCGCGTCGAGCGCGGCCACTCCAAGCCGGAGCGCGAGGAGCAGCTGCGCATCCTGCGCCGGCTGAACGCCGCCGAGGCCTTCGAGACCTTCCTGCAGACGAAGTACGTCGGCCAGAAGCGCTTCTCCCTGGAGGGCGGCGAGTCCGTCATCCCGCTGCTGGACTCGGTGCTGGACGCCGCCGCCGAGGCGCGCCTGGACGAGGTCGTCATCGGCATGGCCCACCGCGGCCGCCTCAACGTCCTCGCGAACATCGTCGGCAAGTCGTACGCCCAGATCTTCCGCGAGTTCGAGGGCAACCTCGACCCGAAGTCGATGCACGGCTCCGGCGACGTGAAGTACCACCTCGGTGCCGAGGGCGTCTTCACCGGCCTGGACGGCGAGCAGATCAAGGTCTCGCTGGCCGCCAACCCGTCCCACCTGGAGACCGTCGACCCGGTCGTCGAGGGCATCGCCCGCGCCAAGCAGGACATCATCGGCAAGGCGGGCACGGACTTCACCGTCCTGCCGGTCCAGCTGCACGGCGACGCGGCCTTCGCGGGCCAGGGCGTCGTCGCCGAGACGCTGAACATGTCGCAGCTGCGCGGCTACCGCACCGGCGGCACCGTGCACATCGTCATCAACAACCAGGTCGGCTTCACCGCGCCGCCGGAGTCCTCGCGCTCGTCGATGTACTGCACCGACGTCGCCCGGATGATCGAGGCGCCGATCTTCCACGTGAACGGTGACGACCCGGAGGCCGTGGTCCGCGTCGCGCGGCTCGCCTTCGAGTTCCGCCAGGCGTTCAACAAGGACGTCGTCATCGACCTGATCTGCTACCGCCGCCGCGGGCACAACGAGTCGGACAACCCCTCGTTCACCCAGCCGCTGATGTACGACCTGATCGACAAGAAGCGCTCGGTGCGCAAGCTGTACACCGAGTCCCTCATCGGTCGCGGCGACATCACCCTGGAAGAGGCCGAGCAGGCCCTGCAGGACTACCAGGGCCAGCTGGAGAAGGTCTTCGTCGAGGTCCGCGACGCGGACGCGGCGGCGGCCCCGGCCGCCGTCCCGGCCCCGCTGGGCGGGTTCCCGGTGGCGGTGAACACCGCGATCTCCCAGGAGGTCCTCAAGCGGATCGCCGAGTCGCAGGTCACCACGCCCGAGAACGTCACGGTGCACCCGCGCCTGGTGCCGCAGCTGCAGCGCCGCGCCGCCAGCATCGAGGACGGCACCATCGACTGGGGCATGGGCGAGACCCTCGCCTTCGGCTCGCTGCTGATGGAGGGCACCCCGGTCCGGCTCGCCGGCCAGGACTCCCGCCGCGGCACCTTCGGCCAGCGCCACGCGGTGCTCGTCGACCGCGAGACCGGCGAGGACTACACCCCGCTGCTCTACCTGTCCGAGGACCAGGCCCGCTTCAACGTCTACGACTCGCTCCTCAGCGAGTACGCGGCGATGGGCTTCGAGTACGGCTACTCGCTGGCCCGCCCGGACGCGCTGGTGCTGTGGGAGGCCCAGTTCGGTGACTTCGTCAACGGCGCCCAGAGCATCGTCGACGAGTTCATCTCCTCCTCCGAGCAGAAGTGGAACCAGACCTCTGGTGTCACGCTGCTGCTGCCGCACGGCTACGAGGGCCAGGGCCCGGACCACTCCTCGGCCCGCGTCGAGCGCTTCCTGCAGCTCTGCGCGCAGAACAACATGACGGTCGCCATGCCGACGCTGCCGTCGAACTACTTCCACCTGCTGCGCTGGCAGGTCCACAACCCGCACCACAAGCCGCTGATCGTCTTCACCCCGAAGTCGATGCTGCGTCTGAAGGCCGCGGCGTCGAAGGCGGAGGAGTTCACGAGCGGCCAGTTCCGGCCGGTCATCGGTGACGACACCGTCGCCGCGGCGGACGTCCGCAAGGTCGTCTTCTGCTCCGGCAAGGTCTACTACGACCTGGCCGCCGAGCGGGCGAAGCGCGGCGCGAACGACACGGCCCTCGTCCGCATCGAGCGCCTCTACCCGCTGCCGGGCGAGGAGCTCCAGGCCGAGATCGCCAAGTTCCCGAACGCCGAGAAGTACATCTGGGCGCAGGAGGAGCCGGCGAACCAGGGTGCGTGGCCGTTCATCGCGCTGAACCTGATCGACCACCTGGACCTGGCGGTCGGCGCCGACGTCCCGGCCCGCGAGCGGCTGCGGCGGATCTCCCGTCCGCACTCCTCGTCCCCGGCGGTCGGCTCGGCCAAGCGCCACCAGGCCGAGCAGCAGACGCTGATCAACGAGGTGTTCGACGCCTGACGGTCGTCACGCTCCGTACGGACCGGGCCCCCACCGCCGCGAGGCGGTGGGGGCCCGGTCCCGTTTCCGGCACCCGCCTATCCTTGGCCTGACCACAGACCTGACTCACGACTCACTGACCGGAGCGAACGTTGTACTTCACCGACCGCGGCATCGAGGAGCTGGAGAACCGGCGGGGCGAGGAGGAGGTCACGCTCGGCTGGGTGGCCGAGCAGCTGCGCACCTTCGTCGACCTGAACCCGGACTTCGAGGTACCGGTGGAGCGGCTGGCGACGTGGCTGGCGAGGCTGGACGACGAGGACGACGAGTAGATCCTTCTCATCCCGCGCCCCTTCAGGGGCGCGGGACAGTGTTCATCTGCGGCTCCGCCGCGCGGGCGCGACAAGCCCCCACCGGCCCGCAGGTGCACTCAGTCCCGGCCGCGGCCGCGCCACCAGTCGTACGCAAGAGTGAGCACGCCGTCCGCGAGGACAACCGCCCCGACGGCGGTCGCACCCCGCCGCCCGCGACGGCGCCCCCAGAGCGCCAGGGAAGCCCCGGCCACAACCTCCCCCGCGCCCAGCGCACGCGCCCGCCGCCCCCGCGTCCACGCGCCGAGCCGGCCGCTGTCCGCCGCGTCGAACCCCGCCCGTACGGCCTCGCGCCAGCCGGGCCAGTAGACCGCCTCGGCGGCGGGGAGCGCGCCCGCGGAGGCGCGCAGACCGTCGGCCGGGACGCCCGGGGCGAGGCCGGGCGGCAGGTGCAGGCCGGTGCGCGAGAGGACGGCGATCAGCCCGCGCACGCGGGCCGCGGCGTCGGCGTCCGCGTCGGGCCGGGCGAGCCCGTCGAGCGCGGCCCCGTCGAGGACCGGGTCGAGGCCGGTCCGGGCCCGCAGCGCGGTCATGGCCGCCTCCTCGCCGAGCGGGGTGCCGTCGGCGAGCCACGCGTACCCGGCGGTCCGCCGGAAACCCGCCGCGACGACGAAGCCGGCCCCCGCCCCGTCCCACCACAGGCCCACGACGGGCCACGGCTCGGCGACGGCCAGCGCGTGCGCCCAGCCCGCGGTGGCGGTCGCGAGGTCGGTGCCCTCGGTGCGCCAGGAGTCCTCGCCGGGGATCAGCGCGCTCCAGCCCTCCCCGGCCGGGACCAGGAGGAGCGGTTCGTTCAGGAGCTGGGCGGAGGGCCGGACGCGGCCGGGCTCGGCCCGGCAGAGCAGCAGGACCCCCGCCGCACGGCTGTGATCAGTAGCGGACATGCGACCACGCTATGCCAACGCGCAGGCACTTGACTTCCCGCGACCGCGATATATCGTGTTTATGGAAGACGCGATAGGTTGCGTCTCGTACGCCATCGCGTTGCGCCACGGCGGCACGCCATCGCGTACGCCATCAGGTTCGATATCGCGTTCGACGTCCTGTTCACAGGAGGGGGTCCGGCATGCCCGCAGAGTCCGAGTGGTCGCTGTCCGCACCAGAGAAAATCGTCTTCGAGGGCCCGGTCACCGGCCTCGACGTCAGCGTCGTGAACGGCACGGTCAACGTCGTCGGCACGGACGGCGGCCCGGCCCGCCTGGAGCTGACGGCGCTCGACGGCCCGCCGCTGAAGGTCGTCAAGCAGGGCGGCACGCTGACCGTCGGTTACGAGGACCTGTCGAGGAAGACCGTCCTCGGCTGGTTCGGCCGCAAGAACTGGAAGCGCTCGGCCGACGTGACCCTCACCGTGCCCGCGACCGCCGACGTCAAGGTCGGCGTCGTCGGGGCGAGCGCCGTGGTCTCCGGCATCGCGGGCCGCACGAAGGTCGCCGGGGTCTCCGGCGACACCACGCTCGTCGGCATCACCGGCGACGTCAGCACGGAGACCGTCTCGGGCCGGGTGGAGGCCCAGCGCCTCGGCGGCGACGTGCGCTGCAACGGCGTCTCCGGCGACCTCACGCTCGTGGAGTGCTCGGGCGGCCGGATCAAGGCCGACTCGGTCAGCGGCAACGTGGTGATCGACCTGTCGCCGGCCGCGCCGGCCGTCGACCTGGCGGTCACCACCGTCTCGGGCGAGGTCGCCGTCCGGCTGCCGTTCTCGGCGGACGCGGCCGTCGACGCGGGCACCACGGTCGGCCCGATCTCGTGCTCGTTCCCCGAGCTGTGGGTCAAGGACCAGTTCGGCGCGCGGAACATCACCGGCCGGCTCGGCGCCGGCCGCGGCCGGATCAAGGTCACCAGCGTCTCCGGCGCGGTCGCGCTGCTGCAGGGGCCGGACGCCGACGACACCGACGACTGGGCGGACGACGACGCCCCCGTCCAGGGAAAGGTCCTCTGATGCCCCCCGTCTTCGCCCACGGCCGGCTCCGCCTCTACCTGCTCAAGCTGCTCGACGAGGCGCCCCGCCACGGCTACGAGATCATCCGGCTGCTGGAGGAGCGGTTCCAGGGCCTGTACGCCCCGTCCGCCGGCACGGTCTACCCGCGGCTGGCCAAGCTGGAGGCCGAGGGCCTCGTCACGCACACCACCGAGGGCGGCCGCAAGGTCTACGCGATCACCGCCGCCGGCCGCGCCGAACTCGCCGGCCGGCAGGGCGAGCTGGCCGAGCTGGAGCTGGAGATCCGCGAGTCGGTGTCCGCCCTCGCGGCCGACATCCGCGAGGACGTCCGGGGCGCCGCGGGCGACCTGCGGCGTCAGGTGCGCGAGGCCGCCCGGCTGACCCGCGCGGCGCCGGACTCCCACTCCTTCGACGGCGCGAAGGAGGACTACCGCCGGGCGAAGGAGCAGTGGAAGGAGCAGGCCCGCCGGGCCAAGGAGGAGAGCCGGCGCGCCCGCCAGGACGCCCAGCAGGCCCGCCACCAGGCCCGCGAGGCCCAGGAACGGGCCCGCGAGGAGGTCCGGCGCGCCACCGAACGCGTCCAGGAGCAGGTCCAGGAACACCTGCGCCGCGGCGACTGGCCGGCCGGCATCGCCGAGGGGGTCAGCGCCCTCGCGAAGGAGTTCGGCGCGTTCACGGCCCGCACGACGGGCGCGCCGGGCACGGCGGACGCGGCAGGCCCGGCGGACACGAACGGCACCCGGCGCCCCGAGCCCCCGGCGGGCCCCGCCCCGGAGTGGGCCGAGGCCGCGGACGGCCTCTCCAAGGACCCGGCCCGCGACCTGGACCGCCTCCTCGACCGCTTCCGCGACGACATCCGCGACGCGGCGCGCGACCACGGCGTGTCCCCGGAGCAACTGGCCGAGTCCCGCCGCCACCTGGCCGACGCGGCCACCCGCATCACGACCCTCCTCCGCCCGGGAGCCTGACATGCCCACAGGATCGACGGCGTGGTGGCTGGCCCGGCTGTTACCGGCGACGCCCCGCCCGGGCAACCGCCCGGGAACGGGCCCCCGTGCGAATCGCACCACGCCCGCTGCAGCGCATCCGGGCCTTCGTGGGGGCCGCTGAACCGCGCGAAGGGCGGGGGGTACGGGACTTCTCCCGTACCCCCCGCCCGTTCGTTTCCGTACCGCGGCCGCTTACAGCACCTTCGACAGGAACGCCTTCGTCCGGTCGTGCTGCGGGTTGGTGAGCACGTCGCGCGGGTTGCCCGCCTCGACGACCACGCCCTGGTCCATGAAGACCACCGAGTCGCCGACCTCGCGGGCGAAGCCCATCTCGTGGGTCACCACGATCATCGTCATGCCGTCCTCGGCCAGGCCCCGCATGACGTCCAGGACGTCACCGACGAGCTCCGGGTCGAGCGCCGACGTGGGCTCGTCGAAGAGCATCAGCTTCGGCTCCATCGCCAGCGCCCGCGCGATCGCGACCCGCTGCTGCTGGCCGCCGGAGAGCTGCGAGGGGTAGTTGTCGGCCTTGTCGCCGAGGCCGACCCGGTCGAGGAGCTTCTTGGCCCGCTCGCGGGCGACGGCCTTCGTCTCACCCTTGACCTGGACCGGCGCCTCCATGACGTTCGCGAGCGCCGACATGTGCGGGAAGAGGTTGAAGCGCTGGAACACCATGCCGATGTCCCGGCGGTTCCTGGCGACCTCGCTGTCCTTGAGCTCGTAGAGCTTGTCGCCCTGCTGCCGGTAGCCGACCAGCTCGCCGTCGACGTACAGCCGCCCGGCGTTGATCTGCTCCAGGTGGTTGATGCACCGCAGGAAGGTGGACTTGCCCGAGCCGGAGGGGCCGATGAGGCAGAACACCTCGCGCGGGGCGACCTCCAGGTCGATGCCCTTGAGGATGTGGGCCGCGCCGTAGGACTTGTGGACGCCCTCGGCCTTCACCATCGCGTTCATACGGTGACACCTCCGGAGGGACGGTTGCTGAAGGAGGCCAGGTTCTTCTTGACCTTCTGCCACGGGGTGAGCGGCAGCGTGCGCAGCGAGCCGCGGGCGTAGTGCCGCTCCAGGTAGAACTGGCCGACGCTGAAGACGCTGGTCAGGATGAGGTACCAGGTGGCGGCGAGGAAGAGCATCTCGACCGTGGCACCGGTGGTCTGGCCGATGTCGGAGGTGGACCGCAGCAGTTCGAGGTACTGCGCGGCGCTCGCCGCCAGCGACGAGGTCTTGAGCATGTTGATGAACTCGTTGCCGGTGGGCGGCACGATCACCCGCATGGCCTGCGGAAGGACGATCCGGCGCAGGGTCCGGCCCTGGCTCATGCCGAGCGCGTGCGCGGCCTCGGTCTGGCCCTCGTCGACGGACTGGATGCCGGCGCGGACGATCTCCGACATGTAGGCGGCCTCGTTGAGGCCCAGGCCGAGCAGCGCCGCCATGAACGGCGTCATGAAGTCGCTCATCTCGTCCTGGTAGATCGGACCGAGATTGATGTACGGGAAGATCAGCGCGAGGTTGAACCACAGCAGCAGCTGGACGTAGACCGGGGTGCCCCGGAAGAACCAGATGTAGAGCCAGGAGACCGAGGACGTCACGGGATTCTTCGACAGCCGCATCACCGCCAGCACGATGCCGAGCACCAGGCCCAGCAGCATCGCGAGGAGGGAGATCAGCACCGTCTTGCCGAGGCCGGTGATGACCGTCGAGTCGAAGATGTAGTCGGGGATGGCGCTGTAGTGGACGTTCGCGGTGGCGAAGGCGTTGACCAGCAGGCCGAGGAGGCCGAGGACGACGACGGCGGAGATCCACCGGCCGTAGTGGCGTACGGGGATGGCCTTGATGGCCTCCGGCACGACGGCGGTCTTGGACGAGGAGGAAGAAGAAGAGGACGAAGAGGACGAGGAGGAGGAAGACGCGGGCGCCGGGTCGTCGGCGGGGTCGTCCTTCTCGGCGGCGGGAGCGTCCTTCTTGGCGAGGTCCGGCTTGGCGGCCGGCTTCTCCTCGGACGCCTTGTCCTCAGCCGGCTTCTTCTCGGCCGGCTTGTCCTCGGCCGCCTTCTTCTCGGCCGGCTTCTCTTCGGCAGCCTTTTCCTCGTCCGCCTTCTTCTCGGCGGGCTCGGCGTCGGTCTTCTCTTCGGCCGGCTTCTCGGCCGGCTTCTCAGCGGCCTTCTTGTCCTCGGCCGGCTTCTCTTCGGCCGGCTTCTCTTCAGCGGCCTTCTTCTCCGGTTCCGGGGCCGGGGCCGCCGCCTTGTCGGCGGCCTCCTTCCCGGGCTCCGGCTGGACCTTCTTGTCCGGCTCCGGCTTTTCGGGGGAATCAGTCACGGGGTATGGCCTTTCAGCGTCCGTACGAGGGGAGGGAGAGAGGGTCAGGAACCGCCGTTGACCTTGGCTTCCTTGGCGGCGCCGGCCTCGACGCCCCAGGTCTTCATGACCTTGTCGTACGCACCGTTCTTGATGATCGCGTCGAGGGCCGCCTTGAGCGCGTCCCTCAGCTGGGTGTTCTCCTTGCTGACGGCGATGCCGTACGGAGCGGCCTCCACCTGATCGCCGACGACCTCGAAGTCATTGCCGCCGCCCGAGGTCTTCACCGCGTAGGCGGCGACCGGGAAGTCGCTGGAGACGGCCTCCACGCCACCGGCCTTCAGACGGGTCTGGGCCTCGAGGTCGGTGTCGAAGGCCTCGATGCTGATCTTGTCCTTGTCGTCCTTCTCGCACTTCTCGGACTGGGACTTGGCGAGGTCGTCGGAGACCGTGCCGCGCTGCACCGCGACCTTCTTGCCGCAGAGGTCGTCCCAGCCGCCGATGCCCTTGGTGTCGCCCTTCTTGGTGTAGAGCGAGACGCCGGCGTTGAAGTAGTCCACGAAGTCGACGCCGTCGGTGACCTTCTTGCCGGTCTTGGAGTCGATGCCCTCCTGGCGGTCCTTCGTGTCCGTCATGGCGGACATCGCCATGTCGTACCGCTTCGAGCGCAGGCCCGTGAGCAGGGCGTCGAAGGTGCCGTTGTTGAACTCGAACCGCACCCCCAGTTCCTTGCCCATCGCGGCGGCGACGTCCGGGTCGATACCGACGACCTTGCCGTCCTTCTTGAACTCCACCGGCGGGTAGGCGATGTCCGAGCCCACCTTGATGACCTTGGAGTCCTGGATCTTCTTCGGCAGCTTGTCGAAGAGCGGGGCCTTCGAGCCCTGGGCGCTCTGACCGGCCTCGTTGCCGGTCTTGTCGCGCTGATCGCCGCAGCCGGTGAGCAGCAGGGCGCCGGCGACCGCGATCGCGCCGGCGGCGGCCAAACGACTCCTGGCGGCAGCCGTGCGAGGGGTGGTGCATGCGGTCATTGCTGGTTCCTCCTGCGGGTGAGGGGGTGGCCGGCCGTCGGACGGACACGGAGCAAACACGGAACGAACACAGGAAAACGCTGATGACGCACGAGGGGCGGAGCACACGCCCTTGGATGTCGCGACCTCGTGCGATTGGGGCATCTTGCCATCCGGACTGCACCATTCGGGGGGCTCACTATGTCAAAATCGGATAACGGGCGATCCCCGTGCCGCATCAGGTCGGTACCAGCTCGGCCATAACTACCGGACTCATGGGTTCCCCTTCTGTCGGCCGCCGGTGCGAGACGTACCTCACACACCCTCTGTCTCACTCCGTGGACTTATCCACCCAGTTGACACCGTTCTGACCTGCTCTTGCGGCTGCGCTGAACCGCGCCGCGGCAAGTCAGCGGGAACTCACTCGTAGGCCGTAGCGCTCATTTGGTAGAAAGGCCAGCTACACCCCGTACCAGGGGCCCAGGGCGCGTGTGCGGCGCGCCCGGCATACGGATCCGTACCGTGCGGCACCAACCCCACGCGCGGAGGTCATCTCGATGGCCGGACACGGAGCCGAAGCCCGACCCGCCCCGCAACCCAGGGCGGCTACCCTCGACGGACATTCGACAAAGGGGTCAAATACAGTGGCAGCGGAGATCGTGAATCCTCGCAGCGACAGCGGTCCGGACGACACTCATGGCGAGTTCTTCGATCCGGCCTTTGCGCTGCACCGTGGCGGCAAGATGGAAATCCGGGCGACGGTGCCCGTGCGCGACCGGGACGACCTGTCCCTCGCCTACACGCCCGGTGTGGCAAAGGTGTGCAGCGCCATCGCGGAGCACCCGGAGCTCGTCCACGACTACACCTGGAAGTCCCAGGTCGTCGCCGTGGTCACGGACGGCAGCGCCGTGCTCGGGCTCGGTGACATCGGCGCCGAGGCGTCCTTGCCCGTGATGGAGGGCAAGGCCATCCTCTTCAAGCAGTTCGGCGGCGTCGACGCCGTCCCCATCGCCCTCGACTGCCGCGGCGTCGACGAGATCGTCGAGACCGTCGCGCGCCTCGCGCCCTCCTTCGGCGGCATCAACCTGGAGGACATCTCCGCGCCGCGCTGCTTCGAGGTCGAGCGCAAGCTCCAGGAGCGCGTGGACATCCCCGTCTTCCACGACGACCAGCACGGCACCGCGGTCGTCACCCTCGCCGCGCTGCGCAACGCCGCCAGGCTCACCGGCCGGTCGCTGGGCGAGCTGCGCGCCGTGATCTCGGGCGCGGGCGCGGCCGGCGTCGCGATCGCGCGGATCCTGGTGGAGGCGGGCATCGGCGACGTCGCCGTCTGCGACCGCAAGGGCGTCGTCTCGGCCGGCCGTGAGGACCTCACGGACGTCAAGCGCGACCTCGCCGGCTTCACGAACAAGGCCGGCCTCTCGGGCACCCTGGCCGCGGCGCTGGACGGCGCGGACGTGTTCATCGGCGTCTCGGGCGGCACCGTGCCCGAGGAGGCGGTGGCCACCATGGCGAAGGACGCGCTGATCTTCGCCATGGCCAACCCCACCCCGGAGATCCACCCGGACGTCGCGCACAAGTACGCGGCCGTCGTCGCGACCGGCCGCAGCGACTACCCGAACCAGATCAACAACGTCCTGGCCTTCCCCGGCATCTTCGCGGGCGCCCTCCAGGTGCGGGCCTCCCGCATCACCGAGGGCATGAAGCTCGCCGCCGCCGAGGCGCTGGCCGCGGTCGTCGCGGACGAGCTGAGCGCCGAGTGCGTCATCCCGTCGCCGTTCGACGAGCGGGTCGCCCCGGCGGTCACCGCCGCCGTCGCGGCCGCGGCCCGGGCGGAGGGCGTGGCGCGGCGCTGATGCGCCGATCCGCGGTGAACCTCACTGACCTGCGGTGATACGGCGGGCCGGACCGATATGGCCCGGCCCGCCGTCCTTTTTCCGCCCACGGGATGAGTCGCGCGCGACGCTGACGCGCTCGGTGAGCGCCCGCACCGGGTGGCACGGGGCCGGCCTGAGCCGGCCCCCGGCCCCCACGCCCGGTCAATGAGGAGGCGCGGGCTCCGCCACGGATACGGCTGTTGCGGCAGGGGCGTCTGGACGCGGGGGCGGGGCGCGGCGCGTGTCACACCACGGCGAGGTTCCGCCCGGCAGGCGGCGGGGCTAGGTTCGGATCATGTTCGCCGCCTACGCCGCACGCATCGACCGTGACCAGCCGCTCGACGGACTCGAGTTGGGGCAGCGCCCCGAGCCGGAGGCACCCCCCGGCTGGACCGTCGTCCACGTCAAGGCGGCGTCCCTCAACCACCACGACCTGTGGTCGCTGCGCGGCGTCGGGCTCGGCGAGGAGTCCCTGCCGATGATCCTCGGCTGCGACGCCGCCGGCATCGACGAGTACGGCAACGACGTCGTCGTCCACTCCGTCATCGGCCAGACGGGCCACGGCGTGGGCCCGCTCGAACCGCGCTCCATCCTCACCGAGCGCTACCAGGGCACCTTCGCCGAGCGCGTCGCCGTCCCCGCGTGGAACGTGCTGCCCAAGCCCGCGGAGCTCAGCTACGAGGAAGCCGCCTGCATGCCGACCGCGTGGCTCACCGCGTACCGCATGCTGTTCACCAACGCGGACGTGCGCCCCGGCCAGAGCGTCCTCGTGCAGGGCGCCGGCGGCGGCGTCGCCACCGCCGCGATCGCCCTCGGCGCCGCGGCCGGCCTGCGGGTCTACGCGACCAGCCGGGACGCGGCCAAGCGCGAGCGCGCCGTCGGGCTCGGCGCCGAGGCGGCGTTCGAGCCGGGGGCGCGGCTGCCGCACCGGGTCGACGCCGTCATCGAGACGGTCGGCGCCGCGACGTGGTCGCACTCGGTCAAGTCCCTCAGGCCCGGCGGCACCCTCGTGATCTCCGGCGCGACCAGCGGCCCGAACCCGCCGGCCGCCGAGCTCAACCGCATCTTCTTCCTGGAGCTGAAGGTCGTCGGCTCGACCATGGGCACCAAGGAGGAGCTGGCGGACCTGCTGAGCTTCTGCGCGGCGCGCGGCGTACGGCCCGTCATCGACTCCGTCCTGCCGCTGGACCAGGCCCGCGAGGGGCTTCGGAAGATGGCCGGTGGCGACCTGTTCGGCAAGGTGGTGCTCACGGTATGAACGGCGGATGCCGAAGAGACGCTTGCGCAAGGCGGCGTTCCTCGCCGTAGCCGCGGTTCTGGCACTTCTGGCGCCGGGTGCGGCCGCGGAGGCCCGCACGGACGCCCCCGCGGCCCCGGACATCCCGCCCCTCACCGACGAGCAGGGCCGCACCCTCACGCTCCGCGGCTGGAACCTCGCGGACAAGGAACACCGCGGCGACGAAGCCCTCGCGGACATCACCGAGCGCTCCCTGCGCGACATGGCCGCGCAGGGCTTCAACTTCGCCCGGCTCGCGGTCTTCTGGGACGACCTGGAGCCGCGGCCGGGCCACTACAGCGAGCGCTACCTCCGCAAGGTCGAACGCGTCCTGGACTGGGCGCACCGCCACCGCGTCCGCGTCGTGATCGACGCCCACCAGGACGTCTACGGCCCGGCTTTCGGCAGCCACCGCGGCATCCCCGCCTGGGCCACCCGCACCGACGGCCTGCCCTACCGCCCCCACCCCGACGACTGGTTCGCCGAGTACTTCGAACCCGCCGTGCAGGCCGCCTTCCAGCACCTCTACGAGGACGACGACCTGCGCCGCGCCCAGGCCCGCATGTGGCAGGTCCTCGCGGGCAGGCTCGCGGACCACCCCGCCGTGTTCGGCTACGACCTGATCAACGAGCCGATGGGCCGGATGCGCGAGGGCGAGAGCATCCCGGACGCGGCCCGCCGCATCGAGTCCACCCAGATCACCCCCATGTACCAGCGCATCGCCGAGGCGATCCGGCGCGTCGACCGCCGCCACCGGCTGTTCGTCGAGCCCACGCCCGCGGCCGGCGAGGGCGTCCCCACGGGCCTGGGCCGCATCCGCGACCCCGAGGTCGTCTACGCCCCGCACTTCTACAACGCCGCCATGGAGGCCGGCCGCGACTACGACCCGGCGTCGGGCTGGCTGCCCGCCTACGAGGCGGCCGTCGTGCACTACCCGCGCGCCATGCGCGTCCCCGTCGTCATCGGCGAGTGGGGCCCCCTCAACAGCGGCCTGCCCCACATGGCCCGCTTCTACGAGGACGCCCTCGCCTCCATGTCCCGCTACGCCACGGGCTGGGCGAGCTGGACGTGGTGCTACGGCGGCGCGTACTGCGCGATGGACGAACGGGGCCGCTTCCAGCCGAACAAGTCCCGGACGGCGGAGCCGTACGCGGCGGCGGTGGCGGGCACGGTGAGGACGGCGTCCTACGACCCGCGGCGGTCCGCGTACCGCCTGACGTACGCCCCGGCGCGGGGTGGCGTCACCGAACTGATCCTGCCGCCCGCCCCTCGCGGCTGGCACCTCACGGTACGGGGCCCGGCCCGGCCGGACACGACGCGCGTCCCGGCGGGCGAGCGGGGCACGGTACGGGTGAGGGCGGGCGCGGGGAGCGGCGAGGTCGGCGTGACGGCGGCGCCGGGCTGAGAGCGGTCCTTAAATAGTCGTGCCGGAGCGGGAGGTACGGGTCAGGGCCCCGTACCGCCCGCTGTCGCTTGCGGCTTGAGGCGCTACTTCAGCGCCAGCACCATCGCGTCCGACGGCGAGCTCCAGACCGTGCGGGCCTCCGCGAAGCCCGCCTCGCGGAGGGTGCGGGCGTGCCACTCGGCGGAGGGGGTGTCGCCGTCGGCGTGCTCGCCGTAGATCTCGAAGCGCTCGGCGGTCGGGCCGGCGAGGACGGGGTCGGCGGCGGCGAGGTCCCACCAGGCGCCCCAGTCGAGGGCGCCTGCGGCCTTGGCGCGGTCCATGCGGGCGTGGCGCAGGGCCCGTTCGGCCTCGTTGATGCGGGGCGTGGCGGGGTCGGGCATGTGGTCGGCGTTGAGGAAGACGCCGCCGTCGCGGACGAGGCCGGCGAGCTGCCCGTAGAGGGTGCGCAGGGGGTCCGCGTGGAGCCAGTGCAGGGCGGTGGCGGTGAGGACGCAGTCGTAGCGGTCGTGGGGCAGCCGGGCGGTCCAGTCCGGGTCCTTGAGGTCCGCGGTGACGAACCGGGCGCGGTCGTCGCCGGCGAAGGTGCCGCGGGCGATGGCGAGCAGGGCCGGGTCGAGGTCGACGCCGGTGGACTCGGCGCCGGGGAAGCGGCCGAGGAGGCGGGCGGTGATGGTGCCGGTGCCGCAGGCGAGGTCGAGGACGCGGGGTGCGGGTCCGGCGAAGGCCTCGACCATGTCGAGCATGACGCGGAACCGTTCCTCGCGGTCGGGCAGGTACCACTCCTGCTGCCGGTCCCAGCTCTCCTGCCAGGCGCTCCAGTCCGTGCCGGCGACGACCTCGGTCATGAGTTCCCTCCCACGGGTCGCAGGTGTAATACCCTCGATTGCGTACCGGCCATTACAAGACCGGCGCTACGACCCTAAGCCGCCTGCGTAAGGACCACAAGTGGAACTGGCCTATTACTCGGATTTCGCTGTGCGGCTGGTCAACAGCGAGGAGCCCGCGCGCGGCGCCGACACCCTGACCTCCGTCGACGCCGTACGGGACCTCTTCGGCAACAGCGCGCAGGCCGCCCGGCGCGCGGGCGACAGCGACGTGACCCGGCTGCGGGCCGTACGGGCCCGGCTGCGCGCGGTCTTCGAGGCGGCCTCCGAGGGCGACGAGGTGCGCGCCGTGGACCTGCTCAACGCGCTGCTGATGGAGTATCCGGTCAGCCCGCAGATCTCCGGGCACGAGCACCGCGACGAGGACGGCCGCCCCAAGTGGCACATGCACATCGCCGACCACGCGGCCAACGCCGGCGCCTCGTACGCGGCCACCGCCTGCATGGGGCTGGCCGTCCACCTGACGGAGTACGGGGTCGACCGGCTCGGCATCTGCCAGGCGGCGCCCTGCCGCAACGCCTACCTGGACACCTCGACCAACCGCTCCCGCCGCTACTGCTCCGACCGCTGCGCCACCCGCGCCAACGTCGCCGCCTACCGGGCCCGCAAGCGCCTGGAGAGCCGCGCGGCCGAGGCCCCCGCGGGCAGCGACCGCACCGGCCTGAGCGCCGACGCCAGCCACGACAGCACCGCGCCCGCCGAGCGCTGACCCGCCTCCGGGGGGCGCCGCAGCCGCACCAGCGCGCGGGCCACCACGAGCTCCTCCGGCACGGCGCCGAACTCCCGGCTGTCGTTCTCGACCAGCGGGTTGTCGCCCCGCACCCACCAGCCGCCCTCGCGCCGCTCCACGGCGCGCTTGACGATCAGCAGGTCCTGCCGGAACGGGTGGCGCAGCACCACCACGTCACCCGGCCGCACCACCGCTCCGTACTGGACGACCAGCTGGTCCCCGGGGTTCAGCGTCGGCACCATCGACGGGTTGTAGACCTCGGCCAGCCCGATCCGCAGCAGTCCGCGACGCTCGCGGTCCTGCTCCTGCCCGCGCTCGTCCACTTGCTCCTGCACCACGGCACCTCCCGGTCCGTATCCTCCACCAGTCCCAGACTGACACCGGTCTTTTGTCCTAAGCCCCCCGGGGCACCCGAGAAAAGCCTTCCCACACCGAGTAATCTCGCACCTGAGAAGACGATCACGAGGAAGGACAGCTCTATGCTCTCCCGCCTGTTCGCACCCAAGGTGCGAGTCAGCGCCCACTGCGACCTGCCCTGCGGTGTCTACGACCCCGCCCAGGCCCGCATCGAGGCGGAGTCGGTCAAGGCCGTCCAGGAGAAGTACCAGGCGAACGAGGACGCGGACTTCCGCGCCCGTGCGCTCATCATCAAGGAGCAGCGCGCGGAGCTCGCCAAGCACCACGTCTCGGTGCTCTGGAGCGACTACTTCAAGCCGCCGCACTTCGAGAAGTACCCGCAGCTGCACCAGCTGGTCAACGACACCCTGAAGGCCCTGAGCGCCGCCAAGGCGTCCAACGACCCGAAGACGGGCGAGAAGGCGCTGGAGCTCATCGCCGAGATCGACCGCATCTTCTGGGAGACCAAGCAGGCCTGATCCGGCCGGCGAGGGCAGAGCACCCGGTCCGTATGCCTCCAGGGCGTACGGGCCGGGTGCTCTGCCATGTCAGGGCCGGTGCGTGCGGGCCTTCTTGCGGGCCGCCGCCAGCGCCGCCCCGTACAGCGACAGGACGACGGTCATCAGGCCGTAGTAGAGCGGCGGCAGGGCCGTCATGCCCAGGGCGGGGCCCAGGGGGGACAGGGGCAGGAGCAGGCCCACGACGGCGAGGCCGGTGGTCGCCAGGCGGACCGGCAGCGGGGCGCGGCGCTCGGCCGCGTCCCGGCCCGCGCGGAGCAGGAGCATCACCAGGGCCTGGGTGAGCAGGTTCTCCGTGAACCAGCCGGCGTGGAAGGCGGCCTGGCCGCCGGCACTGCCGGCGGAGCGCAGGGTGAGGGCCAGGACGCCGAAGGTCGCGAGGTCCGCGGCGGCGTTCAGGAGGCCGAAGGCCGTCATGAAGCGGAAGAGCGCGCGGGGCCGCAGGACCGTGGGTCGCTCGTGGACCGTGGCGGCCGGGCGATCGTAGGCGAGGGAGAGCTGGGCCGCGTCGAAGCACAGGTTCTGCACGAGGACCTGGGCGGGCAGCATCGGCAGGAACGGCAGCAGCAGGCCCGCCGTCAGCATCGCGATGACGTTGCCGAGGTTGGACGAGAGCGTGATGCGCAGGTAGGCGGCGATGTGGCCGGTGCCGCGGCGGCCGGTGACGACGGCGCGGCCGAGGGCGGTGAGGTCCTTCGAGGCGAGGACGACGTCGGCGGCCTCGCGGGCCACGGGCACGCCGTCGCGCGGGCAGATGCCCACGTCGGCGGCGTGCAGGGCGGCCAGGTCGTTGACGCCGTCGCCGAGGAAGCCGGTCGTGTGCCCGGCGGTGCGCAGGGCGCGGACGACCCGGGCCTTGTGCTCGGGGGCGCAGCGGGCGAAGACGGTGGTGCGGGCGGCGAGCCGGGCGAGTTCGGCGTCGCCGGCGGCGTCGATCCGGGCGGCGGTCAGGGGTTCGCCGGGGTCCAGGCCCAGTTCGCGGCAGGCCCGGGCGGCCGTGCCCGGGTGGTCGCCGGTGAGGACCTTGACGGCCACGCCGCGGTCGGCGAGGACGGTCAGGGCCTCCGCGGCGGTGGGCGCGAGGGCGTCGCGCAGGCCGACGAAGCCGGCGAAGGCGAGCTCCCGCTCGTCCTCGGGCGGGTACGGGCCCGTGCTCGCCGGCCGCTCGGCCACGGCGACGGCGAGCACCCGCAGCCCGCTGTCCGCGAGGGCGTCCGCCCGGGCGGCGAGGCGCGCGCGGTCCTCCGGGCCGAGGGGGCGGTGGCCGGCGAAGCGGGCGCCGCTGCCCCCGCCGCCGGTGTCCCCCGCGCCGTCCGCAATCCGCGTGCACCGCTCCAGAACGTCCTCCGCGGCACCCTTGACCACGAGCACGTACATGGCCGCGGAGCCTCGTCCGGCCGTGAGCGTGCGGACGTTGCCCGGCAGCGACCTCAGCTGCGGCAGCGCCGGGCCCCCACCGCCCGGGCCGTCGCCGTCCGGCGCGGAGCCGTCCGGTCCGAGGCCGTCCGTCCCGTAGCCGCCCGGCACCCGCACGAGCGCCGATGCGATCCGGCGCCCGGGCCCGCACGGCAGCGCCGCGACGCCTTCGACGCCTTCGGCGCCACCGCCCCGCTCCTCGTCCGCGTCCAGGAGGGCCTCGTCGAGGGCGTCCGGGGCGGGCAGCTCGGCCAGGTGCAGCGTCCAGAGGGCGGCCACGGCGGCCCAGTGCAGCACGGCCGGGGCGTCGCGGCCCTCCGCGTCGACCGCGCGGTCGAAGACCGGCCGGTCCTGGGTGAGGGTGCCGGTCTTGTCGACGCACAGCACGTCGACGGCGCCGAGGTCGTGCAGCGCGGGCAGCCGCCGGACGATCACCTCGCCGCCGCGGGCGAGGAGGGCCGCGCCACGGGCGAGTGCGGTCGTCACGACGACCGGCAGCATCTCGGGGGTGAGCCCCACGGCGACGGCGACGGCGAACGGGAGGGTCTCCAGGCCGCGGCCGCGCAGCAGCGCGCTCGCGACGAGCACCAGGGGCGCGGTGAGCAGCATGAACCGCACCAGGGTCCGGGCGATCCCGTTCACGGAGCGGTCGAAGGGGCCGGGCGGGCGCGGGCCCCGGCCCCGCGGCAGGGCGCCGGAGAGGACGGTGTCCGCGCCGGTGGCCACGACGACGCCGGTGGCGCTGCCGGAGACGACGCTGCTGCCCTGGAGGCACAGGTCGCCGGCCGTGCCCTTGGCGACGGGCGCGGACTCGCCGGTCAGTGCCGCCTCGTGCACGGTCAGGCCCGTCGTGCGGAGCAGCCGCAGGTCGGCGGGGACGAGGTCGCCGGGCGCGAGGAGGACGACGTCGCCCGGGACGAGCTGTTCGACGGGCAGCTCGCGGGTCACGGGGGCGTCCGGCTCCGCGGGGCGGCGGCGGACGGTCGCGGTGGTGGCCACCAGCTCGCGCAGGGCGGCCGCCGAGCGGTCGGCGCGGTGCTCGCCGGTGGCGCGCAGCACGCAGCTGACCGTGACCAGGACGGCGATCACGCAGGCGGTGCCCCAGGCGGCGAGGGCCGCCGAGACCAGGCCGAGGGAGAGGAGGACGGCGGTGAAGGGGTCGCGCAGGCTGCGCGCGAAGCGGCGCGGCCAGGGGTCGGGGCGGCGGCCGGGGAAGACGTTCTCGCCGTGCCGCGCGAGCCGCGCGTCCGCTTCGGCGTCCGTCAGCCCCCGCGGCCCGCTCTCCAGCGCGCGCAGGACCTCCAGTGCGGTGGTGCCGGCGGTTCCGTTCCGGCCGGTGGCTCGTCCTCGCGCGGCGGGGCGGTCAGGCGCCCAGGCCATGGAGGCGCCCGGTGCGGGCGGCGCCGCGCGCACCGGCGGCGGCTCCGGCCTTGCGGTCGGCGAGCTGGCCCACCATCAGCCGGACGATCGCGACGACGTGCGGGTCGTCCACGAGGTAGACCATCCGCCGGCCCTCGCGGCGCGACCGCACGAGCCCGGCCAGCTTCAGCTTGGCCAGGTGCTGGCTGATCGCGGGCAGCGCGCCGCCGACCCGCTCGGCGAGGGCGGTGACGTCGCTCTCGCCCTGGGCCAGGGCCCACACGAGATGGAGCCGGGCGGGCGAGGCGAGCAGCCCGAACGCGGCGGCCGCCTCAGTGAGCACGTCCGCCGCGGGGTCGCCGAGGCCCTCGCCGAAGTCCTCTTCGACGTCCTCGAAGCTTCCGACACCTGCGGCCACTGTCGCTCTCCCGTTCCTGCCGCGCGTCCCTGTGCCCGGCACGACCAGTCTAGGCAGGGCGCGGTGGGCGGAAGGGCGGACATGCGCCGCCCGGCGGCTGGGCAGAAGTACCGAGAGGAAACGGTCCGGAAGGGCGGCAACAGGCTGCAAGAGGGGGAGCCGTGGAAATCTCCGGAATTTTCAGCGCAATCATCATCGGTCTGATCATCGGCGTACTGGGCCGGCTGGTCGTGCCGGGGCGCCAGCACATCGGCGTGCTGTGGACGATCGTGGTGGGCATCGCGGCCGCGTTCCTGGGCGCGGCCATCGCCCACTGGCTGGGCGTCGACGACACCAAGGGGATCGACTGGATCGAGTGGCTCATCCAGATCGGTCTGGCCGCGCTGGGCGTGGCCGCGCTCGACCGGGCGAAGGCGCGGCACTGACGTCCGTACGGGCCGGGGGCCGCCGGGTGGCCGCCGGATGATGGCCGGGTGATCGCCCGGTGGTTCAGGAGAGCTTGCCGTCGTAGTCGGGCAGCTTGAAGGCGCGCTCCGCGTGGCCGCCCACCAGGTCGGTGGTGTTGTTCCCGATGTTCGCGATGATCGTGTAGCCGTTGTTCTCGATCTCCGCGCGCTTGGCGGTCTTGTACGTGCTCACGTCCTGGAAGAGGTCGGGGAGGTGGCGCACGTACAGGCCGCTGACCGGGTAGCCGGCGTCGCGCAGGTTGTGCTCGGTGAGCCCGTCGAGGATGCCGGGGCGGGCGGTGACGAAGAAGACGGCGGCGCCGCGGGCGTGCGCGTACCGGGTCAGGTCCAGCACCGGCTTGACGGCCGGCGTGGGGTACGTCCAGTGGAAGTCGGTCTCCAGCGAGGTGTTGTCGATGTCGAGGACGACGGCCTGCTTCCGGCCGTGCGCGGTGCCGGTGCGCTCCTCGACGTAGGGCAGGGCCTGGTCGATGACGGCCTGCACGTCGCGCTGCCAGGTGGTGTGGTCGACGCCCTTGAGGCCCGCGGTGCCGGAGGTGCGCGCGGCGAGCGCACTCGTGCCCGCGCTCGTGCCCGCGGTGACGGCGGCGGGGCGGCCGGTGTCGGCGGCGGTCGCGGCCGTGGTGGTGGCGGCGGTCGCGGCCGTGGCCAGGACGGTGGCGGCGAGGGCGAGGGCCGCGCGGCGGGCCGGTATCGGTGCGCTCATGCGTGGCATGTTCACGTCCGCCGGTGACGCGCAAGGAACGTGCGGGTGACCGTCCGGCGTCGCGGGGCTGCCCGGTCCGTGCGCCCGGTTGTCCGGTGCCCGGCATCCGTGCGCCCGGCGTCCGGCACCCGCGCCTCCGGTCGCGCATCCGGTCGTACGTCCGGCCGTACGCCCTGTGGTGCGGCAGGCGCCTGACGTTCCGTCGTATTTCCTTCCGTTTCCGCCCCGCTCACCGAACCGGGAGGCATGGGCCACGGGTCACCGGGTAGGCGGGCGAAGGTCACCTAAGGATCTGGGGAGGACGATGTGACCATCACGGCATCCACGGTTACGACAGAGCATTCGGCGGCTGCCCCGCAGCGGCTCGAAGACGCGGTCGGGGGGCTGCCGTACATCGAGGACGCGACCACAGTGGCGCCGCGGGACGCCCGCGCGCTGTCCGGGCTCTTCTTCGCACGGCTGCGGGAGCTGGAGGAGGGCACCCGCGCCTACCAGTACGCACGCAACACCCTGATCGAGATCAACCTCTCGCTCGTCCGCTTCGCCGCCTCCCGGTTCCGCAGCCGCGGCGACCAGATGGAGGACATCATCCAGGTCGGCACGATCGGGCTGATCAAGGCGATCGACCGGTTCGACCTCTCGCGCGAGGTGGAGTTCACGACCTTCGCCGTGCCGTACATCGTCGGCGAGATCAAGCGGCACTTCCGCGACACCGGCTGGTCGGTGCACGTGCCGCGGCGCCTGCAGGAGCTGCGCGTCGAGCTGGCCAAGGCCACCGGCGAGCTCTCCCAGCGGCTCGACCACGCGCCGACCCCCGCCGAGCTGGCCGAGCACCTCGGCCTCAGCCGCGAGGAGGTCGTCGAGGGCATCGTCGCGGGCAACGGCTACACGGCCGGATCGATCGACGTCCCCGTGGACGACGGCTCCGAGCAGACCGGCACCACCTACGCCGACCGGCTCGGCGGACCCGACCCCGCCCTCGAAGGCGTGGAGAACCTGCACGCGCTCAAACCGCTCGTCGCCGAGCTGGACGAACGCGACCGGCAGATCCTCCGGATGCGGTTCGGCGGGGAGATGACCCAGTCGGAGATCGGCGCGGAGCTGGGCATCTCGCAGATGCACGTCTCGCGGCTGCTGACGAGGATCCTGGGGCGGCTGCGGACGGGGATGCTCGGACAGGGCCAGGCGCACGGGCGGGTGCACACCCGCAGGTAGCACCCCGCGGGCAACGGCCCGGGGCCGGTCCGCCCCGGGCCGGGGGGGCCGGGACCCTCCGCCCTCCGGTCCGCGCAGCGCTACGCCGCCCCCACGCCCGCCGGCTCCACCCACGTCGCCCGGACGGTCTTCCCGTCCGGCCGCCGGTCCACCTCCAGCAGGCCGGCCAGCCGCTCCACCATGTGCCAGCCCAGCCCGCCGCCCCCGCCGAAGTCCGGGGTGCGCGGCTGCGGCGGCCGCGGGCTCGTGTCGACGATCTCCACCACGAGGCGGTCCTGCACGGCCCGCACGCACAGCCTCCACCAGCCACCCGCGTGCCGTATGGCGTTGGTGACCAGCTCCGACACCACCAGGACGACGGCGTCGGGATCCGCCCAGGGGCAGTGGCGGGCCAGGAACTCCGCCGTCGCGTGACGCGCGCGGGCGGCGTCCCCGTACGGGGCTTCGATCACAACCATCCGGCGGCTCCCTCGTCGCTGACCTGCTGACCTGACCTGGCGATCAGCATCCGTCGAGCCGCGTATACCCAGCGATCGCCGGGTCATGGCCGCCCGGGACGAGGGGTTCGTCACCGTACGGTCACGGGGCCGCCGGGCCGCCGGCCGGCCGGCTCAGCGGCCCACCGGCTCCTCCGCCCGCGGCCGGGCGCTCACCAGCACCCCCAGCGCGCCCGCCACCAGCAGCCCGCCCAGCCACAGCGCCGCCGGCAGCGACACCGCGTCCACGGCCCGCCCGCCCAGCAGCGCCCCCAGCGCGATCGCCGCGTTGAACGCCGAGACGAACAGGGCCGACGCCGCCTCCCGCGCCGCCGGGGCCGACGCCGTCAGCAGCCCCTGCGTGGCGACCGACACCCCTCCGTAGGCCAGCCCCCACCCCACGACGAGGGCTCCGGCCGCGACCGCGCCGCCCGCCGGCACGGACATCGCCGGGACCACGACGGCCAGCGCGGCCGAGATCACCAGCAGGGCGCGGCGCGGGCTGCGCGCGGCGGCCGTGCCCGCCAGGAAGTTGCCCGCCACGCCCGCCGCGCCGTACGCCAGCAGCAGCCCGCTGATCAGGCCGGCACCGGCGCCGGACGCCCGCTCCAGGACGGGCCGGACGAAGGTGTAGCCGGCGAAGTGCCCGGTCACCAGCAGCAGGACGACCAGCAGGCCCGTCCGTACGCCCGGGACCCGCAGCAGCCCCGCGACCTCCGCCGGCCGCACGGCACGCTCCGGCGGCAGCGGGGGCAGCAGCAGCGCGAGCGCCGCCGCCACGGCCAGGGACAGCACGCCCACGGCCGCGAACGCCATGCGCCAGCCGCCCAGTCCGCCCGCGAGGGTCCCGGCCGGCACGCCGAGCACCGAGGCCACCGCGATGCCGCTGAAGACCAGGGACGTCGCCGGTCCCACCGACCGCTGCGGCACCAGCCGCACCGCCAGGCCGGCCGCCACGGCCCACACTCCCCCGATGCACACGCCCACCAGGACCCGCAGCCCCACCAGGACCTCGATGCCGGGCGCCGCCGCCGACAGCAGGTTGGCCGCGGCCAGCAGGCCCATGAGCCCCACGAGCACCCACCGCCGGTCGAGCCGCCCCGCGGCCGCCGGCACCGCGGGCGCGGCCACGGCCGCCACGAGGCCCGGCACGGTCATCGTCAGCCCGGCCGTGCCGGCCGGGACGCCGAGCCCGGAGCCGATCGGGGTGAGCAGGCCCACGGGGAGCATCTCGCTGGTCACGACCGAGAACGTCCCGGCGGCGACCGCCGCCACGGCGGGCCAGCCGCCCTTCGCCCGCGCAACCCGAGCACGGGCGCTCTTCGCATACATGTTCATGGTCACGAGCCTCTGCACGGCCGTGCCCGGGAACAACGCCGGACCTCTCATCCTTCCATGAGCGGAGTTAATCGACAGGGGGCGCGGCATGGGCGTGGGAGCGGACCTCAGGGAGCTCGAATGCTTCCTGGTCCTCGCCGAGGAACTGCACTTCGGGCGGGCCGGCGAGCGGCTGTACGTGTCCCAGGGCCGGGTCAGCCAGCTCCTGCGCTCCCTCGAAGGCCGCATCGGCGCCCGGCTGTTCGACCGCACCAGCCGGCGCGTGGCCCTCACGCCGCTCGGCGAGCGGTTCCTGGCGGGGCTGCGGCCCGCGTACGAGGCCCTGGCGGGCGTCGTCGGCGAGGCCCGGGACGCCGCCCGGGGCATGGAGGGCACCTTGCGGATCGGCTTCCAGGGCATGGCCGGCGGCGGGGTGACGCAGGCCGTGGCGGCGTTCCAGGACCGCCACCCCGGGTGCGCGGTCGAGCTCGTGGAGATCCCGCTGAGCGACCCCTTCGGCGCCGTGCGCGGGGGCGAGGTCGACGCGGCGGTGGTGCTGCTGCCCGTGGCCGAGCCGTCCCTGGCCGTGGGCCCCGTGTTCTCGCGGCAGCCGCAGACCCTGGCGGTCTCGCTCCGGCACCCGTTCGCCGGGCGCGCCGAGATCCCGGCGGAGGAGCTCGCGGACTGCCCGCTCGTGGTGCCCGGCGGTCCCGCCCCCGCGTACTGGCGCGAGGCGCAGGCGCCGGCCGTCACGCCCGGCGGCCGCCCCGTCCCCCGCGGCCCGGAGGTGACGACTCTTCAGGAGGGCATCACGCTCACGGCCGCGGGCCGCGCCGGGATGCTGCTGTGCCGGGCCACGGCCGACTACCACGCGCGTGGCGACGTCGCGTTCGTGCCGGTGACCGGTCTGCCCGATTCCGCGCTGGCGCTCGTACGGCAGCGGGCCGGGGGCACGGAACGGCTGCGGGCGTTCGGGGAGGTGCTGGCGGCTGTCGCCGGCGGGGCCGCCACCGCCGCCGCTACCTGCTGACGCCGCCGGGGGCCGGGGCGCCGGGGCGCCCGTCCGGGAAGCTTGTGGGAAGGTCACTCGGGAACCCGCTCGGGATTCCGGTCGGGAACCCCGAAGGGAAGCCGTCCGGCGGTCCGGCCGGCAGGGGCGGCGGGGTGACGGGAGCCGCCGACGGCGGCCGCCACGGCTCCTCTATCCGCTCCCGGGCCTTCTCCCCGGCCGGCTTGAACACGGTCAGGTAGAACACGCCGAAGCCCACGCCCCCGGCCACGAACACCGCCAGGAACGCGAGCAGGACGCCCGTCCCCACCCAGGTCCTGACGTCCCCCGGCGGGAGGGCCGTGGCCCGGTCCGGGCGGCCCTGCGGATAGCGGACGGGGACCACGTCGCCCTCGATGACCGTGGCCGGTCCGCCCGACTCCTCGAAGCGGTGGTGCGTCCCGTCCGCGGCGGTGAACTCGTAGACGTGGTGCAGCGTGGTCGAGGACGAGGTGTGCACGCCCTGCCGGCGGGTGGTCGTCGTCGCGTACAGCCGCAGGCAGCGGCCCGGGACCTCGATGCCGCTGCGCCACGCGGCCCGCAGCCGCCGCATCCGCACCACCGCCCACACCATCCCGGCGATTCCTCCGGCGGCCATCAGGGTGGGCAGCGCCAGGACGAAGAAGTCGAGCATGAACCGCGAACCCCCCGATGTCGTACGTGTGTACGCATATTCAACTCTGCCGGGGGCCCGGGCACCATGGCGTTATTGACCGGCATTGATCAGATCGCGGGGTCCGCGCACGGCAGCGTGGTGGTGAAGCGGGCGCCGCGCGGGCTGTCCGTGACGGCCAGGGTCCCGCGGTGGACGGTGGCGATGTGGTGGGCGATCGCGAGGCCGAGGCCCGTGCCGCCGGTGGCGCGGGTGCGGGCGTCGTCGAGCCGGGTGAAGCGTTCGAAGACGCGGCGGCGGTCGGCGGGCGGGATGCCCGGACCGTCGTCCTCGACGTGGAGGACGGCCAGCCGGCGGCCGGGGTCGTGGCCGAGACGGACCGTGACGGTGTGTTCGGCGTGCCGCTCGGCGTTGTCCAGGAGGTTGCCGAGGAGGCGGGCGATGAGGGTGTGGCGGCCGTGCACGGTGAGGGGCGGTTCGGGGTCGTCGAGGTACAGGGTGAGGGTCCGCGGGCCGAGCGGGCGGCGGGCGAGCTCCTCGCGGACGAGCGCGGTGAGGTCGACGGGCTGGGCGCCCGGCAGCCCCTCGGTGCCGGTCGCGTCCAGGCGGGCGAGCAGCAGCAGGTCCGTGGTGATGCCCTGCAGACGGCGGGTGTCGCCGAGGGCCGCCTCGGCCACCGCCGTCCACCGCGCGTGCTCGGGGTGCGCGAGCGCGATCTCCAGCTCGGCCCGCAGGGCGGCCAGCGGGCTGCGGAGCTCGTGCGAGGCGTCCCCGACGAACCGGCGCTGCTGGTCGACGGCCGCCTGCAGCTGGTCGAGGGTCTCGTTCATCGTCGCGGCCAGCCGGGCCACCTCGTCGCGCGTGTCCGGCACGGGCACGCGGCGGTCGAGGTGCCGCGCGGTCAGCTCGGCGAACTGGGTGCGGATCGCCTCCACCGGGCGCAGCACCCGCCCGGCCACGAACCACGTCGCGCCCGCGAGGGCCGCCGTCACCGCCAGGACGGCGGCGGCCAGCATCCGGACCATGTGGTTGAGGCGGCCCTGCTCCTCCTGGAGCCGGTTGGCGACGTGCAGGTAGCGCCCGCCGGTGCCGGACTGGATGTAGCTGAGGGCGGGCCTCCTGCCGGCGGGGTCGGTCCACGGCCACAGCGACAGCACCTCGCTGCCGTGCGAGGGTTCGTGGTCCGGCATCCGGGGCCCCGGCTCCCAGTTCGGCTGACTGTCCTCGACCCCGACGGACACCTGCAGCCTGGGGTCGTCGCGCAGTTTCCCGGCCGTGTAGAAGAGCTGCGCGTCCGGGTCGTAGTCGACGAGCCGGGGGACGGCGGCGGCCTTGCGGGACGTGTAGTCGACGGCCTCCCGCGCGAGGTAGTCGCGCAGCGAGCCCGCGGCCAGCGCCGCGCCGGCGATCAGCGGGAGGAGGGCCGTGACGGCGACGAGCCAGGTCAGCCGGGCCCGGATCGAGGCGGGGCGCAGCCTCCCGCGCAGGCCTCCGGACCGCTCCGGCCGCCTCACCGGCCCGGGGCGTCGGCCGCCAGCCGGTAGCCGACGCCGCGGACGGTCTGGATGCTGTGCCGCCCGAAGGGCGCGTCGATCTTCCGGCGCAGGGAACTGACGTGCACCTCCACGATGTTCACGTCGCCCTGGAACGCCTCGTCCCACACGTGCGCGAGGATCTCCGCCTTGGCCACGACCTCGCCGTCGCGCCGGGCGAGGTACTCCAGGACCGCGAACTCCCGTGCGGTGAGCTGCAGATCGGTGGAGCCGCGCCGGCAGCAGCGGGTAGCGGGGTCGATCTGGAGGTCGCCGACCCGGATGAGCACGGGCCGCGCGGGCCGGCCGCGGCGCACCAGGGCGCGCAGCCGGGCGACGAGGGCCACGTAGGAGAAGGGTTTGGTGACGTAGTCGTCCGCGCCGGTGTCCAGGCCCTCGGCCTCGTCGTACTCGCCGTCCTTGGCGGTGAGCATGAGCACCGGCGTCCAGACGCCCGCCTCGCGCAGCCGGGCGCAGACGCGGTAGCCGTTGAGGCCGGGCAGCATGACGTCGAGCACGATCACGTCGTAGTCGTCCTCGGCCGCGAGGTGCAGGCCCGTGTGGCCGTCGTACGCGACCTCGACCGCGAACCCCTCGGCGACCAGGCCCCGGCGCAGCAGCTCCGCGAGCCGACGGTCGTCCTCAACCACCAGTATGCGCATGCCTTCAGGATGGCCCGTACGGGTGGCCCGGCGCCTGAAGATCCCTTCAGGAAGGCTCAGCTTTCCTTCAGCTACGGAGTGCCAGGATCCGAGCTGTGCCTCCCCGGCACGCCGGTTCCCGGAGCGCGCACCGGCGGCACACGGGGGTGGGGCCCGTACGCCGCGGCGGCCGGGCCCGGCCCGCCGGTCCGCGCCCCGCACAGCTCGGCTCGGCTCGGCTCACCAGTCCCCTCCCCCGAAGCCGCCGCCGTCACCGCCGCCGAAGCCGCCGCCGTCGCCCCAGCCGCCGCCGTAGTCGTCGGGGTTGTAGTCGCTGCCGGTCCAGTCGCCGCCGTCGGGGCCGGTGTCGGCGGGGGCGGCGTAGGCGGGGCCGGAGAGGAGACCGCCGAGCATGGTGCCGACGAGGAGGCCGGGGAGGAGGCCGCCGCCGAAGTAGCCGCCGGCCCAGGGGGCGTAGGCGGGGCCCGCGTTCCAGTAGGGCTGCCGGCCGTCGGGGGTCTG
The DNA here is from genome assembly GCF_049725035.1 of Streptomyces sp. XH2. Lineage (NCBI taxonomy): Bacteria > Bacillati > Actinomycetota > Actinomycetes > Kitasatosporales > Streptomycetaceae > Streptomyces > Streptomyces sp. XH2. The sequence continues at coordinate 45,680 of NZ_JBMMMZ010000012.1, read as the reverse complement.
GACGGTGCGGGAGAGGGGCTCCTCGCCGTCGGCGACCCGGGCCGCGTCGGCCGCGCACGCGGGGACGGTGCGGGGCGCGCCGCCCGGGGGCGCCCACTGGACGTCCTGGACGGAGGGCCCGTGGCGCGGGTCGAAGAAGCAGGGCAGGCGGCGCTCGGGCAGCGGGGCGCCGGTGCGGCGGGCGGCGAGGGTGGCGAGGGCGAAGCGGCCCGCATCGAGGCTCTCGGTGACGGCCGTGACGTCCTGCGGGTGGGCCACGGCGGCCATCTTGGACTTGGCCTCCTCGTACGCGTCGAGGGCCTCCTCGTAGTCCCGTCGCATGGCGTCGTCGGCGCCGGGCTCGGAGGGGTGGAAGTCGAGCCGGTCGAGCTCCTCTCCGAAGGCGGTGATGTCCTCGTCGACGACGACGCGCAGGGCGTCGAGCTCGGCCTGCTCGCGCTCCTCGCGCTTGCGCTTGTTGCGGCGGTAGAGGGCGTACGCGCCCGCGCCGCCGGCGACGACGATCGCGCCGCCGGTGATCAGCCCGGCGGCGCCCACGCCGGACTCGCCGCCGCCCCAGGAGGCGGGGGCCCGGCCGCGGGCCTGCCGGACGGCCTGGTCGACGAAGCCGTTGAGCATGGCCGTGGCGTCGCCGCCGGAGCGCTGGACGCTCCCGACGAGGTTGCGGACGGCGTTGCGCGACATGACCTTGGAGTCGGCGTGGGCGTTGAAGGCGTCGCCGAGGCGGATCGCGTAGACGCCGGCGATGCCGACCTTGGTGCGCAGGTCCTGGAAGACGGTGGCCTTGGGGAACTCGGGGCTGTCGGGCAGGACGGCCACGAAGACGGGCTTGCCGGCGTCCTCGATCTTCTTGGCCAGGGCTTCGGCCTCGGCGGGCGGGAGCTGGGCGCTCGCCCGGGGGTCCACGTAGACCGGGCTCTTGCGCAGCGCTTCGGCCACGGTGTCGATGCCGGTCGCGGCACGGGCCGCGGGGGCGGGGGCGCAGAGCACCGTGCCGGCCAGGGCGATCAGGGCGGCGGCCAGGACGGTGACCAGGGCCTGCAGCGGCCTGGGAAGCGCCCGGGTGGTGGCGGGCATGGCGGTGCTCCTCGGATGGAGGTCGGTGTTCCTGTCGATCGCTTCTAGGTGAAATTTACCGCTTGTACGGATAAACCCGGCATTTCTCTCCCCTGCTCAGCCGTACGAGAGGTTCGCGCAGGGGTCGTCGTCCGCCGACCGGGCCGTTGCGGCCACGTCGGCGGAGAGGGTGCCGGGATTCGCTGCGGCGGGCGGCGGCGCGGACGGTCCGGTCGTCGCGGACGGCCCGCTGCCCGCGGCGGCGAAGTCCCGCCCCACCGTCACGGTGATCCCGTCGGCCGCCACCCCGTGGACGTACGCCCCGGGGAAGAGCCGGGCCACCGTCCGGGCCTCCGCCGCCCGGCCCGGCCCGAACTCGATCACGGTGATGCCCGCGTCGCGGGCCTCCGCGTTGCCGGTGTCACTGACGGTGAACCCGTGCTTCTCCAGCTCCGCCGCGGCCCGCGCCGCGAGCCCGCTCACCCTGGTGCCGTTGGCGACGGAGACGCTCACGCCCTCTCCGGAGACCCGCTCGAGCGCCGCGGGGGACTCGGGAGCCGCCGGCCCGGCCTGCCGCTTGCCGCCCGCGGCCTTCCCGCCCGCGTCCTTGCCGTCGATCGTGCGGTCGGCCTTCAGCGAGGCCCACAGCGCGTCGGCGTCGGGCTGCACGATGTCGACGCGGTCGCCTTCGTAGCGCCAGGGCACGGTGATGAACTTGATGTCGTGCAGGCCGATGCCCTTCAGCGACATGGCGAAGGACAGCAGCTTGTCGGCCGAGCCCAGTCCGGGGTCGACGGTCAGCGATTTGGTGGCCGCGTCGGCCAGGGGCAACAGCGTGGCCGGGTTGAAGCCCTGCTCCCGCACCTTCTTGACCATGCCGGCGACGAAGGCCTGCTGCCGCTGGATGCGGCCGATGTCGGAGCCGTCGCCGATGCCGTGCCGCACGCGCACGTAGTCCAGGGCCTTCTGCCCCGAGACGTTCTGCTGCCCCTTGGGGAAGAGGAGTTGGCCGCGCGAGCCGCGGTGCGGGTTCAGATCGCCCTGGTAGACGTCCTTGGGCACGCACACCGGCACTCCGCCGACGGCCGAGGTCATCGCGGAGAAGCCCTCGAAGTCGACGACGACGGTGTGGTCGACGCGCAGTCCGGTGAGCTTCTCGACCGTGTTCTGCGTGCAGGCCGGATTGCCCTTCGCCGACTCCCCCACCGAGAAGGCCGAGTTGAACATCGCCCGGGTCCGCCCGGACGTCCAACTGCCGTCGGGCAGCCGGCACGGCGGGATGTCGACGAGGGTGTCCCGCGGGATCGAGACGGCCACCGCGTGCTCGCGGTCGCGGTAGACGTGCAGCAGGAACGCGGTGTCGGAGCGGCCCACGTCGCCCTCGCCGCCGCCGAGTTCCTTGTTGCCCCCCGAGCGCGAGTCCGAGCCGATGACCAGGACGTTCTGCCCGGCGACGCCCGCACCCGGGCGGTCCTTCGACAGCCCGTCCGCGTCGAACGTGCTGATGTTGCCGTTGAGCCGGAGCCAGATCCAGCCCGCGCCGGCGGCCAGCAGCACCACGAACGCCACCACGACGAGCGTCGCCGTCCGCACCCGGTGGTGCGCCTGCTTCCCTCGGCCGCCACTCATCTGCTCATCCGCCAGTCCTCGCCCATTCCCCCGCGTCCGCCCCGGCTCCGTGCCACCTCACCCGGATAGACGGCCGGACAGGCACTTTGGTTGTCCAGTTGCGCAATCTGGCAAGTATGGTGAGCGCCACGGTCACGCAAGAGACACGGAAGCGAACGGAAGAGAGGTGCGCCGATCATGCTGCGCAACGCCCTTGAGCCCTGGCACATCCTCGTGGTGGTGCTCGTGATGGTCGTCCTGTTCGGGTCGCGGAAGCTGCCCGACACCGCCCGCGCGCTCGGCAAGTCCATGCGGATCCTCAAGAGCGAGGCCAAGGCCATGAAGACGGACGACCAGCCCGCCGCGGCCGCGGCGGCCGGCGCGCCCGAAGCGGCGGCGCACCACGGCAGCCCGGCCGACAACCCCCGGTGATCCAAAAGACACCTGTACGACCCTTCCGGTACACCCGCCCCTGGTGAGCTTCCCCCGGCCGGGCATCCCGCCCGGCCTACGAGGAGGAAAAACCATGGGTTCTCGTCCGTACCGGCGCCGTCTCGCCTGGGGCGCCGCCGCACTGCTCGCCGCCGGAGTCGCGGTGCCCGCCGCGGCCTACGCGTCGGAGGGCGGCAGCTCGGACGTCCCCGCGCTCAGCGCGGGCCACGGCGCCAAGAAGGCCAAGAACGTCATCCTGCTCATCGGTGACGGCATGGGCGACTCGGAGATCACCCTGGCCCGTGACTACACCGTGGGCGCCGCGGGCCGGCTGAACATGGACAAGTTCCCGCTCACCGGCGCGTACACGACGTACTCGGTCGACAAGAACGGCAAGCCCGACTACGTCACCGACTCGGCCGCCAGCGGCACCGGCTGGGCCACCGGGCACAAGACGGTGAACGGCCGGATATCCAAGACGCCCGGCACGGACAAGGCCATGCCCACCATCCTGGAGCTGGCGCAGAAGAACGGCCTGGCCACCGGCAGCGTCACCACCGCCGAGCTGACCGACGCCACCCCGGCCGTCCTCGCCTCGCACGCCTCCGACCGCAGCTGCCAGGGCCCGGCCGACATGAAGGCCTGCCCGAACGACACGATCGCCAAGGGCGGCCCCGGCTCGATCGCCGAGCAGAGCGTGAACCACAAGGTGGACGTCCTCCTCGGCGGCGGCAAGGCCCGCTTCGACCAGAAGATCACCGAGGGCGCCTTCGCCGGGCGGACCGTGACGCAGCAGGCGCAGAAGCTCGGCTACCAGGTCGTCACCGACGACAAGGGCCTGAAGGCCGCGAAGCCCGGCAAGCCCGTGCTCGGCCTCTTCGCCGACGGCAACGTCCCCGTCGAGTGGACCGGCAAGGCCGCGGCCCAGGGCGGCACCGAGCCGCAGCGCTGCGTGACGAACAACCCCGAGCGCAAGGCCGGCACCCCGGAGCTCGCGGACCAGACCCGCAAGGCCCTGCAGCTCCTGGAGGCCAAGCAGAAGGGCGCGGGCTCCAAGAAGGGCTTCTTCCTGCAGGTCGAGGGCGCCTCGATCGACAAGCGCGACCACGCCGCCGACCCGTGCGGCCAGATCGGCGAGACCGCGGCCCTCGACCGCGCCGTGAAGGTCGCCCGCGCCTACGCCGCGGAGCACCCGGACACCCTGGTCGTCACCACCGCCGACCACGGCCACACCAGCCAGATCGTGCCGCTGGAGGCGACCCCGCCCGGCCTGTCCTCCACGCTGGTCACCAACGAGGGCCGGCAGCTGAAGGTGAACTACTCCACCAACACCCCGGGCAAGGCGCAGGAGCACACCGGCACCGAGGTGCGCATCGCGGCCCAGGGCCCGCAGGCGGAGCGGGTCCTCGGCGTCACGGACCAGACCGAGCTCTTCACCACGATCCGCACGGCGCTTGCACTGCGCTGACGCGGCGTGCCGCGTCCGTGACGTAAAGAACGTCACAGATCACCACAGGGGGGACAGGGCCCGGCTGCGGAAGCGGCCGGGCCCTGCGGGTTGTGCCAGTTATCGCGGCAGAACATTGGGCGGATCACATACCCGGTTACGGGCCCGCAGCGTCAACACTTGTGAATCCCGTACCACCGGTACACCCGTGTTCCCGCACGTACCCGCATGATCGTTCGTACCGACCGCCAGCCTCGGAGGAACCGCCGATGACCGGCTCCCGCGTCCTCGCCCTCGGCCACTACCAGCCCGCCAGGGTGCTGACCAACGACGAGCTGGCGGCCATGGTCGACACCAGCGACGAGTGGATCCGCTCGCGCGTCGGCATCCGTACGCGCCGGGTCGCCGAGCCCGGCGAGACGGTCGCCGACATGGCGACCGAGGCCGGCGGCAAGGCGCTGGCCAACAGCGGGCTCGCGGCGGACGAGATCGACCTCGTCCTCGTCGCCACCTGCACCGCCGACGACCGCAGCCCCAACACGGCCGCCCGGGTCGCGGCCGCGCTCGGCCTCGCCACGCCCGCCGTGATGGACGTCAACGTCGTCTGCTCCGGCTTCACCCACGCGCTCGCCAGCGCCGACCACGCCATCCGCGCCGGTGCCGCCACGAACGCCCTGGTCATCGGCGTGGAGAAGTTCACCTCGGTGACGGACTGGACCGACCGCACGACATGCGTCCTGACCGGCGACGGCGCGGGCGCCGCCGTGGTCACGGCCTCGGCCGAGCCCGGGATCGGCCCCGTGGTGTGGGGCTCGGTGCCCGGCATGGGGCACGCCGTGCGCATCGAGGGCACGCCCTCGCGCTTCTCCCAGGAGGGCCAGTCGGTCTACCGCTGGGCCACCACGCAGCTGCCGCCCATCGCCCGCCGGGTCTGCGAGCGGGCCGGCGTCGCGCCGGAGGAGCTGGCGGCCGTCGTCCTGCACCAGGCCAACCTGCGGATCATCGAGCCCGTCGCCCGGAAGCTGGGGGCGGTCAACGCGATCGTCGCGACGGACGTCACCGAGTCCGGCAACACGTCCGCCGCGAGCATTCCGCTGGCGCTGTCCAAGCTGGTCGAGCGCGGGGAGATCCCGTCGGGCGCGCCGATCCTGCTGTTCGGCTTCGGCGGGAACCTGTCGTACGCGGGGCAGGTCATTCGCTGCCCGTAAGGGGCAGCGTCCATGGTGGGGTGCCCCTTACGCAGCGCGCGCCCGTAAGGGGCGCGGGGCAGTGTCGATCTGCGGCTCCGCCGCGTGGGCGCGACAAGCCCCCTGCGGCCCGCAGCCGACGACGGCGCACCGCCTCAGAACACGGACCACCCGGTCAACGTGGTGAAGTGGTCGAGCGCCGCCACACCCGCAACGGAGTTGCCCCGCGTGTCCAGCCCCGGACTCCACACGCACAGCGTGCACCGGCCCGGTATGACGGCGACGATCCCGCCCCCCACCCCGCTCTTGCCCGGCAGCCCCACCCGGTAGGCGAAGTCCCCGGCCGCGTCGTACGTCCCGCACGTGAGCATGACGGCGTTGACCTGCTTCGCCTCGCGCCGCGGCAGCAGCCGCGAGCCGTCGGCGCGCAGGCCGTGCCGGGCGAGGAAGCTGCCCGCACGGGCGAGGTCGCGGCAGCTCATCTCGATGGAGCACTGCCAGAAGTAGTGCTCCAGGACCGTGGGGACGGGGTTGTCGAGGTTGCCGTAGCTGGCCATGAAGTGGGCGAGGGCGGCGTTGCGGTCGCCGTGCTCGGTCTCGGAGGCGGCGACGGCGGGGTCGAAGGAGACGTCGGGGTTGCCGCTCTCCGCGCGCAGGAACTCCAGCATGGTGGTGCTGGCGTCGCCGGTGAGGGTCTGCAGGCGGTCGGTGACGACGAGCGCGCCCGCGTTGATGAACGGGTTGCGCGGGATGCCGTTCTCGTATTCGAGTTGGACCAGGGAGTTGAAGGGGTTTCCGGACGGTTCCGTCCCGACCCGTTCCCAGATCTTGCCGCCGCCCTCGGCCAGGACGAGCGCCAGGCTGAACGCCTTGGAGATGGACTGCACGGAGAACGGCTTCTCCCAGTCCCCGATGCCGTACACCCCGCCGTCGACGTCCGCGACGGCCATGCCGAACTGATTGATGTCCACTCCGGCGAGGGCGGGGATGTAGTCGGCCACCTGGCCACGGCCGACGAGCGGCTTGGCGAAGGCGGCGACTTCTTCGAGGACGGCCTGGTAGTCCACAGTCCTTGGTCCGTACTTCCGTGTCGACGACGCTGTCGACGATGCGATCGGTGGGATATTCGGCCAACGGCCGGATCGGCTCGCACGATATCCGAACGCCCGGCCCACCTGCGAACTTTTGGGTACAAGGGGGTCATTCGGCCTACGCGACCGGCGTACGCCACCTGCTCTACGGAGCGACCGACCCACCGGCCTACTGACCCACTGACCTATCTGACCTACCGAGGAGGGCGGCATGGCCCCACCCATGTCCGCGAGCGAATTCCTGGCCGCGCTCAGACGCGAGGGCGCCACCGTCGTCGAGGTGGAGGGCTGGCGGAACCACAACCGCCACGGGCACGGCCCCTGGGGGCCCGTCAACGGCGTGATGATCCACCACTCCGCCACCTCGGGCACGGACAGCACCGTCCGGCTCTGCTGGAACGGCTACGAGGAGCTGCCCGGCCCCCTGTGCCACGGGGTCATCGCCAAGGACGGCACGATCCACCTCACCGGCTGCGGGCGCGTCAACCACGCGGGCGGCGGCGACGGGGACGTGCTGAAGGCGGTGATCGCCGAGAAGCGGCTGCCGCCCGTGCGGTGGGCGGACACCGACGGGAACGTCCACTTCTACGGCTTCGAGTGCGTCAACCGCGGCGACGGGGAGGACCCCTGGCCACAGGTCCAGCTGCGGGCCGTGGAACAGGTGGCGGCCGCGATCTGCCGGCACCACGGCTGGACCGAGCGCTCCGTCATCGGCCACCTGGAGTGGCGGCCCGGCAAGGTCGACCCCGTGGGCTTCTCCATGGAGTGGCTCCGCGAGCGGGTCCGTGAGCGGCTCAAGTGAAGCGCGCCGCGGCTCGCCCGCCCGGTCACGCGACAATGGGGGCGTGACCAGCCATCCCCCCGCCACCGGCAGCGCCGGGCTCGCCGGCCTGCGGCCGCGGCTGCCGTCGCCGCTCGTGGAGCTCCCGGACGAGAGGTTCGCGCGGCACGGCGTGCGCCTGCTGCTGAAGCGGGACGACCTGATACACCCCGAGCTGCCCGGCAACAAGTGGCGCAAGCTCGCGCCCAACCTGGAGGCCGCGGCCGCGGCGGGCCGGCGCACCCTGCTGACGTTCGGCGGCGCGTACTCCAACCATCTGCGGGCCACGGCCGCCGCGGGCCGCCTGCTCGGCTTCGCCACCGTCGGCGTCGTCCGCGGCGAGGAGCTCGCCGACCGGCCGCTGAACCCCTCGCTGCGCTACTGCGCCGCGTCCGGCATGCGGCTGCTGTTCACCGACCGCGCCACGTACCGCCGCAAGACGGAGCCGGAGGTGCTGGCCGGGCTGGTCGAGCGGGCGGGCGGCGACTGCTTCGTCGTGCCCGAGGGCGGGTCGAACGGGGCGGCCGTGCTCGGCTGCGCGGAGCTCGGCCGCGAGCTGCGCGGGATGGCGGACGTCATCGGGGTCGCGTGCGGCACGGGCGGCACGCTCGCCGGGCTCGCCGCCGGCCTCGGCGAGGGGCAGCGGGCGATCGGCTTCCCCGTGCTCAAGGGCGGCTTCCTGGGCGCGGAGGTCGAGCGGCTGCAGGGCGAGGCGTTCGGCGGCCGGCGCGGCACGTGGCGGCTCGACGAGCGCTTCCACTGCGGCGGCTACGCCCGCACCTCCCCCGCGTTGGACGCCTTCGCCGACGACTTCACGACCCGGCACGGCCTCCCTCTGGAGCGGCTGTACGTGGCGAAGATGCTGTACGGCCTGACGACCCTGACGGAGGAGGGGGCGTTCCCGAGGGGAACGACGGCGGTAGCGGTGATCACGGGCGCGCCCTGAGGCCGCTTCACGGCCGGTCGCTCCACGCCCTGGTCCGCGCCCTGGTCCGCGCCCGCCCGGCACACCTCAGGCGACCCCGCCCTCCTCGCGATACGCGGCGGCCTCCTCAAGATCGAGCCGCCGCAGCAGCGTCCGCAGCATCTCGTCGTCGATCCGCCGCTCGTCCCGCAGCCGGACGAACACCTCCCGCTCCGCCCCAATCATCTCGCGAGCGAGCCGGCGGTAGATGTCATCGGCGGACTCCCCGGTGACCGCGCTGACCGTCCCCAGCCGCTCCCACACCGCGTTGCGGCGCCGCTCCATGACGACCCGGAGCCGGTCGGCGAGGGGCGCCGGCAGGGCGTTCCGCTCGTCGGCGAGGAGCTCGTCCAGGCGCCGCTCCGCGGCGACGGAGGCCTCGTTCTGGGCCTGGGCCTCCGCGAGGGTCTCCGCCGCGCTGTCGCGCGCGGGCAGCCGCAGCAGGCGGATGAGCGGGGGCAGGGTGAGGCCCTGGACGACGAGCGTGCCGATGACGGTCGTGAAGGTGAGGAAGAGGACGAGGTTGTGGTCGGGGAAGGGCGCCCCGGAGTCCGTGGTGACGGGGATGGAGAAGGCGATGGCGAGGGAGACCACGCCGCGCATGCCGGCCCAGCCGACGACGAGCGGGCTCTTCCAGGTGGTGTCGGTCTCCCGTTCCCGGATCCGCGCGGACAGGGCGCGCGGCAGGAACGTCGCGGGGAAGACCCACACGAAGCGGGCGGCCACGACGGCGAGGAAGACGGCGGCCGCGTACCAGGCGGCGGACCCCGCGCCGTAGCCGCCGAGGCCGCGCAGGACGACGGGCAGCTGCAGGCCGATGAGGGCGAAGACGGCGGACTCCAGGACGAAGGAGACCATCTTCCACACGGCGGCCTCCTGCAGCCGGGTCGCGAAGTCGACCTGCCAGGAGCGGTGTCCGAGCCAGAGGCCGACGACCACGACGGCGAGCACGCCGGAGGCGTGGACCTCCTCGGCGGCGGCGTAGGCGGCGAAGGGGATCAGCAGGGAGAGGGTGTTCTGCAGGAGCGGCTCGCGCAGGTGCTTGCGCAGCCAGTGCAGCGGCACCATGAGGGCCAGGCCGACGCCGATGCCGCCGAGGGAGGCGACGGCGAACTCCCTGATCCCCTCGCCCCAGGTCGCGCCGGCGCCGACGGCGGCGGCGAGGGCCACCTTGTAGGCGGTGATCGCGGTGGCGTCGTTCACCAGGGACTCGCCCTGCAGGATGGTCGTGATCCGGGAGGGCAGGCCGAGGCGGCGGGCGATGGCGGTGGCCGCCACGGCGTCGGGCGGGGCGACGACCGCGCCGAGCACGAGGGCGGCCGTCAGGGGCAGTCCGGGGACGACGAGGAAGGCCGCGTAGCCGACGGCGAGGGTCGCGAAGAGGACGTAGCCGACGGACAGCAGGGCCACGGGGCGGATGTTGGCCCGCAGGTCGAGGTAGGAGCTGTCGAGGGCGGCCGTGTGCAGCAGGGGCGGCAGCAGGAGGGGCAGCACGACGCCGGGGTCGAGCGTGTAGTCGGGGATGCCCGGGACGTACGAGGCGGCGAGCCCGGCCGCGACGAGCAGCAGGGGCGCGGGCACGGGGGTGCGGCGGGCCGCGCCGGCCACGGCGGCGGCGCCCGCGACCAGCATCAGCAGTGGCATGACGTCCATCGGTGCGGTGCCTGTCCCCTCGTGCGTTCCGCCCGGCCCGCGGGCTCGCGTGTCGGCGGTGCGATCTAATCTGGCAATCATGAGCGAGTGCCAGCATCTTCCCGGGCTGCCGCGCCCCGAGCCCGTGGCCGCACACCCGACGTGCCCGGAGTGCGAGGCGGCCGGCAGCCACCCCGTGCAGCTGCGGCTGTGCCTGCTCTGCGGCCACGTCGGATGCTGCGACTCCTCGCCGTACCGGCACGCCACGGCGCACTTCGAGGCGACCGGCCACGCCGTGATGCGCAGCTACGAGCCGGGCCAGAGCTGGCGCTGGTGCTACGTGGACCAGCGGCTCGTCTGACGCCGCCCGCTAGCATGCACGCATGATCCGAGCCGCGACGCCCGCAGACGTTCCCGCCGTCCACGCGATGATCCGCGAACTCGCGGCGTACGAACGGGCGCTGGAGGACGCCCGGGCGACCGAGGAACAGCTGCGCGAAGCCCTCTTCGGCGAGCATCCCGCAGCCTTCGCACTGATAGCGGAGAGTGACGAAAATCCGGGTGGCGGCGCGTCCGCGGCGCCGGAGCCGGTGGGTTTCGCGATCTGGTTCCGTAATTTCTCCACGTGGACGGGCACGCACGGTGTCTACCTGGAGGATCTCTACGTGCGCCCGGAGGCGCGCGGCGGCGGCCACGGCAAGGCGCTCCTCGCGGCCCTCGCCCGGATCTGCACGGAGCGCGGCTACCAGCGTTTCGAATGGTCAGTGCTGGACTGGAACACGCCCTCGATCGGGTTCTACAAGTCCCTCGGCGCCGAACCGATGGACGAATGGACCACGTACCGCTTGTCCGGAGAACCCCTCCGGACCCTTGCGGCGCTCGCGCAGAGTGACGAAAATCCCAACTAGGCGACAGCTCTTTCGATTTGAGGCCCCAAACCCCTAGCCACTGTCCGTGCTCATGGGTTTACCATGAGTGACAGTCTCGGGGCTGCTCCACGGACCCGCAGATCGCGATAGCGTCGCAGCCGAACCATGTGCCGCACCGGCCCGCGCACGGCCTTCGACCGAAGGGCGGCCGAGGGCGGGGGCCGGCGCTCGTAACAGCTCAAGAAGCTTGTGCCACCTTGGAGGTGAGGGTGTCCCCAATCGCAGGCGAGCCCGGGACCCAGGACTTCGTGGAAGTCCGGCTGCCCGCTGCGGGTGCCTACCTGTCGGTGCTGCGAACGGCGACAGCCGGTCTCGCGGCCCGCTTGGACTTCACCCTCGACGAGATCGAGGACTTGCGCATCGCGGTGGACGAGGCGTGCGCGATCCTTCTGCAACAAGCGGTGCCCGGCTCCGTTCTCAGCTGCGTCTTCCGTCTGGTGGGCGACGCACTGCGGGTGACCGTCTCGGCACCCACCACGGACGGCCGCGCGCCCGAGCGCGACACCTTCGCCTGGACGGTGCTCTCCGCCCTGGCCGGTGAGGTCGACTCGACCGTCGCCGACGACCGTACGGTCAGCATCAGCCTGCACAAGAAGCGCGGCGCCGGCCCCGGACAGCCGTGACGGAAGAGGGGGCTCCGTGAGTACTGCATCGTCGCGGGGGGTGCGTACCCCGGCCATCCCGCAGCAGCCTGCCCGACAGCTGCCGGGCGATCCTGCGAATCCCGCGCCGGACGAGGCGAGCGACCCACCAGAGCGGGCGGACCACATGGACCAGCACGAGCACCGGCACTCCACCGCGCAGGACCGCAGTGGCGCCCGGGCCCTGTTCATCGAGCTGCGCGCACTGCCGGACGGCTCGCCCGAGCGGGCCGAGCTGCGCAACCACCTCGTGCGGATGCACCTGCCCCTGGTGGAGCACCTGGCCCGGCGCTTCCGCAATCGCGGCGAGCCGCTGGACGACCTCACCCAGGTCGCGACGATCGGCCTGATCAAGTCGGTGGACCGGTTCGATCCGGACCGCGGCGTGGAGTTCTCCACGTACGCGACGCCCACGGTGGTCGGGGAGATCAAGCGGCACTTCCGCGACAAGGGCTGGGCGGTCCGGGTCCCGCGCCGGCTGCAGGAGCTGCGGCTGGCCCTGACCACGGCCACCGCGGAGCTCTCCCAGCGGCACGGCCGCGCGCCCACGGTCCACGAGCTGGCCGAGCAGCTGGGGATCTCCGAGGAGGAGGTGCTGGAGGGCCTGGAGTCCGCCAACGCCTACAGCACCCTCTCCCTCGACGTGCCCGACACGGACGACGAGTCGCCGGCCGTGGCGGACACCCTCGGCGCGGAGGACGAGGCGCTGGAGGGCGTCGAGTACCGCGAATCGCTGAAGCCGCTGCTGGAGGACCTGCCGCCGCGGGAGAAGAAGATCCTTCTGCTGCGGTTCTTCGGCAACATGACCCAGTCCCAGATCGCCCAGGAGGTCGGGATCTCACAGATGCACGTGTCGCGCCTGCTGGCGAGGACACTGGCCCAGCTGCGGGACAGGCTGCTGATCGAGGAGTAGGGCCCAGGCAAAGATTCAGCCCGTCCGGGGGCACCCCCAGCGGTAGCTGGGGGAGATTGAGGACCGGGGTCCGGGGCGGAGCCCCGGGACTCACTCGCGCGGGCCGATCCCCAGCGCTTCCGTCGCGGTCGGGTTCACGAGCAGCACCAGCGTGCCCAGGGCCACGACGACCAGCGCCACCGCCGCAGCGATCATGGCGCCCCCGGCGTTGTACAGCGTCCACGCCACCGGCAACGCCATGATCTGCGTGATCATGGCAGGCCCCCGGCTCCACCGGCGCCGCAGCCACAGCCCTCGCGCGGCGGCCAGCGGCAGCGCGGCGAGCGCGAGCACGGTCAGACCGCCCGTCTCGGCCTGCTGCGGGCTGTCCGGCTTGCCGAGCAGGCCCATGACCAGCAGGTAGATGCCGGCGGCGGCGAGCGCCAGGCCTTCCAGGCCGGTCAGCACGGCGGCGGCCGTCAGCCGGCCCGGGCGGGGCCCGGCGGGCGCGGGGGCCGCCGCGGCCTGCTGCCGGGGGCCGGCGGGGCCGCTCTTACGGGCGTTTTTCGGCGCGGACTGCTTGCTGCTCACCCCAGCAGGGTAGCCGTACCGCCGTCGATCCGAGGGGGGCCGAAGGCGGGCCGGGGCGGTTCGTGTACCGACAGGTAGGTAGGCTGGCGCGCATGCGTGCGCTCCTCGTGGTCAATCCCTCGGCCACCACCACCAGTGCCCGTACCCGTGATGTCCTGGTGCACGCCCTCGCCAGTGATCTCAAGCTGGAGGTGGCCACCACCGAGTACCGGGGCCACGCCCGCGACCTGGCACGGCGGGCGGCCGAGAGCGGCACCACCGAGCTCGTGGTGGCGCTCGGCGGCGACGGCACGGTCAACGAGGTGGTCAACGGCCTGCTGCACGACGGCCCCGACCCCGAGCGCCTCCCCCGGCTCGCCGTGGTGCCCGGCGGCTCCACCAATGTCTTCGCCCGCGCGCTGGGGCTGCCCAACGACGTCGTGGAGGCGACCGGCGCCCTGCTGGACGCCCTGCGCGACGGCAGCGAGCGCACGGTGGGGCTGGGGCTCGCGGGAGGCACCCCGGGCACGGAGGACGAGGGGGTGCCGGAGCGCTGGTTCACCTTCTGCGCGGGCTTCGGGTTCGACGCGGGCGTCATCGGCCGGGTGGAGCAGCAGCGGGAGCGCGGCAAGCGGTCGACGCCTGCGCTGTATGTGCGACAGGTGATGCGCCAATTCCTCGGAGAGACCCACCGCCGTAACGGCACCATCACTCTCGAACGACCGGGCGAGGAGCCGCTCGAGAATCTCGTCATGTCGATAATCTGCAACACGGCGCCGTGGACGTACCTCAACAACCGCCCGGTCTACGCGTCGCCGCAGGCGTCCTTCGACACCGCTCTTGACGTGCTGGGATTCACCAGGCTGTCGACGACGGCGGCCGGCCGCTACGTCACCCAGCTGCTGACGTCCACGCCGGAGCGGGGCCCCAGAGGCAAACACACCGTCTCCCTGCACGACCAGACGTCCTTCACCTTGCATTCGCAGGTTCCGCTGCCGTTCCAGATGGACGGTGACCACCTCGGAGTGCGGACGAGCGTGACGTTCACAGGCGTACGCCGTGCACTGCGTGTGATTGTGTGAGTGCTAGGGCCGAAAGTCCTTTCACTCGAACGTTTAGGCTGGGTTCCACCCCCTGGAAGTACGGCTGTGACCTAGCCGACACCGAGGAATCAAAAAAAACTTTCCAGAAGGGGTTGTATCCGCCGCCGAGGTTTGCGAATCTCTTCATGGCGATCGGGACGTCCGCTCTTCCGGCCTTCCGATACAGCCCGAACCCCTCCCTTCCCCTGATGGACCGCACCAGTTTCACGACTGGGCGTCGGCCCTTCCCCTGCGGAGGGATTCGTGAAAGCGTTCACATTCACAAGCAACGTAGCCGCAATAACGAGGAGATGGAGCAGCCATGGACTGGCGTCACAACGCCGTTTGCCGCGAGGAAGACCCCGAGCTCTTCTTCCCCATCGGCAACACCGGTCCTGCGCTGCTGCAGATCGAGGAAGCCAAGGCCGTCTGCCGCCGCTGCCCCGTCATGGAGCAGTGCCTGCAGTGGGCGCTCGAGTCCGGCCAGGACTCCGGCGTCTGGGGTGGCCTCAGCGAGGACGAGCGCCGCGCCATGAAGCGTCGCGCCGCTCGCAACCGGGCGCGCAACGCCACCGCCTGACGACGCCCCTCGGCCCCCGAGCCGCAGCGCGCAGTACCCCCTGACGCTCCCCCCGAGCTTCGCCTGGGGGCGCCCCGCATCACGCAGCTTTGAGCCCCGGACCAGATGCTGGTCCGGGGCTCAGTGCTGGGTGCGGCGACCTTCGCCGGGGCCGGGCCCGAGGCCGGGTCAGCCCTTCTCGGCCCGTACCGGAATGTCGAGGACGACCCTCGTACCCTGCCCGGAAGCGGGCAGCATGTCGAACGTCCCGCCCATCTCGCCCTCGACCAGGGTGCGGACGATCTGCAGGCCCAGATTGCCGGCGCGCTGCGGGTCGAAGCCCTCGGGGAGCCCACGGCCGTCGTCCTGCACGGAGATCAGCAGACGGGCGTCGCGCCGGGTGCCGCTGCGCACGGCGGTGACCTCGACCGTGCCCCGCTCCCCCGGCCCGAAGCCGTGCTCCATGGCGTTCTGCAGCAGCTCGGTCAGCACCATCGACAGCGGCGTCGCCACCTCGGCGTCGAGGATGCCGAAGCGGCCGGTGCGGCGCCCGGCGACCCGGCCGGGCGAGATCTCGGCGACCATCGCCAGCACCCGGTCGGCGATCTCGTCGAATTCGACCCGCTCATCCAGGTTCTGCGAGAGCGTCTCGTGGACGATCGCGATCGAGCCGACCCGCCGGACGGCCTCCTCCAGGGCCTCGCGACCCTCGGCCGAACCGATTCTGCGGGCCTGGAGGCGCAGCAGCGCGGCTACGGTCTGCAGATTGTTCTTCACCCGGTGGTGAATCTCCCGGATGGTCGCGTCCTTGGTGATCAACTCTCGCTCGCGGCGACGCAGTTCGGTGACGTCGCGCAGCAGTACGAGCGAACCGATGTGGTTTCCCTTGGGTTTGAGGGGAATCGCCCGGAGCTGGATGACCCCGTCGCTGCCCTCGACCTCGAACTCGCGCGGCGCCCAGCCGCTGGCGAGCTTGGCGAGCGACTCGTCGACCGGGCCGCGGGAGGGCGCCAACTGAGCGGTGGTCTCGCCCAGATGATGCCCGACGAGGTCGGCGGCGAGGCCGAGGCGGTGGTAGGCGGAGAGGGCGTTGGGGCTCGCGTACTGCACGATGCCGTCGGCGTCCAGCCTGATGAGGCCGTCACCGGCGCGCGGCGAGGCATCCATGTCGACTTGTTGACCGGGGAACGGGAAGGCGCCGTTGGCGATCATCTGTGCGAGGTCGGAGGCGCTCTGGAGGTAGGTGAGCTCCAGCCGGCTCGGGGTGCGCACGGTCAGCAGGTTCGTGTTGCGGGCGATGACGCCCAGCACCCGGCCCTCGCGGCGGACCGGGATGGACTCGACGCGGACCGGGACCTCCTCGCGCCACTCGGGGTCGCCCTCGCGGACGATCCGGCCCTCGTCCAGGGCGGCGTCGAGCATGGGGCGGCGGCCGCGCGGCACGAGATGGCCGACCATGTCGTTCTGGTAGGAGGTGGGGCCGGTGTTCGGCCGCATCTGCGCGACCGAGACGTAGCGCGTGCCGTCGAGGGTGGGCACCCACAGCACGAGGTCGGCGAAGGACAGGTCGGAGAGCAGCTGCCACTCCGAGACCAGCAGGTGCAGCCACTCCAGGTCGGAGTCGCAGAGGGCCGTGTGCTGACGTACGAGGTCGTTCATGGAGGGCACATGGGTGAGCCTACCCGGGGCCGGGGCGCTCACCTCGTGCCGCCTTCGGGCGGCGGCGGGCCGCCCGGGCCGCGGGTGATACCCGGGGAAACCCGCGCGGCGCGAAGCATGGACACAGGAGAATGGTCTAGTCCACAATGAGTGGGCAAAGCTTCCGCCTTCCCCGCACAGGAGGGCGGAGCGAGGCCCGGCGCTCTCTGCCCTGATCGCGCCACGGCCTCCAGTCGGCCCACTCCGGCCGCGGGGTCCGCACACCCCGCACTCCCGGCGGGCCGATACGGCTCCGGGCTGCGGTGCCGGCCGGGTTGAGGGTCCCGGCCAGGCGCCGCGGCCCGAAGTGATATCCGGGTCGGCGCCTCACTCTTCTTCGTCGCGCACCCCCCGCCTCCGGCCGGTCACCCCGTGTCGGACGATGCCTCCCCCGCGCGCTCCCGGGGCCATGCCCGCATCGCGAAATCGGCGACCGCCTCCAGGGTGGCGCGGTCCGCGCCGTCACGCGCCTGTTGCGACATGCCCTGCAGGACGGCGCCCGTGTAGACGGCGAGGCCACGGGCGTCGGTCTCCGGCGGCAGCACGCCCGCGGCGACGTCGGCGGTGATGCGGCGCTCGATCAGCGCGATGCCTTCGTTGCGCCGCTCCTTGAGCGCCTCGGCCACGTCGGAGGACTGCTCGGTGCAGTTGGTGGCGGCGCTGATCAGCAGGCAGCCGCGCGGCAGGCCGGGGAGCGTGTGGGAGACCGCCGCCTCGTGCAGGAGGCGGTCCACGGCGGCCCGGGCGGTCGGCGCCTCGGCCAGGGACTTGACCGTGAAGACGGCGTAGCCGCGCACGTAGGCCTCGACGGCCTCCTCGAAGAGGGTGCGCTTGTCGCCGAAGGCCGCGTAGAGGCTGGGCGCCTTGATGTCCATGGCCCGGGTGAGGTCCGCGATGGAGACGGCGTCGTAGCCGTGCTCCCAGAAGGCCCGCATCGCCTGCTCCAGGGCCGTCTCGCGGTCGAAGGACCGGGGCCTGCCCCGCTGCTTGGTCGCCATGAAGCCATTCTATAGCGCTCGCTAAAAAACCTGTGCTACGTTCTTTCTGTAGCAAACGCTAAAGAAAGAGGGGGGCGCGGCCATGGGCACACTCACGGGCAGGACGGCACTGGTCACGGGCGGCAGCCGGGGCATCGGGCGGGCGATCTCGGAGCGCCTGGGCAGGGAGGGCGCCCGCGTCGCCGTGCACTACGGCCGGGACGCTTCCGCGGCCGAGCAGACGGTGAAGGAGATCAGAGCGGCGGGCGGGGACGCCTTCGCGATCCGGGCCGAGCTGGGGGTGCCGGGCGATGCCGAGGCGCTCTGGGCCGCCTTCGACGAGCAGGCCGGGGACGGCCTGGACATCCTGGTCAACAATGCGGGCATCGACGGCCCGCGGGTGCCGCTCGGCGAGGTGACCCCGGAGAACTTCGACCGGGTCTTCTCGGTCAACGCCAAGGCGCCGTTCTTCGTCACCCAGCACGGCCTGGCCCGCCTGCGCGACGGCGGGCGCGTCATCAACGTCTCCACGGGGCTGACCCGTGGCGCGGCGATGCCCGAGCTGATCGCCTACACCATGACGAAGGGCGCGGTGGACGCCTTCACCTCGGTGCTGGCCAAGCAGCTGGGCGAGCGCGGCATCACGGTCAACGCGGTGGCGCCGGGCGTGATCGACACGGACATGAACGCCTCGTGGCTGCGCGGCAGTGCGGAGATCCAAGAGGGCGTCGCGGCGATGTCCCCGCTCCGGCGGGTGGGCGAGCCGCGCGATGTCGCCGACATCGTCGCCTTCCTCGCGTCGGACGACAGCCGGTGGGTGACGGGGCAGTGGATAGACGCGACGGGCGGTGCGCTGCTCTGAGGCGTGCCCACCGGGAGCGCGGGGTGCGTCAGCGGGTCTCGGTGACCTTTGCGAGGGCGCGGGGCGCGTCGGGGTCCTGCCCCCGGGCGACGGTGATCTCGTAGGCCAGCATCTGCAGGGGGAGGATCTCCAGGACCGGCTGCAGCTCCTCGGGCACCCCGGCCGTGGGCAAGGCGAACCCGGCCGTCCCCTTGACCGCCTCGGCCTCGCTGCCGACGATCATCAGGTCCGCGCCGCGGCCGCGCAGCCGTTCCAGTACGGGCTGCAGGGCCTCACCGCCGCGCCCGTCGGTGACGATGGCGATGACGGGCGAGATGTTGTCGACCATGGCGAGCGGGCCGTGCAGCAGATCGGCGCCCGAGTAGGAGAGGGCGGGGATGTAGCTGGTCTCCATCAGCTTGAGGGCGGCCTCCTTGGCGGTCGGGTAGCCGTAGCCGCGGGAGGTGAGGACCATCCGTTCGGCGAAGCGGTAGCGGGCGGCGAGCTGTCTGACCTCGGGGGCGCGGTCGAGGACGCTCTGCGCGAGGCCGGGCAGGACCTCGGCCGCGGCCGTGCCGTCGCCGCCGCCGGGGCGCAGGCCCTGGACGAAGAGGTAGAGGGTGAGCAGCGAGGCCGTGTAGGTCTTGGTGGCGGGCAGGGCCCGTTCGGGGCCGGCCAGGATGTCGATGTGGTGCTCGGAGACGGCGGCGAGCGGGGAGTCGGCGTTGTTGGTGACCGCGACGGTGATCGCCCCGGCCTCGCGGGCGGCCTTGGTGGAGGCGACGAGATCGGGCGAGCCGCCGGACTGGCTGATGGTGACGGCGAGGACGTCCGTCAGATCGGGCCGGGCCCCGTAGGCCGTGACGGTCGACATGGAGGTCAGGCCGCAGGGCTTCCCGAGCTGCACTTCGAGGAGGTACTTGGCGTAGAGGGCGGCGTTGTCGGAGGTGCCGCGGGCCGTGAGGAGCACGAAGCGGGGCTCGCGGGCGGCGACGGTCCGGGCGGTCGCGGCGATCGCGGGGGCGCCGCGGTCGAGGATGCGGCGCAGGACGGCCGGCTGTTCGGCCATCTCGGCGGACATGATCCCGCCCGGCTGCTCGCGGTGGTGGGCGGCGGTCGTGGCGCTCATGCCGGATACCTCCCGGACGGGGATGCAGTCCCAGTCGACCACGGGGTGGTGCGCGCCCGCCAGCGGGAAGCGGGCTCCCGGGCGGGTTCCGGGGGGCTTCCGGCGGGGTTACCGGGGTGCACCCCTCTGCTAGATTGGTCTATACCACACGATCCGCTCCACTCTTTAAGATCGGCAGGCCCCAGCGTGGAAGTTGTCATCGTCCCGGACGCCAAGGCAGGCGGCGAACTCATCGCGGAGGCCATGGCCGCCCTCCTGCGCCGCAAGCCCGACGCCCTGCTCGGCGTGGCCACGGGCTCGACGCCGCTGCCCGTCTACGAAGCCCTGACCGCCAAGGTCCGCTCCGGCGCGGTGGACGCCTCGCGGGCCCGCATCTGCCAGCTCGACGAGTACGTCGGCCTGCCCGCCGACCACCCCGAGTCGTACCGCTCGGTGGTGCTGCGCGAGGTCGTCGAGCCGCTCGGTCTGACCGAGGCGTCCTTCATGGGCCCCGACGGCACCGCCGAGGACGTCCAGGCCGCGTGCGAGGACTACGACCGCGCGCTGCCGGCGGCCGGCGGGGTGGACCTCCAGCTGCTCGGCATCGGCACCGACGGCCACATCGGCTTCAACGAGCCGTGCTCCTCGCTCGCCTCCCGCACGCGCATCAAGACGCTCACGGAGCAGACCCGCGTCGACAACGCGCGCTTCTTCGACGGCGACATCGAGCAGGTGCCGCACCACGTCATCACCCAGGGCATCGGCACCATCCTGGAGGCCCGCCACCTGGTGCTGCTCGCCACGGGCGAGGGCAAGGCCGATGCCGTGGCGGCGTCCGTCGAGGGCCCGGTCTCGGCCCTGGTGCCCGCCTCGGCGCTGCAGCTGCACCCGCACGCCACGGTCGTCGTCGACGAGGCCGCCGCGTCCGAGCTGAAGCTCGCGGACTACTTCCGCGCCACGTACGCGGCGAAGCCGGCCTGGCAGGGGCTGTAAGCACACACGCCGCTGCGGCGAGGTCCGGCACCGCCGGACTCCGCCGCGGCGGCTGAGCGCCGTCGCGGCGGAAGAAGGGGCCCCGGTCCCACCCTTTCGCCGTTTCCTCCTCCGGAGGGGCCGGGGGCCCGGGGGCTTGCCCCCGGTTTCGGGAAGGGGCGGGACCGGGGCATCTCCCCCCGCCGCGGCGGCGCTCAACCCCCACCCCGGGCAGCCCGGCGGTGCCGGACCCGCCCGTGGGCCTACGCCGCCCCCGCGATGACCTCCGCGGCGGCAACTCCGCACACCCGCGCCGCACCATGCGTGGCGATGTGCAAACCACCCCGCGGCGGGGCCGCGTTCAGGCCCATCTCCACCACGACCGTGTCCGGCCGTGCGGCGAGCAGCGCGTCGAGCGCCTCCGCCATCCACCCGTGCCGGTGCGCGTCCCGTACGACGGCGACGATCCGCCGGCCGCCCGCGGCCGCGAGCACGTCCGGGGCGCGGGCCGCGTCACGGCCGTAGGTGCCGGTCGACGTGCCGGGCAGCAGCCGGGCGAGTTCGGCGCCGACGCCCCAGGGGGTCTCGTCGCCGACGGCGATGTTCGCCAGCGGGGTGAACGCGGCCACGTAGGCGGGGCCGGTGAGCGGCTCGTGCCCGGGCGAGGCGGTGACCCGCAGGGCGCGCCGGGCGGCGGTGAGTCCCACCTCGGGGGCGGGCGCGGTCCCCTCCTCGGCCGCGCCCTCCCCCGAGGTCCAGCGCGCCAGGGCGCGCACCCGTGCCGCGGCGTCGGCGAGCCGTTCCTCCGGCAGCTCGCCGGCGCGTACGGCGGCGACCAGCGCGTCGCGCAGCCGCAGCACGGTGTCCTCGTCGGCCAGACCGCCGCCGACGCAGATGGCGTCGGCGCCCGCGGCGAGGGCCAGTACGCTGCCCCGCTCGATCCCGTACGTGCCGGAGACGGCCTGCATCTCCATGCCGTCGGTGACGATCAGGCCGTCGAAGCCGAGGCCGCCGTCGGCGACGGGCGCGCGCAGCAGCCCGTGCAGGGCGGCGGGGCTCAGGGTCGCCGGCAGGTCGGCGTCGAGCGCGGGCAGCAGGATGTGCGCGCTCATGACGGCCTTGGTGCCGGCGGCGACCGCGGCGCGGAAGGGCACCAGTTCGCGCGCCCGCAGCGTCGCGAGGTCCGCGTCGATGCGCGGCATGTCGTGGTGGGAGTCGACGGCCGTGTCGCCGTGCCCGGGGAAGTGCTTGGTGCAGGCGGCGACGCCCGCGGACTGCAGGCCCTCGACGTAGGCGGCGGTGTGCCGGGCGACGAGCTGCGGGTCGGCGCCGAAGGACCGGACGCCGATGACGGGGTTGTCCGGGTCGGAGTTGACGTCGGCGGAGGGCGCCCAGTTGAGGTTGACGCCGCACGCGGCGAGCCGCCGGCCGAGCTCGCGGGCGACGGCCCGGGTGAGTGCGGTGTCGTCGACGGCGCCGAGGGCGAGGTTGCCGGGGAAGGAGGAGCCGGTGCGCACCTCCAGCCGGGTGACGTCGCCGCCCTCCTCGTCGATGGCGACGAGGACGTCGCCGCGTTCGGCGCGCAGGTGGGCGGTGAGCGCCGCGAGCTGCTCGGGGGAGGCGATGTTGCGGCCGAAGAGGCCGACGGAGGCGAGGCCTTCGCCGAGCCGGCGCAGCAGCCAGGCGGGGGCGGTGGTGCCGGTGAAGCCGGGCTGCAGGACGGCGAGGGCGTCGCGCGTGAGCGTGTCCATGGGAGTAGCGCTAACCCTTCACTGCGCCGGAGGTGAGGCCGCCGACTGCCTTGCGCTGGAGGATGACGAAGAGGATCAGGATGGGCACCGCGAAGAGCGAGGAGGCGGCCATGGTGGCGCCCCAGTCGTCGCCGAAGGCCGTGCGGAATCCGGTGAGCCAGACGGGGAGGGTCTGGGCCGAGGCGTCCTTGTTGAGGATCAGGACGTAGGGGAACTCGTTCCAGACGGTGATGAAGCCGAAGAGCGAGGTGGCCATCAGGCCCGGCGCCAGCAGCGGGAAGATCACCCTGACGAACGCCTGGGTGCGGGTACAGCCGTCGACCATCGCGGACTCCTCCAGCTCCTTGGGCACGGCGGCGACGTAGCCGCGCAGCGTCAGGACGGTGAAGGGGAGCACCATGACGGTGTAGATGGCGATCAGCGGCACGAGGCTGTTCAGCATCTCCGCGTCGCGCACGATGATGTAGTACGCGAGGGCCATGACCTCCCAGGGGGCCATCTGCGCCATCATCATCACCAGGATGAAGCCCTTGCGCCCCTTGAACCGCATCCGCGCGACGGCGAACGAGGCGAACAGGGCGATCATCAGCGACAGCGCGACGGCGACGAGGGTGACGGTGAGGGAGTTGCGCACCAGCGTCCAGAAGCCGTCCGCCCGCACCGCCCGCTCGAAGTGCTCGAAGGTGGGGCTGGTGGGGAACCAGACGGGGTCCTCGCTGACGATGTCCTTGTTGGCCTTGAAGGCCGTGCTGAACATCCAGTAGACGGGGAACACGAACGCGACGAAGAGAACGACCGCGGTCGCTCCCGGCCAGATCCGGCCCAGGGTCGATCGCCTCACAGCTCGTCCTCCTCTTGCTTGAGCACCAGGCGCAGGTAGTACGCCGTCAGGGCCAGCAGGATCACGATGGTCAGGATGGAGATGGCGGCGCCCATCCCGAAGTGCTGGCTGCCGAAGCCTTCCTGGAAGGCGTAGACGGGCAGGGTCTCCGTGAGCCGGTCCGGCCCGCCCTCGTTGATCGCGAAGACCTGGGTGAACGACTTGAAGATCCAGATGACTTCGAGGAACGTCGTCGCGAGGAAGAACGGCTTGAGGAAGGGGAAGGTCACCGAGGTGAACTGCTTCCAGGTGCCGGCGCCGTCGAGCGAGGCGGCCTCGTAGAGCTCCTTGGGGATCGTCGTGGTCGCCGCGTAGAGGTTGATGGCCACGAAGGGGACCGACTGCCAGACGAGCAGCACGGTGATCACGAAGAAGGTGGAGAACTGCCCGCTGGTCCAGCTGTAGCCGGCCATGGAGTGCCAGCCGAGCCGGTCCAGGACGTGGTTGACGACGCCGAAGCGCTGGTCGAACAGCCACTGGAAGACGGTGGTCGCGGCGACGACGGGCATCGCCCAGGCCAGGACCAGGCCGAGGGAGAGCATCAGCCGCAGCTTCTTGCCCAGGCGGGCGAGGAGCAGTCCGGTGAAGCTGCCGATCGCCATGATGAGGACGACGTTGGCGGCGGTGAAGGCGACCGAGCGACCGGTGACGCCCCAGAACTCGGAACTGCCGAGCTGCTCGGTGTAGTTGTCGGCGCCGGTCCACTCGGTGAGGTGCTGGATGAGCTGGCGCGGGCCGAGGGTCTGGAACGACAGCAGGGCGCTCTTCAGCAGGGTCCAGCCGAGCAGCAGCACCGTGACGGCGGCGGCGGGGAGGAGCAGCAGGTACGGCACTCCCCCGGCGAGCCGGCGGGGGCCGCGGCGGGGCGGCGGGGCAGTGCCCTTGCCGGTCCGGGAGGCGGGCCCGGCGGCCGTCGCCTCTTCGATCTGCGCTGACATCGTCGTCCGCCTTCTCCCCTGTCGAACGGTATTGCGTTGGTGCGCGTCTTTGCGCGGCCGGGCGGGGGCCGTCTCCCACGGCCCCCACCCGGCCGTCGGGTCACTGCTTCTGGCTGAGGCGCTTGTTGACGTCCGCCTCGACCTGCTTGGCGGCTTCCTCGGGGGACTTGCCGTTCAAAACGGCCGTCATGTACGCCTTGATCGGGTTGGGGGCGTTCTCCACCGCGGCCCACTCGGGGATCAGCGGGGTGGTGCCGCCGCCCTTGGCGGCGGGGGCCGCGGCCTCGGCGGCGGCGTTGCCCTTCAGGCTGCCCAGCAGGGAGTCCTTGTTGGGGATCGAGCCGACCTCCTTGGCCAGCGCGGCCTCGTTCTTGTCGGACAGCGCGATCTTCAGGAACTCCTTGGCGAGGTCCTGCTTCTTGCTGCCGGCGGAGACGGCGAGGTTGGAGCCGCCGAGGAAGACGCCCTCGGGCTTGTCGGCGCTCTCACCGGGGATGGTGAAGTAGCCGAGGTCCTTCTCAATGGCCGGGTTGGCCTTGATGGCGGTGGCCGCTTCCCAGCCCATGCCGATGAAGGCGCCGGTCCTGCCCTTGGCGAAGACGTCGGCCTGCTGCGGGGTGGCCTCGTCCTTGTCCTTAGGGGCCTTGCTGAAGGCCTGGTACTGCTTGTAGACGTCCATGGCCTTGGCGACCTTGGGGTCACCGAGGTTGGACACCCACTTCTTGCCGTCCTTCTTCACCAGGTCCGCGCCGGTGCCGATGGTCAGGCCGTCGAAGAAGTACCAGTTCTGGCCGGGCAGGTAGAGCGGCTCGGCCTCGCCCTTCTTCTGGATGGCCTCCAGGGCCTTGAAGAAGTCGGCGCGGGTCTTCGGGACGTCGGTGACGCCCGCGTCCGCCCACACCTTCTTGTTGTAGATGACGACGCGGTTCGCGGCGTACCACGGGGCGGCGTACTGCTTGCCCTCGAAGACGGCGGGCTTGTTGAGCGAGTCGGTCCAGTCGGCGCCGATCTCCTTCTTCAGGTCGCCGAGCTCGGAGAGGCCGCCGGTCTGCGCGTAGGAGGGGGTCTGGGTGTTGCCGACCTCGACGACGTCGGGCGGGCTGGACTCGGAGAGCGCCGTGGTCAGCTTCTGCTGGATGCCGTCCCACTTCTGGACCTGGACGTTGAGCTTGACGCCGGTCTTCTGTTCGAACTCGGCCTGGACCGTCTTCGTCCAGCCCGGAGGGTTGGAGCCGTCCATGAACCAGACGGTCAGGCTCTTGTCCTTGGCGCTGTCGCCCGATCCCTTGTCACTGTCGCTGGACCCACAGGCAGCAACACTCACCAACATGGCCGCGACACCCGTCGCCGCTATGAGCCCTCGCTTCACAGCACTCTCCTCAAGGACCGAATGTGGTCTTTAATGGTTTAGACCAGTGCCCGCAGCTTGGCCTAGACCTTTTGGGGTGTCAAGGGTGTATAAGAGTCGCTGTCGGCTCCGTTACCGGACCGACACCTCGAGGTCGACCTGGGCGTCTCCGGGCCCCTCGGGCTCTGCCCGTGCCACCATGTGACCGCGACAGACGGAGGAGCCGGTGACAGCAGCAGGATCGGAGTCGGGAAGGCAGGCCATGGCGACCGAGGGCGGTACGGCCGAGGGCGGCAGCGCGTCGGGCGGCGCGCGGACCGCGCGCGTTCCCAAGTACTACCGCCTGAAACGCCATCTGCTGGACATGACCGAAACCATGCCCCCCGGCACGCCCGTACCGCCGGAGCGCACCCTGGCCGCGGAGTTCGACACCTCCCGCACGACCGTCCGCCAGGCCCTCCAGGAGCTGGTCGTGGAGGGCCGTCTGGAGCGCATCCAGGGCAAGGGGACGTTCGTCGCGAAGCCCAAGGTCTCGCAGGCGCTGCAACTGACCTCCTACACGGAGGACATGCGCGCCCAGGGCCTGGAGCCGACCTCCCAGCTCCTGGACATCGGCTACGTCACGGCCGACGACCGGCTCGCCAAGCTGCTGGACATCGCGACGGGCGGCCGCGTCCTGCGCATCGAGCGGCTGCGGCTGGCCAGCGGCGAGCCGATGGCCATCGAGACGACGCACCTGTCGGCGAAGAGGTTCCCGGCCCTGCGGCGCAGCCTCGTGAAGTACACCTCGCTCTACACCGCGCTGGCCGAGGTCTACGACGTCCGCCTCGCGGAGGCGGAGGAGACGATCGAGACGTCCCTGGCCACGCCGCGCGAGGCGGGGCTGCTGGGCACGGACGTGGGCCTGCCGATGCTGATGCTCTCCCGCCATTCGCTGGACGCGCAGGGGGAGCCGGTGGAGTGGGTGCGGTCGGTGTACCGCGGGGACCGCTACAAGTTCGTGGCGCGGCTGCAGAGGCCGGCGGAGTAGCAGCCCGGCACCCGGGCCCCGGCTGGGGGTCCGGGGGTCATCCCCCGGGACAACACAGCGGCGGCGGCGCGGGTCTAGACCTATTGACGGTCGTCACGGCGGCTCCTAGTGTCACCCGCGCCGAACCTCTGGCCTTGCGAGAGCCATGCGAGAGGAACCCCATGAACGACACCGCACCCGTGCGGAGTTACGAAGCGGCCGCCCCCGTCAACCGCCCCGGACTACCCGTGGTCAGCCTCGACCGGGCGCACTCACCGCAGAAGGTCCTCGCGCACGGCGAACTGCTCCGCCGCTTCGTGGGCGGCGGGGAGATCCGGCCCGTCCACATGCGCATTGGCATCATGGGCGCCTGCAATATGCGGTGCGATTTCTGTAATTTCCACTCCCCCGACGAGGAACGGTTCTACGACCTCTTCCCGTTCAAGGACGTCATCTCCACGGAGAACGCGGTTTCCCTGTTACGGGAATTCGCCGCCAACGAGGGCCGCGCGGTCACGTTCTGCGGCAGCGGCGACTGCACGATCCACCCCGGCTATCCGGCGGTCTGCGACGCCGGGCACGAGGCGGGCCTGCGGATCGGTCTGATCACCAACGGCTCCCGGCTGGGGCGGCCCGCGACGGCCGAGTGCGTGGCCAGCACGCACACGTGGGTGCGGATCGGTCTGAACGCGGGCACGGAGGCCACCTTCGCGGAGATCACCCGCGACCGCGAGCACACCTTCGCCTCCTTCCTGGACAACGTCGGCCGGCTGCGGCAGTCGGCGATCGACCCCGACTTCCGCATCGGCTTCAACTACGTGATCACCGAGCGGAACCACCGCGAGATCGTGGCCGCCGCGCGCGTCGCCCGGGAGGCCGGGGCCCACTACGTCCGCTTCGAGCCCGAGTTCTACACGGCGCTGGGCCACAGGACGATCGAGCCGGTGATGGCCGAGGTCACGGCCGCCCTGACGGAGGCGGCGGGGCTGGCCGCCCCGGGCTTCGAGGTCTCCGTGCCCAAGCTCGACCGCGGCCCGATGGACCGGGTGGAGGCCGTGGAGGGCGACTTCGACCGCTGTCACTACAGCCGCTTCGTGACCGCCGTCGGCGCGGACGGGCACCTCTACCCCTGTCCGCAGGTCCACCTCAACAGCCGCTACCGCATCGGCAACGTGATCGAGGACGGGTACGCGGGCGTGCTGGAGGGCGGGCCGCGAGCGGAGTGGGAGGCGTCCGACCCGCTCCGGACGGACCTGTGCAAGTCCTGCTTCTACCGGCCGCAGAACGAGCTCCTGGAGCTCCTGCGGAGCGGACAGGTCAAACTTGACGACGCCCTCGGCGCGTACGCGCTGGAGGTGCCCTCCACCCTGCACGCCGACTTCGTCTGACGACGTACCCCCGCGTACTGCGAAGGGCTCCATGCAGATCCATCGTTTGCGTCAACTTCTCTCCGTCGAGCGCGTACTGGGGCCTGCCCCGGGACCAGCCGCCGGAACGGCCGGAGCCGCCGCGTCCGCCGACTGGTCGCGGCGCGTGCGGGCCGTCGTGGAGCGGCTCGCGCGGGCCGGGTCCAGCACCTTGGTGGCGACCGCGGACGGCCCTCCGGAGGAGAGTGACGGTTTTGTACGGGAGCGGCTGCTGTTCGACAGCCCGGCCCGGGGCGGGTTCCGGGCCGCGGTCCTCGCCCCCGCCGGCACCGGCCCGCTGCCCGCCGTGCTCGTCCTCGGCGGCAGGAACGCCCGGCTGGACCAGCTGACCGGTGCCGAGCCGCCCGACCACCCCGACCGTGACGTCGCCGCGCACCTCGCCCGCGCGGGCTTCCTCACGCTCGCCCTCGACCCCGGCATCGACGGCGGGCTGGATCCGGACCGGCTCGCCGGGCGAGACGGGGGCATCGTCCTCGCGCACGCCTTCGCCCTGCGCGGCCACTCACTGCTGGGCGCCCTCCTGGGCGACGCCCTCGCCGCCCTGGAGTGGCTGCGCGGCCACCCCCGGGCCGCGCCCGGCCGCACGGGGCTGTTCGGGCACAGCCTCGGCGTGGCCGTCGCCCTGCACACGGCGCTGCTCGCGCCGGAGCCGCCGCCGGTCTGCGCGGCGGGCCACCTCGGCAGCTACCCCGCCCTGTTCGCACGGCTGCTGACCGGCTTCGAGGGCGCCGTCCTGCCGGGCATCCTGGACGCCGCCGGGCGCACCGTCCTCACCCCGGTCAACACCTTCTTCGCGACGGCGGCGGCCGCCGTACGGGCCGGGGCGCGGGTGCGCTTCGTGGACGTCGAGCTCGACGGCCTGGGCATGGACCCCGGGGCGCTGCGGCGGGCCCTGGACGGGGAGCGGGACGTCGCCGCCGTCGTGCCCGTCCACATCGGCGGCGGCGTCTCGCCCGCGCTGGAGACACTGCTGGAGGAGTGCCGCGAGCACGGCGTCCCGGTGCTGGAGGACGCCGCGCACGCCTTCGGCAGCACGCTGGACGGGCGGGCGGCGGGACCCTTCGGCCGGTTCGGGGCGTTCTCGTTCTTCCCGACGAAGGCCGCCACCAGCGGCGAGGGCGGCCTGCTGACCGGCGCGCGCGCCGGCGACCTGGCGGCCGCGCGGCTCTGGCGCGACCACGGCCGCTCCCCCACGGATCCGGGGCGGCACGACCGGCCCGGCGGGAACTGGCGGATGGGCGAACCGGCCGCGGCCGTCGGCACGGTCGGCCTGGAGCGCTTCGGCACGGCGCTGGCCGCGCGCCGCGCCGCGGCCGCCCGCTACGACGGACTCCTGGCGGGCATGGGCGGTCTGCGGCCGTTCCCGGTCCCGAAGGCGTCGGGCAGCAACTTCTACAAGTACCTCGCGTATCTGGGCGACGGCGTCGACCGGGCCGCGCTCAAGGCGCGCCTGCGCGAGCGGCACGGCGTCGCCCTGGCCGGGGAGGTCTACGACACGCTGCTGTGCGACCAGCCGTTCTTCCGGGGACCTGCGGACGCGCCCGGGGCCTTCCCCCGGGCGCGCTGGTTCGCCGGGCGGCACGTGGCCCTGCCGCTGTACCCGTCGCTGACGGAGGCCGAGCAGTTCCGGGTCGCGGCGGCGCTGCGGAGCGAGCTGAGATGACGGGGGTGATCCGTACGCGCCGGAGCGTGGTGCAGGCCTTCCGCCGGGGCTCCTGGCGGCCCTCCCTGGACACCGTCGCGCTCCCGGGCCGCTCCGGGCTCTCCCTGTCCCTCGTTCCGGAGGCCGTGGCGGCCGCGTACCGGCGCCGGTACGAGCCGCCCGCCGGGAGCTTCCCGCCGGCCGCACGGCGCAAGCTGATCGACACCGCACTCGGCCTCTTCGACCGCGGCACGGTGACCGTCGGCGGGCTGGGCGAGCAGAGCGCGGCGGACTTCCGTACGGCGCTGTGGGAGACCGCCGGCGTGCCGGCGGCGCTGACCGACCGCTGGTGCGGACTCCTGCGCGGGGCTTCCGCGCGTCCCGTGGAGGAGCCCGACGGTGCGCCGGCCCTGGTGTCCCTGCCCGGCAACACGTTCACCTGCCTGGAGTCGGTGCTCGCCGAGGCCGCCCGCAGCGCGGCGGTGCGGGTCCGGCCCAGCCGCCGGGAGCCCCTGTCCTCGGCGCGCCTGGTCGCCGCCCTGCTGGAGGCGGGCTGGCCGCCGGAGCGGCTCGTCCTCTGCCCCACGGAGCGGGCCGCCCTGCGCATCCTCGTGGGCCTGACGGACCGGCAGACCGTCTACGGGGGCGCCGGGCCGACGGCGTCCGTACGGGCCTCGGACCGGCTGCACGTGCGCGGTCCGGGGCGCGGGTGTGCGCTCGTCCCGCCCGGCACGGACCCGGCGGAGGCGGTGGACCGGCTGCTGCCGCTGGTGGCGGGCGACGGGGGCAGGTTCTGCAGCAACGTCCGCACGGTGGTGTGCGTGGAGGAACCGACCAGTACGGAGGAACCAGCCGGTACCGAGGAACCAGCCGGTACGGAGGAACCAGCCGTCCTGGAGGCGTCGCCCGCCGCGGAGGGACGGCCCGGCACGGGACGGCGCGCGGCCGAGGGCCCGGGGTCCGCTGCGGCACTCGCCCTCGCAGTCGCCCGGCACCTCGCCGACGCCCTCGACGCCCTCCGCGCCGAGCCCGTGGACGACCGGCTGCCGCTCGCGGCCTTCCGCGTGCCCGGCGAGGCCGGGCAGTGCGCGCGGCGGCTGCGCGAGGGGCTGGGGCCGGGCGACCGGATGCTCACGCGGCGGTCTCCGGCCGCACGCGGCGCCGACGGCGCGGAGTACGCGCTGCCCGCGCTCGCCCTGCTGGGGCCGGGAGCGGGTCCCGGCCACCCGCTGGTCGGCCGGGAGGCGCCGTTCCCCTTCGCCGCGGTGCCGGCCGCGTCGCCCGCCGGGGCCGCGGCCGTCGCCGGGACGTCGTCGTTCATCCACCGGCCGCGGGGAGGCGCGCTGTGACCGGAGTCCTCTTCGAGGCGATGTGCGACCGGGTGCCGGAGCTGCGGACCGGCCTGGACGAGTGGACCCGGCGGATGATGCGCTGGCACTTCTCCCCCGCGACCGGTTCGCCGTTCTGGCTCGGCCGCCGCGCGGGCCTGGGCTTCGACCCGCTGTACGACGTCGGCGGCTTCGCCGACCTGAAGCTCTTCGGCCTGTTCGACAAGGAGGAGCTGCGCCGGGCGAGCGCCCGGGACCTGCTGCCGCGCGGCTACCGCGGCCGGCCGTTCCGGGTGTTCGAGACGGGCGGGACCACGGGGCCGCCGTGCCGGGTGGTCAACGTCTCCCGGATGGACGCCGACGTGCGGATCTACCGCACGCTGCTGGAGGCGCGCGGGGTCGCGGGCGGGGACGTCCTGGCGATGACGCCGGGCGGGCCGCACGCGTACGGCCACTTCGTGGAGGGCCTGGCCGACAGCTGGCACGGCGCGGTCTTCGCCGTGGACTTCGACCCGCGCTGGGTCAAGGCCGAGTTGCGCGCCCGCGGCGAGGCGGACGCGTACACGGCCCACCTCGTCGCCCAGACCGAGACCTTGCTGACCGCCGAGCGGCCCACGCTGCTGTTCACCACGTCACGGCTGCTGCTCGCGCTCGCCGTGCGGCTGCCGGAGCCGCTGAGCGCCTACGGGCTGCGCGCCGTGTGCACGGGCGGCACGTCGTGCACGCCCGCCGAGGCGGAGTATCTGCGCGAGGAGCAGCTGCAGGGGATGGAGTGGATCGACACGTACGGCAACACGCTCGTCGGCCACGCCCTGCAGGCCGAGCCGGTGGGCTCGTCGTCGCGCTCGTACCACCTTCCCCCGCCGTTCGCCGTGCTGACGGTGACCGATCCGGCCGACCCGTGGCGCGAGGTGGCGGTGGGCGAGCGCGGGCGGGTGCGGGCCACGACGCTCCTGGAGGACCTGTTCCTGCCGAACCTCCTGGAGCGGGACAGCGCGGTGCGGACCGGGCCGCACCCGTGGTTCCCGTGGGACGGCGTGACGGACGTCAGGCCGTGGCGGGGCGCGAAAGAAGGAGAAGGGGGAGAAGAGGGAGACGCGGAAGAGGGGCCGGAGGGGCGGGGCGACGAGGTCGAAGGCGTCTACTGATGCCGGTCGTCTCCTCCCAGGGCCTGCCCCTCGACCTGTCCGACCGCACCCTGTTCGCCCCGGGGCCGATGCGGGACGGCGCGCACCTGCTCGGCCGCCCGGACGGGGCGCGGGAGCGGCTGGCGGCGGAGGGGTGCCTGTATCTGCGGGGCGTGCTGGACCGGGCCGAGGTCCTGCGGCTGCGCGAGGCGTACTTCGCGGCGGGCGACGTCACCGCCCACCTGCCGCGCATCGTCCACGCGTCCCTCGACACGCGGACGCCGGCGATGCGGCTGTCCGTGGACGTACGGTTCGTCCGGCGCGGCGACCGGGCAAATCCGCGCCGGCTGCGGGACCGGGCAGGGGACGACGGTTTTTGACGGCGCCTCAGGCGTCCGGGGTTCCTCAGCCGCTCAAGCCCCTCAGAGGGACGCGTCGTTCAGCAGCTTCAGCGCCAGCCGCTTCGTGCGCTCGTCCGCCTTCTCCGCATTGCCGCTGTCGAACGGCGGGGCCGGGTCGTACTCCACCCCGAGCTGCACCGCCCGCGCCACGTCGTCGCCCGCGAGGCGGGAGGCGAGGTGGAGGCCCATGTCGATGCCGGCCGAGACGCCCGCCGCCGTGATGATCTTCCCGTGTTCGACGAAGCGCTGCCGCGTCCACACGGCCCCGGTCTCCTCCAGGAGCGGGCGCGCCGCCCAGTGCGTGGTCGCCGGGACCCCGCGCAGCAGCCCGGCCGCGCCGAGGATCAGGGAGCCGGTGCAGACCGACGTGGTCCACACCGACCCGCGGTCGATGCGGCGGATCCAGCGCTGGACGGCGGCGTCGGCGCCGGCCGCGGACTGGCCGCGGGGGCCGCCGCCCGGGATCAGCAGGACGTCGGCGGCGGGCACCTCCGCCAGGGTGCGCTCGGCGACGACGCTCAGCTCTCCCGTGTCCGTGCGCACCGGGCCGGCCTGCCGGACGCCCACGGTCACGACACGGACCCCGGGCACCCGGCACAGCACCTCGTACGGGCCGATGGCGTCGAGCGCGGTGAACCCGTCGTAGAGCAGGATCGCCACGACGCGGTCGCCGGCCCGCGGCGCGTCATCCCCGGCGGCCGGCCGCGCGTGGGCCGGCGCCGCGGCCCCGGCGGCGGCCACTCCCAGCGCGCCGGCCACCGCCGTGCCCAGCACACCGCGCCGACTGGGTCCCGTACTCGTCCGCATGTGTCAACTCCCCCATGACCGCGGGCCGTCCGCGCGGTCGCGCGGACGGGATCAGCATGCGGGGTCCGACACTTCCGTCACAATGACGAGATTCCCACCTTTTCCGCCATCGGTCTCAGGAGCACCGGTTCCGTCCCGGCGTCGTGGTGCCGCTCCGCCCAGTTCTCCAGGGCCGTGCGGCACGCGTGGTCCAGGTGCCGGAGGCCGGTCAGGTCCAGCTCGATGGCCTTGTCCTTGGGGAGGGACTCCAGGGTTTCCAGGATCCTGGGCAGCCGCAGGAACGTCGCGTTGCCGGTCACCGTCACGACGAGCCTGCCGCCGGTCAGCTCACGGGTGGCGACCTGGGCGTGCGAGGTCTCCCACGCCGCCTTCACGACGGCGAGCAGCAGGCCGAACACCACGCCCTCGAACATGTTGGTCGCGACGATCGCCACGGCCGTGGCGCCGAGGACGACGGCCTCGCCGCGGTGCTCCCGCCACAGCGGGCCGAGCTCCTTGACGGGGACGAGCTTGCAGCCCGCGTGGACGAGGACGCCCGCGAGGGCGGCCAGCGGGATGACGCCGATCGCGGCCGGCAGCAGCACCGCGAAGAGCAGCAGCCACAGGCCGTGCAGGATGCGGGAGAGCGATGTGCGCGCCCCCGCCTGGACGTTGGCGGCGCTGTGGACGATCACCGCGGTCATGGGCAGGGCGCCGAGCACGCCGCACACCGTGTTGCCCACGCCCTGGGCCATCAGCTCCTTGTCGTAGTCGGTGCGGGGGCCGTCGTGCATGCGGTCGACGGCCGCCGCGCTGAACAGGCTCTCCGCCGAGGCGATGAGCGCGAAGGCGAGCACCGTGCCGAGGGCCGCCACACTGGCGAGCGCACCCAGGTCGTCCGGGCCGGGCGGGCGGACGGCGTCGGCGAGCCCCTGCACCTCCACGTGGGCCACGTCCAGGCCCGCCGCGGCGGTCACCGCCGTGGCCAGCGCGACCGCCGCGAGG
This sequence comes from Streptomyces sp. XH2, assembly GCF_049725035.1. Lineage (NCBI taxonomy): Bacteria > Bacillati > Actinomycetota > Actinomycetes > Kitasatosporales > Streptomycetaceae > Streptomyces > Streptomyces sp. XH2. Next base: position 11,532 of record NZ_JBMMMZ010000012.1, on the reverse strand, counting down.
GGCGCCGGGACGGCCCGGGCCTTCGCCGGGAGCCGCTTCCACAGCACCAGGACGGCGATGGTGCCGGCGCCGACCGCGAAGGCGGTCAGCGCCGCGCGGTCGGTGGCGATGCCGGACAGCAGGCCCGGCAGGCCGGCGATCTTCGCCGGGCCGGAGCCGGGGGCCTTGCGCCCGGCCATGGTGTAGAGCTGGCCGAGGAGCAGGACGAGCCCGATGCCGGTGAGCATGCCCTGGACGACCGCGACGGAGATGGCGCGGAACCACCGTCCGAAGCGCAGGGCGCCGAGGGCGAGTTGCACCAGACCGGTGACCAGGACGAGCGCGCCGAGGGCGCCGAGCCCGAACTGCCGGACGGCTTCGAAGACGAGCACCGTCAGGCCGGCGGCGGGGCCGCTGACCTGGAGGGTGCTGCCGGGCAGGGCGCCCACGACCAGGCCGCCGACGATGCCGGTGATCAGGCCGAGTTCGGCGGGCACCCCGGAGGCGACGGCGACGCCCACGCACAGGGGCAGGGCCACCAGGAAGACGACGAGGGAGGCGAGCACCTCGCGCCGCAGCGCCGTGGCGTCTTTGAGGGTTCTGAGGGTTGCGTGCATGGCGGTTGAGGGTTCTTCCTCGGGGAGCGGTCGGGGATCGTGGGTCGCGGGCCGCGTCACAGGGGCCCGAACGGCGCTCGGCCGCCGCGCTCGGGGCGGTGCGCGCTGACGGCCCCGGTGTGCACTTCGTAGTACCAGGCGTGGAGGGACAGGGTGCCCTCGTTCAGGCGCTCCCGGACGCAGGGGTAGGCGCGCAGCCGCTCCAACTGGGCCACGGCATGCTGCTGTACGGGCCCGGCGAGGTCCGCGGGCGCGTCCGGCGCGGCTCCCCGCACGGGGCCCGGCACGGCGTGGTCGAGCCAGCCCCGTACGGCCGGGGCGGCGGAGAGGTCGTCGCCCCGCACGAGCGCGCTCACCGCGCCGCAGTGGGAGTGGCCGCACACGACGATGTCGCGGACGCCCAGCACGCGCACCGCGTATTCGATGGTGGCCGTTTCCCCCGAGGGGTGTCCGCTGCGGTACTCGGGGACGATGTTGCCCGCGGTGCGCAGCTCGAAGAGCTCGCCCGGGCGGGCGCCGGTGATGAGGGAGGGTATGACGCGGGAGTCGGAGCAGGTGACGAAGAGGACGTCGGGGCTCTGGCCGGATTCGAAGGCCCGGAAGGCGTCCGCGTGTTCCGCGACGTGCGTGGCGAACGAACGGGCGTTGTCGATGAGTGTCTGCATGTTGGTCTGCCTCCTGCGCCCTCGCCGCTTGCGCGGGGCGCGGTGTGGTCGGATCAAGCATTCGGTCAGGCGTTGAGGCCGGGCATGCCGTGCACATCGAGTCTGCACGGCAGCCGCGACATTCAATTTACCCGCACATTACCTACGTGTGACAGCTTAAATTTTTCGCAAATACCGGACTGACCGGGTCACTTGGGGCGGGAAGGGGCGCAGCTCACGGGTTTCCCGGGCAGCACTGCTTTACCCGTTCCGGAACCGTGCTCGAATTATTACGGAATCCGTACTACTGATTCCGGAACCGTGCGGCCCAGCAGGCCGTCGTCATGACGTCGTCCACGAGCACGGCGTCCGCCACCGGGCAGACGGGCGCCCTTCCCTCCCGCACCGCCGCCGTGAAGTCGGCGATCAGCGGTACGTGCGGCTCGGGGGCGAGCCCCGCGTCCAGCGGGTCCAGCGTCAGGAAGCGGCCTGCTGCGGCGACCTCGATCCGGTCCCGCTCGGCCCCGCCGGCCCAGGCGAACCGGCACTCCGCCGACGTGCCCGAGGCCCAGCCCAGCGTCACGTGGGCACGCCGCTCGGCCCCCGCGGGGAACCTGCGGCCGAACCGCGCGCCCACCCGCACCGGCGGCCCCAGCACCGACAGCAGCAGGTCCAGGCGGTGGCTGCCCGCGTCGGCGAGCACGCCGCCGCCCGCCACGGCCGGGTCGGTGCGCCAGTACTCGGGGTCGTCCGGGGCCGGGTCGAAGGGGGTGCAGAAGGTGAGCTGCACGTGCGCGGGCGCGCCCGCCGCGAGCGCCTCGCGCAGCCGCCGCGCCGCGGGCCCCAGCCTGCGGTAGTACGCCGCGCCGGCGCACAGCCCCGCCGCGGCCGCCGCCTCCGCCAGCGCGCCCCCGCCGCCGAGCGCGCCCGCCAGCGGCTTCTCGACCAGGACGTGGCAGCCGGATCGCAGCGCGTGGAGCGCGACGGGCACGTGGGCGACGACGGGCGTCGCCACGTAGACCGCGTCGGCCGTCGTCAGCCGGCCGGGGTCGTCGCCGCCCGCGGGCACGCCGGACTCCGCGGCCGTACGGGCGGCGCGGCCCGCGTCCCGGCCCCAGACGTAGACCGGCTCCTCGCCCAGGGCGCGCAGGGCCGGCAGCACGCGGCGCCGCACGACGTCGCCGTAGCCGGCGACCGCCCACCTCACGGCCGGACCGCCACCTTGAGGACCCTCGGCGGTGGCCCGGCGTACGGGGCGCGCTCGCCGTCCGGGTGGAGGGAGCGGCTGGCCGACAGCAGGCGGACGGCACGGGGCAGTTCGGCCAGGGGCAGGACGTGGGTGAGGGGCTCGTCGAGGTGCAGGCGGTCGGTGCGGTCGGCGGCCAGGCGTTCGGCGACGGCCATGGCCTCCGCGCGGGCGACGTCGTGGGGCTCGGCCGAACTGTGCACGCGCAGGCCCTTCCTCTCCCAGGTCACCAGGTCGACGCCGGCCCGGGTGTCGATGTGGTGGGTGCCCAGCAGGACGACGAGGCCGTGCCGGCGCACCAGCCTGACGGTCAGGTGCGAGGCCCCGCGCGCGGCCGCCGCCAGGAGCGCCATCAGTCCGACCGGCCCCTGCCCCACGATCGCCACGCGGTCGCCGAGGCGGACGCCGCGCGTGGCGTGCACGGCCAGCGGCAGCAGCTGCAGGATGGCGCCCTGCTCGAAGGGGACGTGATCGGGGAGCGCGCCCACGCAGACTTCCCGGGCGAGGGCGTATTCGGCGTATCCGGTGGTCAGGGGCGTGCGGACGAAGACGCGCCGCCCGGTGGCGAACCGGGTGACGCCGGGGCCGGTGCCCGCGACCGTGCCGGAGATCTCGTGCCCGAAGCAGCCCCGCGCGCAGTGCTCGCGCAGCCCGTAGTAGTGGTAGTAGACGAGGTCGCTGCGGTTGCAGACGGTGCAGGCGGCGACGCGGACGAGGACTTCGCCGGGCCCGGGGACCGGCACGGGCACGTCGTCGGATAACCGGATCTCGCGGCGGCCCACGAGTTCGTAGCGGCGCAAGGCGATCCCCTTTGCGATAGCGGAGTTCACATCGGGAGTGCACATCGGGAGTTCACACGGAGATCTTCAACTCACCACAAACGGAAGGGCATCGCAACAGTTCAGAAGCCTCGGCCCGCCCTTGACACCCCTATTGGTACAGTCCAATATCGCGACTGTCCGGGCAATGCGGCATCGCACCAGGAGGTACCAGCCATGCGCTCCCACGGTCGCGGCGGCCGGCTCGGCCGGCTGTCCCACGCGGTGCTCCAGCCCGGCTTCGAGGGCACCACGGCGCCGGACTGGGTGCGCCGCAGGATCGCCGAGGACGGACTCGCGTCCGTCGTCCTCTTCGGCCGCAACATCGCCGCCCCGGAACAGGTCGCCCGCCTCACCGCGCAACTCCGCTCCGAGAACCCCGACTTGATCATCGCGATCGACGAGGAGGCCGGGGACGTCACCCGCCTGGAGGCCTGGACGGGCGCGTCCCGCCCCGGGAACCTGGCGCTCGGCGCGGTCGACGACACCGGGCTGACGGAGTCCGTCGCCCGCGACATCGGCCACGAGCTCCACGCGGCCGGCGTGTCCCTGAACTACGCGCCCAGCGCCGACGTCAACTCCAACCCGCGCAACCCGACCATCGGCGTGCGGTCGTTCGGCGCCGGTACGGACCTGGTCGCGCGGCACACCGCGGCGTGGGTGCGCGGCCTGCAGTCCGCGGGCGTCGCGGCGTGCGCCAAGCACTTCCCCGGGCACGGCGACACCGCCGTCGACTCCCACCTCGGCCTGCCGCGCGTCACCGCCTCCGCCGAGGAGCTCGCCGCGACCGCCCTGCCACCCTTCGCCGCGGCCGTCGAGGCCGGCGCCAGGGTGGTGATGACCGGCCACCTCCTCGTCCCCGCGCTCGACCCGGAGCTGCCGGCCACCCTGAGCCCCCGCATCCTGGTGGACCTCCTGCGCGGGCAGCTGGGCTTCACCGGCCTGGTCGTCACCGACGGCATCGAGATGAAGGCGGTCACGGCGCCCTACGGGATCGACGGCGCGAGCGTGCGGGCCGTGGCGGGAGGGGCGGACGCGGTGTGCGTCGGCGGGGAGCACGCGGCCGAGGAGGACACCGAGCTGCTGACCGCCGCGCTGGCCGCGGCCGTCCGGGACGGCGTCCTGCCGGAGGAGCGGCTGGCCGCGGCGGCCGGCCGGGTCGCGGAGTTCGCCGCCTGGTCCGGGGAGCGCTTCCGGGCGCACGCGGCGGAGCGGGCGGACGCCCCGGCCGGGGCCTCCGGCATCGGGCTCGTCGCCGCCCGCCGCGCCATGCGGGTCGTGGGCGGCGCGGACGGCGCCCTGCCGCTGCCGGCCGACCCGCACGTCGCCGAGTTCGCCCCGGCCTCGACGCTGGCCATCGACCGGCGGACCCCGTGGGGCGTGGCGGCCCCGCTGCGCGAACTGCGGCCCGGCGCCACCTCCGTACGCCTCACCCAGGACGAACTCACCACGGACGCGGGCGTCCTGGAGCGCGAGGTGCTCGCCCCCGCAACCGGAAGGCCGCTCGTCGCCGTGGTGCGCGACGCCGCCCGCCACCCGTGGATGGCCGCCGCTCTCGACCGGCTGCTGGGCGCGCGGCCCGACGCCGTCGTGGTCGAGATGGGCGTCCCCGGGACGAGCTCGCCGGGCGCCGTGCACCTCGCGACGCACGGGGCGACCCGCGTCTCGGGACAGGCGGCGGCGGAACTCCTCGCGGGGAAACCCCACTTCTCCGGCTCGTGACGTCTCCGGTACCGGTACTCGTGACGTTGCCATACCGATATGCGGACGGGGGGTGACGCGCGGCCGACCCTCGCCTAGATTTCCTGCGCATCACGCAGTGATCACACAGGGGGGAGTCACCACCATGACGGAACCACCGGAGGGCGGCAGCAGGAGGGCGGTCGTCACCGCGCCCCTGGCCGTGGCGGGACTGTGCCTGGCGCTCCCTTTCGCCGCGATGCTGTGGGTCGGCTCCTACGCCCGGACCGGGCCCGCCTTCATCGGCATCCCGTTCTTCTACTGGTACCAGATGCTGTGGGTGCCGGTCTCGACGCTGCTCACCGTCGTCGCGTACGTGATCGTGCGGCGCCACGAGCGCGCCCGCAAGGAGGGTGAGCAGCGATGAAGGACGGCGTGAACGGCGTGGCGCTCGCCGTCTTCATCTTCTTCTTCCTGGCCGTGACGGTCATGGGCTTCATGGCCTCGAAGTGGCGGCGCGCCGAGAATGCGGACAACCTCGACGAGTGGGGTCTGGGCGGCCGGTCCTTCGGCACCTGGATCACGTGGTTCCTGCTCGGCGGCGACCTCTATACGGCCTACACCTTCGTGGCCGTCCCGGCGGCGATCTACGCGGGCGGCGCGGCCGGCTTCTTCGCGGTCCCGTACACGATCCTCTGCTACCCCCTGGTCTTCACGTTCCTGCCCCGCCTGTGGTCGGTGGCGCACAAGCACGGCTACGTGACGTCGTCGGACTTCGTGCGCGGCCGGTTCGGCTCCAAGGGGCTCTCGCTCGCCCTCGCGCTCACCGGCATCCTCGCGACGATGCCGTACATCGCGCTGCAGCTCGTCGGCATCCAGGCGGTGCTGGACGTGCTGGGCGTGGGCGGCGGCTCGAACTGGTTCATGAAGGACCTGCCGCTGCTCATCGCGTTCGGCGTGCTCGCGGCGTACACGTACTCCTCGGGGCTGCGGGCGCCCGCGCTGATCGCCTTCGTCAAGGACGCGCTGATCTACATCGTGATCATCGTGGCGATCGTCTACATCCCCATCAAGCTGGGCGGTTTCGACCACATCTTCGCCAAGGCGGGCGAAGCGTTCGCGGTGAAGAACCCGGAGACGGGCAAGCCGCGCGGCGCGCTGGTGAGCGGCCCCGACGCGCAGTGGGCGTACGCGACGCTCGCGCTCGGCTCGGCGATGGCGCTCTTCCTCTACCCGCACTCGGTGACGGCCGTTCTCTCCGGCAAATCCCGCAACGTCATCCGCCGCAACACGACGATCCTGCCGCTGTACTCCCTGATGCTGGGCCTGCTCGCGATGCTCGGCTTCATGGCCATCGCCGCGGGCATCAAGGTGAAGAACGGCCAGCTCGCGATCCCCCAGCTGTTCGAGGACATGTTCCCGGACTGGTTCACGGGAGTGGCCTTCGCGGCGATCGGGATCGGCGCCCTGGTGCCGGCCGCGATCATGTCGATCGCCGCCGCGAACCTTTTCACCCGCAACATCTACAAGGACTTCATCAGGCCGGACGCCTCGCCCGCGCACGAGGCGAAGGTCTCCAAGCTCGCCTCGCTGCTGGTGAAGGTCGGCGCTCTCGTCTTCGTCCTCACCATGGACAAGACGGTCGCCATCAACTTCCAGCTGCTCGGTGGCATCTGGATCCTCCAGACGGTCCCGGCGCTCGTGGGCGGGCTCTTCACCCGCTGGTTCCACCGCTGGGCCCTGCTGGCCGGCTGGGCGGCGGGAATGGTCTACGGCACCTGGAAGGCGTACGACACGCCGAGCGCCACGCAGGATCATTTCGGAAATACCAATCTCATCCCCCTTATCGGAGAAAAGGGCTATATCGGGCTCACGGCCTTCGTGCTCAATGTGATCGTCGTCATCGTCCTGACCGTCGTCCTGAAGGCGTTCGGCGCGCCGGAGGGCGTGGACGAGACCACGGCCGCCGACTACACCGCGGACGCGGGCGACCCGGGGGTCCAGCCGGAGCTCCCGCCGGCCACCGCGGGGGTCCCCGGCGGGCACTAGGACGACCGCCGGCAGGCTTCCCGGCCCGCGGGGCCGACCGGGCCGCCACGCCCCTCCCAGGGGGCGTGGCGGCCCTTTGCCGCGCCTCGCGCCCGAGGCCCGGGCCCGGCCCGCGAAGGACCCGCGAACGGCCCGCAGAGGGCCCCGGAACGGCCTGCGCGTGACCTGCGAACCCACCCTCAACACCGGGGCCTGATAACACATTCCGACCCATGCGCTTACCGCGCGACACAACATGTGGGGGCGCGTACGAGGGGCGGCACTAGATGTATGCTCGTCCTCGCTGTCGTCGCAGGGGAATCCGGTGAAAATCCGGAACTGTCCCGCAACGGTGCATGTATGCCGTTAAGCCGCGCATGCAGGAGTCCGAGTACCTGCCGGCAGCCGCCCTCCACCGAGCCTGCCCTGGGCTCGGCTATGGGCGTTGAATTCGTCCGGGCCTCGCGGGTTGGGCCGGCGGACGCCTACGAGGCATGCCCTGCGCATCAGGCATGCCCGTACGCGGCCCGTCGAGCTCTCCCCGCCGGCCCACCCAGCCGAGCGAGGGAGAGCCTCAGTGACCATCGCGCCCGCCGATCCGGTCTCAGCGACTGCGGAAGAAGCGACCGGCGGCCCCGGGACCGCGCTGCTGCGCACCCTGACCGACCTCACCGCCGACCTTCCCGCCACCGACCCGGGCAAGGTCGCCGCCGCCGCGCTGCGGGGCCGGAGCGCCACCTCGGACGAGGCCGAGCTCCGCTCCCTCGCCACCGAGGCCGCCGCGGGTCTGATCGCCGAGGAGCCCGAGTACTCCCGCCTCGCCGCGCGCCTGCTCACGCGCGCGATCGCCGACGAGGCCGCCGGCCAGGGCGCCACCTCCTTCTCGGCCTCGGTCGCCGTCGGCCACAAGGAAGGCCTGATCGCGGACGAGACCGCCGCGTTCGTCGCCGCCCACGCCGCGCACCTGGACGCGCTCGTCGAGAAGGCCCTCGCCGACGGCGCCGACGACCGCTTCGGCTACTTCGGCCTGCGCACCCTGCACAGCCGCTACCTGCTGCGCCACCCGATCCACCGCGACGTGATCGAGACCCCGCAGCACTTCCTGCTGCGCGTGGCCTGCGGCCTGGCCGAGGACCACTCCGAGCGCGCCCTCGCCGACGTCGCCGAGCTGTACGGCCTGACGAGCTCCCTCTCGTACCTGCCGTCCTCCCCGACGCTCTTCAACTCCGGCACCCGCCACCCGCAGATGTCGTCCTGCTACCTGCTGGACTCCCCGCTGGACGAGCTGGACTCGATCTACGACCGCTACCACCAGGTGGCCCGGCTGTCGAAGCACGCCGGCGGCATCGGCCTGTCGTACTCGCGCATCCGCTCCCGCGGCTCGCTGATCCGCGGCACCAACGGCCACTCCAACGGCATCGTGCCGTTCCTGCGCACCCTCGACGCCTCCGTCGCCGCGGTCAACCAGGGCGGCCGCCGCAAGGGCGCCGCGTGCGTCTACCTGGAGACCTGGCACGCCGACATCGAGGAGTTCCTGGAGCTCCGCGACAACACCGGCGAAGAGGCCCGCCGCACCCACAACCTCAACATCGCGCACTGGATCCCGGACGAGTTCATGCGCCGCGTCGAGGCCGACGCCGACTGGTCGCTGTTCTCCCCGGCCGACACGCCCGACCTGGTCGACCTCTACGGCGACGAGTTCGACGCCGCCTACCGCGCCTACGAGGCCGCCGGCAAGGCCGTCAAGACCATCCCGGCGCGCGTGCTCTACGCCCGCATGATGCGCACCCTCGCGCAGACCGGCAACGGCTGGATGACGTTCAAGGACGCCGCCAACCGCACCGCCAACCAGACGGCCGAGAAGGGCGCGGTCGTCCACTCCTCGAACCTCTGCACCGAGATCCTCGAGGTCACGGACGACGGCGAGACCGCGGTCTGCAACCTGGGCTCCGTCAACCTCGCCCAGCACCTCGGTGCCGACGGCGAGATGGACTGGGAGAAGCTCGACCGCACGGTCCGCACGGCCGTCACCTTCCTCGACCGTGTCGTGGACATCAACTTCTACCCGACCGAGCAGGCCGGCAGCTCCAACAGCCGCTGGCGCCCGGTGGGCCTGGGCCTGATGGGCCTGCAGGACGTCTTCTTCCGCCTGCGCCTGCCCTTCGACTCGGCCGAGGCGAAGGCCCTCTCCACCAAGATCTCCGAGCGGATCATGCTCGCGGCGTACGAGGCCTCCGCCGACCTCGCCGAGCGCAACGGCCCGCACCCGGCCTGGGCCGCGACCCGCACCGCCCGCGGCGTGCTGCACCCGGACCACTACCCCAACGCCGTCGCCGCGTGGGAGGACCGCTGGGAGGCGCTGCGCGCCCGCATCGCCGAGGTCGGCATGCGCAACTCGCTGCTGCTCGCCATCGCCCCCACGGCGACCATCGCCTCCATCGCGGGCGTGTACGAGTGCATCGAGCCGCAGGTCTCCAACCTCTTCAAGCGCGAGACGCTCTCCGGTGAGTTCCTGCAGGTCAACACCTACCTGGTGGAGGACCTCAAGCAGCTCGGCGTGTGGGACCGCGCCACCCGCGAGGCCATGACCGAGGCCAACGGCTCGATCCAGGACATGAAGTGGATCCCGCAGGAGGTGCGCGACCTCTACCGCACCGCCTGGGAGATCCCGCAGCGCGCCCTGATCGACATGGCCGCGGCCCGTACGCCGTACCTGGACCAGAGCCAGTCGCTGAACCTCTTCATGGCCTCGCCCACCATCGGCAAGCTCAGCTCGATGTACGCGTACGCCTGGAAGCAGGGCATCAAGACGACGTACTACCTGCGTTCGCGCCCGGCGACCCGGATCGCCCGCGCGGCGTCCGGTGGTGCCGCCGCTCCCGCCACCATCCCCGTGCAGCAGGCCGCGCCCGACGCGGACGCCATCGCCTGCTCCCTTGAGAACCCCGAGTCCTGCGAGGCCTGCCAGTAATGTCCACCGAACGCCAGAAGAACCTTCTTGACCCGGGCTTCGAGCTGACCCTGCGCCCCATGCGGTACCCGGACTTCTACGACCGCTACCGCGACGCGATCAAGAACACCTGGACCGTCGAGGAGGTCGACCTCCACTCGGACGTCGCCGACCTCGCCAAGCTGTCCCCGGGCGAGCAGCACATGATCGGCCGCCTCGTCGCGTTCTTCGCGACCGGCGACTCGATCGTGGCGAACAACCTCGTGCTGACGCTGTACAAGCACATCAACTCGCCCGAGGCGCGCCTGTACCTGTCGCGGCAGCTGTTCGAGGAGGCCGTGCACGTCCAGTTCTATCTGACGCTGCTCGACACCTACCTGCCCGACCCGGAGGAGCGCGCGGCCGCGTTCGACGCGGTGGAGAACATCCCCTCCATCCGCGACAAGGCGCAGTTCTGCTTCAAGTGGATCAACGAGGTCGAGAAGCTGGAGAGCCTGCAGACGAAGGCCGACCGCCGTCGCTTCCTGCTCAACCTCATCTGCTTCGCCGCGTGCATCGAGGGCCTGTTCTTCTACGGCGCCTTCGCCTACGTGTACTGGTTCCGCAGCCGCGGCCTGCTGCACGGCCTCGCGACCGGCACCAACTGGGTGTTCCGCGACGAGTCCATGCACATGGACTTCGCGTTCTCCGTCGTGGACACCGTCCGCGAGGAGGAGCCCGACCTGTTCGACGACGAGCTCCAGCAGCAGGTCACGGACATGCTGAAGGAGGCCGTCGAGTGCGAGCTGCAGTTCGCCCGCGACCTGTGCGGTGACGGCCTGCCGGGCATGAACACCGAGTCCATGCGCGAGTACCTGCAGTGCGTCGCCGACCAGCGCCTGCAGCGCCTGGGCATCGCCCCGGTGTTCGGCTCGGAGAACCCGTTCTCCTTCATGGAGCTGCAGAACGTCCAGGAGCTGACCAACTTCTTCGAGCGCCGCGCGTCCGCGTACCAGGTGGCGGTCGAGGGCACGGTCGCCTTCGACGACGAGTTCTGATCCTCGCGGGTTAAATCCGCGCGTACGCGGCATCGCGTGTCTCCGGTCCGGGAACCCAGTGGTTCCGGACGGACGGGAGGCACGCGATGCCGCGTTTCATGATGATCGTCAAGGCGAGCGAGGACTCCGAGGCCGGCGTGCTGCCGACCGCGGAGGCGCTCGCCGAGATGGGCGCCTACAACGACCGGTTGCAGAAGGCCGGAGTGATGCTCGCGGGCGAGGGGCTGCGCGCCAGTTCCGAGGGCGCGCGCGTGACGTACTCGCACGGCCCGCCCGTCGTCACGGAGGGGCCCTTCGGGGGCGAGGCGAGGAATCTGGTCGCCGGCTTCTGGATCATCCGGGCCGATTCCCTGGACGAGGCCCTGGAGTGGGCCCGGAGCATTCCCTTCCGGGAGGGCGAGGTCGAAGTGCGCCGGGTCTTCGAGGCCTCCGACTTCCCGGGCGGCTCCTAGGACACGCGTGTGGCGGGCGCCCCCCTGGGGGCGCCCGCCCCACGTGCTGCGTCGTGCGCGAGGTCACTCGTTCGCGACGAC